>NZ_JBEPNG010000003.1:0-564984 GCF_040546165.1 Sphingomonas sp. UYEF23 | reverse complement strand
CGGTATTGCAGGCTCTTTGCGTCGGGACATATGGGATCTCCGTTTTACCCGTTATGCCCACCCACACACGGAAATCCTGACAGGCCCATAGCACGCACATGAAAGCCCACCGCTCGGCAGGCGGCGGAAAAGGGGGGCGCTCGTCCAGGCGATCGGGATCAGCCGAGGTGGCCGAAACAGCATGCTCCACGCGCTCACCGACGGCCAAGGTCGCCCGCTCCGCTTCCTGCTGACCGGCGGCAACATCGCCGACTGCCGTGCCGCCGATGTCCTGCTCGATGATCTTGCGCCGCGTACCATCGTGCTGGCCGACAAGGCATATGACACCAACGCGATCCGCGACCTGATCGAATGTCAGGGCGCGGTGCCCAACATCCCATCAAAGGCCAACCGCCGCTGGAAAAGCTGCTTCTCGCGCACGCTCTACAAGGGTCAAAACGCCGTCGAGCGCATGTTCTGCCGCCTCAAGGATTATCGCCGCATCGCCACCCGCTACGACAAACTCGCCACCAACTTCCTCGGCGCGATATACCTCGTAGCCGCCATCACCTAGTGGTTATGAGTCCTGACCCTAAGTTTGGGCGGTTCCGTCGTTCCAGTTTGGATGACCGAAGGTGTAACGATTGTGGAGGCTTGTTGTCGTATATCTGAGAACTAAGTCGTGCGACCCCGGTTCGGTCGCGCGGCTGCGAGGCTTATGGTGCGCGTCGCAGGGGCAGTGTGCTCGCACAAATCTACCACATTGGCCCATCGGGCGTGACAATGCGGCCTTCGTGCCACACGGTGGCGCCGGATAAAGTATCCTCGGATGCGCCGTTGCAATGGGGCCAATATGTCTTTTCTTCAGTATGTATCGATTCTGCTGCCGGCGGCGCTTGCGCCCCTGTTGCTGGAGAGGGTCGGGGGCGAAGCCGTTTCGTGGCATCAAGATCGGGTTGCTCGGGTAGGATGGCACGGTGCGCGCGCTGCCCGAGTGCAGATAAAATCCTCTGGGCACCGTGGCCGCGCCACCCAGCAACGAGCCCGCTGTCAGGCCAGCATTGCGCGTACCGGGTGTGTGGCGAGTGACGCGGCGCCAAAGTCGGGATATGACGCGCTTACCTACGGCGTTCCGTGCGACGGTGTAAGCGATATCTACCCACGACTTGCGACGCTTGTCGGAACCACGATGACGCGCGCTAGGGGCGGCATGGTCGTATTGAACGCCCCGGGGAAGACCTGCGTCTTCAAGGGTTCCAAAACGATTGCAGGAAGTCCTGATATTTCGTTCTCGGTGACGAGCGGTACCAAGATCGAATATACCGGCTCCGGTGTCATATTGCCGCTTCGCAGGACCGATATCATCGCTTTGAGTCCGGCAATCACAAATGCGAAATACAGTAACGCAGCCAGCAATGATGTGACGACATTTTCGTACATGTTTGCTGACGCAAATCACGCGGACAAGATTAATCGCGAAAAAATGGCAACCTATTCGCTGTGTGATACCTCGGACACTTCGACGCCAACAGGCTGGACCCACGATTGTGTCGGAGCGCAACTTGATAGCGACAACCCGTATGGCGCTAGTATGACGCGACAATGGGGAATGACCGCCAATGCCATTCAGTCATTGCCAAAGGGCGACGGGCAGATGACCGGGGGAGAATTCGATATCACGCTCGTCGCCGGGAACATCGAGCAATCCAAGGTCGACCAGCCGAACTCAAAATACGGTCAGCAAGTTGTGTGCATCAGTAGGGGGCCAAATTGCACCACCGGAACGTATTATACAAAGGCCTCGAATAGTGTTGGCAAGTGGCATGATGCAATCACGATAAGTGCCAGCGCCATCGAGCGGAACGCTTTTTGCCTCCTAGAGGTGCATAGCGCAGAAAAATGCCAGGCCAGCATCGATAGCCATGGCGGCGTTCATGCGAAATTGGTACAACTCCAGGCGGTAGCCTACGACGCGCTGCCAAGCTGTGGTCCGAACGCTTCCGGGACGGTCGCCTATATCATAGACGCACCGGTCGCCCCTGACAAATGGCATCAGGCGATAACGGCAGGAGGGGGTACAAATAAAACTCTGGTGCAATGCATGGGGGCAGGTTGGCTAGCGATGTAACGCGTATTTCCCACCAAAAACACGCGTCAGCAACAGTGTGGCTCACGCCTCTTCGGCTTGGCTCGGGAGGGTTCGCTTCGCATGCGATGGGCGGCGCGCCGAGTCGGCACTTGCGTAGTTCGTATCGCCGGCGGAATTTTGCGCGCCGCGGGTGGGGGAGCAGAATCGCACTTTGCGTTCGGGATTATTGCGGCTAACCGGACGGGTATGACTGACAATAGCAATCCCGTTAAATTGGTTGTTCCGCGCCGTCATGGCGATCCGCGTGGGTGGTTCACCGAAGTGTATTCTGAGCCGACGTTCGCCGCTTTGGGAGTGGATTGCCGGTTCGTGCAAGATAACCACTCCCTTTCGCAGCCGCGTTTCACGCTGCGCGGATTGCACTTCCAGGTGCCCCCACGCGGCCAAGACAAATTGGTGCGATGCATTCGCGGTCGTATTTTTGACGTTGCTGTCGATGTTCGGAGAGGATCTCCAACGTATGGGAGTTGGGTCGGCGCGGAACTTTCGGCCGAAAATGGGCACCAGTTGTTTATACCAATTGGTTTTGCGCATGGTTTCGTCACGCTCGATGAAGCCTGCGAAGTCACTTATAAGTGCTCCGATACATATGCGCCGGAGCAAGACGGTGGAATTCGATGGGATGATCCGGCTATTGCCATCGATTGGCCGATACCCGCAAGGGTCACACCTGAATTGTCAGCAAAAGACGTGGTGCAGCCGCTGTTCTCGGAATTTGATAGTCCGTTTGTCTATGACGGTCGTCCGCTACAGCCGTTCGTTTAAGGATTCGGAAACATGCGCGTAATCGTGACTGGTGGAGCTGGCTTCATTGGATCCGCCCTTGTGCGGTACCTGGTGCTGGAAAAGAATTTCGACGTTCTTACGATCGATGCCCTGACATATGCGGGCAACGAGGCCTCTCTTCGCGAAGTCGCGGGGCGGCCCAATCACCGTTTTCTAAAGGGAGATATCCGTGACCGGGCCGCGATGGCCGAAGCGTTTGCTTCATTTCGTCCCGATCGGGTGATGCATCTGGCGGCAGAGAGTCATGTCGATCGTTCGATAACCGGCGCATTGGACTTCATCGAGACCAACATTGTCGGAAGCTTTGTCCTGCTCGAGGCTGCGCGAACATATTGGAATGAGCTTTCGGGCGAGGCCAAGCAGAACTTCCGATTTTTGCAGGTTTCGACCGATGAGGTTTACGGCTCCCTTGGCGCTGAAGGGTTGTTTACGGAAGAAACGCCCTATGATCCCAGCTCGCCTTATTCGGCGTCGAAAGCAGCGTCCGATCATTTGGCGAAAGCCTGGCACAGGACATACGGTCTGCCGGTGGTCGTATCGAACTGTTCGAATAATTACGGCCCCTATCACTTTCCCGAAAAGCTCATTCCTTTGACGATCCTCAATGCGATCGCCGGCCGCCCGCTGCCAGTCTATGGCAAGGGGAATAACGTTCGCGACTGGTTGTTTGTCGAAGACCATGCGCGAGCGCTCGATCTCATTGCCGACCGCGGACGGGTCGGCGAGACGTATAACGTAGGCGGCCGCAACGAACGGCAGAATATCGAAGTGGTGCGCCGCATTTGTACGGTGCTCGACACCCTCGTCCCGACAGATACGCCGCGCGAAACGCTGATCAGCTTCGTGACAGATCGGCCGGGGCATGACGCGAGGTACGCCATCGACGCGAACAAACTCGAGACCGAACTCGGCTGGCGCGCGCAAAACCCGTTTGACTCCGGCATCGAGAAGACCGTCCGCTGGTATCTTGACAATGAATGGTGGTGGCGGCCCCTGAGCAAGAGCTACGCAGGTGAGAGGCTTGGACTGGCGGCGACCGCCGTGTCGGTCGAGCCAGCGGTATGAGAATTGCGGTTACCGGGAAGGTGGGGCAGGTGGTTACCAGCCTGGCCGAACGCGGCGTCCAGGGCGGTCACGAGGTCGTCACGATTGGCCGCCCGGAAGTCGATCTCGCCGATCCTTCTTCGATATACGAACCGTTGCGCGCAGCGGCGCCCGATGTCGTGGTCTCCGCCGCCGCCTATACAGCGGTCGACCGGGCAGAAAGCGAGCGCGATCTCGCATACGCCATCAACGGTGTCGCGGCTGGCGCGATCGCCGACGCTGCATATCGGCTTGGTGTCCCGCTGATCCACATATCCACCGATTATGTTTTCGATGGACGGCTCGACAGGCCCTATACGGAACAAGATCAAACCCGACCGACCGGATTATATGGCGCGTCCAAGCTGGCGGGTGAAGAAGCGGTGTTGGCAGCGTATCCGCGCAACAGTGTAATTCTGCGAACAGCTTGGGTTTATAGCCCGTTTGGCAACAATTTCGTCAAGACAATGTTGAGGCTGGCAACTCAACATGCTGAAGTCTCAGTTGTCGATGATCAGCGCGGCAATCCGACAAGCGCTTTAAGTATTGCCGATGGAATCCTACAAATTGCGGATAACATCTTGTCGGAAGCTGACTACAATCCCGCGTTACGCGGGGTTTTCCATATGACGGCGGATGGTGAGGCGAGTTGGGCTGATTTTGCCCAGGCCATCTTCGAGGTTTCGGCGGCCGCGGGCGGGCCGTCCGCTGTTGTAAAGCGGATCCCTAGCGAAGCCTATCCCACCCCGGCAGCACGTCCTGCGAACTCACGTCTCTGTTGCGACGGACTCAGGGCGGCTCACGGCGTCATACTCCCTACGTGGCGAGGTGCACTGCAGACAGTCGTACTTAGGTTGCTTGCGAATAATTTATCAAGTCGTTCTGAAGGACTGAAAGTTTTATGAAGGGCATCATCTTAGCTGGCGGCAGCGGCACTCGTCTGTATCCAATGACCTTGTCAACATCGAAGCAGTTGATGTCGGTGTATGATAAGCCGATGATCTATTATCCGCTTAGCACATTAATGCTTGCGGGAATTCGCGAGATCCTGATCATCTCAACGCCACGCGACCTCCCAGCCTTTCAGGGATTGCTCGGCGATGGCGCGCAGTGGGGCATGAGTTTCGAATATGCCGAACAACCAAGTCCCGATGGGCTTGCACAGGCCTATATTATCGGCGCGGACTTCGTCGGGAATGAGCAGTCTGCCCTTATCTTGGGCGATAACATCTTTTACGGACATGGTCTTCCCGGATTGTTGGACAATGCAAGCGCGCGTAAAGTCGGCGCGAGTGTTTTTGCCTACCATGTACAAGATCCGGAACGGTACGGCGTCGTCAGCTTCGATAGCAATCGGCAGGCAATAACCATCGAAGAGAAGCCGGAGCATCCCAAATCGAATTGCGCGGTGACCGGGCTTTATTTTTATGATCCTCAGGTGGTCGAGATCGCGGCCAATCTGCAACCCTCTGTACGCGGAGAGTTGGAGATTACGGACGTAAACCGTGTCTATCTAGAGCGTGGTCAATTGTCGGTCGAAACCATGGGACGGGGTTTCGCTTGGTTGGATACCGGCACGCCCGATAGCCTTCTGGATGCGGCCGAATTCGTACGTGTTCTTGAGAAGCGCCAGGGCTTTAAGGTCGCAAGTCCTGAAGAAGTCGCCTTTCGGCAAGGCTTTATCGGCGCGTCAGAACTGGAGATAGCGGCTAATCGCCTCGGGAAGTCCGACTATGGTCAATACCTGCGGCGGATTCTTGCTGAAACGGAAGCGTGAAGGCGGATAGTGGTCACTTGAGTTTTGCTTTAGTCCGGTGAACGCCGGGAATCGGTATGCGGCGTGGCGGGTTGAGATGTGACCGCCAGCGCTGCATGCTCGAACGATCGTCATCTCGCGCCGCGCACCAGTCAGGGGTATGGGGCATGGCAGAATCTGTGCGCTGTGTTCGGCGTCGGGCGGACTTATTGTCCCTCAGGGGCGCGGAGAACAAACACTGTAATTGCTGACGTGCCCCCCGTCTTTTCCTCCAGTTGGAGCTAGAGTCCGACCCAGAAGAAGGGACGGACAGATGAAGCGGAAGCAGTTTTCGGAAGAGCAGATCATCGGCACCCTGAAGGAAGCCGAGGCTGGAGCGGTGGTGACAGACCTGTGCCGGCGGCACGGCATGTCGAGCGCGAGCTATTACGCCTGGAAGGCCAAGTTCGGCGGCCTGGAAGTGTCCGATGCGAAGCGGCTGCGGGCGCTCGAGGAGGAGAACGCGCGGCTCAAGCGGTTGCTGGCGGATACGATGCTGGACAACGCAGGTCTGAAGGACCTGCTGTCAAAAAAATGGTGACGCCTGCCGCAAAGCGGGAAGCGGTCGCGCATCTCCAGACGGCGCTGGGGATGAGCGAGCGGCGGGCGTGTGCTGTCGTCGGGGCGGATCGCAAGAGCATGCGGTATCGCTCGTGCCGAGGGGATGATGGCGACCTGCGGTCGCGATTGCGCGAGTTGGCGCAGCAGCGCCGGCGGTTCGGCTATCGACGGGACTGTCAGGATTTTCGTGTGTGGCCGGGCATAATGGGTAAAATGAGTCCCACTTTGCCTCGACGCAAAGAGCCTACGATCTCCAATGCGCTTCTCGATCAACTGCTGGCTGGCGGCGACGCCAGTGCGGCGTTTGATCAGGGCGGGCTGCTCGACGCCCTTAATGTGGCGCGACAATCTGGGTAAGAAGCGCGTCAATCAGGGTGAGAACTGATTGTCGCGGCGCGACAGGGATGGCGGGTTTTTTCCCGTGGCAAGATTTAAGTGTCGGCCTGATTGTCGCTCGGCGTTGATTGCTCGACCGTCTTGATTGTCGCGTAGGTCGGCGGTCGCCCTGCACCGGTGCGTCGCTGGACGGCGGTGCGACGCCTATAGCTCTCCACGTTCATCTCGAAGATGGTGGCGTGGTGGACGAGGCGATCGACTGCCGCGAGGGTCATGGCGGGATCGGGGAAGATCCGGTTCCATTCGTCGAACGGCTGGTTGTCGGTGATGAGCGTCGATCGTTGCTCGTAGCGCGCGCTGATGAGTTCGAAGAGGACCGATGTCTCGGCCTGGTCCTTGGTGACGTAGGCCATGTCGTCGAGGATCAGCAGATGGTATTTATCGAGCTTGGCGATAGCGGCTTCGAGTGTCAGCTCGCGGCGCGCGACCTGGAGCCGCTGGACGAGATCGGAGGTCCGGGCGAACAGCACGCGCCAGCCATTCTCGATGAGCGCCAGACCGATCGCGGCAGCGAGGTGACTCTTGCCTCCGCCCGGCGGGCCGAACAAGATGAGGTTGGCGCCCTGTTCGAGCCAGCCGTCCCCCGCGCAGATCTCCATGACCTGGGCACGTGAGATCATCGGCACGGCGTCGAACGCGAAGCTGTCGAGCGTCTTGCCCGGTGGGAGCTTGGCCTCGCCGAGATGCCGCTCGATACGGCGTCGATCGCGTTCGGCGATCTCGTGCTCGGCGAGTGCTGCCAGGAAGCGGGCTGCGGGCCAGCCTTCCTTGTCCGAGCGCGCGGCGACCTCGGGCCAGCTGTGTTTGATCGCGGGAAGGCGCAGGTCGTTGAGGATGAGGGTCAGACGCTGCGCGTTGATCGGCTGGGACATGCTGGTCATGCCGCCACGCCGTTCAGCAGGATATCGTACGTGCTGAGCGGTGCCAGCGTGACAACGACCGTGGGGAGTGTCGCGGGATCCGGCGCGAAGCGTCGGCGCAATGCCGCCATGACCGGCAGCCGACCGGCGTCAAGATCGGTCATTAGCACGTCGGCGAGCTCTGCCTCGCAGGCCCGCTCGTGCGCGAGCGCGAGCAGCTCGACCATCGTGCGACAGGCGATACGGTCGGGCAGTTGCTCGAGGAGACGATCGAACATCCGTCGATACGCCTCGCGCGGGAACAGCTGGTCGCGGTAGACGATGCCGATGAGCGCCATCGGCTTGCGCCGCAGCGAGTGGATCACGTGCCGATAATCGACCACATGGCCGTGCTTGCCGTTCCGGGCCGATCGTCCGCGCAGGAGCGTCATCAGCCTGGTTGCGCCAAGGAAGACGTCGAGCCGATCGTCATAGAGCCGAACACGCAGACGGTGGCCGATCAGCCGCGAGGGGACGGTGTAGAACACCTTGCGCAACGTAAAGCCGCTGCTCGACGTGACGGTGACGATCACCTCCTCATAATCGCTCGTCCGCCGGTCGGGTAGCGGCTGGAGATGGGCGCGCTCGGCATCGATGCGTGCTGCCACCCGCCGGTTATTGGCCGCGATCACTTCGTCGATGAAGCAACGATAGGCGGCCAGGTCATCGAACGCGGCGCTGCCGCGCATCAGCAGCGCGTCGCGGATCGTCTTCTTGAGGTGACCGTGCGCGCTCTCGATCGATCCGTTCTCGTGCGCAACGCTGCGGTTGTTGCGGCTCGGCGTCATGCCGTAATGCTCGCACAGCGCATCATAGCGACGGGTCAGACCGCCCCGAGCATCGGCATCGAGGTTGCGGAACGCAGCCGACAAGCTGTCGGTGCGATGATCCAGCGGGCTGCGAGCGCCCACAGCGCGTTCTGCAACCCCTGGGCGAGCGCGACATAGCTCTCGCCGCCCAGGATCACATGAGCATGCTCGAAACCCGACCAGACGAGGCGAAAGTGATAAAGCCGGTGGTCGAGGGGAACGCCGGCGACGGTGACTGCGAGATCGGCCATGTCGGTGAAGTCCGACAGACCCATCCGGCCTGGCTCGTGGGTCTGGCGGAAGATCACCTTCTGCTCCTCGCCGTGGAGAGCTCGCCAGTCGCGGATCCGCCGCTCAAGCGTCCGCCGGACCCCGGCGCCGAGATTAGGAAGGCGGCGCAGCATCTCCTGGAACACCGCGTCCGAACGCAGACCGGGCGCTTCCATCAGCAGCGGCACAACCTCGGCGTCGAAGATATCGGCCAGGGGGTCGGGACGACGCCGGCCCCGAACGCCTGTCTTCTGCGAGGGAAGCCGCAGATCGCTTGCAATGCGATATCCGGTCGCCGAGCTGAACCCGGCCTTGGCAGCCGCTGTCGCGACGCCGTCACTGTGTCGGAACTTCATATAGAGCCTCATCTGATGATCGTTGATGTGGCGACCGGGCATCTGCGGCTTCCCCTGCGAGAGAGGAAGCCGGGAATACCCGACCGACCGTGATCATCAGCGGCACGCCCCCTCCCGATCCTCATCCTGGTTGTCGCGCGTTCTCACCCTGATCGTCGCGCCGCAAACCGGGGCAAGCGCGAGTTTATACAGGTGCTGCGCCCGCTGGAGGCGCTGCCGCTCGACATCGTCACGGGCGCGGTGATCCATGCGATCCAGATCGGTGCGGTCGGGTTCGATGCGATCAAGCTGATCGCGCTGGCGCGCATCGAGCGGCGACCCGCCCGGCTCGACCTGGCGGCCTATCCGCACCTGCCGCGAACGGCGGTGAAGACGACCTCGGCCGCCGACTACGCGGTGCTGGCGGCATGAGCGGCGCACCCGATACGATGCCGGTCGGCACGATGAGCGGCACACCGCAGGTGCTGCTGGCCCATCATCTCAAGCAGCTGAAGCTGCCCACCGTGCTGCGCGAGTATGACAAGGTGGCCCGCGAGTGCGCGCGCGACGGCACGGACCATCCGCGCTACCTGCTGCGGCTCATCGAGCTTGAGCTGATCGATCGCGAACGGCGCACGATCGAGCGGCGTATCCGGGCGGCGCGGTTCCCGGCGGTGAAGAGCTTCGACACGTTCGAGTTTACCGCCATCCCGAGCCTCAACAAGATGCTCGTGCTGGAGCTTGCCCGCTGTGAGTATGTCCTGCGGCGCGAGAACATCATCGCGCTGGGCAACAGCGGCACGGGCAAGACGCATGTCGCGCTAGCCCTCGGTCTGGCCGCCTGCCAGAAGGGCTTTACCGTGATGTTCACGACCGCGGCCGGGCTGGTCAGCCAGCTGCTGGAAGCGCGTGACGAACGCCGCCTGCTGAAGATGCAGCGCGACCTTGTAGCGGTGAAGCTGCTGATCATCGACGAGCTTGGATATGTGCCGCTGTCGCCTACGGGCGCCGAGCTGCTGTTCGAGGTGTTCTCCCAAAGGTACGAGCGTGGCTCCACGATCGTCACCTCCAACCTGCCGTTCGAGGACTGGACCCAGGTGCTGGGCAGCGAGCGGCTCACCGGCGCGCTGCTCGACCGGCTCACCCACCACGTCAGCATCTTGACCATGAACGGCGACAGCTATCGGTTAAAGCAGTCCGCCGGGCGTCGGCGCTCCGCCGCCAGGGCGGAGCAAAACCAGACCACCGAGATCATCGACCCGAAACAGGCGAGGTCACCACCACCTGATCGACGACGACAACGATATGAAGAGGGCCCCGATCGGGGCCCTCTTCATATCGTCAGGCCCGCATCAACAATGGCCTGCTTTTACTCCGCCCCGATGGCTTGGAATCCGACCGGCGTTGACACTTGTGCAGGGGCCGTCCACGCCATGACGTCAGAATGCCTAGCCCGCCGTCTAAACCATCGAATTGAGGGGGCCCTTTTGAACGGCGATTGCCCCGCTAAGTGGGTCGTTTCTTGTTCGCCGATCCACAGGCCCGCTTTAAATTGGCCCCGTTGGCCGCGAATCCACCGGCGTTGACACCTCGCTTCGCATCCTTCTACGATACCATCCGACGGCGTTGCTATCGTGTCTCTGCTTGCACAGGTCCCGGTGCGAACAAGGACCATACCGCGTCCGCGGTGTCTCGCCATTGTGCCAGGGCGGATGGGGCAGCCGGGCTATAGCTGCACCCGAGCGCAGCGTCGATCGCATCAGCAATCTGTTCCGCATTCGCATTGCGATCAAAAAATCGCACGCCTCCATAGGCATGCTCTCGAAAGACGGGAATATCACGCGCCAGGACCGGGCAAGCGTGCGCGACGGCTTCGACCACTGGCAGTCCATAGCCTTCGCCATACGATGCCGCGACAAGCAGATCGGCCCGGCGGTACATCGCAGCAAGGTCCTCGTCGCTCAAACCAACCTTCCACTGGAGCCGTCGCCCGAACTCCGGATGCTTTCGCAAACGTCGCTGCAGGGTCGCGGTCTTCCATCCGGATGTCCCGACGATGGTCAGGGACACGTCGTATCCTCGGCTCCACAGCACGTCGACAGCGCTGAGGATGTCCCCATAGGCTTTTCGAGGTTCAATCGTTCCGACGGCGAGAAGGCAGGGTCGTTCACCTGCCAGCGGTACCGCCGGTGTCGGCGAAGCATGAGGGAGGCTGTCGAACCCAATCGGAATCACGGCCAGCTTAGGGCGGTCTTTAAGGCTCAACCGATCCAGGAACAGCCGCCCCAGATCGTCGGCAGTGCTTTGCGAGATGCAAGCATACCCGTCTGCCACCTTCGCCGTCGCAATAAGCCACCACTTAAAACGCAGGACCACTTTGGACGAGAAAAACTGCGGCAACTCGACCGGCAGCATATCGTAAACGATAAACCAGATACGCACCCCGGAGCGTCGGTCTCGAGCGAACTGACGAGTATACCGCCGAACAGCGTCGAACGACAGGTCGAGCCCCAGGAACACATCACCGCGCCCAGCTTCCATCTCTTCGCCAAATATGTAGTCGCGTTGGGGCCAGCTTGAATACCGAAACGTCCCGTTCTGCCAGCGCACGGCTTGTATTGAGTTGCCTCGCGGCCCAGCGCGCATTTCACGGATGATGGCCCGCACCACGCGCTGGATGCCAGTTTCGGGGTCGTGTCGTGCAATCCTCGTTACATCAACAAACACCCGCCCGGTGGTCGCCTGCACGGCCGACGGGTGCCCTGGGCGACGGGCGGAAGCGATCCGGAGTCGGACCAGCCACCACGGAGAGGCTGTCGCACACAGCAATCGAAGAACCCACCAAAACAAAGCTGTTCTCGCAAGTTGGCCGGCAGATGATCGAATCAAGTTACAGATTTTTGGTAATATTCAAACGCTTCGTCGATCTCATCAAAATTGTGGAGCTTTCCGCGAACCAAGACCGCGGCACGGTTGCAATGTTCGCGGATGTAGCCGGCATCGTGCGATACGATCACCAGAGCTCGATCGGCCCGCTTTTCAAAAAGTTCGATGCGACATTTCTCGTGGAAACGCGAGTCGCCGACCGATACCACCTCATCGATGAGGAAACAGTCGAACTCGATACTCATTGACACAGCAAATCCCAAGCGCGCCCGCATTCCGGCCGAATAGGTGCTGATCGGCTCGTACAGATAGTCTCCAAGGTCGGAAAACTGCTGAACGAATGCAATCCGCTCCTTAACATCAACACCGTAGATACGGCATATGAACCGGAGATTGTCGATGCCAGTCAGAGCAGACTGAAACCCACCCGTATATGCGAGTGGCCAGGACGCGCTCATCGTGCGCGTAATGTGGCCGCTGGTGGGCTGCTCGGCCCCGCTGATGATCCGGATCAGGGTCGATTTACCCGCGCCGTTCCGACCAAGAACACCGATCTTGTCGCCATAACCAATGGAAAGGCCAACGGACTCGAGAATTTGACGCGGTCCCCGACGGGTATGATAAAATTTGTCAACGTTATCGAGCGTAATCATTCTGGGATGACCTCGCGGCTGACCTTCCGCAATTGGGCCAGCGCAAGCAGCGTCAGGCACGCGCTCACGATGATCGGATAGGACATGTCATAATGTGCATGGAACTTCGAGCCGAAATACCCGTCTCTGATATATTCGGTGCAATGGACCATCGGGAGATACAGAACGACGTTCTGTGCCGCCTTGGGCAGGATATCGACCAGATAGGCCGCCCCGGACAACGGGAAAAAAAGATATGACGCTGGATGCCACAGCTTGTCGACGAGTTCAGACTGCTCCGCCCACGCGCTCAACAGCAACGCCAGCGACATGCCGAACCACGTCAGAACGGCCCATCCGCCAATGACCTGCAAAAGATCTTCGGGGGGCTGGATCAGACCAACCGTCACAAAGATCAGCGATAGAATCGCAAACGAGATCGTCGCCCCCGCCCCTTCCAGAATAAGGCGAGCGAGGAGTACATCAAGCACTCTCACCTGGCGATGATATAACAGCGAAAGATTCGGCTTAACCCCCCCGATACAGCGCGATGGCATGTTTCGCCACAGCAAGACCGCCGAATATCCAGTCAAAGCGAAGGCTGCAACCGGCAGATCAATGCCGTGGGAAACATTCGCAATCGACCAAAGTGCCGTCACCCCGAGCGTAAACAGCATCGGTTCCACGAACAGCCATAGGAAACCAATGTTATGTCGACCGTAACGGGTTAAAATTTCTCTCAGAAGCAGCGCGCCGAGCACACGACGCTGAACCGCCAAGGAAGAGCGAAATGAGGTAAAGGCGCCTGTCGCAGGCATGCCTTAATCCTTATGCTCTTTGACGCCCGCGAGCAGCATCGTGACAATTCCCCAAGCGACGGCACCCAGCAAAAGGGTCGACAGGATCCCGCGCCAGCGGCGTGGCTCTGTCGCTTCGTCCGGTCGGCTTGGCTGAACGATACGCTCGAGATAAGCCTGTTTGCGGCGGGCTTCGTTCGAGGCATCCTGCACTGACGACATTGCAGCCCCGAGCTGTTTGTCCGCAAACTGGCTCTCGAGCGCGAGCCGCTGATATTGCGCAGCTGTCGAAGACAAGGATTTCTGGCCGCCTGCAACCATCGAAAGCTGATCCTGCATCTCACGCTCGAGGCCCCGCACCTTTGTCTCCAGCACGCTAATCTGGGGATTCTGGGGTGCAATTGAGCGTAATTGCAATAGCTCGGAACGGCCCGCAATTACCTCATCTTGGAGCTTGGATATCATCCCAAGCTGTACGGTGGCCTGTTTTTCAGGATCTACCACGCCTTGGCGGTTACGGAACGACGACAGCGCCAGGGCGGCCTCGCGCGCTTTGGTCTTCGCTTCTTGCATTTCGACCGACGCAAACTGAATCAAATCCCGACGGCCGCGCTCGTTCAAATCGTTGACGGTTGCTTCGGCCATCTGAAGCAACTGAGAATTGACGCGATACGCCTCCTCCGGGGAATAGGCGCGAACCGACAGCGTCGTGATCGACGCGGTCGTCTCATGTTCGATCTGGATCTTGCTTTTATAATATTTGTAAAGTGCTTCGAAGCTTCCGTTGAAGCCGAAGCCATTGAACCGATCAGCGAACGAAATCTGCGGCGCGGTATAGGCGTTCGCATAGCTGCCTCGGCGGTTGAGCGCCTTCAGCGCGTCGCGCGACTGAATGAAGCTTTCAGCGGCATAGATCTCGTCGCCGCCATTGGTGAAGCCAGTCGACTTCAGCAACACGCCGAGTCCCGTCGTTGCGGGCTTGTCCGGGCTGCGAACAACGAACCGCGACTCAGAGATGTAGACGTCAGAAGCCAGGAACAGAAAGTAAACTATCGCGATAGCCGTGGGGATAATCACGGTAATCAACAATATCCGATCGATCTTAGCGACGCGCCCAAAAACCGTATTTTGCATATCGTTCCGCACTCTATTTCGATCGCGATCTGATCGAATTTGACAATGACACTGCGCATACTGCGCTCGTATGGCGAAAAAGCGGAACTATGCACGCGTTTGCGGCACTGCGGCTCCGCGCGTTTAACCGCTCTTCGCTGCGAGGGCCGTCGAGTGCGGGCAGCGCAGGGATCACGGAACGGCCGTCGCAAGGGTAGCGACCGGGAACACCGTCGATGAAATCACGCTAACAAACTTCTGAATATCCGCCAGCGGAGCGTTCGAGACGTAAAGGACGTCCTTGTCATGGATAGGAAAGCCCTGCGCCACAAAAAACGTCGCAGGATCCTTGAGATTGACCCGATAGATCACCGCAACCTTACCGTCGGGCGTCAGGCGCGCGGTCTGACGGGTAGTTTCATCGAGCGCCGCCGGATCTTCCAGACGGAAGATGAAGACACCCTTCACGTCCGCACGCTGATCCTGAATGCCGGCAACCCGTCCGAGCGCCTGCGCCAAGGTCAAACCGGTGCCCTCGTATGCAAGCTCCTCGTTTCGGCCGGTCGCCCCCAATGCGGTGAAGCTGAACGGCTGAAACAACGCAGTGACGATGTCATCCGGCTGCAGACGGATATTCTGCCGCGGATCGCGGATCACCGCGCCCAACGGCATAGAAGCGTTCCGCTGACCGCGCGTGATTTGGATCGTCATCTTCCCGATCGGCTGACGTACCCCGCCGACCGCAGCCAGCACGTCGAGCAAACGTTCGCCTTTGGCAGTGACCGGGACCCGAGCACTGGTGGTTACATCACCCACGACCGTCACGTTGGAACTCGCATTGCGCACCATACGGACGATAACCTGGGGCAGATGCGCCTTGCCGACAAGCCGACCGGTAATCTCGCGCTCGATCTGTGACGACGTGCGTCCTGCAGCCGTGACCGATCCGACAAAGGGGACATTGATGCGACCATCGGCGTTGACCATCTGCTCAGGCAGCGTGGTGCCGCGAGCGGTAGAAACGGATCCACCCATGCGCGGATCGGCCCCACCCGAGCCGAACAGCGCCGCGGGGGGGGCCTCCCAAATCGCGATATCAAGGACGTCGCCACGGCCTACGATCGAACCCGCGGCATAGCCGTCGCCGAGCGATTCGGAAAAAAGCCGCTGCTGTTGGCTCGCAATGACGCGCCGCGCTACTCCATCGGATACGTCGATGATTTTAATTGAGGCGTTGTTGTCCATCACTACGCCGCCTGCGCGGTTCACGCTACGCGACGATGGGCCCGCTGCGGACATGATCGCACAGCCTGACAACGGCACCATCACCGCACATGCAAGCAACACCGTGCCAAACGCACCGGAAAACCGGTCTAGTCGAAAAGTCGTCATCACGTTCCTTTAACCGACTCTACCACTGCACGCTTGGTATATATCGACAGTTTTACCGACACATCTCGCCCACGTATAATGCGCACCCAGCTTTGTGCCCGCGCATATAGCGTCGTTACGCCAGATGTCATCATCCAAACCCCGTTCGATCGCCCAGCTGAGCGCGTCTATGTCGTCTGGGTCAATCATCATCGCGGCCCCCTGCGTCACTTCGGGCAAGCAAGATCGATCCGAGACGATTGTCGGGACTCCGCAAGCCATCGCTTCGATCGGCGGCAAACCAAAGCCTTCATAGACGGATGGGTATAAAAAGAGGCGCGCGCCGGCATACAGTGCGGGAAGATCTTCTTCTGACACGAAACCGAGCATGAGGAGACGCCCGTGGCGCTGCTCCGCCTCGATCAGTGTATGCAGGCGCGCATTTGCCCAACCTTTCGCGCCAACCAGAACGAGCGGAATGTCACGGCCAGTACGATCGCAAAACACCGCATGCGCGGCAATTGCCGATTCGATTCGCTTTCGTGGTTCGAATGTCGCGACCGAAAGGACATAGTCGCCAACCGGTTTGCCGAACAGGCGTAGCAATGTCGCGCGGATCTCGTCGGACGAGCGCGCCGTGAAGCGGTCCGAGACGCCGAGGTGAACAGTCGACACCTTCTCGGCGGGATAGGAGAGATGATCTATGAGATCCCTCCGCGTCGCCTCGGAATCCGTGATCACATGCGTCGCGCGGGCAAGCGAACTCTCGAAGTGCTTCTCAAAATCCCTGATCCGCTCGATCGGATGAGTCCCAGGGTGGAGATAAATCGATAGATCGTGGACCGTGATGATCCCACTCTCGGCGAGTGGCGGTAAGAAATAGTTGGTGCCGTGGATCAAGCGCCCGTCGAACTGCTGTTTTGCGCGCCAGCGCCGGAGAATTCGCGGCAATCGCGACCGCCGACGGGCTTTGCCGCTTATCAAACCCGCAGGGTCAGAATGCCAATGGTCGCCAAGAAAATAGCTTAGCTCCGTAATCTCGGGGCGCGCGGCGAGCCCCTGACCCAATTCCCAGGTGTAACGGCCGATACCCGTGAGATTTGTGGACAGCGAATCGACTGTTATCCCGATTCGCATTCCTACGACTCGATCATCCACCGCAAGGTCTCTTCGAGCGGGGGCATCGCCAGTGGACCGATCACACGTTGGAGTTTTTCGCGTGAACCCTTGAGCAGCTTCACCTCATTCGCGCGCACGAACGCGGGATTCACTTGGACATCGATCTCACGCCCGGCGATCCGGCACGCCTGCGCAACGACCTCGCGCAGTGACACCGCGGTTCCCGAGCAGACGTTGAACGTCTCCCCGACTGCGGCCGGTGTTTCGATCAACCGGAGATACGCATCGACAACCGCACGAACGTCAGAAAAATCGCGCGCGACATCCAGGTTGCCAAGCTCCATCACGGGCGCCCTGCGCTTGATATAGCCGACGATCTTCGGGATCAGAAACGCATCGCTCTGCCCAACACCGGTGTAATTGAAAGGTCGCGCGACGATCACCGGCAGGCGTGGCGCATAGATTGCCGCCAGATGCTCGACCGCGACCTTGCTGATCGCATAATCGTTGGCGGGACGGACCGGCGCATCTTCGCTCAGCGTCCCCTCGCTCGCGTTGCCATAGACGTTAGCGCTGCTGGCGACGAGCACCGCGCGCGGCGGCGCAGCCGCCGTCGCGCTTGCCTCGAGCAGGGCGCGCGTACCAAGCACGTTGGTGCGGTACATCTCCTCGAGATCACCATGTGCGACGAAGGCGATGCCCGCGAGGTGCACCACATAATCAGGGCGGATGCCGGCGATGACCTGAGACATTCGTGCTCGGTCGAGCAGGTCGCACGTGTGGAGCACGTCGGCCGCATTTTGCGCAGCCTGATCCGCATCGCGCACCAAACCGTGAACCACATGACCCGCGTCGCGTAGGCGATCCGCCATGTAGACGCCGGTAAAGCCGTTGATTCCGGTAACGAGCGTAGTGATCACAGGCGCGCACTCGCGCGACCGTGACCTTTCGTTATCAACCGCCGCAGCCGCCCCATCGCGACGGCAGCACTCACCGTAATCCGCGTCATCAGAAGGACATGCCGTACTGGTTGCGCCGCAGATCGGCATCGACCATCAGACGGCAGAGCTCTTCGAGCGTGGTCTTGGGCTTCCAGCCGAGCACGCGCTCGGCCTTGCTCGCGTCACCGATCAGCAGATCGACCTCGGCCGGGCGATGGAAGCGCGGATTGACGCGAACGACTTCCTTGCCGGTGGCGACATCCACCGCGGTTTCATGATCATCGGCACCGCGGAATTCGAGATCGATATCTGCCGCCTTGAACGCCATCCGCACGAAATCGCGAACGGTCTCGGTGCGGTTGGTCGCGAGCACGAAGGTGTCGGGCTCGTCGGCCTGCAGCATCGCGTACATGCCTTCGACATATTCCTTGGCGAAGCCCCAGTCGCGCTTGGCGTCCATGTTGCCGAGCTCGAGCACTTCGGCCTTGCCGAGCTTGATCTTGGCGACGGTGTCGGTGATCTTGCGCGTGACGAATTCGCGACCGCGCAGCGGGCTCTCATGGTTGAACAGGATGCCGCTGCTGCCGAAGATGCCGTAGCTCTCGCGGTAGTTAATCGTGATCCAATGCGCGTAGAGCTTGGCGACGCCATACGGGCTGCGCGGCCAGAACGGCGTGTCTTCCTTTTGCGGCACAGCCTGAACCTTGCCGAACATTTCGGACGTGCTCGCCTGGTAGAAGCGGATCTTTGGGTTCACACAGCGGATCGCTTCGAGCATGTTGAGCGCGCCGATGCCGGTAATCTCCGCGGTCGTCGCGGGCTGGTCGAACGACACGCCGACGAAGCTCTGCGCTGCAAGGTTATAGACTTCGGTCGCCTCGGATGTCTGCAGCAAGCGGATCGAGGAGGAAAGATCGGTTAGGTCGTGCTCGACCAAATGAAGGTTCGGATCATTGAGAATCCCAAGCTCTTCGATACGCCAGAAGTTGACCGAACTGGTCCGACGATACGTGCCATAGACGCGATAATTCTTCGCCAGAAGCATTTGTGCAAGATACGCGCCATCTTGGCCCGAAATACCTGTTATGACAACGGTTTTCATAAATCGCCTCTCAATCTTTCATTGCGCCGACGAACGCTCAGACGCGATGCCCCCAAACAATTTTAAGGCGCGCACCCTAACCCGCCTTCGGCCACGCGCTCTAAAACTGCCGCTCGGGCATTAGCAGGCTTTTTTTCCCGGTACAGTCTTAAGTTCGGTTTTCAGAACGGCGATTGCTGCGTTGCAGCACCTAGGCAACGATCGCCAAACGGGTGCTATCGCGGATGATGCTGATTGCCGATCTCGGGAGGTTGCCAGACCGCCGTCGCTGGCACGGTCGGCTTGCGTACCTGTGGAATTGCAACCTTCAATGGGCTTGCCGCCTCGAGCCTGGCTACGACCCCTTCAATCACCTTGTCGAGCGCCTCGTCCGAGAAGAAACCGCCGGCCACCAGACAGCGGTCGATCAGCACGCGCCGGAATGCCGCGAAGGTTTCGGCATTGGGCTTGCCCGGGTCGCGCCAGAAATCGTCGAGCCGCCCCTGATAGGTGACGCCCTCGATGTCGTAAACCGCCTGACCCAGCGCGATCACCGGAATATCGAGCGCGATCGCCAGCGTGCCGCTGGTGCTGTTGATCGTCACCATTCCCTTCGAGCGCTGCGTTACGGGAACGATGTCGCCCATCTCGAGATAATCGATCCGGTCCGCTACGCCGTGCAACGCGGCCAGCATCATCGCCTCGTCGCTCCAGTCGCGCACGCCATTGTCGAGCGGATGCTCCTTCACCACTAGCCGCATATCCTTCGGCGCATGGCTGGCGAACGACGTGATCACCATCAGCAACGCATCGGCAACACCCGCGAAAGACGAATGGAAGCGGATCTGCGCATCCGAATCGAGCTGGAGCGGAAACACCATATAGGGTTCGGTCGTCACGGCGAGCCGGGCAAGGACCGCATCGGCGCGTTCGCGCGCTTCCTTGCGGCGCATCAATCGACGGGCCCAGCCGATGCCCTCGACCACCGGATGGAACGGGCGGTGGTTTTCCCAGAACGGATAATGCCAGCGCGTCAGCACGTCGGCGAGATTGTAGAGAATGCCCTCCACCGCGCGGCGGCGAAACGACGAGGGGAAGGGATGCTGTGGCGGCACCGGCGGCAGCGTTGCGGCCTCGGCGCGATACCAGGCGGCATCGCGCGGCAGCGTCGAATGGCCATTCACCCCGCCGAGTTCGAGCGTCACCCAATCGGGCCGGATATAGCCTTCTTCGAAGACATGGACCGGGATGTGGAGATCGCGGCACAGCGCGATCGCGGCGATGTGCAGCGGGCGGCAGTCGCCGAACAGCACGACGTCGGTAATGCCGCGATCGGCGATGATACGCTCGAGCGCACCCGGCCATTCCGCCGGGGTGCCGCGATAGTCGATCCCGTTCGGCAAGCGCCAGAACAACCGGTCGCCGCCGTTAAAATTGACCTTGTAAACGCCGTACCCGTCGCGCCGCAGCGCTTGCCCGACCTTGCGAAAGAGCGGCCCCATCAGCCCCTGCAGCAACAGGATGTTGCGCCGCTCGAGCGCGGCCGGCACGCCCGGCGCCGCGACCTGCGGCATCAGGACCGGCGCGCCGGTAGAGTGTTCGGGCATCTGGTCTTCCTTGTCTTCACCCGGCAATGGCTGTGCCCCATACGCCATCGTTCCCAAACGCGCTCATACAGAGCGTTGCGGAACTTTCCAAGGAGGCCAGCGCACGCGCGCGATCGTGACAGCCTTGTCCACGGACGCTATAGCTCAGCCGCTTCTCCTTGCAGCAAGTGCGCAGGCAAGGTTCGGTCGAGGCAGACGACGCGCCCGTTCGAAGCGCGCATTTGTGGCGGATGATGTGATCGTCTTTATTGCTATGATGATCGCGTCGATCCTGCTTGACGCTAGTGTGAGGCCGCGCGCGATACGCTTTCGCGCGGCGCGCGGATTGGCGCTGCATGCCCTGGCGATGACCGCGCTATTCGGTTTCGGCCTCGCCCTCTCGGGCAATGCGCCGGTCGCGGCGCTGCTGGCGATCGCGCTGCTGGCGTTGTTCGTCGTCGCCTCCAACGCGAAATTCACGATGCTCGGCGAGCCGCTGGTGTTCTCCGACCTCGCCTTGCTCGTCGCCGTCGTGCGTCACCCGCGATTCTATTTCACCGCGATTCCGCAGCGTCAGCGCTGGCTCGGGGCGATCGCGCTGCTCCTCGCCGTTCTGACGCTGATGGCGCTGTTCGAGCCTGCGCCGCTCGCGCACTCGGCGGGCTTGGCGGTGATGATTGGCGCGGGTGGCGCGATGTGTGTGCTGCTGCGCGGACGCTGGTTCGCGGCGGAGGCGCTGCGGCCGGCGCTCGAGGCGGATCTCACGCGCTTTGGGCTGATCGCGACCGCGGCGCTGTATTGGCTACGCTGGCGCGAAACCGCCGACCCGCCGCTGCAACCGCCCTTGCCCGCGCCGCATGCCGCGGCCGGGATCGCCGCGCCGCAAGTGATCGTCATCGTGCAGTGCGAATCGTTTGCCGATCCGGTCGCCTTGACGGGCGACGCGTCACGCGCACTGCCCGGGCTCGACCATGCCCGCGCCGCCGCATGGCAATATGGCGAGCTCGAGGTTAGCGGCTTTGGCGCCTACACGATGCGCACCGAATATGGCGTCCTGTTCGGCCGCAGCGAAGCAGCGCTCGGTTTCCGGCGTTACGATCCGTTTCTCAGCGCGCACGGCGAGGCGAGCTTTGCGCTGTCGGCGCGGCTCGGCGCGATTGGCTATCGCACGACCTTCGTCCATCCGCACGATCTGCGCTTCTATGGCCGCAACCGACTGATGCCGGCGGTCGGGTTCGACAGGTTGATAGGCGCGGAGGGCTTTGCGCCTACGCTGGAAGGCGGCGGGCGGTATGTCGATGACCGGACATTGGGCGACGCGCTCGCCGCGCTGGTCGATGGATCGCCCGAAACGGCGCTGATCTATGCGGTCACGATGGAAAACCACGGCCCGTGGGACAAGGATCGCGAGCCCGGCGCGGCGATCGGGCTCGACGCCTATCTGCGGCATCTGCGCAGCAGCGATGCGATGCTGACCGCGCTGTGCACTCGCCTCGCCGCCGATGAACGCCCGGCGCTGCTCGTGTTTTTCGGCGATCATCGGCCGAGCATTCCCGGCATTCTCGAACCCGGCGGTGCGCGGCACACGCCCTATGTCATGCTGCGCTTCGACGGGACGGGGAACACGATCGCGGGCAACGGCCGGGTCGACCTGACGCCCGCCGACCTGCATCACGCGGTGCTCGACTGCCTCTGGCCGCCCGCGGCGGTGTAATCGTCGCGCTCTCCGTGACGATTCCTGCGATCGGTCACGCGATAGCACGAGACGCGACGCCGTACGCCGCCGGCGGCTGACCGCCAGCGGCCGCACCGCTCATTTCAGGCAGGCGACGATACCCTCGATCACCGCGACGGTTTCCTTGGGATCGCGCACGCGGACAGTGTCGAGCCCGAGTTCCTTCGCCGGATAATCGTTGCCGCCCGGGAAGATCGCGTCGCCGATGAACATCATCTCGTCGAGCGCGATGCCGCTCGCGTCGCGCAGCTTCTTGAGGCCGTACGCCTTGTCGACGCCTTCGCGGGTGATGTCGATCGAGGTCGCGCCGCCCATGTTGATCGACAGCCCCGGCAGACGCTTGCGCAGATCGGCCTGGATGATCTTGCGCTTGGCGAAATCGGGGTCCCAATGCTCCTTGGCGTCGAGCGGCGCCTGCTGGCCGAGGGCCGAGAAGGTGATCTGGCTGCCGCGATCCTCGATTCGCTCGCCCCAGGTCTGCTCAGGGACAAAGCCCGTCTCGACCAGCGCAGCGTCGAATTCGGTCAGGATCTTGGCCTTGGTCGCATCATCGAACAGTTCGGCGAAGACCGCCGACCAGGCGCCGTCCTTGAAAGTATAGAGCTTGGTGCCGGTGGTCGGCATCAGCCACAATTTGCTGCGATCGGCACCTACGGGCAGGCGCGATGCGACCTGCTTTTCGAATTGCGGCCAGTCGCCGCCCGAGATCACCGCGACATGCGCGACGCCGAGCAGATCGGTCAGCGCTTGCTGCATCGGCTCTTGCAGCGGCTGCTTGCTCTCGGCCAGCGTTCCGTCGAGGTCGAAGGCAACCAGTTTTTTCATACGCCGGGTCTCTGAAAACTAGGGCCTGAAGGGCCGATGGACACAATGCCCGAGGCCTTTGCGCAGCGTGCGCATCCTTGGCAAGCCAATTATTGCCCGAGCCGACGAGGCCGCAACGGCGTCAGCCCCCCATAAAATGATCTGCGCTCCGGTTTGCACTGTCTCAAGGTGCTGGCCGTCGGGAGGCAGAGGCTACCCCACGCGCGATTGGCGCGCAATTCGCCCCCGGGTTTGCGGGGACACCCGCTTGATATCGGGCGCATGGGGACTGGTGCCGCCTGCCTCGCAAAACAACCTCGCCGCTCGCCAGTCGCCCCTCGGTCCGCGAGAGCACGATTATGGGGTTCAGTTCCATGGATTATAAGGTGTATGAGGTTACGTTGAATAAGCGCTGAGGAAGGTCATCGTAATTGGTTTCGAAGCCGGAACAAGGTCCCGCGGATCGCGTACGACCTAATAAGCGTCGCCGCAGCGATTCAGCCAATATTAGCCCTACGGATGGCCGGGAGATTGTTCGAGCTAAATTGAATGACCTGACCAATTTAAGGGACATTAATTCGCGTACACTACCGGTTTTTCTGCATTCCAGCTTTCGAACGTCGAGTACATGGCTTTGGACGAGCCTCAGAAGACTCCCGAACGTGCTTGCGTATTACGAAATATTTAACGAAATTATTTCGGATATTAGCGAAAAATCGATAATTAGCACGACATACTCGACGTGGGATTCGCGTCATCCAGCGCAGGCTCCATATTTTCTTGAATATCTCCCCCTTTTAAAGAAAGGCGGTGGCGTGATCGGCTTCGACGTCAGCATGGCGCTCGAACGCTTCATCCCTCAAGGTGGGATGGACGGGGACCTGTCACTCGAAGAGCAATCATATCTCAATATCCTCGTGGAGCACGCGTATCGAAGTCGGAAGGTCCCACTCCTGAGTTGCACGCGCAGCATCGGGCGGATGGCGGCAATCAAGCGCTTCATGCCGGTGCAGAATGTCTTGCTTCATCGCAACATATTCGAACAGTGGTCGTCTTATTCAGGACAATTTTTGCGGGGCAATCGCTTCTTCTTTGACACGATCGATCACACTGCTGCGTCATTTCACAATGACAGGTTTCTGAACGGGCTCAACGAAGCCCTATCGGATCGCGTCTCGTCACCCAAGGACGAGCAGACGTTTCTTCTGTTTATCCTGATGCATATCTATCTTTATGCTCAGTCAATCGAGTCCGCCGATTTGGTGATCGATACCAGCGCGCTGACGACCGATCCCGCGTTGCGACGCTCGGTCGAAGCCCAATTGTCCAGCCTCGTCTGCGCCCCCGTCGATCTGTCTGATGCAAAATCCAACTTCGACACATCGATCGTGCTGGTGCGCGATCGCAAGCAATTCATCGATACCATCGAGCAATTCGTCAAGATTATCGCATCGACTTGCGCGAGCGAGGAAGCGGCGGCTTTCGCGTTCAAACTGAAAGACGAGACGCTTGCACAGTGGGACCTACATGACAGGCTGACGCGCAGCGCAACGATTTGGTATGACGGCCTGACGACAGAGCTTCAGCACAAGAACGACGAGCATGTGCGCGCCCAGGCCGCGACCGAGTCCCAGGTCGCCGCGGCTGGCGGCGAGCGCGACGATGCCGTTGCCACACTAGAAAATATCGAGGCGGTTCGCATCACGGCCGACACGGCATTGGCGACGGTGACGGCTGAACGCGATGCAATCGCAGCCACCCACGCCGAGGCCGCGGCAGCGCGAATCGTGGCGCAAGACGCCGCGGCTGCGTTCGAGGCGGAACGCGATCGGATGGCCGCGGCGCTCGACGCGACGACCGTCGCCCGGGATGCCGCGGACGCAGCGATGGACGCGCTCGGCGCGGAGCGCGATCGCCTTGCGACGTCCCTTGCGTCCATGGCCGCCGCCAAGGCCGCGGCCGACGAAACCACAATCACCATCACCGAGGACCGCGATCGGATCGCCGCAAGGCTCGCGGAAGCCGACGCCGCGAGGATTGCGACCGAAGAGGCTATCGCGACAGCGACTGCCGAGCACGAACGGCTCGCTGCGTCGCTTGTGGAAGCGGCGCAGGCGCGCGCCGATGCCGAGGCCACGCTGAGCGTTGCGGCAGAACGTGACAGCCTTGCCGCTGCGCTAACCGAGGCCTTGGCCTCGCGGTCGCTTGTCGAAAAGGCGAATGAGGCGCTCAGCGCGGACTGCTACTGCATCGCCGCGACCCTCGCCGGGACCACAGCAGCCAAGGACGCTGCCGATCATCGCACCACCGAACTCGAAGCCGAGCGTGATCGCATCACCGCAACGCTCGGCGACACGGCTGCCGCCAAGGACGCCGCCGACCGCCACGTCGCTGAACTCGAAGCCGAGCGCGATCGCATAGCCGGAGCGCTTGCCGAGACTGCCGCCGCCAAGGACGCCGCCGACCACCATGTCGCCGAACTCGAAGCCGAGCGCGGTCGAATCACTGCGACCCTCGCCGAAACCGCAGCCGCCAAGGACGCCGCCGACCGTACCGTGACCGAACTCCAAGCCGAGCGCGATCGTATCGCCGCAACCCTCGCCGAAACCGCGGCCGCCAAGGATGCTGCCAACACTACCGTCGCCGAACTCGACGCAGAGCGCGGCGAGCTCCGCGCGGCCTTGACCGCGGCGGAGGCGGCCAAGGCCGAAGCGGACACCGCCATTACCGCGCTCGAAGCCGAGTGCCATCAAATCTCCGCAGCTTTGTCTGATATTAGCGCCGCGAAGGCGGGCGCGGACGAAAGCGTGGTGACGCTGCAAAACGAACGCGACCGAATCGCGGCCGAACTGACCGAGACCGCGGACGCGCGCGACGCTGCAATCAGCCGCCTCTCGGAAGTGGCGGAGGAGCGGGACAAACTTGCCGCCACGCTCGCCGAACTCGAAGCGGCGCGCTTGGCAGCCGAGAGCGCCCGCGCGGCCCGCGCCTCACCGTTGCGCCGACTTTGGTCGAATTGACGTTGGGCACAGGGTCGTCGCAGGGCCTTGCGATTAGCCCTGCTGCGCTCTGGTTAGCGTCGGCGCGCGACAAACGCGGCTGCTGTGTTGCCCAAAATCAACGCCGGGCCACTCGCTTTTCGAAAGTGTCAGCACGGTATCTGGAATTGCGCTATTGCGAATTGATCACGTCTTTCGCTGCGTGTAACAGTTTCGCTGCACTGCAACTAAGCCCGTTGATCAGTCTGCCGTAGGATGACCATGCCGATCACTGGAACGCGACATAAAGGCGATAGCGGTGAGGATCAGCGTATCCGGCTGTTTCGCAACGACTTTCTCGAGCGCACCACGACGGTATCGCCGATTGCCTTTGGGGTCACCTGGCTCGGCATGCTGGCGCTTGCTGTCTACGCGAGCTGGGGCTTGATGAGCTTCATCGAGTCGGTGGGCCTCGCGCTGCTCGGCCTCTTCCTCTGGTCGCTGTTCGAATATGCGATGCATCGCTTCGTGTTTCACATGAAGCTCACCTCGAATCTCGGCCGCGCCTTCCTCTTCCTGTCGCACGGCAACCACCACACCCAGCCCAACGATTCGTTGCGCAATCTCATGCCGCCGCTCATCAGCATTGCGATCAACGGGACGGTATGGCTGCTCTTGTATCTCGTCGCGGGTCCGATCAGCTCGGTCATCTTCATCGGCTTCGGCATCGGCTATGTGATCTATGACAGCGTGCATTACGCGGTGCATCAATTCCCGCTACGCCACGGCTTGCTCGGCCGTTTGAAGCGGCATCACATTCGCCATCATTATGCGCGCGAGGAAGGCAATTTCTCGATCACCGCGATCTTCTGGGATCGGGTTTTCGGGACCGAAGTCGCGACCAAACGGCGCTAAGCGGCTTAGGCGACCACGCGCCTGCACCAAGCCGGGATGCTGCTCGCCGCAAGCCCGCGGATATTGGTTCGTGACTACTGTCACGTCGACCTCGGCAGACACCGAATTGCGACGGCCGACTCCGACATCCTATCGGCAAGCGCATCGCGGGTGACTGGAATTCGCACGCAGGCGCCTGCAAAACATAGCGGACTCTGCACGATCGCGCTGGATCGGCGCGCGTATGGCTGAAACGTCTCGAAAACGCGACGTTACGATTTTTGACCGGGCGCGGCACGTCGACACGCGTTTGCGGCTGGATTGCGGCGAGCGGGGCATCTGGTGCGACAAGCAGCGCTGAATTCCGGAACATGTGGCGATGGCGCCCAATTTCCTCAGCGATTTCGTGGTACGACTCCTCCACTGTTTCCGAGGGACATGTCGCAAATCGTGCAACACTCAGTACCTACCCTGTCGCGTCGCAGCCTTGGCAAGGCCGGGCTCGCGCTCGTTAGTGCAGCCGCGCTGCCGCGGGTCGCCGCAGCGCAAGTGCCCGCTACCGTCCAACCACTCGCCTCGACGCGCGTCGTTCGCCCCGAACTGCTTCGCCGCGCGATGAGCGCGTTCCATCGCCATGGCGCGCAGATCGCACGCCGCGATCGCATCGCGATCGCCGATTTCTCCCAGCCGTCGTCGCAACCGCGCTTCTACCTCATCGACATGGCGAGCGGGATGACGACGACGCTGCTCGTCGCACATGGCAGCGGGAGCGATCCGGCGCATACCGGATTCCTCCAGCGCTTCTCGAACGCCGAGGGCTCGAACGCGTCGAGCGAAGGCGCCTTCGTTGCCTCGGATTATTATGTCGGCAAGCACGGCCTGTCGCAGCGGCTGATCGGGCTCGATCCGACCAATTCGAATGCGCTGTCGCGCGCGCTCGTCGTCCATGCCGCGTGGTACGCCAATCCCGACATGCTGCGCACGCACGGCCAGCTCGGCCGCAGCCAGGGGTGCTTTGCGGTCAGCGAGGGCGATCTCCAGCAAGTCTTCGCGCGACTCGGCGAAGGCCGGATGATCTATTCCGCCAAAGTGTGACGGCCGGCCCGGCGCTAGAAGGCGCCGCGCCGATGACGCGCCGGCGGCGTGAAGCCGAGCTCGACGAGATTCGCGACGCGCACGTCGCGCGCCTGGACTGATTTTTCCCCAAGCACGACCGCGATGACGCGCACGCCACCGCGCTTGGCCGAGGTCGCGATGTTATACCCCGCGTCGAGCGTATAGCCGGTCTTGATCCCGTCGACCCCGCCGACCTTGCCGAGCAGATGGTCATGATTCGCATAGCGCCGCGATCGCCACGTGATCGAGCGCGTCGCGAACACCGGATATTCGCGCGCGTGATCGCGCAGCAACGCCCGCGCGAGCGTCGCCATGTCGCGTGCCGTCGTCTGGTTGCCCGTGTCGGTCAGCCCGGTCGCGTTGGCAAAGCTGGTCCGCGTCATGCCCAGCTCGCGCGCCTTGGCATTCATCAGGCCAGCGAAATCGCGTTCGCTACCGGCGAGCCGCTCGGCGATCGCGACGCTCACATCATTGGCGGAATGGACCGCCATCGCCTGGATCGCGGTGCGCAGCGGCAATGATGTGCCGGCGCTCAGGCCGAGTCGCGACGCCGGCTGGCGCGCGGCCCGATGCGATACCGGAATCGATTCGCTGATCCGCACCCGCCCCGAATCGAGCGCATCGAACAGCAAGTAGAGCGTCATCATCTTGGTCAACGACGCCGGACGACGCGGCGCGTCGGGCAGATTGGCGAAGATCACCCGGCCGCTCGACGCGGTGACGAGCACCTCCGCAACAGGTCGTCGCGACACACCGCGCGCGTGCGACGGCTGCGCCACCAGGCCCGAAACGAGCGCCAGACTCCCCAGCATGACGCGCATCGACCAGGCGGGTACGCTTACTCTTACAGTTTCCAAAGCCATTCGCAGGTCTTGGAGCGGTGTCACTTAACAAGAGATTGCACACGCGCGCGTTTTGAGACGCACTGCGCACGATGCCGAAAAACCCCGGCGCCCATGACGGGAGCCGGGGTCTTCGCAGGCCGTCCACATAGATCGCCAAGCGAACGACCCGGTCGGCCCCGACACCCTTTATGGGGGGTCGGGCACCAGGGCCGAGGCCGCTTAGCCGAGCAGCTTGAGCACGCCCTGCTGGCTCTGGTTCGCCTGCGCGAGCAGCGCGGTCGATGCCTGGCTGAGGATCTGCGCCTTGGCGAGGCTGGTCGTTTCGGTCGAGAAATCGACGTCTTCGATCCGGCTCTTCGCGTCGGTCAGGTTGGCGACGTTCGAGGTCAGCGTGTTGACCGCCGAGGAGAGTCGGCTCTGGCCAGCACCGATCGAAGCGCGCGTGGTGTTGATCGACTTCAGCGCCGCATCGATGTTGTCGAGCGTGGTGCCCGCATTGGTGACGCTGGTGACGTCGAGTGCCGTCGCGTCGACCTTGGTGCCATCGATCGCCGCGATGTTGAGGTTCACCGTGTTGGCGGTCGCGTCGGATCCGGAGCCTGTCTGGATCTTGATCTTGATGTCGTCGGTCGCAGGGACGGGCGTTGCGGTGGTGACCTTGAACAGGCTGACGCCGTTGAACTTGGCGCCGAGCGTCGTCGAGAGCTGCGAGGTCAATTCGGTAACTTCAGTCTGCATGTTTGCGCGATCGTCTGCGCCATAGGTGCCCGACGCCGACTGGACGGCGAGTTCGCGGACGCGCTGCAGGATGTTGGTCGCTTCGCCGAGCGCGCTGTCGGCGGTCTGCGACAGCGCGATGCCGTCGTTCGCATTGCGGATCGCCTGGTTCTGGCCCTTGATCTGCGAGGTCAGCGACGAGGCGATCGCGAGACCGGCGGCATCGTCCTTGGCCGAGTTGATGCGCTTGCCGGTCGACAGGCGCTCGATGCTGGTGGCGAGCGCCATGCTCGCCGAGTTCGATGCGTTGGTCGCCTTGAGTGCGGCGACGTTGGTTCCGATAACGGTCATGGTGAAAATCTCCATTGGGTCCGGCAATCCCGCCGTCCCCCATCGGAGAGCCGAGCCGCCAACAGTGCTAACGACCGCATCCGCCGCGGATTAAGCACTTTTGCAAACCCGCTGCGCTTTTGCCGATTTTGCCTAAATTTACCGGCAAAAATCGCGGCAAACGGTCAGACTTTGCCGCCCCGGCAACATCCTTAACCATTCATTTACCAGAAATGCAGCATTGCAAGGCTCGTTCAAGGGGGCCCGTCATGCGATCCATCGTTCCGTCAGCCGCGATTCTTCGCCAGCACTATGCGCTGGTGTCCGCACTCCGCGCGCAAGGCTTCGCGATCGGCGCGTTCGAAGACGGCAAGGCGCCGCGCGACGCGCTGTTCCTCATTGCAGAGGGCGAGACCCCGCCCGCCGCCGCACGCACCGTCGTGCTCGCCAGCGAGGGGCGCTACGTCATTCCGTCGCACGACGGTGGTCCGGCACGGGTCGCCTTCGAAAGCGCCGATGCCGCAGTCGGTGTGGGCTTCGTCCGCGCCTTGCTCGCCGAACCCGAAATGCCGACCGCCGCCGACCCCGAGAGCCTCGCGCTCCACGCGCTCGCCGATCGCGTCGCCGCCGCCGACATCACCGTGCTGATCAACGGCCCGACCGGCACCGGCAAGGAAGTGCTCGCGCGCTCGATCCATCTCAAGTCGGCGCGCGCCGCCGGCCCGTTCATCGCGATCAACTGTGCCGCGCTGCCCGAGACGATGCTCGAGGCGCTGCTGTTCGGCCATCAGAAGGGCGCCTTCACCGGTGCCTCGTCGGGCGGCGAAGGCTTCTTCCGTGCAGCACATGGCGGCACGCTGCTGCTCGACGAAGTCGCCGAACTGCCGCTCCAGCTCCAGGCCAAGCTGCTCCGCGCGCTCCAGGAGCGCGAGATCGTTCCGATCGGCGCGACCACGCCGCAGTCGATCGACGTGCGGGTCATCGCCTGCGCCAACCGCGACCTGCAGGACGAGGTCGCCGCGGGCCGCTTCCGCGCCGATCTGTATTACCGCCTCTCGGTCTTCCCGCTGACGACCAAGCTGCTCGCCGAGCGGCCGCAGGATATCCCTGCGCTCGCCGCGACGCTGATCTTGCGCCATGCCGGCAATCGCCAGACCGTTCCCTGGCCCGATATGTCGGCGATCGATCTGCTGCTGCGCCACGACTGGCCGGGCAATGTCCGCGAGCTCGAGAACGTCGTCCAGCGCGCGCTGCTCTTTGCCGGCGGTGACACGATCTCGGCCGAGCACATCGTCTTCGACCGCCCGAGCGCACGCGCCGCCGGCGCAGCGAACGACGAGCCCGCGCAACCCGCGACGCCCCCTGTGACTTTGGGCAACATCGTCCAGATGCACGAATTCCAGGCGATCCGCGAAACGCTCGCCGCGTGCAACGGCAGCCGGATCGAAACCGCGCGGCGGCTCGGCATTTCGGAGCGCACCTTGCGCTACCGTCTCGCCAAGGCTCGTGAACAGGGTGACGACATCGTTTCTGCCGTCGGCCGGGTGGCCCAGTACGCCATGGGTGTCGCATGAGCATCGACGCGATCGGTGGCGGCGCGATGGGCGTCGACCGAGTGATGGCGCTGCGGGCGCAGATCCTCGAACGCAACCAGGCGCTCGCGCGCGCCGGGACGTCGGGCCCCGCTGCTCCGGCGACCGAAGCCAAGCCGACCAGCTTTGCCTCGACGATGGAAGACGCGCTGAAAAGCGTGAACCAGGGTCAAGTCGAGGCGAGCAAGCTCTCCGAAAGCTATGAGCGCGGCGAGACGATCGACATCGCCAAGGTGATGCTGGCGCGCCAGCAGGCTTCGGTCGGCTTCGAGGCGACGCTGCAAGTCCGCAACAAACTCCTGTCCGCTTACAAGGACATTATGAGCATGCCGGTATAATCGATGAGCAACGCTCTCACCCCCGCTCCGCAAGGGTCGTCTGGCTCCGGGCTCGCCGCGATGGTGCCCGAACGCTTCGCCAACCCGCTCAGCCAGCTCCAGGGGCTGTTCGCGCAGCCCGCGGTGCGCCGCAGCCTGCCGATGGCGCTGCTGATCGGCCTGATCGGTGCCGCCGCGCTCGCCTGGATGATGCTCGCCAGCCCCAACCAGAAGGTGCTGTTCGCCGGCCTCGCCGATGCCGACAAGGCCTCGGTCACCGCCGCGCTGCAGGCGGCCAACATCACGTCCAAGATCGACGCGGCGACCGGATCGCTGACCGTCAATGAAGACGATTATTCACGCGCGCGCATCCTGCTCGCCGGCCAGGGGCTGCCCAAGGCGGCACCCGGCGGCTACGCGATCCTCGACAACCTCCCGATGGGCGTATCGCGCGCGGTCGAGGGCGAACGCCTGCGCCAGGCGCGCGAGACCGAACTCGCGCGATCGATCCAGGAGATCGACTCGGTCGCCGAAGCGCGCGTCCATCTCGCGACGCCCGAGCAATCGGTGTTCGTGCGCGATTCCGCCGCACCGTCGGCCTCGGTCATCGTCAAATTGCAGCCGGGCCGCTCGCTCGGCGACGCGCAGGTGTCGTCGATCATCAACCTCGTCGCCTCGTCGGTCCCGGGGATGAAGCCCGAGGGCGTGACGATCGTCGACCAGATGGGTGGCTTGCTGACCAAGGGCGCGAACCAGAGCGCGCTGGGGGCGGCAAGCGACGAACGCGTCGCCTTCCAGCGCCGGATCGAGGAGAAATATCGCGCGCAGGTCGTGCAGATGCTCACGCCGCTGATCGGCGCGGGCAATTTCACCACCGAAGTCCAGGCCGATGTCGATCTCAACGAGACGCAGGCGACCAAGGAAAGCTATGACAAGCAAGGCGTGCTGCGCGTCGAGCAGGGCCAGTGGACCGGCAACGGCAAGGACGGGCAAGCCCCCGGCGGGATCCCCGGCGCACTGTCGAACACCCCGCCGCCGGCCTCGACGCTGAGCGCGCCACAGCCGACCCCAGCGCCGACCCCTGCCCCGGGCGCGACTCCCGTCGCATCGACGCCGGGTGCCACCGGCCCGGTCGTCGCGGCGGCGGCCGGTGCGGTCAGCGATGCGCTGAAGGCGAGCGACCAATATTCGCGCGCTTACGATCTCGGCAAGGAAGTCTCGGTCAGCCGCACGGCGCCCGGCACGATCACGCGCCTGTCGGTTGCGGTGCTATTGCGTGACCCGGAAACGGGCAAGCCGCGCAGCCAGCTCGAGATTCAGCAGATCACCCAGCTCGTCCAGACCGCGGTCGGCTACAGCCAGCCGCGCGGTGATCAGGTCACGGTGATCAGCCGCAAGTTCGCCGGCGCCACCGCGCTCGACGACAAGCAGCCATGGTACGAGGCCGGCTGGCTCCCGGTGGTGGCGCGCAACGTGACCGCACTCGTCATTGCGCTGCTCGTGCTGTTCCTCGGTGTCCGTCCGCTCGCGACGGCGCTGCTCAAGAAGCGCGACGACAGCGCCGCGCAGCCGCGCGCCGCGCTCGGCCGCGAGATCGGCGCGCCCGACGGTTATGACGGCGGCCAGATCCCGCCGCCGCGGACCGACCAGCCGGTCAGCATCGATGCGCTCGAGAATGCGCGCAACTATGACGACCGGATCGGCATGGTGCGCGGCTTCACCCGCGACAATCCGGCGCGCGCCGCGCTCGCCGTACGGGACATGATCAAGTCATGAACGCTCCCACCCGCATTTATACCGGCGTCGAACGCGCCGCCGTGCTGATGATGCTCGTCGGCGAGGAGGAAGCCGCCGCGATCCTGCAGAAGCTCGATCCCGAGGAAGTCCGCCAGCTCGGCAAGGCGATGTTCGCGGTCGCCGATGTCAGCGAGATCGAGGTCGAGGGCGTGCTCGACGATTTCGTCGGCAAGGCGCGCGAACGCACCGCGATCGGCTTCGACCCGCGCCCGCGGATCGAGGCGGTGATGACGCGTGCGCTCGGCCAGGAGAAGGCCGACAGCGTGCTCGCCCGCATCGTGCCCGCCCAGGAATCGTGCCAGCTCGACTTGCTCGACTGGCTCGACGCGGGCGAGATCGCCGCGATGATCGAGAAGGAGCATCCGCAGATCGCCGCGGTCCTGATCGCCAATCTCGATCCGACGGTCGGCGCGCAAGTGCTCGAGCTGATGCCCGATGCGGTCCAGCCCGATATCCTCCACCGGCTCGCGCGGCTTGGGCCGATCACGCCCGAAGCGGTCGAGACGCTCAAGACGATGCTTGCGAACCGCACTGGTACATCACAAGCCTCGGCCGGCGTCACGCTCGGCGGGACCAAGGATGCCGCCAAGATCCTGTCGAGCGGGCGCAAGGCGACCGAACTGCGCGTCATGCCCAAATTGTTCAAGATCGACCGCGACGTGGCGAAGGCGATCGAGGAAGCGATGTTCGTGTTCGACAATCTGCTCGAGCTCGACGACAAGAACCTCGGCACGCTGATCCGCAACATCGACAGCGACATCCTCACGCGTGCCTTGAAGGGCGTCGACGAGAGCATCCGCGCGCGCTTCCTCGGCTGCATGTCGAGCCGCGCCGCCGATGGCATTCGCGACGAGATGGAAGCGCGCGGGCCGATGAAGCTCTCCGAAGTGCTCGAGGCGCAGAAGGTGATCATCCAGATCGCGCGCAATCTCGCCAAGGACGGCACGATCCAAATGGGTGCAGGCGAAGACGATTATGTCTGAGTTCACCGCAGGTTTTTCCGCGCGCGGCCAGGGCGTGGCCGAGGCACTCAAGGCAGCGTTCGCGCCGCGCGTCGCGGGCTTTGCGCCCGCCGATCTGCGCGACCGCGTCGCGCGCGGCCCCGTCTCGTTCGCGCCGCAAGCGGCAGGCGAGGCCGGCCCGCGCCACTTCACCCCCGCCGATCCCGACACCAACCCGACCGAGGGGTGGGACCCGTTCGAGGCGGCCGCCGCCGCGACGCCGTTTGTCGATCCGATCGAGGCGGCGCATTCCGCTGGCTATTCGGAGGGCGTCGCCGCCGCGCAGGCGGAGATGGCGGTAACGGGCGAACGTGACCGGACGCTGCTCGCCTCGCTCGCACAAGCGCTCAAGTCGGATGATCGCATCGATCGCGACGCAGTGGCGCAGCGGCTGCGCCAGACGGTCTTGTTTCTCGTCACCCGCCTGGTCGGCGAAATCGGCGTCGAGCCCGACTTGCTCGCGCGCCGCATCGAGGCCGCGGTCGATCTGCTGAGCGATGCCGCCGAATCGGCGATCCTCCATGTCCATCCCGACGATGTCGCGTTGCTCGAGGGCAAATTGCCGCGCCAGATCTTCGCGGTCGGCGATGCGAGCCTGGCGCGCGGATCGTTCCAGCTCGAAAGCGCGTCGACGATCGTCGAGGACGGACCCGAGCTATGGCTCGAACAATTGGCGCACGCGATCGATCGCGTCGCGGTGCCGGCGGCGTGATACCCCCTCTCCCTGCTTCGCATTCGTCACCCCAGCCCTGTGGCGGGGTCCACCGTGCTGCACAGCCATCGGTCGCAGCACGCGCGTCCCGGTGGGCCCCGGCACAAGGCCGGGGTGACGAAGGAGCAAGGCTCCCATGCTGAACCGCTTCACTGACTCGTATCTCGAATCGCTCGGCATCGCCGACTTCGCGCCTGCGCCCAAGGTCGCGGGCCGGCTCGCTTCGTTCGACGGGCTGCTGATGGAAGCGGTCGGGCTCACCGTCCCGGTCGGCACGGTCTGCCAAGTCGGCGATCGCCACTCGGGGGTCGAGGCCGAGGTGATCGGCTTCCGCAACGGCCGCACGCTGCTGATGAACCTCGGCGGCCCCGCCGCTTTGCTCCCGCAAGCCCCGGTCCGCCCGGCCGGCGCCCCCGGCGAGGCCGAAGTCGGCGCAGCCCTGCTCGGCCGCGTCGTCGATGGTGCGGGAAAGCCGATCGACGGGCTCGGCCCGATCCGCGGCGCAGGCCGCTGGCCGCTTGCGGGCAAATTGCAGTCGCCGCTCGATCGCGGCCGCGTACTCGCGCCGCTCGACGTCGGCGTGCGCGCGATCAACGGCTTGCTTACCGTCGGCCAAGGCCAGCGGATCGGCATCATGGCGGGTTCTGGCGTCGGCAAATCGGTGCTGCTCGGCATGATCGTGCGCGCGGCGGAAGCCGACGTGATCGTCATCGGCCTGATCGGCGAGCGCAGCCGCGAAGTCGCCGACTTTCTCGAAACCAAGGTCGCAGGCGACGCCCGCAAGCGCGCCGTCGTCGTGGCTGTGCCCGCCAACCATTCCCCCGTGCTGCGCATCCGCGGCGCGCTGCGCGTCCATGCGATCGCGGAAGCCTTCCGCGCAGAGGGCAAGAAGGTCCTGCTGATCATGGATTCACTCACCCGCGTCGCGCACGCCGGGCGCGAGATCGGCCTGGCGCTCGGCGAACCCGCGAGTGCCCGCGGCTATCCGCCGTCGGCCATCGCGATGCTCCCCAATCTGATCGAACGCGCCGGGACCGACGTCCATTCGGGCGGATCGATCACCGCGATCTACACCGTGCTCGCCGATGGCGACGACGGCAACGACCCCGTCGTCGACTCGGCGCGCTCGATCCTCGACGGGCATATCGTGCTGTCGCGCCAGCTCGCCGAGCGCGGCGTCTATCCCGCGATCGACATCGGCCCGTCGGTCAGCCGCGTGATGACCGATATCGTCGACAAGCCGCACCTGAAAGCCGCGCGCACGCTGCGCCGCCATCTCGCGACGTATGAGGAAAATCGCGATCTCGTGCTGATGGGCGCGTATCGCGCGGGCGCCGATCCGGCGATCGACACCGCGATCGCGTGCCACCCAGCGGTGATGGAATATATCAAGCAGGACCCCGACGAGCAGGTTTCGTTGCCCGATGCGGCGGCGGAACTGATCGGCGTGTTCGGCGCCGACTGAGATGGCCAAGCCGACCAAGCTCGAGCGCATCCTGCGCGTTCGGACGCTCCAGCTGGGCCTCGTCCAGGCCGAGGAAGCGCGCGCGCATGATCGCACCGCGAGCGAAACGGCGCTCAAGGGCCGCATTGCGCAGCTTGTTGCCGGTGTCGCCCCCACACCCGAGCCCGTTGCGGGCTTCTCGCTCGTCGCCGCAGCGCATTTTCGCGAGCGCCTTCATCAATCGGCGCACGCCGCCGAGGGCCGCCTGCGCGCAGCGCAAGCCACCGCCGAGCGCGCAGTCGAGGCAACGCGCGAGGCGCGTCGCGACCAGAGCGCGGTCGAAAAGCTGATCGCGCGCGCCGATGCGCTCGAAGTGCTCCGCGAAATCCGCGCACTCGAAGCCGCGCCGGCCGGCCGCAAGAACCGGCACGATCCTTGCTGATCACCGGGTAACGGCCGTTTGCGGCCTGCCCGGAGTTCCGATGATCGATCCTCTGCCCGCTTTGCCCTCCCCCGTTGCCATCGGCCCGACCGCCAGTGCGGCCAAGGCGGCAGCGCGCGCGCATCCAGCGCGATTCGGGCAAACGCTCGCGTCCTTCCTCGATTCGCGAGCCGCTACGCACGATCGCGGTGCCGGCACACCGCGTGAGGACGACCGGCACGACACTGCCGCCGACGGCAACGCCTTGCCGAGCAAGACCGCTTCAGCCGACGCGACGCCTCCGATCTGGATGGCGCCGCCGGTGCCGCCGTCCCCGCTTTCCGCGCCCGTCGTGATAGCCGAGTTCGCGCCACCTGCTGACGGCCAGCTCGTCGGCGGCATAAGCTCGGCGGCGCCGACGCCCACCCCAGTCCAGCCATCTGCAGCCGCGGGACCAGCTGCGCCGACAATCGCCGACAGCACCGGCGCGATCGTCGCGCTGACGCCGCCAGCCTCCACGCCGCACGCCACTGCTGCGTGGTCGAGCCCGCGGACCGACAGCCAGCCTCGCCCCCTGCCGGCGCTGGCGGATATGCCCGAGCTATCCGGCACGCTCGCGGCAACCGGCGCACCCACCAACCAAGACGCGCGGCTCGTTCTGCCACCGCTCGATCCGGCGATCACCGCCGCGCTCGACACTGCGCTGACGCGCGCGGCGGTGGCGCGACAGGACGCGGCGTCGCCCGCTCCCGCCACCGCCGACGCCCCCCAACCGCTCGCACTCGCTTCGTCGGGGCCGGCCGACGCGGCGGTCATCGCGAGCGCCGTGCCACAACCCGCCGGGCGCGTGTTCGCCGCCGCGCTCGCCACCGCCTGGCGCGATCGCGCCCAGCGCAGTGGCGATCCCGAGGCATCCCCCGGTACGATGACGCCAGGCGTCGGCACGCCGACGCACGCGGGCGACGCGGCGAGCGTACCGGCTGCGGGAAATGCCAGCCAGTCCGGGCTCGATCTCACCCGCGACACCGGGCTGCAGCGCATGATCGAGCATATCGAGACGCTGCGCGACGATGCCGACGCGCGCGACACGCGGATACGGCTCGTGCCCGACGCCCTGGGCAGCGTCGATGTCGCGGTGCGGCAGGTCGGCGACCGCGTCCATGTCCACTTCACTGCCGCGCAGGAGGCGACGCGTGCGCTGATCGCCGATGCGCAGCCGCGACTGAGCGAACTCGCCGCCGCGCGCGGCGTGCGGATCGGCGACACCAGCGTGTCGGCCGATTCGGGCAGCGGCAGCGGCACCGGCGCCGCGCCACAGCCGCGCCCCGCCCCATCCATCACGCCAGCGCCGCGCGCGCTGGCTGAAGAGACCCAAACCCCATCCGACGCTCGCGTCGCATAAGCTTTGAAGGAGTCAGATCATGAGTGAGACCGTCGCAGAAACCCCCAAGAAGAAGAAGGGCGGGATGATGAAGATCATCCTGCTCGTGGTCGGCGCGCTCGTGCTCGTCGGCGGCGGCGTCGGCGGCGCGCTGTACGCGATGAACGCCGGACTGATCGGTGGTGGCAAGGGCGCGGCCGAACCGAGCGGCCCGCGGCTCGTCCCTAAAACCGAGCAGAAGCGTGCCGGATCGGGCGAAGGCGGCGAGGCCAAGGAAGGCGGCCACAAGCCCCCCACGGGCGCCGGCGGCGACAAATATGCCTCCAATTATTACGCGATGGACAAGGAGTTCACCTCGAACCTCCAGGACAGCGTGCACTTCGTCCAGGTCGGCATCGCGGTGTCGACTCCGTACGACGATACCGTCGTCGAAAACATCAAGACCAATGAAATCGCCGTTCGCTCGGCGATCCTGATGGCGCTTGGCGACACCACCGAGGAGCAGGTTTTTTCGAGCACTGGCAAGCAGTTGCTCCAGCGTCGCATCGCCAAGGCGATCAACGACACGCTCAAGCAAAAGGAAGGTTTCGGAGGCGTTGGTAACGTTTACTTTACCAATTTTGTTGTTCAGTGAGGCATGGTTAACGAAGGCCTTCAGCACGCATCAAGCGACCGGCGCGAACGTCCGCGCCGTGAGGCCGCGCATGCGACGCTCGGGGCCGCCAATCTCAACCCGTTCGGCGATCTGCATACGGTGCAACATCTCTCGGCGCGGCTCGCGCGCGGGGTGCGCGCGGTGTTCGAGCCGCTGCTGCGCCGCGAATGTCGCACCTGGGCCGAGCCGCTCGTCGTCCAGCGGCTCGCCGATTACCGCGCGGAACGCCCCGACGGGCTGACCGCATGGCTCCCGCTGACGATGGCGTCGGCGGGCGCGCTGCCCTCGGGCCAGGCGCTCGCGGTGCTCGACGGGCGCTTCGTGCTCGAACTGCTCGATCTGTTCTTCGGCGGCACCGGCGCGGTGTCGAGCGACATCGGCAGCGAGTTCACGCCGGCCGCCGAGGCGATGATGACCCGGCTCGGCGCGATGCTCGCGCTGCCGATGCAGGCGGCGTGGGAACCGCTCGCGCGGATCGAGTTCACCCCCGGCCGCGTCGAGGCGAACCCGTCGCTGATCCCGGAACTCGATGTCGAGGATGCCGTGGTGATCACGCGCTTCGGGATCGCGGTCGGGTCGGCCAAGCCGGTGTTTCTCGACCTGCTCTATCCGGTCGCGGCGTTGAAGCCGCACGGCCCGTCGCTCACCGGCAAGGTCCACAAGACCGCCGAGCCCGATCCCGCGTGGCGCAACAGTCTCACCCGCGCGGTGATGGACGTGCGCTTCGAGGTCCGCTCGGTGCTCGCCGAGCCGATGGTCTCGCTGCAACTGCTGATGGACCTCAAGGCCGGCGACGTGATCCCGATCACCGTCGGCCAGGACGTGCCGGTGATGATCGGCGGCGACCGGCTCGGGGCGGGGACGGTCGGCACGTCGAACGGCAAGGCCGCGATCCGGCTGACGACAATTTCGAACGATTTAGAACGTGATCTCAGGGGTGGACTGCAATGAGCGAGATGAGCGGCGGTTTCCCCGTCGATACCAGCCTGGCGGCCAATTTCCGGCTGCTGCAGGATGTCGACGTCAAATTGACCGTCGAGATCGGCTCGACCTCGCTGACGCTGCGCGAATTGCTCGCTTTGGGCGAGACGAGCGTGATCGAGCTCGACCGTCAGGCCAATGAACTGCTCGACGTGCTCGTCAACGGTACGCTGATCGGGCGCGGCGAAGTGGTGATGGTCGGCGACCATTTCGGTGTTCGCATGACCGAGCTGGTCAGCCCAGAAAAGCGCGGGTGACGCCATGATGTGGTCGTACATTCTCAAGCTCGTCGTGCTGCTGCCGCTCGTCTGCGGGCTGATGATCGGGTGCCTCTATGCGTGGCGCAAACTCGAATCGCGCATGCCCGGCCAGCCGTCCAACCGGATGCTGAAAGTCGTCGAGACGATGATGATCTCGCCGAGCGTGCGCGTCGCGGTGCTCGATTTCGAGGGGCGCAAGCTGCTCGTCTCGGTCAGCCGCACCGGCGTTGCGCTGCTCGATCGCGGCGACGGCAAATGAGCGTGCGCGTCGTCCGCAAGGGCTCGGGCCCGGCGCTGATCCGCACGCCTGCGCCGCGCGTCGCGCCGTGGGGCAAGATCGCGCTCGTCGTGCTCGGCATCCTGTTCGCGCTGATCGTCGCGCATCCTGCCTTCGCGCAGGCCGCACCGCTCGCCACGCCGCCCGCGCCCGGCGCAGGTGATGCGGCGGACCGCGCGCTGAAGGATCTCGGCGGCGGCAATGCGCCGCTCGCGCTGTCGCTGCAGCTGCTCATCGTCATGGGGCTGCTGACGATCCTGCCCGGCATCTTGTTGATGATGACGAGCTTCACGCGGATCATCATCGTGCTGTCGATCGTCCGCCAGGCGATGGGGCTACAGCAGACCCCGCCCAACCAAGTGCTGATCGGGCTCGCGCTGTTCCTGTCGTTCTTCGTGATGGCGCCGACGATCAACCAGATCAACGCGAGCGCGATCCAGCCCTATGCCGCCAACAAGATCGGCGCGACCGACATGATCAAGGCGGCGGGCGTGCCGCTCCACGCCTTCATGACCAAGCAGACGCGCAAGAAGGACATCACGATGTTCGCCGGCATCGCCAAGAGCGGGCCGTATCAGAATGCCGAGCAGATCCCCTTCTCGGTGCTGCTCCCCGCCTTCGTCACGAGCGAGCTCAAGACCGCGTTCCAGATCGGATTTCTCGTCTTCCTGCCGTTCATCGTGATCGATCTCGTCGTCGCGACGGTGCTGATGTCGCTCGGCATGATGATGCTGTCGCCGACGATCATCTCGATGCCGTTCAAGCTGCTCCTGTTCGTGCTGGTCGATGGCTGGGCGCTGACGATGGGGTCGCTTGCCAACAGTTTTGTGAACTAGCGCGATGGACGCGGACTATTTCCTGACGATCGCCAACCAGACGATGTGGGTGCTCGCGCTCGCCTCGGCGCCGATCCTCATTCCCGCTTTGTTCGCTGGGCTGATCACCGGCATGATCCAGGCGGCGACGTCGATCAACGAGCAGACCTTGTCGTTCGTGCCCAAGCTGCTGGTGGTGGCGGTTTCGCTGCTGGTGTTCGGGAGCTTGATCATCGGGCTGCTGTGCGATTTCACGCTCGGGATCTTCGAGCGGATCCCGGACCTGGTGCGATGATCGAGGGCTTGCGCCCTTCTGCTCCCCTCCCGCTTGCGGGAGGGGCTGGGGGAGGGCCTGTCACAAGCGCTTCGCACGCTTCCAGGTCATTCCCTCCCCCAACTCAGTTCGAGGTGAACGATGCCCCGCATCGTTCAGGTCATGCCGGGGGCATGACCGACCTCGAACTCGCAAGCGGGAGGGGGATTTGAGTCCCTTAGGCTTCGGCCTGTCGATCGAACCGCAGCTCTGGGCGTTGATCTTCGTGATGGTCCGCGTCGGTGCTGCCTTCGTCGCCGCGCCCGTGTTCAGCGCCGTCGCGATCCCGCTCGTCGTGCGCGTCACGCTGTCGGGCGCGATCGGCGTGCTCGTGCTGAGCGTTCACCCGATCGCCCCGCCCGAACACGTCTTCGCGCTGGCCACGATCCTCTCGGTCGCCGCCGAAGCACTGGTCGGGCTAGCGCTCGGCTTCGTGCTGCAGATTGCGTTTGCCGCGCCGATGATCGCGAGCGAGCTGATCGGCACGTCGATGGGAATCGGCTTCGCCTCCGCCATCGACCCGCAGAACGGCAAGTCGACCCCGGCGCTCGGCCAGTTCTTCTCGATGATGCTCACGCTGCTGTTCCTCAGCGTCAACGGCCACCTGATTCTCGTCGAGATGATCGTGAAAAGCTATGTCGCGCTCCCGCCGGGCGGTGCCTGGCTGAAACCGCAGCAGCTCGAGAACATCGCCTTTTTCGGCGGCTACACCTTCCTCGCCGGGCTCCTGCTCGCACTCCCGGTCGGCTTCCTGCTGCTCTGCCTCAACCTCGTCGTCGGAATGATCTCGCGTTCAGCCCCCTCGCTCAACCTGTTCGCGGTCGGGCTGCCGGCGAGCCTTGCAGTCGGCGTCGTCGCGCTCGCGCTCGGCTTTCCGGCGATGGGCGATTACCTGCTCGTCATCATCGATGAAGGCCTGGCTGCGACACAATCGCTGGTGCTCGGCTGATGGCAGACGAATTCGGCGAAAAGACAGAAGCACCAACCGCCAAGCGCAAACGCGACGCGGCCGAAAAGGGCGATGTCCTCAAATCCCGCGAACTCGCGACGGCGCTGATGATGCTCGCCGGCTGCGGCTGGCTCGCCTTCATGGGCCCGTCGCTGGTCGGCGCGTGCAAGGACGTGATGACCGCGAGCTTCGCGTTCGATCACCGCGATATCGAGGATTTCTCGCCCTTCCGCCCGCTCGTCCAAAGCGGCTGGAAGCTCGCGCCGTCGCTGATCTCGCTGCTCGCGATGACGATCGTCGCGGCGATCGTCAGCCAGGCGGGGCTCGGGCATCTCAGCTTCAACGGATCGCTGCTCGCCCCCAAGGCGTCGCGGATCAACCCTGGCGCGGGATTGAAACGGATTGTCGGGCCGCAGGGCTGGATCGAGCTCGGCAAGTCGCTGCTCAAGGTCGTGCTGCTCGGCGCGATCGGCTGGCACATGCTCGACCAAGTCGCGCATGCGACGATCGGGCTCGCCTCGACCAATATCGGCACCGCGGTCGGCGTGCTCGGCAGCACCTTTACCGGCGTGCTGTTCGCGATGGCGGGCGGGCTCGTCGTGATCGCCGGGATCGACGTGCCGCTGCAGATCTTCCAGCTGCTGCGCAAGTTGCGGATGTCGAAACAGGATCTGCGCGACGAGCATAAGGAGAGCGAAGGCTCGCCCGAGGCCAAGGGCGCGATGCGCCAGCGCCAGCGCGAGATGTCGAAACGCTCGATGCGCAGCGCGGTGAGCGAAGCGCACGTCATCCTCACCAATCCGACGCATTTCGCGGTCGCGCTGCGCTACAATCGCGAGACCGACCAAGTCCCCGTCGTCGTCGCCAAGGGCCGCGGCGTGATCGCGCTCGCGATCCGCGAGCTCGGTGCCGAGGCGCGCGTGCCCGTGCTCGAATATCCCTCGCTCGCTCGCGCGGTCTATTACACCAGCCGCGAGGGCCAGGAGGTCCGCGACGATCTCTACGTCGCGCTCGCGACGATTCTCGCCTTCGTCTTCGGGCTCAACAGCCAGGCGGGCGCCGCCGCAGTGCCGCCGTCGGTCCAGGTCCCGCCAAGCGCGCGCTTCGACGAGAATGGCGTGAAACAAAGCTAAATTTTCGAGGCGTTTCGTCGTTCTTCCAACTGAGCGCTTTTCCGGGACGATGATATGGTGACGACCACCGCGACCACTCCGACGACCTCGACCGCCACGGTGTCGGGCTCGTCGATCCTGACCTCGCTCGGTGCCGGGTCGGGGGTCGATACGGCGAGTCTGATCAAGTCGCTGGTGAGCGCACAATTCGCCGCGAAGAACGCCTCGCTCAGCGCGCAGGACACCGCGCTCACCGCACAGATTTCCTCGGTCGCCAAGGTACAGAGCGCGATCACCAGCTTCGCCTCGGCGCTGACCTCGCTCGTCACTGGCGGATCGCTCGCATCGCAGCCGACCAGCTCGGACGCGTCGGTGCTGACGGCAACCGCGCTGCCCGGCGCAAAGCTGGCCGGTCTGTCGACGCAGGTGACCGTCAACGCGCTCGCCACCGCCCAGACCGCGATCGCGGGTTTTCCAAGCGGCGCGCCGACCTTCGACGCGGGCACGCTGACGCTCACCTTCGGCACGGCGGCCGACAGCGCGGTCTCCTCGCTCACCACACCGTCCGCTCCGATTCAGATTGCGATCGCTCAGGGCGCCAAGCTCACCGACGTCGCTGCGGCGATCAATACGAGCGGCAAGGGTCTCACCGCGAGCGTGGTGACCGACGTCAACGGCGCGGCGTATCTGTCGATGAAGGGGCCGACCGGAACCGCACAGGCCTTCACGTTGAGCGGCACTGGCAACCTGTCGCAGTTGAACGTCGGCGGTGGCAGCGGCACGGCCGCCGCGAGCATCAACAGCAATGCCGGCAATGCCAATCTGACCGTCGACGGCGTGAGCGTCGACCGCACGAGCAACACGATCAGCGACCTTGTCGCCGGGGTGAAATTGACGCTCACCGGCGTCTCCCCCAGGACCAGCACGACGACGTCCAGCGGCACCACTTCGGTCGCCAAGCCCGTCTCGCTCGGCAGCACGACGCCGCGCGACGGGATCGCGCAAGCGGTCACCGATTTCGTCACGACCTACAACCAAGTGCTCGCCGAGCTGAAGACCGAAACCGACCCGGCGACGGGCCCGTTGCGCAGCGATTATAACGCGACCAACTTGCTGCGCTCGCTGCGGGGCCTCACCGTGACGCCGCTGTCGAGCGGGGGCGCGGCGGGCGATCCGGTCAATCTCGCCTCGATTGGTGTCGCGACCAACAAGGACGGCACGCTCAGCGTCGATTCGACCAAGCTCAACACCGCCTTGCTCAAGACTCCTGCCGCGGTCGAGGCGCTGTTCGCCAACGGCACCGGCGCGACCGGTGGCGGCCTCGCCGCCGCGCTCAACGCGATCACCAGCGCGGCGACCAACAACAAGGTCATCGTCAACGGCCAGGCCCAAAGCACCGGCCTCGTCGGCAGCACTGCGCTCTACACCGCCAAGCTCGCCAAGGTGAACGACGCAGAAGCACAGGTGACGACCGATACCGCCGCGTATCAGGACCGCCTGACCAAGCAATATGCCGCTTCCGACGCGATGGTCGCAGCCTATAAGGCGAGTGCGAAGGCGCTGCAGTCCCAGATCGACCAGTGGAACAAGACCGGCGGATGAGCGTCGCTTATGCCACGGCCTTCGGCCGCAATCCCGAAGCGACGTATCGCCAGATCGAGCTCGCCGGGCAAACCGCCGAGGCCGATGGGCCGGCATTGGTCCAATTGCTCTATGATGAAGCGATCCGGGCCTTGCGCGGCGCCGCCTGGGCGGCCGAGCACGGCAATTACGCGATGAAGAGCGACAAGGTGACGCGCGCCACTGCAATCCTCTTCGCGCTCGAGGCCGGGCTCGATTTTACCGCGGGCGGCACCGTCGCCCCGGCGCTCGCCAAATTGTACGGCGGGGCGCGGCACACCGTCGTCACCGCCGCGATCGGCCAGGATCCGCGGCCGTTCCGCGATGTTGCCGACACGCTCGACGAAATCGGCCAGGCGTGGCGCGCGGTGCGCGCGGCCTGATCCGTCAGCCGAACCAGCGTTTTACCGAGAAATAGCCGATGATGCCGACGGTGATCGCGATGCAGATCCCGCCGATCACATCGAACGCCCAAGGCTCCTTGGCGAAGGGCAGTCCCTCGACATTCATCCCGTACAGGCCGGTGAGGAAGGTCAGCGGGAGGAAGATCAACGCGACGATCGAGATCAACAGCGAGCGCGAATCGATTTGTTCGGCGCGCAAATCGGTCAGCGCCTCGTGCATCAGCGCCGAGCGCTCGCGGATCGATTCGAGTTCCTCGGCCATGCGCGCGGCGCGATCGGCGGCGGAGGCGAGATGCAGCCGGTCGTCATCCTGCAGCCAGTCGCACGGCAGCGATGCCAGCTTCTCGAGCGCGGCGCGCTGCGGCGTGAGGAAGCGGCGATAGCCGATCGCGGCGACGCGCACCTTGGTGACGTTGCGGCGCAGGACGAACACCTTGTCGGCGTCGAGATCGGCCTCGCAATCATCGAGGCTGTCGCCGAGATCGGCGACTTCGGGGTCGAGCTCCTCGGTAATCGCAACAGCAAATTCGGCGATGAGGTCGCCCGGGTCGCGGATCGTGCCGCCTTCGATCTGCTTGGTCACGTCGTCGACGGCAGTCAAAGAGCGCCGCGTCACCGAGATCACCCGCCCCGCCGTCGCCCAGATGCGCAGCGAGGCAAGCGGGTCCGATGTCGTCATCGCCTCGTTCGAGCGGCCGCGCAAATTGAGGATCGCGCCATCGCCGAGTGCCTCGCAGCGCGGCCGCGATTCGCTCGTGGTCAACGCTTCGACGACATAGTCGGGAAGCTTGGCGACGTCGCCCAGCCATGCCTTAGCTTGCTCGTTATTGCTGGTGAGATGCACCCAGACCAGATCGCTCGGCGTCTCGAGCGCGTTCTGGATATCGATGCGTTCGGCCTTGCCGTCGGCCACCCGGTACGCAAACCCGCTCATTCCATCTCCACCCACAGCGTCAGTCCTGGTTCGCGCGTAACGGGCGGCGCGTCCGAAACGATCCGCACGGCGTCGGCGCGCGATCGATCGAGGATCGCCGCGGGCGCGTGGGGCGGCGCGTAAATCCGGTCGGCGAGCGCGAGCGCGCGCGCTTCGCCGAGTGTCAGATCGTCGGGGTCGGCCGAGCGCACCCGCAGCGTGACGAGCCGATCGGTCGGCGCGGCGGGCGCCGTCAGCCACGTCTCGACGGCATCGGGCCCCGCCGCGAGCGGATCGAGCGCACCGCCTTGCGCAAACGCCGCGCCGAGCGCGCGCCGTCGTGTGTCGAGCGCGGGCAACGCCAGCCGGATTGCGGCGCGCAAGGCATAGAGCCGGTCGGCGAGCGGCCCGAGCGTCGCCGGGAGCAGCCCCTCGAGGCGTTGCCGCAGCGCCGCTGCGAGGCCAGCCGATGCACCGCCGGTGCCGATCGCGATCAGCACCGGGCTGCGATCGATGATCGCGGGCAGCGTGAAATCGCATTTATCGGGCCGGTCGACCGCGTTGACGAGCACACCGCGCGCTTGAAGCCGCGCGATCGCCGCCTGCGCTTGCGCTTCGTCCTCGATCGCGACGATCGCCAGGGCGGCGCTCGCTTCCTCGCCGACGATCACCGCACCCGCGCGTTCGAGCAGCCGCCGTTTCGCATCGGCGGGCTCGCCCTCGCCGAGCAGCATCACCGGACGGCCCCCCAGCCGCACGAACAGCGGCAGGCTGTGCAGGCTCACGCCTTCAACCAGTCCGGAATCCGCTCGGCGGCGAGGATCGTCTCGGGCAGGATTCGGTCGGCGACGACCGCGAAGCGATCGCCATCGACGAGCACTTCGGGCACCAGCGCGCGGCTGTTATACGTCGACGCCATCGTCGCGCCGTACGCGCCGGCGGTGCGGAAGATCGCGAGATCGCCGCTCTTCACCGTGTCGATGTCGCGCGCCATCGCGAAGGTGTCGCCGCTTTCGCACACCGGGCCGGCGATATTGGCGGTCATCCGCGCGCCGCTCGGCGACACCGCCTCGAAATCATGCCACGCATCGTACATCGCCGGGCGCGCGAGATCGTTCATCGCGGCGTCGACGATGACATACGGGTTGATCGCGCCGGGCTTGACCCAGATCACCTTGGTCAGCAGCACGCCGGCGTTCCCTGCGATCACGCGGCCGGGCTCGAACATCAGCCGCACGCCCCACCCCTTGGTGACGCGCGCGACCATCGCGCCATATTCGGCCGGGCTCGGGAACACCTCGCCCGCGCGGTATGGCACGCCGAGCCCACCGCCGAGATCGACTCGCTCGATCGGATGGCCCGCCGCGCGCAGCTCGGCGACGAGCGCGCCGATCCGCGCATAGGCCGCCTCGAGCGGGGCGAGCTCGCTCAGCTGGCTGCCGATATGGATCGCCACGCCGCGCAGCGCGAGCCCCGGCAATCCGGCGAGCCGCGCGAAGATCGCCGGCGCCTGGTCGATCGGCACGCCGAACTTGTTCTCGCGCTTGCCCGTCGAGATCTTCGCATGCGTCCCGGCATCGACGTCGGGATTGACGCGCAGCGTCGCATCGGCGCGCATCCCGCGCGCGGCGGCGAGCCCGGCGAGGACGACGCCTTCCTCTTCAAGCTCGAGATTGAACTGGCCGAGCCCGACATCGAGCGCGGTCGACAATTCGCCGACGGTCTTGCCGACGCCCGAAAACACCACGTCCTTCGCCGGGATTCCCGCCGCCAGCGCGCGCGCCAGCTCGCCGCCCGACACGACATCGGCGCCATAGCCTTCGCGCGCGAGCACGCGGAGCACGGCAAGGTTGGGGTTGGCCTTGATCGCGTAGGCGAGGTGGACATCCCCCGCCGGCGCCAGCCCTTCGCGAAACACGCGCGCATGGCGTTCGAACGTCGCGGTCGAATAGACATAGACGGGCGTGCCGACCGCATCGGCGATCGCCGCGAGCGGCACGCCCTCGCAGTGCAGCGCGCCATCGACGAGCGAAAAATGATCCATCGAATGAAGCCTGTCAGTTGGGAGGCGGAAGGCTGAACTCGTCGCTCCGGCGTTCCGCGGAATTGGTGAGCACCTCGTCGCTGCGCATCGGCCGTTCCTGATTGGTCGGTTTGAGCAGCTCGGCGGGGGTCGGCGTCTCTTTCGCGCCATATGGCGCGACGGGGAGCGATCTCCCCTCGGCCGGTTTCAACCCGGACGCAGCGCCACACCCGGCGAGCAACAGCGCCGCGCAGAACCCCAGAGCCAGACCGTGTTTCATGCCGTTTCCCCCGTGCGTGCCGCCGCGATCGCCGCGCGGACGCGGACCGGCGCGGTGCCGCCGAAACTCACGCGGCTGGCGACCGAGGCATCGACCGACAGCACGTCGTAGACGCGCTCGTCGATTCGGCCGTCGATCGCCTGCAATGCGGTCAGCGGCAGCGCATCGAGCTTGAGCCCGAGCGCCTCGGCGCGTGCCACCGCCTGGCCGGTGATGTGATGCGCCTCGCGGAACGGCACGCCCGCTTCGCGCACCAGCCAGTCGGCGAGATCGGTCGCGGTGGCGAAACCGGCCTCCGCCACTTCGCGCATCCGTGGCGTGCGGAAGGTCGCGCTTTCGACCATCCCGGTCATAGCCGCGATCGACAGGCCGAGCAGGTCGTGCGCCTCGAACACCGGCGGCTTGTCGTCCTGCATGTCCTTCGAATAGGCGAGTGGCAGCCCCTTCATCGTCACCATCAGCGACGTCATGCAGCCAAGGATGCGGCCCGCATGGCCGCGCACCAGCTCGGCGGCATCGGGATTGCGCTTCTGCGGCATGATCGAGCTGCCCGTCGACCATTGATCCGACAGCGCGACGAAGCCGAACGGCTGCGACGCCCACAGCACGAACTCCTCGGCGAGCCGCGAAAGGTGGAGCGAGCATTGCGTCGCGCAGGTCAGATATTCGATCGCGAAATCGCGATCGGACACGCCGTCGAGCGAGTTGCGCGTCGGGCCATCGAAGCCGAGCGCCGCCGCAGTCATCTCGCGGTCGATCGGAAAGCCCGTGCCCGCGAGCGCCGCCGAGCCGAGCGGTGACAGGTTCATCCGCTTGCGCGCATCGGCGAAGCGGCTGCGGTCGCGTGCGATCATCTCGTGATACGCCATCAAATGATGGCCGAGCGTTACCGGCTGCGCGCTTTGCAGATGCGTGAAGCCGGGCATCACGCTGTCGGCATGCTCTTCGGCGCGCGTCAGCAGTGCGTCCTGGAACGCGGCGAGCGCTACCTCGACCTCATCGATCGCGTCACGCACCCACAGCTTGAAATCGGTCGCGACCTGATCGTTGCGCGAGCGTGCGGTGTGGAGCCGCCCGGCGACCGGCCCGATCGCCGCGGCGAGCCGCGACTCGCTCTGCATGTGAATATCTTCGAGCGCCATGTCCTCGGCGACGCCGTGCGCCTCGTAATGCGCCGCAACCCCGTCGAGACCCGCGGAAATCGTGGATGCATCGGCAGGCGAAACGATACCCGTGGCACCCAGCATAGCGACATGCGCCTTCGACCCGGCGATGTCCTGCCGCCAGAGCCGCTTGTCGAACGGGATCGAGGCATTTATCGACCGCATGACCGCGGCCGGACCCTCGGCGAAGCGCCCACCCCACATCGCATTGGACGTGCCCATGTTGTTTCGCTCGGTGATCGCTTCGGTCCTGCTGCTCGTGCTAGCCGGGTGCGATAAGCAAGTCTCGTCCAACGGGCAAGCAGAGGTCGCCGCGAACAGCACCGCAACCGCCGCCGCTACGGCCCCCGCCGAGACCAGCAAGATCGACCGCAGCCACAAGGGCGAGGCCGCGCCGACGCTCAGCTTCGAGGATCCGGCGGGCAAGCCGACCACGCTTGCGACGTTCAAGGACAAGCCCGTGCTCGTCAACCTGTGGGCGACGTGGTGCGGCCCGTGCGTCAAGGAAATGCCGACGCTCGACCAGGCCGCCGCGACCATCACGGTCGCTACGATCAGCCAGGACAAGGACCGCCCGACCGTCGCCGCCTTCTTCGCCAAGGAAAAGTTCACCCGGCTCCAGCCGTATCTCGACAAGGAGCTCGGCTTCAGCCTGGCCTATAACGCCAGCCTGCCGATGAGCATCCTGTTCGATTCGACCGGCAAGGAAGTGTGGCGCAGCACCGGCGGGATGGACTGGACCAGCGCTGTCGCCAAGGCGGCGCTCGCCGAGGCGAAATAAGCGGCGCTACGACCCACTGCGCCTCGACGTGATCACCCCACGCCGTTCGGGCTGAGCTCGCAATAGGCAGGGCGCCCCCTGGCGAGAGGAGACATTCGACAGGCCCAGGGCGAACGGGGTGATGTTCGAGCGCGCCTGAAACCCTGTCGTCGCGCCTCAGATGCAGCGCGAATCGCGCTCGGGGGCAGTGGCGCCGCGCGTCTTCCACTGGCCATCAGGACCCTTGTACTTCTCGCCCGGCGCAGTCTGGCCGATCAGATTGCAGCCGCTGGTGAAGGCGAACTGCTCGACCGTCGCGCCCGAGCTCGCGCTCTGCTGCGTGTACGCCGCCTTGCGCTGGATATTGATGCTGTTGACCATCGCGCGCACTTCGGCGCTGACGCTGCCGACCACGCCGAGATAGCCGTCGGGCTGCTCGCCGACCTCACCCGCGGCGCGCGCCGCCTGATAGGCGGGGCTGCGCTGCGCCAGCGCCGCGGTCGCGGTGCCAATCAGGGCGATAGCGGCAAGGCTGGTGAAAATGCGTGTCATCAGAAAATCCCCGGTTGTGCCTGGATCAAACTCTTGGCCTGACCGTCGAGACGGTAGACGACTTCCTGCGTGACGCTGATGTTGAGGTTGATCACGATCGGCTTGTCGGGCGCGCTCACGGTTACGCACGCGCTCTGCGCCAAAGCGGCCACCACTATAGCGGCCATCGTCATCGTCCTCGTCATCATGCGCGTGGTCGGTCGATCCTTGGTCTTCGTCAATGCTGTTTCGTTCATGGCACGATCCTGCTGTCGGAAGGCTGAATGGGGGTAGGCGGCTTGGCCCGCTTGGTCTGCTCCTCGAGCAGCGTCGGCAGGTTGCGTTCGATCAGCCGGCGCGGGTCGTAGAAGCTCTGCGCCGAATCGATCAGCTGGCGGAAGGGCGCGCTGATCCGCACGTTGAAGATCAGCGGCAGCTTCTGCAGCCGGTCGAACAGGAAATTGCGCTTGGCGCCCGCCCCCTGCCCGATCCCGGCGAAGCGCACCTCGGTGATCATCTCGCCGGCGAGCGGCCCGTTCATCACGATCTCGAGGCTGCGATAGCGCAGCGATTTGAGCGCCTGGAACGCGAAATTGCCCCAGAAGCCGACATCCTTCTGCGTCACCTCACCGACATAGGCGACCGTCCCGCCACCGGGCCGCACGGTGAGCCTGCCCTGCGCGATCCGCCCACCGGTCGAATCGAACACCATCGGCAGCGCGCCGTCGAAGATGCCGGTGGCGTTGAGGTTCTTGAAGTCGAACTGCTGGAGGAACTGGTCGGCGCGCATTCCGTCGACGCGGAAGGTCATCCGCCGCTCCTGCGCCTTGTCGAAATCGAGCAAGGTCGGCTCGAGCGTCAGCGTGCCCCCCGCAAACGGCCAGCGCCCCTGCTCGACCGCGATCCGAGTACCGCGCAGCAATCGATAGCGCACCACGCCGTCATTGACCGCGATCCCCGGGTTGAGCGTCTTGATCGTCGCGACTTGGCCCGGCGCGCTTTCGAGCGCGAGCAGATCGGTGAACCGGACTTCGCCCTTGATCCCCGTCGCCGGGCCGAACGCCGCGGCAAGGTCGGTGCCGGGGGTGCGGAACACGCCGTCACTCGTCACGCCCTGCGGCGTCCAGCGGATATGCCCCTCGCCATTCACCGACCCGACGACGTTGGCGATCACGCCATAGGTCAGCCGCGTCAGCGCATCGGGCTGGAATTGCGGACCGAAGACGATGCCGGGGACGGCGAGATCGGCATGCCCTGCCCCGGCGCCCAGATCGTGCGCGATCGTGACATCGGCGACCGCGATGCTCTTGCTCGGCTCGAACAGCGTGCCGCGTGCCGCGATGCGGTTGTCGGCGAGCGTCAGCGCGACGCTGCGCGCGGCGAGCGGATGGAAGCGCGCGTCGGCCGCGCTGTCGGCGACCATCAGGCCCCCATCGAGCGCCAGCACGTTCGCGGCAAAGCGCCAGCGCCCGGCCGCCGACGAAAGCAGCAACGGCACCGCACCGATCTGTCCGCTCGCCCCATCGAACGTCCCCGCGAGGCCCGCAGTCGCGAGACTTCCGCCGAGCGTCGCGACGTCGAGCCGCGTCACCCGCTCGGGCGCGCCCAACCGGACGCCGAGCCCCGTCGCCGCAAAGCGCCGTGCGCCGAGCAGCCATTCGCCGTGCTGCAGCGTCACGCCGATCGGCGCGGAACCGAGCCGCCCGGCGAGGCGGATCGGACCGATCGACCCGCCGCCGCGCACCGCGCCCTGCTCGAGCCGCAGCAGCGCGCCGTCGCGCGGGCACAGCGTCACGCTCGAGCGCGGCAGATCGAGCCCGCCGACCGCCAGCCGCTCGAACGCCAGCGGCGCGCAGGCCGGATTGAGCGTCAGCCCGGCGCGCCCGTCCCAGCGCGCGTCGAGCGGGAGGCTGAGCGCGGTGACCTGGCCAGTGCCGAGCGGCCCACTGAGCGCGGCACGAGTCGTGATATGCGTCGCGCCGCCGGTGGTCGCGCTAAAGTCGATCGGGGTCAGTGCGAGCCGCGCAGCGCCGGCGGCATATGGCGCGACGATCGCTCGCCCAACCAGCGGCGCGCCAAACCCCGCCTGGCGCACGCGGACGCTGGCGTCGGGCAAGCCACCGCCGCCGAGCGTCACGGTGCTGTCGATCCGAACCCCGCCGGGCCAGCGATAGAGCAGGCCGTTCGCGCCAGCGAGCGTTGCCCGCGCACCCGACGCCGCCGCAAAGGCGAGCCGCGAGACGATCACTTGCCCGCGCCCGGCATTGAGGATCGTCGATACGCGCGCATCGACATCGCCCGATCGGCCCGCGGCCTGCAGCGCAGCCACCGCTTGCGCGACGATCGGCCCGATCGGAGTTCCGGCGCCTGCGCCACGAACCGGGTCGAGCCGCGCGCGCCAAGCTGCTGGCAGCCGCGCGCGCGTCGCCTGCGCGCGCCCATCCAACGCGAAACCGCCGTCGGCGTAGCGATAGCGCCCGGCGAGCGCGGTCCGGAGCGCCGCGACGCCCGCCGCCGCGGCGGGCCCCGAGCGCAGATCGAGATCGCCCGAAACATCGCGCGCCGAGCCGACGAAATCGACCGACCCCGCCAGCGCGCGCAGCTCAGCGCCGCCACCATCGAGCGTGGCGATCGCCAGCCGCGCCGATCCGCGCCCGCTGTCGAGCTTGCCGGCAAGCGTCGCCGTCAGATCGGCGCGCGCCGTGGTGATTCGCGCGCCGCCGCAGTCACCGCGTGCGAGCGTGACGGGGCCGGTCAAGCTCGGCTGCGCCGCGCGCACTTGGATTTGCAGCACCGCATCGAGCGTAGCGAGACGGCAGTCGCCGAGCTCGAACGCCGCCGCTTTCGCACCGAGCGTTCCGGCAAAACCGTCGTCGAGACGCCCCGCCCCGACCACGTGCAGCGCGACCGGGCCGTACGGGGTCGCAAGCGCGATGCGGCCGTCGGCGATGTCGGCCTTGATCGCGGGGAGCGCGAACGGCTTGCCCGACGGCGCGGGCAGCAGGCGATCGATCGTCCCGAACGACACCTTCCCGTCGGCAAGCGTTGCGCGCATCGTCACGCGCCCGACGCGGATCGCAGTGACGCTCGCGCCCGAAACCCACAGGCTGGTATCGACCTCGACCCAATCGGCCAGCAGATCGGGACGGCGTGGATCGCCGATGCGGACATTGGTCAGCCGCTGCGTGCGAAACCCGATCTGCGCGATCTCATAGCGCGCCGGAATGCCGCGCGCGGCGAGCGCATCGTCGATGAAATGCTCCGCCACGGGTTTGCGCGCGAGCCACGTTGCGCCGAGCATCGCGAGAAACACAAGGACCGCACCGCTTATCCAGCGCCAGCGGCCGCGGCGGGGAAGGGAAGCGTCCGCAACCGCCGCTGCGCCTGGTACACTGTCGGTCACCCGCTATCCCTATTGCGCGACGCTACCGCTCGCAAGCGATCGCGCTGGCGCTCGGTACGTTGAGGTGTGCGATTGCGCCACCGAGCGCGTCGAAGCTTTGGTCGAATTCGGTGCCGTCCGACGACCCGAAAAATAACAAACCGCAATATCGACAGATAATACGATTCCCCCTTACTCGGATACTAACCTAAGACGTTCAGATACTTTATCGATTACTTTTTGGAACAATAGTGGCGCGATCGTCACCGATCGGGAATATGCAGGTTTGAAAATCGGTTTTTGCGAGAATCAGTTCGAAAAACCATCATGATCGCGAGGTGGGCAGTGGCAATTGTTTCCTTCGAGCCGAATTTCATCTTCATCAAAACTCGGAAAACCGCCGGAACTTCGCTCGAGGTGCATCTCGCGGAAGCGTGCGGTCCGACTGCGATCGTCACGCCAATCTATCCCGCCAACCCACTTCACGCGCCACGCAACTGGACGCATTACTATAATCACATGCCGGCTCGTGAGATCCGGGTCGCGCAGCCGGAGCGATTCGTCTCCGCCTATAAATTCGCCTTCGAGCGGCATCCTGTCGACAAATCGCTGTCCTACTACGCGATGCTGCGCCACTCGCCGCACCATTACAGCGCGACCGGACCGCAAAGCTGGCGCGACTATGTCGATCAAGGCGAATTCCCGGTCGACGACGGCCTTTACACCGATGACGATGGCACACTGATCGTCGACCGCCTCTATCGCTACGAGGAACTGGACCAGAGCCTGATCGACATCTCGGACCGGACGGGGCTTCGCCATCGCCCGCTCACGGCCCGCGAGAAGACCGGCTTTCGCCGCGACGATATCCCGAGCTTTGCCGAGGTCATGGCGGATGCGGCGATACGCAATCGGATCCTGCAGGCCTTTGCCTCGACGCTGAGTCATATCGCGTATTGAGCCGCAACCCGCCTGCCTCCACCGCGCGCCGCGATCGGTCGCGGGCCAGCGTCGCCGCTTATTGCAGCGGCGTCGTCGTGGTCGGCGGATCGCCGGTCGGAATGACGTTGTTGCCGAACGAGCGAACCACACCGCCCGACAGGATATCCAGCGACTTGACGCTTCCCAGGATCTGGTCGTTCGCGATGAACACGTCGTTGCCCGCACCGGTGACCTTGACCCCGTCGGTGGTATTCCCAACCAGCAGCGAATTGAACAGCTTCACATGGCCAAAGCCCGGCGTGGAGTTCACGATGATGCCATTGAGGCTTCCGGTCAGCAGGCTCTGATCGACGGTCACTCGCGACTGGTCGACGGTCTGGACCAGGATGCCGGTATCGAAATTGCGGATATCGCAGTCGCGGATGAGGACTTCCGCCGCCCGCGTGACCAACACCCCCGACAAAGGCGGCACCGAACCGGCATTCTTGAGCCCTTCGAGGTCGAGCCCTTCGAGGACGACCTTGTCGGTCGCCGCAGCGTTGATGACGATACCGTTCGTACCGGCGACCAGCACCCCTGCTTCCACGCCGACCGCGCGCAGCGTGATCGACTTGGTGATCGTCACGCCACCGAAACCGCCCGAATCGATGACATTGATTTCGCCGCCCGCTGCGGTCTTGGAGATCGCCCCGGCGAAGGTTTTGCACGGCGCCGTGCGCGAGCATGGATTGGCATCGTCGCCGACCCCGGAAATCCAAGTCCGCGTCGCCTGCGCAAACGCTGGGGTGGCACCCGCCAACAGCACCATGACGAGCCAGACGCAGAGATTTCTAACAGTGTTGCGCATAATCCCCCCGCAAAGACGAGCGTATGCACTGTACAAAGCAAGAGAATGTTTATCACGCCCACAGCCTGAAACTAAACACTTATTTTATCGGTATTTGCACAAGCATATTATTAACACGCGTAATTCGGGGAAACGACAGTCGGATACTGGGGAAAAGGTGCGCCTTTCGCCACCTGCCGTTCCTCCTAGGGGAATTGCTGCACGCGCGTCGCGACAAACACGCTCCGCTTCCACAGTCCCGCGCCGAGCCTGCACCCACGAAATACGCGCGCAAGCCCGGACAGAGGCTTCGCCAGCGGTCGATTTGATATGCTGGAATGTGCTCCGCTAGACTGAGCGGACAATGGCTGGATGCCCCGTGAGGATTCGAACCTCAATAGGCGGTATCAGAAACCGCAGTCTTACCATTAGACGACGGGGCAACGCCGGGCCGCGATCTACGGGGGTGTGCAGTGGCTGTCAACCGATCGCGTGAAGTCGCCCGCGCATCGCTTGCCGCATCTCGGGGCTTGAGCTAGGATCGCCGTCAAGCACCGAACGGCGCGCCATCCGGCGAGCCGCGACGGCAGAACAGAATAAGCGAGTATCACGGCATGGCGGATCGATCGCCGGATGTGCCGTACCGGCAGGCGAAACCTGCCCGTTCGGCGCCGTCCAACGGAAAGCCCCCCGGCAGGCCGCCGCCCGCCAAGCCGCAGGTCGCCAGGACTCCCCCGGCGCGGGGCGGCGCGACGCGTGGTCGCGAACCGCGGCATTTTGCAGCGCTCGACCTCGGCACCAACAATTGCCGCCTGCTCATCGCGCGGCCGCAGGGCGACGGGTTCGCTGTGGTCGATGCCTTTTCGCGAATCGTCCGGCTCGGCGAGGGGCTCGCCGGATCGGGACGGCTGAGCGATGCCGCGATCGAGCGGACGATCGCCGCGCTGAAGATCTGCGCCGACAAATTGCGCCGCCGCAACGTCACCCTGTCGCGCGCGGTCGCGACCGAAGCGTGCCGCCGCGCGAGCAACGGCGGCGATTTCATCGCGCGCGCTTATGCCGAGACGGGGATCCTGCTCGACATCATCACCGCCGAGGAAGAGGCGCGGCTTGCGGTCCTGGGATGCCATGCGCTGATCGAGCCGGGCGAGGACCCGGCTTTGGTGTTCGACATCGGCGGCGGATCGACCGAGTTGGTGCTCGTCGACACGCGCGCCGAGACGCCGCGCGTGCTCGACTGGCACAGCGCGCCATGGGGCGTGGTGTCGCTGACCGAGAGCGCCGGGCACGGTCCGCCGGGGCAGGATGGCGGCGCCGAAGGCCGCGCCGCCGCTTATGCCAAGATGCGCAGCCTCGTCGCCGAGAGCATGGCGCCGTTCGCCGCGCGGCTGCCGCGCGGGATTGCGGTACCGCGGCTGCTCGGCACGTCGGGCACGGTGACGACGCTTGCGAGCGTCCATCTCGAGCTGACGCATTACGACCGCGCGCAAGTCGACGGGCTGATCGTGCCCGCCACCGCGATGCGACGGATCAGCCGCGATCTCGCCGGCATGGACTTGCGCCAGCGCGCGCAATTGCCGTGCATCGGCACCGAGCGCGCCGATCTCGTCGTCGCGGGGTGCGCGATCCTCGAGACGATCATGGATTTATGGCCGGCCGAACGGCTCGGCATCGCCGATCGCGGAATCCGCGAAGGCATTCTCCGGCGATTGATGGGAAGTACGGCATGAGCAACGACGGCGGCGGACTGCGCGTCCGCGTCAAGACCGCGCGCAAGCGCACCGCGCAATCGACGCGCTGGCTCGAACGCCAGCTCAACGACCCCTATGTGAAGCGTGCCAAGGCCGACGGCTTCCGCAGCCGCGCGGCGTACAAGCTGACCGAGCTCGACGAGCGCTTCGGCTTCTTGAAGGGCAAGCGCCGCGTCGTCGATCTCGGGCTCGCACCGGGCGGCTGGGCGCAGGTCGTCCGCCGCCAAGTGCCCAAGGCGGCGATCGTCGGGATCGATCTGCTCCCGGTCGATCCGATCGAGGGGGTGACGATCCTCCAGCTCGATTTCATGGACGATGTCGCGCCCGAGCGGCTGATGGCGGGGCTTGGCGGCACGCCCGATCTGGTGCTGTCGGACATGGCGGCCAACACCGTCGGGCATCCGCAGACCGACGCCTTGCGCACGATGGGGCTCGTCGAGGCGGCGCTGGCGTTCGCGATCGACGTGCTCGCGCCCGGCGGGGCGTTCGTCGGCAAGGTGTTTGCGGGCGGCGCGGATACCGCGCTGGTCGCAGAGATGAAGCGCAACTTCACGACCGTGAAGCACGCCAAGCCGCCCGCCAGCCGCAAGGCGTCGAGCGAATGGTACGTCGTCGCTCAGGGCTTCAAGGGTCGCGCAGCGGATTAGCGGTTGCTAATCCGCGGTGCAGAACGGATGCTCACGCCACATCCGCTTCGGCCCGAGGTGCACAATGCCGGCATCCCCGAAAGCCGCCCTGGCGGTACTGTTTCTCTGCCTTGCGCTGCCATCGTGTGTCTCGACCAGCCGCTTCATCCCAGATGCCGGGGCGCCGATCGCACTAGACCTCGCCAGTCAGCCCGATGAGACCGTCGTCGCAACGTATCGCATGACGGCCGCGACTAAAGCGCTGCATTTCGCGCAGGCATTGGGCGGATATCGGCCGGAGGATTGGCATCCGCAATCGGCCGGTTTCCGCTGGATGCAGGACGGCACTGGCGAGCGGATCGAGCGCTTTGACGGTGGCCCTTTCCGCGTCGTGCGCTTCACCCTTCCCGCGCGGTACCGCGCTTTGCCAAAGAGCTACGCGCCCTTCTCGCCGTTCAGCGACGGCGGTGTCCTGATCCATTCGGGCCAGTTTCATGCCTGCCTGCGCATCCCGTGCGCTGGCACCGACGCTTTGCCGATCACCATTGCCGCACCCGGAAAGACAATCGGCGTCGAAGGGCGGCGCGTTGCCGATCAGACCCGCTTCGTCAGCCGCGACGACGGCACCAACATTTTTGTCGGAAACCTGATGCCGGAAGAGGCGGACGGCTTTATCGCGATCATCGATCCCGGCCTGCCCACCGCCGCGCGCGACCATTTGCGACAGTCGCTGCCCCGCGCGATGACCGCGTTTGCGCGCATCTACGGCGCACTGTCCTTCCGTCCGGAGCTCTATGTTTCCATGGACGCCCGCCCCCGCAAAGACGGCCATGCCTCGACCCAGGGCGGAACACTACCAGGTCAGATCTTCATGCATTTCGACGGCGCCAACGCGCGCGAACGGGTAACAGCCGAGGCACCTTTCTGGCTCGACTGGTTTTTCGCGCATGAAGCGGCGCACCTCTTCCAACAGGACAGGGTCGGCAAGCTCGCGGGTGATGAAACCGCGGCGTGGATCCACGAAGGTGGCGCCGATGCGATGGCCGCGCTCGTTCTGACGCAGCGCGGGAAGGAGGAGCGCGGATATGTCGCAAGCCGGGTGCGCAGTGCCGAAACCGCTTGCGCGACAGGGCTGGCCGTCGCTCCGCTCGATCGCGCCACGGCGAACGGCAATTTCGACCTGCAGTATCAGTGCGGAATGCTGATCTGGCTGGCGCTGGACGAGTCGCTGCGGGCTGGGAAAGGCGACGGGTTGCACGCCGTCAACAAGACGCTGTTCGCGCGCGTCAAGGCAGGCGCGCCATGGGACGAAAATGCCTTTACCGCAGCGGCGCGAAGCAGCGGCGCGCCGCAACCGCTGCTGCAGCGCGTCGCACGACTGGTGCATGGCGGGTATCGCGATCCGCATGAGGACGTCGCCGCGCTGGGAAAGGCGGCGCTGGCGACAGTCTTGCGGGAACAGGCGAACTAGGGGCCGCACAGCGCGTGGCAACCCCACGTCGCCGGTCGGCACCGAGGCCCTGCGGTCGGGGATTCGGCTATCCGCAGCTAACGCTTTCGCGTCAGCCGTGGGCGTCAGCCGTGGGCTTCAGCCTTCGTAATCAGCGCCGAGGTTCTGGTTGCGCGGCGGGGCAGCAGCCGTCAGGCGCAGCGCCTCGGCCGAGGCCGCGAGCGAGCCGACCGCATCGGCGACGTCGTCTTCGTCGACCTGGACGCGTTGCAGGCTCTGGATCACCGATTCCTTAAGCGTCGGCGGATGCACCATTTCCTCGGCGATCTCGCGCAGCGCGACGACCGGGTTCTTGTCGCGATCGCGATCGATCGTGATCTCGGCACCGCCCGAAATCTGCCGCGCGCGCTGGGCGGCGAACAGGACGAGATCGAAGCGGTTGGGAATCTTGTCGACGCAATCTTCGACAGTGACGCGCGCCATGAACGGCTTCCTTACTTGTACGACGAGGGTCGGAAAGGCGTTGCCCTAAGAGGAAAGCCCTACGGAGTCAAGAAAACGCGGGGGGCCGGGCCCGGCGGCACTGGCGACCAGCACCGCGCGAGTGCCGCAAGGCTGTGATCGACCCAGGCGGCCAGCGGCGTATCGCGGTTGGTGCCGATATCGATCCAGGCCGGACGTCCGTGCGCATATCCCGCCTCCGCGCGCAGCCGATATTCGGTCCCGTCGACAACCATCGCGCCCGGTGGGTCGATCCCCGACACATAGGGATGCGGCATAGCGACGGCGCGCATCGCCATCAGCGCCGGACGGACCGCCGGACATGTACGGCTTTCCGCCCAGACGATCGTCGCGGGATGCGACGGCTCGCGTCGCGTGAGCCGCAGGGCATAGCCGATCGGAGCATCCGGGCGCGGCTCGGTCGAGAACGCCGCATCGACGCTCTCGCTGACGTGCGACAATACAGGCTCGCGCGAGAAATGCGCGAAGGCGCGCTCCCCGAACGAATCGGCCGCGGGTGGCGGCCCGGGCGGGGTCACAACGACAGCGGCCTGGAGAGCAAAAGCGAGCAGCATCGGCGACCTTCGTGTTAGGCGATCTGCCTAGTCGGGAGCGTGAGATGCGGTCAACGACTTGCGCAAACCCGGCATTCGCATCACCACGGCGCACATGTCCGAGCCCGCCCCGCAGCCCAGTTTCACCGTCGCAGGCAATCGCCTGACGATGCTCGACACCGGCCCCCGCCGGCTCGACACGTTGATCGCGCTGATCGACGCCGCGAAGGCGACGCTGCGCATCATCTATTACATCTATGTCGACGACGACGCCGGTGCACAGGTGCGCGCCGCGATGATCCGCGCCGCCGAGCGCGGGGTGAAGGTCGCGCTGGTGGTCGACGGGCTCGGCAGCGAAGTCGCCGAGAGCCACCATTTCTTCGAGCCGTTGCGCGACGCGAACGTCGAAGTGTGCCGCTTCGTCCCGCGCTGGGGCCGGCGCTATCTGCTGCGCAACCACCAGAAGCTCGCGCTTGCCGACGGCGAAAGCAGCGAGGCGCGCGCGATCATCGGCGGGTTCAATGTCGAGGACGCCTATTTCGGCACCCCCGCCGAGCAAGCGTGGCGCGATCTCGGGCTGCTCATCGAAGGGCCGGCGGCGCAGCGGATCACCGGCTATTTCGACGCGCTGTCCAACTGGTCGAAGCAGCCCAAGCCACCGCTGCGCGCGCTGCGCCGCGCGTTGAAGGCGTGGAGCGAGCCCGACGGCCAAGTGCGCTGGCTGTTTGGCGGGCCGACGCGGCGGCTGTCGCCGTGGGCGCGGGCGGTAAAGCGCGATCTCGAGCGCGCCGCCAAGGTCGATTTGATCTCGGCCTATTTCGCGCCCAATCCGGGGATGCTGCGCCGGCTCGACCGCGCTGGCTTGCGCGGGAGGGTGCGGATCGTGCTGGCATCGAAGAACGATCATGGCGCGGCGATCTGGGCGTCGCGCTTCACCTATGCGGGCCTCTTGCGCAAACGCGTGCAAATCTACGAATATCAGCCGACCAAGCTCCACACCAAGCTCTTCCTCATCGACGACGTCGTCTATATCGGCTCGGCCAATTACGACATTCGCAGCCTGTTCCTCAATCTCGAGATGATGCTGCGGATCGACGATCCGGCGTTCGCCGCGCATGTCCGCGGCTATGTCGATGGCGAGGTCGGCCAATCGGAGCGGATCACCGCGCAAGCCTATCGCGAAAACACCGACTGGTGGACGCGCACGCGCCAGTTTGCCGCGTTCTTCGTGATGACGGTGCTCGACTATAACATCACCAAGCAGCTCAATTTCGGACGCGAGAAATGAAGTCGGCCGCCCGGATCGATCGCGACTTCGCGCTGCTGTTTACGGTGATGCTGACGATCGCTGCCGGTAATACCGCGATGCAGTCGGTGCTCCCGGCGCTTGGCCGATCGTTGAAAGTCCCCGACAGCGCGGTCGCCGCGGCCTTTTCGGTGTCGGCACTGCTCTGGGTGATCGCCGCGCCGTTCTGGGCGAAGCGCTCCGACGTCCACGGGCGACGCGCGATGATCCTGCTCGGCATGGGCGGCTTCTCGGTGTCGCTGGTGACGTGCGGCGTGTTCCTCGCCGCCGGGATCAACGGCTGGATCAGCGGAACCGCGGCGTTCCTGTGCTTCATCGCGGGGCGGCTGATCTACGGCACGTTCGGATCGGCGGCGCCGCCCGCGGTGCAAGCGCTCGTCGCGGGCAACACGACGCGCGCCGAGCGCACCAAGGCGCTGACGCTGCTCGGCTCGGCGTTCGGGCTCGGCACGATCCTCGGGCCAACGCTCGCGCCGTTCCTCGTGCTCGGATCGCTCGGCGGGGTCGAGATCGGGCTCGCCGGCCCAGCGTTCCTGTTCGCGCTGTTCGGGCTCGGCGTGTCGTTTGCGGTGCACCGCATGCTCGCCGACGATCGCCCGACGCAGAGCGACGACCCGGGTGCTTTCCACGGCGCCGCCAACGCCTATCCCTCGATCGGCGGGCAAAGTTCGGGCGCGAGCATTACCGCCGCGACCGAACCGCACAGCGAACCGGTCGGCTATGCCGATCCGCGGATCCGCGGCTGGATGATCGCCGGCCTCGTTTCGGGCCACGGCCAGGCGATGACCGGGCAAGCGATCGGCTTTCTCGTGATCGACCGCCTGCACCTCGCCCCGGCGCAAGCGCTGCAACCGACCGGGATCGTGCTGATGATCGGCGCAGGCGCGGCGTTGCTCGTGCAATGGGGGATCATCCCCAACCTCAATCTGCGCCCGCGACGGATGATGCTGGCTGGGCTGGTAATCGCGGCGCTGGGGTGTGCGCTGACCGGGGTCGCGACCTCGCTCTATACGATCGCCTGCGCCTATGCGCTGGCGAGCGTCGGCTTCGGCTTTACCCGCCCCGCGTTCACCGCGGGCGCGTCGCTTGCGGTCGATCATGCCGCGCAAGGTGCGGTCGCGGGGAAGGTCACTTCGGTCAACGGCGCGGCGTTCGTGCTCGGCCCGTCGATCGGGGTGGGGCTTTACGAGCTCCAGCACTCGCTGCCGTATCTCGTCGCGGGCGCGGCGATGATGGCGTTGTTCGGCTATGCCTGGGCGAAGTTGCGCGAGGCACGCTAACCTTCCCCCCTCCCTCGAAGGGAGGGGGGAGGCAGGTCAGCCTTCCTTCGCGCGCGGCGGGAAGGCGAAGCCGATCGGTTGGAGCGAGGTCGCGTCCTGCTTCAACCGCGCTTTCATCGTCTCATATTCACGCTCGAGCTCAGGCGTGACCGAGGCGCGCGAATCGCCGAGTGCAGTCTCGAAATGCGCCATCGTCACTTCGCGAACCTCGAGTGATTCGCGCAGCGCGGTAAGCCCCGCACGCCGCACCAGATCCTCGAGATCGGCACCGGTGAAGCGATCGGTCCGGCCCGCGAGCACATCGAGATCGACATCCTCGGCGATCGGCATCTTGGCGGTCTGGATCGCGAGGATCCGCGCACGCCCATCGCGGCTCGGCACGCCGACATAGATTAGCTCGTCGAACCGGCCCGGACGCAGCAGCGCCGGGTCGATCAGATTGGGCCGGTTGGTCGCGCCGATCACGACGACCGACTGCAGCTCCTCGAGCCCGTCCATCTCGGCGAGGATCGTGTTGACGACACGCTCGGTGACTTGCGGCTCGCCCATCCCGCTCCCACGCGTGGGAACGAGCGAATCGAGCTCGTCGATGAAGATCACGCATGGCGCGACCTGGCGCGCGCGCGCGAACAGCTTGGCGATCTGCTGCTCGCTCTCGCCATACCATTTGCTGAGCAGGTCGCTCGACTTGGTCGCGATGAAGTTCGCCTGCGCCTCGCGCGCCACCGCCTTCGCCAGCAGCGTCTTGCCGGTGCCGGGCGGACCATAAAGCAGGAAGCCCTTGGCCGGACGGATGCCGAGCCGGCGGAACGCATCGGGGTCCTTCAACGGAAGCTCGACGCCCTCCTTCAACCGCATCTGCGCATCGTCGAGCCCGCCGACATCGTCCCAGCGGACGCGCGGCGCCTCGACCATCACTTCGCGCATCGCGCTTGGCTGGACGCGCTTCAACGCATCGACGAAATCCTCGCGAGTCACGGCGAGCGTGTCGAGGATCTCGGGCGGGATCGTCCCTTCCGAGAGGTTGAGCCGCGGCATCAGCTTGCGCACCGCCTCGATCGCCGCCTCGCGCGCGAGCGCGGCGAGATCGGCCCCGACGAACCCGTAGGTCGTGCGCGACAGCTCATCCAGATCGACCCGGTCGCCGAGCGGCATGCCGCGCGTGTGGATCCCGAGAATCTCGCGGCGCCCGCGCTCGTCGGGGACACCAACGACGATCTCGCGATCGAACCGGCCCGGCCGACGCAGCGCCTCGTCGATCGCCTCGGGGCGATTGGTCGCGGCGATCACCACGACATTGGCGCGCGCTTCCAACCCGTCCATCAGCGTCAGCAACTGCGCGACGAGCCGCTTCTCGGCCTCGCCCGACACTTGCCCGCGCTTGGGCGCAATCGAATCGATCTCGTCGATGAAGACGATCGAGGGTGCGGCCTTGGCGGCTTCCTCGAACACCTGGCGCAGCTTGCTTTCCGATTCGCCATAGGCCGAGCCCATGATCTCGGGCCCGTTGATCAGGAAGAACTCGGCCGCCGATTCGTTGGCGACGGCGCGCGCGAGCCGCGTCTTGCCGGTGCCGGGCGGCCCATGCAGCAACACGCCCTTGGGCGGATCGACGCCCAGACGCTGGAACAGCTCGGGGTAGCGCAGCGGCAGCTCGACCATCTCGCGCAGCTGGTCGATCGTCGGGCCCATCCCGCCGATATCGTCATAGGTGACGTCGGCGCGGCGCGCTTCCTTGGGCTCCTCATATTCGGGGCGGAGCTCGATCTCGGTCGTCTCGTCGACATGCACCACGCCCTTCGGCACGGTCGAGATCACCGCGAGGCGGATCTCCTGCAGCGCATAGGCCGGCGCGCGCAGCATATTCTGGACGCCCGGCGGCATGTTGTCGACGCGCTGCTGCCCGGCGGTCGCGACGACGTCGCCCTGCGTCAGCGGGCGGCCGAAAAAGGTGCGCTTCAGCGCGTTCGACGAGCCCTGCAGCCGCAAATTCTGCTGCGCCGGCGCAAAGATCACGCGCGTCGCCGCCTTCGATTCGACCGCGCGGATCTCGACGAAATCGCCCGAGCCGACGCCCGCATTGGCGCGCTGCAGACCATCGATGCGGATGATGTCGAGCCCTTCGTCCTCGGCATAGGGCGCGACCGCGCGTGCCGGCGTCGACGATTTGCCGACGATCTCGATGACATCGCCCTCGCCCAGCCCGAGCGCGGCAAGCATCGCGCGCGGCACATGCGCGAGCCCGCGCCCGCTATCCTCGGGCCGCGCATTGGCGACCTGCAATTTCCGAATCGGCGTCTCGACGTCCGCCATGCTATCTGTTCCTCGCGTAAACCCGGTGAGCGCGCGAGATAGGCATGCGGTTCCGCGAATACGAGGGCGGCACTGCGGCGTGCGCTGGACAAAAAAAGGGCCGACCCCCGGAGGGATCGGCCTTGAAAGTTTTAGGAGAGGATGCCTGAAAGGCACCGTCTAAATGCAGCACGACCGATTATGTTGCAAGTGCGAAAGAACTGATTGCGATTGTCGTTTCTGCAATCGTTGCAATCTTCCCCGCCACGGGGAATGGTGGGGTTAGAGCGAACGGTATCTTGGTGCGTCGCACAAGATAACGATGTCATAGGTCACGGAGGAACGAGCCGACGATGCGCAGACTGCCGCCCCTTACCGCAATCGAAGCGTTCGTGCAGGTCGCCCGCACCGGTTCGATCAAGGCGGCGTCGCAGGAGCTTGCCTTGTCGCCGCCCGCGCTCAGTCGGCGGATCCAGGCGCTCGAGCGCTTTATCGGCCGCCCGCTGTTCGAGCGCCGCCACCAGGCGGTCGTGCTCAACGCCGATGGCGACCGGCTGCTGCAACAGATCGCGCCCGCGCTCGACCAATTGTCGGACGCGGTCGAAGTGATGACGAGCAATACCGACGTGTTGCGGCTGCGACTCGGGCTGCTCCCGCTTTGGGCGTCGCAGAAGCTGTTCCCGCGGCTCGGCGAGCTGCGCACGCAGCATCCCGAACTCCACCTCGACATCGACACCGCGGCGCACCTGCTCTCGCGGCTCGGCGAAGGTCTCGATGCGGTCATCGCGCTAGCGCGCGACATCGACCCGGCGCTCTATGCCAAGCGGCTCGATCGCAACCAGGTCTATGTGATCGGTGCGCGTGCGCTGATCGAAGGGCAGAACCCGATCACCAGCCCCGACCAGCTCGCCGGGCTGACCGCTTTGGTGCACCGCGACATGCCCGATACGTTCAGCGCGTGGCGTGCGGCGGCGGGGCTGACCGATCTCGAGCCGCTCGCGATCGACCATTTCGATTCGGGCGCGCTGATGCTCGAGGCGGCGGCGCAGGGGCTCGGCATCGCCTTCATGCACGCCAGCCATTTCGAGGAAGCGCGCGACGATCGAATCGTGCGGCTGTTCGATATCCCGGTCGAGAGCCCGTACAGCTATTGGTTCGCATGCCGCCCGCGCGCGCTGACGCAGAAGCCGGTGCGGCTGTTCCACGACTGGCTGATCGCGACGATCGCCGATCCGGGGGTTTGAAACCTTCGCCCTCTCCCACTTCGCGGGAGAGGCTACGAAGACTTGGGTCGCGTTCTTCACGCGGCCCTAGTCGTAGTCGGTGAGGGTCTTCTGCTTTTCGGGCGTCGATTAGAAGAAGGCCCTCACCCAACCCTCTCCCGCAAAGGCGGGAGAGGGCTTTTAGGGCGTCCTCGTTACTCGGCGTGCGCCTTTACGATCTTGCCCGGGCTACGCGGCGGCTCGCCCTTCGGCAGCGCGTCGACATGCTCCATGCCCGACGTGACCTGACCCCAGACGGTGTACTGGTTGTCGAGGAAGCGCGCATCGTCGAAGCAGATGAAGAACTGGCTGTTCGCCGAGTTCGGATCCTGCGCACGCGCCATCGACGCGGTACCGCGGACATGCGGCTCCTTCGAGAATTCGGCGGGCAGGTTCGGGTGGTTCTTCGAGCCGTGCATGCCGGTGCCCGTGGGATCGCCGCCCTGCGCCATGAAGCCGGGGATCACGCGGTGGAACACGACGCCGTCGTAGAAGCCGGCATTGGCGAGCTCGGCGATCCGCGCAACGTGCTGCGGCGCGAGATCGCCGCGCAGCTTGATCACGACGTCGCCGCCGCTATCGAGGGTCAACGTGAGGGTTTCGGGAAGATCGGCCATCGGAGGACTCCTGGAAATGGGGGATGCGCCGCCCTAGCGAGGCTGCGCACGGCTGGCAAATCGCCCGCCGCCGCACAGCCCAACGAAGCGGCGTTGGCTTTGTTGCCGCACGCCGCTAGACCGCCAGGATTACCGGCCAAGGAGGTCCATGGTGAGCGAGACCGACCTGACCGAGCCCGAGCTCGATACCGCCCAACTCGACGAAGACGACCGATTGAAGCCCGCCTTCGTCAGCGCGGTGCGCGATGCAGTCGAGTCGGGCGACGCCGCGGCGGCGCGCGCGCTGGTCGAGCCGCTCCACCCCGCCGACATCGCCGATCTGTTCGAACTGACACCGCACGAGGACCGTGCCGCGCTCGCGACCGCGATCACCGACTTGCTCGACGGCGACGTCTTCGCCGAGATGAACGATTATGTCCGCGAGGATCTGATCGACGCGCTGTCGGCGACGCAGGTGGCCGACATCGCCTCCGAGCTCGATACCGACGACGCCGTCGCGATCATCGAGGACATGGAGCCCGCCGACCAGCGCGAAGTGCTCCGCGCGCTCGACCCCGACGATCGCGCCGCGATCGAAGAGGCGCTGAGTTACGACGAGGAGACCGCCGGTCGCTTGATGCAGCGCGAGCTGATCGCGGTGCCCGAGCATTGGTCGGTCGGCGATGTGCTCGACTATCTGCGCCAGCATGACGAGCTGACCACGGACTTCTGGGAAATCTTCGTCGTCGATCCGGCGCACAAGCCCGTCGGTACCGTCGCGCTGTCGTGGATCCTGCGCACGCCGCGCGGCATCGCGATCGGCGACGTGATGCAGCGCGAACAGACCTTGATCCCGGTCGACATGGACCAGGAAGAGGTCGCGCTGCGCTTCCAGAAATACGCGCTGATCTCGGCCGCCGTGGTCGATCCGGTCGGGCGGCTGGTCGGGATGATCACCGTCGACGACATCGTCCACATCATCTCCGAAGAGGCGGGCGAGGATATCCTCCGCCTGTCGGGCGCGGGCGACGGCGACATCAACGAGCCGATCCATCTCACGGTGCGGACGCGAATCACCTGGCTGGTGGTCAATCTCGGCACCGCGATGCTCGCCGCCTCGGTGGTCGGGCTGTTCCAAGGCGAGATCGGGCGTTTTGCACTGCTCGCGGTGCTGATGCCGATCGTCTCGGGGATGGGCGGCAATGCCGGCACGCAAACGCTCGCGGTGATGGTCCGCGCGCTCGCCACCAACCAGCTGACCAGTTCGAACACCGGCCGGATGATCTACCGCGAATTCCGCATCGCCGCCGCCAATGGCGCGATGCTCGGCACGCTGATCGGGATCGGGACGTTCCTGATCTTCGGCAACATGCATTTGGCGATCGTCATTGCGATGGCGATGGTGATCAACAATCTGATCGCGGGCCTGTCGGGGGTGCTGATCCCGGTGACGCTCGACCGGCTCGATATCGATCCCGCGGTGTCGTCGGCGGTGTTCGTGACGATGATGACCGACGTGATGGGCTTCTTCTCGTTCCTCGGCCTCGCGACGCTGTTCGGGCTCGGCAGCTAGGCCCATGTGGAACCACCTGCCGGTGTCGATCGGGGTTCAGCTGCTCTGCTGGGCGCTGGGCCGCTGGCTCGCGGTGCCGACGCGCGGCGCGATCTGGCTCGGCTGCTTTGCGGGGTCGGCGGTGTGCATCATGCGCGAGATCACACAGCGCGAATATCAATGGATCGAGCAATTCGGCGCCGGGCGACGCGCCAACATGCCGGGCTATGCCGGGCTCGAAGTGTGGGACTGGAACGCCCACTCGCTCAGCGAGACCGCGGTGGCGATCGCCGGATCGCTGCTCGTCGCGCTCGTCGTGAGCCATTACGCCGCCGATCGCGAGAATTGAGCCTTTCGGGGTTGGCGCAGAGCGCGCGCTGCCCCATCTGCGACGGGTGCCGCTTCATCTCACCAAGGTCGCGTTCGGCGCGACCAGTCTCGACCATCTCGACGAACGCCTGCGCCAGCGCGGTGCCGAGGGGCCCGTGTTCCTGACGACGCGCTATCTGCCCAAACGGCATGAGGAGATCGTCGGAACGCCCGGCGGCTCGCTCTACTGGATCATCAAGCATACGCTCGTCGCGCGCTCGCCGATCCTCGGCTTCGGTGAGGCCGAGGGCGGGCGCGTCGCGATCCATATCGACCCGGCGCTGGTGCTGACCGAAGGCCGGCCGAAGCGCGCGCACCAGGGCTGGCGCTATCTCGAGCCAGGCGATGCGCCCGCCGATCTCGGCGCGGGGATGGTCGCGGGCGATGTCATGCCGACCGCGTTGCTCGCCAAATTGTCGGCGCTGGGATTGGTCTAGCGCCGCTTACGGCGCGCTGCCGCCGCACGTCACCGGCGCACCGGCGGGCGCCTTGACCTTGCATTTCGGGCTGCCCGAAACCGTTACCGCACCGAGCCCGGTCGTCACAACATCGGCGACGTAGCGCGCATTGGCTTGCGTCGCGCCCGATCCGTCGAGCCGCAACAGCGCTTCGTTGGCGAGCAACGCGCTCGCATCGATCGACCCCGCCCCGGTGCTGAGCACGCGCAACCGCGCGGTCCGCCCGCCAAGCGTCATCGCGCCCGCGCCGACGAGCGTCACCGAGACTTGATCGGCGGCGAGCTCGGGCGCGGTGATCGATCCGCTGCCGGAAATCTGCAGGTCGACGCGCGCCCCGCGCAGTGGCCCGGCAATGACGAGTTTGCCCCCGCCGATCACCGCCGCACCGCGGAGATCGGTCGTCCGCACATAGATCGTCGGCGGGTCGGCGGCGCCCGCCCGGGAAGAACCGTCCGAATCGCGCGCCGTCCCGCGGATCGTCAGCACCCGAGCATCGACATGCACGTCGAGCCCGTCGGTCGCGCCAGTCACGCGCGCGGCAGGCGTGCCGCGCGTCGCGAGCCGCACGTCGAACGGCCCCTCGACGCGGATCCGGTCGAAGTCCCCGATGAAATAGCTGCGCTCGGCGGCGTGCGCCGGCACGACCGCGACGAGCGCGGCAAGGGTCAGGAAACGCAACATCGCCGCGACCATCCGCGCAAGTGCCGCGCCACGCAAGCCTGATCGGCCGACCCCGATCAGCCGCCCCCGATCAGCCTCCGCAGCGCACCTCGCCCGAGCCAACCTTGGTCGTCGTGCAATGCGCCGCCGGCCCGAGATCGACATTGCCCGAGCCGACCATCGAAACCCGCGCCTCGCCACTGACATCGGCGGTGACGTCGCCCGATCCGGCGATCGACACCGTCGCGCCACGCGCCTTGAGCCCGCGCGCGGCAACATTGCCCGAGCCGGCGACATCGATCGCCAGCCGCTCGACCGCACCCTTGGCGGTGATATTGCCCGATCCGGCGACCGCCAGCTTGGCCTGCGGCACGGCAAGCGCGCCGATCGAGAGATCGCCCGAGCCTGCGGCATCGGCGTCGAAGCGCGCGCCCGCGACGCGGTCGATCGCCATATTGCCCGACCCGGCAATCCGCGCCGCAACAATCCGCGGCATCGTCACGAAGATCTTCACGCGGTCTTGCTTGGAACCCCAGCTGAAGCCGCCGAGGTTTTTCTTGCGCCCGAGGCGGAGCGTGTCGCCCTCGCGCACGATCTCGAGCTTGTCGAGCTCGCTGCGGGGCCCCTGCGCGCGCACCGAAAAGCCCGACCCGACGCGCACGTCGACATCGTTCGACCCACGCAGCGCGACGCCGGTGAAATCGGCGATCGCGAAGCTGCGCGTCGCACACGGGCCCGAGTCACCCGGGGGCGATGCGTCGCTGTTGAACGAGCACGCTGCGAGCGGGACGGCGATGAGAAACGGAAGGACGCGCATGACGGAACTCCTGTGTGTTGCAACAACAATACACTGACGAACCGGTCGCGCAACAAAAAAGGGGCAGCCGTCGCCGGCCGCCCCCTGATGGCACGTCGATGGTGCGAAGGATCAGGCCGGAGCCTTGTCCTTGTTGTGGATCGCGGCGGCCTTGCGCAGGATCTCGAGGATCTTTTCCTGTGCGGTCGGCTCGTCGACCTGCTCCATCGCGGCGAGTTCGCGCGCGAGGCGGCTGGTCGCGCCTTCGAAGATCTGGCGCTCGGAATAGCTCTGCTCGGGCTGGTCGTCGGCTCGGAACAGATCGCGGACCACTTCGGCGATCGACACGAGGTCGCCCGAATTGATCTTGGCTTCATATTCCTGCGCGCGACGCGACCACATGGTGCGCTTGACGCGCGGCTTGCCGGTCAGCGTGTCGAGCGCTTCACGCAACGTCTTGTCGCTCGAGAGCTTGCGCATCCCGACGCTTTCCGCCTTGTTGGTGGGCACGCGCAGCGTCATGCGCTCTTTTTCGAACCGCAGAACATAGAGTTCGAGCTGCATGCCGGCGATTTCCTGCCGTTGGAGCTCGATCACACGGCCGACACCGTGCTTGGGATAAACGACATAATCGCCGACGTCGAAGGACAGCGCCTTGGCAGCCATTCCGTAAGACCTTTCTGTGGACCGGGTATCCGGTGCAACGCATCCGCGGCAGAAAAGCTGCAGAGCACGTGCGGATGTGGGTGTTGTTGTACGTCTCCGTGCCGAAAGCGCGCGCGATGGCGCTTGCGTCCCTGTCCTTTTAACAGAGTCGTAATAAAATTACCAGCTAAACGTCGCACTCGCGACGTCATTGCGCATTGCTTTTGCGTGCAATCGCGGATCGAGGCCGAGTTCTGCCCCGATTCGCGACACTTCAGTCGCCCGCGCCCGGCTCGGGCGAGAAGAACTCCATCTTGCCCGGCTTGCCCTTCCACGCATCGGCATCGGCCGGCGTCTGGTTAGCGTTGCGCGTTACGTTGGGCCACTGGCCCGAGAAGGTCGTGTTGAGCTCGAGCCACTGCTCGAGACCCGATTCGGTGTCCGGGAGAATGGCCTCGGCGGGGCATTCGGGCTCGCACACGCCGCAATCGATGCACTCGCTGGGATTGATCACCAGCATGTTCTCGCCTTCGTAGAAGCAGTCGACCGGGCACACCTCGACGCAGTCCATGTACTTGCACTTGATGCAGGCATCGGTGACGACGTAGGTCATTAAAACACTCCCGGAGTACGAACGCTTGTGCTGCTATGCCCGAGCGTCACCGCCGTCAACGCTTGCGCGCGTCGGACGCGTATTTTCGAGCAACTCGTCGTAACACGCACGCCCCTCCTCGGGCGGACCGCGGCGCTGCGGCAGCACGAGCAGGCGGAGCGCGCGAACCCGGCCGGCGGGGGTCGCAAAGGCGATGACGCTGCCGATCCGCACCAGCGTCGCGGGCTTGTCGACCGCGCGACCATCGACGCGGACATGACCGCTCGCCGCCATGGTCTGCGCAATCGCGCGCGTTTTGACGATCCGCGCGAACCATAGAAAGCGGTCGAGCCGCATCGTGTGCGTCGATTCGCCCAAGCCTTACTCCGCCTGTCCGCCGAGCACGGCGAACGCGCCCGCCATCGCCCCTGCCATCGCCCCTGCCATCGCGGTGTCGCGCGGCGGTGGCGCAGGGCGCACCGGCGGGCGGCCGCGCCAGCTCCAGCGCAGCGTGTCGTCGGCGCTCGGCGCGGGGCGGAAGCCGAAGCCCCCCATCAATTGCTCGAGCGTCGCACGCGTCAGCCCCATCGAGAGCGCAAGCGCCGGATCGAGCACGAACGGTTTGCGCCCCTGGCTGCCGCGCGCGTCATGCGCCGCCCGCGCGATGCGTTCGATCAAGTCGATCCGCACTGCCTGCGCGCCGACCGGGCGATAGCCATGCGCCAGCGTCGCGCCCGGCGCGGCACGGTCGAGCACCGTCGCCCCTTCGCGCGGCCCTGCGCCCACCGGCTGCGTATTGCGTGCGGCGAGCAGGACGCGCCGCCAGCGCGCCGCGCCCGGCTTGAGCAACCGCGGATCGAACAGGTCGAGCGCGCCGATCGTGAACCCCGCCCCGCGAAACGCCTTCCGCGCCACCGGATCGAGTCCGTCGACCGCCACCGCAATATCGGCGCGCGCGACGATCCCGCCATGCGCGACGAGCGCCGCGGCAACCGCGCGCGACGCCGGGCTCGCGGCAGGATCGCGCTGGACGCCGTCGAGCACGACCAGCCCCGGCACGCTCCGCTTGAGCTGCCCGCCCAGCCACAGCTTCAGCCGCGCCTCGATCTTCCCACGCGCCTCGACGCTCAGACAGTCGAGCGCGCGGTCGAGCAACACGCGCGGTCGCAACACCGTCGGCCCCGGCGCGAGCGTCGCGACCGCAAGCTCGCCCCACAACAAAGTCGGCACCGCGCCAACCTCGGCCGACAGCGCCAGCGCGTGATCCTCCGCCTCGGCCAGCGCCACACCGCGCCGCGCGCGTTCGTCGCCGAGCCGGCGTTCGGCAGCGGCGAGCAGCAGCCGTTTGTCGGTCGCACGCGCATCGGGCGCGACGACGAAGCGGAAGCCGTCGAGCCGCCCGATCGCATGATCCTCGACCATCACCTCGCCCTGTGCGCCGATCGTGACGGGCAGCGCGCGCGGATCGGCGCCGATCTGGCGCATCAGCAGCGTCGTGCGCTTGTCGACGAAGCGCTGCGTGAGACTCACATGGAGCGCATCCGAGAGCCGCTCCTCGACCGCGCCCGCGCGTGCCGACCAATGCGCCGGATCGGCCAGCCAGTCGGCGCGGTTGGCGATGTACGACCAGCTCCGCGCCGCCGCGATCCGACCCGCCAGCGTCTCGACATCGCCCGCGACATTGTCGAGCCGCGCGATCTCGGCAGCGAACCAATCGTGCGGAATGTGGCCGTTGCCCTCGCTCAGATAGCCGAACAGCCGCGCGACGAAGCGCGTGTGCGGATCGACACCGAGCTTGCGAAAATCGGGAACGCCGCACGCCGCCCACAACCGCGCGACCATCGCCGGCGAGCGACACCGCCCGCGCACGCCGGGCTCCTCCGCCATCCGCTTCAACACCGCGAGATCGGTCGACTGCGGCGCCGCCCACAGCACGCGGTGCGCGGGGCGCTGCTCGAGGCTTTCGATCAGCGCATCGACACTCGCATAATCGGGCTCGCCCTGCCGCCAATAGAGCTGCTCGAGCGGCGGGAAGCGATGCTCCTCGATCGCGAACACTTCCTCGGGCGTGAACGCCCCCGGCCCTTCCTCGACCAAAGCGCCGAAGGTCCCATCGCGCTGGTGCCGCCCGGCGCGCCCGGCGATCTGCGCCATCTCGGCGACGCGCAGCCGCCGCTGGCGATGGCCGTCGAACTTGTTGAGGCTGGCAAAAGCAACATGCGCCACGTCCATGTTGAGCCCCATGCCGATCGCATCGGTCGCGACGAGATAATCGACCTCGCCCGCCTGGAACATCGCGACCTGCGCGTTGCGCGTGCGCGGGCTGAGCGCGCCCATCACCACCGCCGCGCCGCCACGCAAGCGCCGCAGCATCTCGGCGACCGCGTACACTTCCTCGGCGCTGAACGCGACGATCGCCGAGCGCTTGGGCAGCCGGCTGATCTTCTTCGCGCCGGCATAGCTCAGCGTCGAGAAGCGCGGGCGATTGATGATCTCGATCCCGGGCACCAGCGCCTTGAGCATCGGCCGCAGCGACTCCGAGCCGAGCAGCATCGTCTCCTCACGCCCGCGTGCGCGCAAAATGCGGTCGGTAAAGACGTGGCCGCGCTCGGGATCGGCGCCCAATTGCGCTTCGTCGAGCGCGACGAACGCGAGATCCTTGTCGAGCGGCATCGACTCTGCAGTGCACAGGAACCAGCGCGCGTCCTTGGGGACGATCTTTTCTTCGCCGGTGATCAGCGCGACGCGGTTCTCGCCCTTGAGCTTGACGACGCGGTCATAGACCTCGCGCGCCAGCAGCCGCAGCGGAAAGCCGATCATCCCGCTCGAATGCCCGCACATCCGCTCGACCGCGAGATGGGTCTTGCCGGTATTGGTCGGTCCGAGCACCGCCGTGACGGCATGTTCTGCGGTACGCTGCATGACGCGTGCAACATCGCGTGCCGGGCACCTAAGTGCAACCACTAGGCAAAAATACGATCTGCAGCGGCCGCGTTAACCACGCTAAAGCGCTGCCTAACACAGCGTTTCTCCATCTCGTCGCAGCGCGGCAACGCATCGGCGTTCTGCGCGCTTTCCAAGGGCGGGGTTAATTTGACTTTAGGGTTTTGGCACCACAGTCATTTGGCTCCATGCTGCGGGGCGGAACGAGCAGCGTGTATCGATTTCTCGGGGGCGCGAATCCTTGTTCTTGCGTAACGATCATGGGCTCGACCAGGCTGGCGGCACCGCCGCCATCTCCTTCGGTCGCGCGCTCGTGCCCAATGCCGAGCGCACCCGCTTCGAAAAACTGCGCGCCGCCGCGCTGCATATCGATTGGGTTCCCGATCTCGGATCGCGGATCGGCTCGCTCGACTGGTGGCGCGGTACTGCGACCTGCGCCGCTCTGTGCGCCACCGCGATCGCGATCGCCCCGCCGATCACTCGCCCGATCCTGGGCGCGATCCCCGCACCGCTGACTGGCGCCGACCGTGACGAAGCCCGCGCGCAAGCGATCCTGCCGCTCGCGCTCGGCGCGAACAGCGGGCGGCACATGGCGTCGAACGACCTGGTCGTCCCGCTCGCCGAAGCCCCCGAACGCCCGGTCGAGGACCGCACCGCGACCGTCGGCCAGGGTGACAGTTTCGGCGACATGCTCCAGCGCGCCGGCGTATCCGAACGCGATGCGCAAAACGCCGTCGCGCTGATCGCGAGCTCGGTTCCGCTCGGCGATCTGAAACCCGGCACGCAAGTCCCGATGACGCTCGGCCGCCGCCCCAATCGCAGCGTCGCACGCCCGCTCGAGGCGCTCGCCTTGCGCGCCCGCTTCGACGAGCAGCTGACGCTCAAGCGCGTCGGCGACCAGCTCGTGCTGACCAAGCAATCGATCGCGATCGACACGACCCCGCTGCGCATCCAGGGCCCGGTCGGCAGCAGCCTGTACCGCTCGGCGCGCGCCGCCGGCGTGCCGGTCAAACTGGTCGAGACGTACATCAAGGCGATTGCGAGCAAGTTCGCGATCGGCCGCGTCGGGCGCGACGATTCGTACGACCTGGTGATCGAGCGCAAGCGTGCCGCGACGGGCGAAACGCAGCTCGGCAATCTGCTGTTCGCCGGGCTCGACCACGGCGCCGCCAAGACGCAGCTCGTGCAATGGACCGACGGCACCTGGTACGAAGCGAGCGGCCAGTCCGAGCGGCAGGGCATGTTCACCATGCCGGTATCGATGGCGCGGATCACCTCGAGCTTTGGCATGCGCTTCCACCCGCTGCTCGGCTTCACGCGGATGCACAAGGGCATCGACATCGGCACCGCGTGGGGCACGCCGATCCACGCCCCCGCCGACGGCACGATCACCTATGCCGGGCGCAGCGGCGGGTATGGCAATTTCATCAAGCTGTCGCATGGCGGCGGGATCGAGACGCATTACGGCCATCTCAGCCGCTTCGCGACGCGCCCCGGGCAGCATGTGTCCCGCGGCGAGGTGATCGGCTATTCGGGCAATAGCGGCATGTCGACCGGCCCGCATCTCCACTGGGAAGTGCTGCGCGGCGGCGTCGCGGTCAATCCGCGCGGCTTCTCCTTCTCGAGCGTGGCGACGCTGTCGGGCGAGCAATTGCGCGCGTTCAAGGCGAAGGTTGCCAGCCTGCTCGCGGTCAAGCCGGGCGCGTAAGCCGCGTCACCGGTTCGATCCGGGGTCCGTACGAGCCGCCAGCCGCACCCTGTAACACCGATCGCACGCCTGGATGCCGGATCACGTCCGGCATGACGCAGCCGCCTACCGCCCTTGCGCTCGCCAGCGCTTCAAGGTCCGCGCGATGATCTCGCCTTCGCCGCCGGTCTGGCGCCACAATTGCGAGAAGAGCGGATCGTCCGACGCCGGCCGCTTGTCGTCGGCGAGCGAATCGAACGAGACGCGGATCGGGATCGCGACGCCCTCGCCGCAGATGATGCACTCGCGGTTGCGCAAGGCCGGGATCGAATCGAGGAAGCCGCGCGCGCCCTCGGGCATCGCCGCGCGGACGAACGCCTGGTCGCGATCGTTGTTGAGCCGCATCGCGATGATCGTACCGCATTGCGAGAGCACACCCTCGGCCAGATCCGACGGCCGCTGCGTGATCAGCCCGAGCGAGACGCCGTATTTGCGCCCCTCCTTGGCGATTCGCGAGAGGATCCGCCCGACGCTCGATCCGTCGCCATTGCCGGCGGGGATGTAGCGATGCGCTTCCTCGCAGACGAGCAGGATCGGCCGCTGCGGCTCGCCGCGCGACCAGATCGCGAAATCGAACACCATCCGGCTGAGCACCGCGACCACCACCGAGGTGATCTCGCTCGGCACGCCCGACACGTCGATGATCGAAATCGGCTTGCCGTCGCCCGGCAAGCGGAACACGCGTTCGATGAAGCCCGCCATCGTATCGGCGACGAGCATGCCGGAGAACATGAAGCCGTAGCGCGGATCGGCCTTGATCTCGTCGATCTTGGTGCGCAACCGCAGATACGGCGCGGTGTCACCGGCGCGGTCCATCTTGCCCATTTCGAGGCCGATCAGATTGGTCAGGTCGCTCAGCAGATAGGGCACCGGCGCATCGACCGTCAGCTTGCCGATCTCCTGGCCCAGCCGCCCCTTGGCGCGCGCCATCAGCAGGCATTTGGCGAGGATGTCGGCGTCGATCTGCTTCTCCGACCCCGACGAGGTGACGAACACCTCGCAATGTTCCTCGAAGTTCATCAGCCAATACGGCATTTGCAGATTCGACACGTCGTAGATCGCACCATTACCCTTGAATGCCGCGGCATATTCGCCGTGCGGATCGATCATCACGATATGCCCCTGCGGGCTGAGCTCGCAGATGCGGTGGAGGATCAGCGCGGCGCTGGTCGACTTGCCCGTGCCGGTGCTGCCGAGCAGCGCGAAATGCTTGCCGAGCATCGCATCGACATACAGCGCGGCGCGGATGTCCTTGGTCGGATAGACCGTGCCGATCTCGATATTCGCGCGGTCGTCGGCCGAATAGATCTGCCGCAGGTCGGTGGTCGAGACCGGGTATACCGCGCAGCCCGGAGTCGGATAGCGCGTCACGCCGCGGCGGAACTTGTAGAGCTTGCCGGTGAGCTTCTCCTCGTCGCCCTCGCCGAGGAAGTCGACCGTCGCGGCGATCCGGTCGTCATGCCCGTCGATCAGCTTGAGCGAGCGGATATTGGCGATCAGCCACGTCCCGCCGACGCGCATCTTGATCTGGCTGCCGACCGACCCGGCGGTGGCAATCACCGGATCGGCACTGCCCACCGTCGCGTCGAGCGCCAGCGCATCGAGCATCACCAGGCTGCTCGACCCGGCGATTTCGAACACCATGCCGATACAGGGCGCTGTCGCGGTTACGGCGTTGGGCGCGAAGGCATGTGCGCTCGGCATTTCGGTCATCGTGGTCGGATCCCCCCGGGTGAGGGCACCGCAATGCACGAAAATCGGTAAACATCCGGTGAGGATGCTGCTGCGTACATTCCGTACCGCGACGCTATGCCGCGGCTTACCCCGCTGGCACCGCGCTGACCGCCGGCACGCCATGCACCGCAGGCGCCACGAACGGCAGCGTCACGGCGTACCCGCCGAGCCCGAGCAGCAAGGCGAAGGTCACCAGCGTCCCCAGCTCGCGCCCGAGCCGCATCCCGTCCATGCCGAGCGCATGCGCCACGCGTGCGAGCACGAACAGCACGCTTGCCACCCACAGCCACAGGCTCGTGCCGTTGGTGAATTCGATCAGCGCGATCAGAATGAGGATGAACGGCGCCGATTCGATGAAATTGGCGTGCGCGCGCATCCGGCGAATCAGCGCCTCGTTTCCGCCATCGCCGATGCTGACCTTGGTCTGGCGGCGAATCGCCCCGGTGCGCATCGCCAGCCACAGGTTGAGAATCGCCGCGGCGCCGGCGCTTACCAGCGCGATCGGCAAAAGAATTGGTCCCATCGATACCCCCAAAAGTCACTAAACCATCTCGGCGGAGACCCTGGCACCCCATGCACAAGCTTGCAACGCCGTGGGGAATCGCTATAGGCCGCGATCTTCGCGATCTGTCTGGCATCGGTGCCGCTCGCGCGGCCAGCCTCAGGCGTTGGTTGCGTAAGAGCCCGGACCGGGCGTATCGCACCTGTCAGACACGTATAAGGTTTCGCCAAAATGGCCGTCCCCAAAAGAAAAACCACGCCGTCCAAGCGCGGCATGCGTCGCAGCCACGATTCGCTGACGGTTGCGTCGTTCCAGGAATGCCCGAACTGCGGCGAACTGAAGCGCCCGCACAATCTGTGCCCGTCGTGCGGACACTATAACGGCCGCGAGATTCTCTCGGTCGAAGGCTGATTCGACGCATCGCCCGTCTAGTTGAACAGGGAGCGACCAGCGTGACGAACAGCTCCCGGATCGCAATCGATGCGATGGGCGGCGATGAAGGCCTGGCGGTGATGCTCGCCGGCGTTGCGCGTGCGCGCCGCCGGTTCGAGGACATGCGCTTCATTCTCGTCGGTGACGAAAGCGCGATCGCGGCTGGGCTGAAGGATCACCCCAACCTCAGCGCGCATTCCGAGATCGTCCATGCATCCGACGTGATCGGCTCGGCTGAGAAGCCGAGCCAGGCGCTGCGCCGTGCCAAGACCACGTCGATGGGAATCGCGATCGACATGGTCAAGCAAGGCCGTGCCGCCGCGTGCGTGTCGAGCGGCAATACCGGCGCGCTGATGGCGATGTCGAAGCTGTCGCTGCGGATGATCCCCGGGATCGACCGCCCCGCGCTCGCCGGGCTGATGCCCTCGCTCGGTGCCAACGACACCGTCGTGCTCGATCTCGGCGCCAATACCGAGTGCGATTCGCGCAATCTCATCCAGTTCGCGGTGATGGGCGCGGCGTACGCCCGCACCACGCTCGACCTCGCACGACCACGCGTCGCGCTGCTCAACATCGGCAGCGAGGACCAGAAGGGGACCGAGACGATTCGCGACGCGGCCACGGCCTTGCGTGCGGCAACGCACCTCCCGCTCGATTTCACCGGCTTTATCGAGGGCGACAAGCTCTCGCGCGGCGATGTCGACGTGATCGTGTGCGATGGCTTCTCGGGCAATATCGCGCTCAAGACCGCCGAGGGGACCGCGCGCTTCGTCGCCGATCTGCTCAAGCGCGCGTTCCGTTCGTCGACACGCTCGAAGATCGGCTTCCTGATCTCGCGCCCGGCGACCGAATTGCTGCGCCATCATCTCGACCCGAACAACCATAATGGTGCCGTGTTTCTCGGGCTCAATGGGTTGGTGGTAAAGAGCCATGGCGGCGCCAACGAGATCGGCGTGTGCACCGCGATCGCGGCGGCGGCGAAGATGGTACGCGACGATCTGACCCGGCGCATCGCCGAGGATCTAGGCGATTTCGAGAAAAAGGCAGCGTAATGCCCCCTATGTCAGTGCGTAGCGTCATCATCGGGACCGGATCGGCGCTGCCAGCGCGCCGCGTCTCCAATGCCGAACTGGCCGAAACCGTCGATACGTCGGACGAATGGATCGTCGAGCGCACCGGCATCCGCTTCCGCCATATCGCCGGGCCTGACGAGACGACGGCAACGCTCGCCGCCGACGCGTGCCGCGCAGCGCTCGGCGCGGCCGGGATCTCGGCGCACGAGATCGACCTGATCGTGCTCGCGACCGCGACCCCCGACCAGACCTTCCCGTCGAGCGCCACCAAGGTGCAGGCGATGCTCGGCATCGACGATTGCGTTGCCTTCGACGTGGCGGCGGTCTGCTCGGGCTTCCTCTACGCGCTCCAGGTCGCCGACAGCATGCTGCGCAGCGGCGCCGCCAAGCGCGCTTTGGTGATCGGCGCGGAAACCTTCAGCCGGATCCTCGACTGGGAAGACCGCGCGACGTGCGTACTGTTCGGCGATGGCGCCGGCGCGGTGGTGCTCGAGGCGCAGGAAAATGGCGACACCGGGAACGAAGGGCGCGGCATCCTCGCGATGCGGCTGCACGCCGACGGTCGCCACAACGAGATGCTCTATGTCGATGGCGGTCCCTCCACAACCGGGACGGTCGGCAAGGTCCGGATGAAGGGCCGCGAGGTGTTCCGCCACGCCGTCGTCAACCTCGCCTCGGTCATGACCGAGACGCTCGACCGCGCCGGGCTGACCGCCGCCGACGTCGATTGGGTCGTGCCGCATCAAGCCAATGCGCGCATCCTCGACGCTACGGCACGCAAGCTTCATCTCGCGCCGGAGAAGGTCATCGTTACGGTCGATCAGCATGCCAACACTTCGGCAGCGTCCGTACCGCTCGCGCTCGACACCGCAGTCAAGGACGGACGAATTACGCAAGGTGACGTGATCGTCCTCGAGGCGATGGGCGGCGGTTTTACCTGGGGGGCAGCGGTCGTTCGGTTCTGATAATTGTTAAACATCGGGGGCAAAGACCTTTTCCCACCTGCTTTGTTATGATAGCGTAAGGGTCTTGGTGTTTTTGTGGGAACGTTTCGATGGAAGCTGCGGGAACCTTGACGCGCGCCGATCTGGCCGAAGCACTGCATCACAATGTCGGCCTCTCGCGTACCGATTCATCGAAGATGGTCGAGCAGATCCTGCATCACATGTGCAGCGCGCTCGCCCAGGGCGACAACGTCAAGATTTCGGGCTTCGGCACCTTCGTGCTGCGCGACAAGGGTGAACGCATCGGCCGCAACCCCAAGACGGGCATCGAAGTGCCGATCGCGCCGCGCCGCGTGCTGACCTTCCGCGCCAGCCAGATGATGCGCGACCGCATCGTCGAAGCCGACTGATCCATCGCATGACGGTGCCGCCCGTGCGGGCCGGGGAACAGGCGACTGGAGAGAAGGCGTCGGGCGAAAAGGTGTCCGGCGACAAGGCCGCAGGTGCCTATCGCACGATCGGCGAGCTCGCGCGCGATACCGGGCTGCCGCAGCATATCCTGCGCTATTGGGAAACGCGCTTTCCGCAATTGCGCCCGCTCCAGCGCGCGGGCAACCGCCGCTATTATCGCCCCGAGGATGTCGCGCTCGTCGAGCGGATCGCGACGATGCTCAACCGCGACGGCTACACCATCCGCGGCGTGCAACAAGCGCTCGCAGGTGGCCGCAAGACCGCCGAAGCCGTACCCGTCAGCCCCGCGAGCGCAACGGGCGATGCGGTCCGCGCTGTCCGCGACTCGCTTGCGGCAGCGCTCGTCGCGGATAGCGCGCGCTAGGGCGCGAGCCCGCGCGCGAGCATCTCGGCAACCGTATCGGCGATCGTGTCGAGCGTCAGATCCTCCTCCCACACGCCGTAGCGCAGGCCGAGGAACACGTTCATCCCCATGATCGCCCAGGCATGGACCTCGGACACATCGCTGCGGATCTCGCCGCGCTCGGCGCCCGCCTTGAGCCGTGCCGCGATCCGCTCGGCGGTCGTCGCATAATGCAGCTTGAACGACGCCGGATCGACGAACTCGGCCTCGTCGATGATCCGGTAGATCTCCTTGTGCCCGCGCACGAACGCGACGAACTCGCGTAAGCCAGCGCGCTCGGCCGCAATCTGGTCGGGCGCGGCGCGAATCGCGGGCGCGACTCGGTCGCGTACCTGATCCGACATGTCGCGCACCAGCGCACGGAACACCGCGTCCTTCGAATCGAAATAGGTGTAGAAACTCCCGAGCGCGACGCCCGCGCGGCGCGTGATCCCGCTCACCGATGCGTCGTGAAACCCGCGCTCGCCGAATTCGACCGCCGCCGCGTCGAGGATCGCGCGCAGCGTCTTGCGCCCGCGTTCGGTACGCGGCGCCTTGCCTTCACTTGCGGCTGATGGGCTGGTCGCCGGAGCGACGGGTGCGTCCGCCATGGTGCCTGTCATTTCTCAAGTTGAAACCCGGTTCAGGTTTCAGTATAGCCTTCGTAACGCGCGCACAACCCGGACGATATCGGGCCATCTGGATGCGCCGCAGGAGGGGATGATTGATGACACGCCTGAAGTCCGTGCGCGCTTTGCTCTTTGCCGGCGCCGCCTTTGCGGGATCGACCGCCCTCCCCGCCACCGCCCAGACCGCGCCTGCACCTGCCCCCGCCGGCCAGCCGCAGGCCGACGAAACCGCGTCGGGCGAGATCGTCGTCACCGCGCGCCGCCGCGAGGAGACGCTGCTCAACGTGCCGATCGCGGTGACCGCTTTCTCGGCCGATCGGCTCGAGAAGACCGGCGCGGTCGATCTCACCGACATCCAGAATGTCACCCCCAACACCACGCTCAAGAATGCGCGCGGCACCAACTCGACGCTCGCCGCCTTCATCCGCGGCGTCGGCCAGCAGGATCCCGTCCCCGGCTTCGAGGCGGGCATCGGCATCTATCTCGACGACGTCTATCTCAACCGCCCGCAGGCGGCGGTGCTCGACATCTATGACGTCGAGCGGATCGAAGTGCTGCGCGGCCCGCAGGGCACACTCTACGGCCGCAACACGATCGGCGGCGCGGTGAAATATGTCACCAAGCGCTTGCCCGACAGCCCCGAGGCGAGCCTCAAGGCGAGCTACGGCTCGTACAACCAGGCCGACGGCATCGTCAGCCTGTCGACCCCGATCGGTTCGCTGTTCAAGGTCGGCGTGGCCGGCGCGCGGCTGACGCGCGACGGGTTCGGGCGCAACACCAACCTCGGCATCGACAATTACAACAAGAACCTCTGGGCGGGCCGCGGCACGATCGAATTCGAATCGCCCGACAGCCGGATGAGCCTGCGCCTGACCGGCGACTATACCGAGGACAAGTCGAACGCGCGCAACGGCTCGCGCCTGATCACCAGCCTGCTGACCAACACGCCCGTCCAGTCCAACCCGTTCGACACCCGCGCCGGGCTCAACACGCCAAAACAGAACATCCAGGCGGGCGGCCTGTCGATGGTCGCGACCGGCGAACTGAGCGATCATCTCACGATCAAGAGCATCAGCGCGTTCCGCAAGGATCGTTCGTTCACCCCGATCGATTTCGACGCGCTCCCCGCGGTCGATGTCGACGTGCCCGCGGTCTATCGCAACGAGCAGACCAGCCAGGAATTCCAGCTGGCCTACAAGAGCGACACGCTCAACGGGCTGATCGGCTATTACTATCTCGGCGCGAAGGCCTCGACGGGGTTCGACGTGCTGCTCTCGACGACGCTCGCCAATTTCGACGCCTATACCGCGGGCGACGTGCGGACCGAGACGCACTCGATCTTCGGCGACTTCACCTATGATTTCACGCCCAAGCTCAGCCTGTCGCTCGGCGGGCGCTATACCTGGGACGAGCGTCGGTCGTTCATCTTCAAGGCGAGCTATTTCGGCCTGACCTCGGAATTCGGCGGAAACCCGACGATCGTCGGCGCGCCGTCGACCAATTTCAACGGCACCGCCAAGTTCAAGCGCTTCACCCCGCGCGCCTCGCTCAGCTTCAAGCCGAGCGCCGACCACTTGCTCTATGCGTCCTATTCGGAAGGCTTCAAGGGCGGCGGGTTCGATCCGCGCGGCTCGGGCACCTCGGCGCCCGACGTCAACCAGGACGGCGTGCGCAGCTACCAGGAAATCTACAACTACCTGCTGTTCAAGCCCGAGGTGGTGAAGAGCTACGAGATCGGCTGGAAGGGTTCGGTGTTCGACAAGCGCCTGACCTTCGCGCTCGACGGCTTCTATTCGAACTACAGCAACGTCCAGGTGCCGGGCTCGGTCGGCTGCATCATCGGCGGAGTACAGTCGTTCTGCGGCATCACCACCAACGCCGCCAAGGCGACGATCAAGGGCATCGAGCTCGAATCGAACGCGGTGCTCGCGCGCGATTTCGCCGGCGCCGGATCGAACGTGTCGCTCGCCGGAACGCTCGGCTATATCGACGCCAAATACGATCGTTTCATCGGCCCGACTGGCACCGACGTCGCCAATGTCCGCGTCTTCCAGAATACGCCCGACTGGACCGCGTCGGGTACGCTGTCGGCCAACATCCCGACCGGCCCGGGCCGCATCAACGCCTCGACCACGCTGTCGTATCGCAGCCTGACGCACCAGTTCGAGACCGCGAGCCCGTTCCTCGACCAGCCGGGCTATGCGCTGTGGGACGCGAACTTGACCTACACCTTCGGCAAGGGGCGCTATTCGATCGGCGTCCACGCCAAGAACATCACCGACAAGCATTACAAGACGTCGGGCTACCAATATATCAGCTCGACGCTCGCCGGGGTGCCGATCCTGAACGCTGCCGGGCGCTATACGCCGACGCTCGGCAAGGAAGGCATCGCCACCGCCTTCTACGGCAATCCGCGGCAAGTGTTCGGCACGATCACCGCGCGCTTCTGACCGCCAGACTATCGCGCACCGGCCGCTTGCGTTGCGCACGCGGCCGGTGCGATGATTCGGGGATATGACCATGACCGCCGCGCCCGCCCCCCGCTCCCCTGCCCGGGCGCGCCTCGTCCTGGCGATGTTGCTCGTGGTCTACACGTTCAACTTTCTCGACCGCCAGATCCTCAGCATCCTGGCGACGCCGATCAAGGCCGACCTGCATCTGAGCGACGCGCAGTTCGGCGCGGTCGGCGGGCTCGCCTTCGCGATCCTCTATTCGGTGCTCGGCGTGCCGCTCGCCTTCCTTGCAGACCGTACCAGCCGCAGCGGCGTGGTGATGTGGTCGCTGATCGTGTGGAGCGGCTTCACCGCTCTGTGCGGGACGGCGACGGGCTATTGGCAACTCTTCTTCTACCGGCTCGGCGTCGGCGTCGGCGAGGCGGGCGGGGTTGCGCCGTCTTATGCGCTGATCTCCGATTATTTCCCGCCCGAACGCCGCGCGCGTGCACTCGCGGTCTATTCGCTCGGCATTCCGATCGGGCTTGCGGGCGGCGTGCTGCTCGGCGGGTATATCGCCGCGCTGGTCAATTGGCAGACCGCGTTCATCGCGGTCGGCGCGGCGGGGATCGTGGTCGCGCCGCTGTTCCGCTGGCTGGTGCGCGACGTGCCACGGCCCTTGGTGAGCGCGCAGGATGCGGTGCCGGTGAGCGCGGTGTTCGCCATCCTCGCGCGCAAACCCGCCTTCTGGCTGCTCGCCTTCGGGGCGTCGTTCAGCTCGCTGTGCGGCTATGGCCTCGCGCTGTGGGCGCCCTCGGTGCTGATTCGCAGCTTCCATTTCAGCCTGATCGAGACAGGCCAGTTCATGGGATCGCTGCTGCTGATCGGCGGCGTCGGCGGCGTATTCGCGGGCGGCTGGCTCGCCGACCGGCTCGGGCGGAGCGACCGCGGCTGGTATGCGAGGCTCCCCGCGATCGCCTGGGCGATCACCGCGCCGATGTACGCGCTCGGTCTGCTCGCGCCCAATCCGTGGGTGGCGTGGCCGCTGCTGCTGATTCCCAACGCGCTCAACATCCTGTGGCTCGGGCCCGTTGCGACGGCGGTCCAGCACCTCGTGCCGCCACCGATGCGCGCGACCGCGTCGGGCAGCTTCCTGTTCATCAACAATCTGATCGGGCTCGGCGTCGGGCCGATCCTGATGGGTGGCCTGTCGGATCACCTCAAGGCCACGAGCGGCGTCGAATCGCTGCGCTACGCCGCGGTCGGCTGCCTCGGCTTCTATGTCCTGGCGGCTGCCCTCGTCCTCTTCGCAGTCCCGTCGCTGCGCCGCGACTGGGTCGACGAGCGCGCTTAACGCTCGCGCGTCGCCGCGAATTTCACCTTGGGGTAGCGGTCGGCGACATAGCCGACGTCCCACGCCGTCTTCGCCAGATAGACCGGATTGTTGTCGCGGTCCTTCGCCATCGCCGTACGGTTGAGGTCCATGAACGCCTTGAGGTCGGCCGGATCCGCCGCCGAAACCCAGCGCGCGGTGTCGTACGGCGCCATTTCGAGCCCCGCATCGACCTTATACTCCGCCTCGAGCCGGCTCAGCAGCACCTCGAGCTGGAGCTGCCCGACCACGCCGATGATCCAGTTCGACCCGATCTCGGGATAGAAGACCTGCGTCACCCCCTCCTCGGCCATGTCGTCGAGCGCTTTCCGAAGCTGCTTGGTCTTGGTCGGATCCTTCAACGCGACACGCCGCAGGATTTCCGGCGCGAAATTGGGCAGCCCGGTGAAGCGCACGTCGGCGCGCTCGGACAGCGTGTCCCCCACGCGCAGCGTGCCGTGGTTGGGGATGCCGATGATGTCGCCCGGAAACGCCTCGTCGGCGAGCTCGCGCTCGCGCGCGAAGAACAGGATCGGCGAGTGGATCGCGATCGGCTTGCCGTGCCCGGTCGGGGTCAGCTTCATGCCGCGCTTGAAGGTGCCCGAGCACAGCCGCATGAACGCGATGCGATCGCGGTGGTTGGGGTCCATATTCGCCTGGACCTTGAACACGAAGCCGGTGACGTCCGCACGTTCTGGCAAAACCTCGGCGGGCTCGGCCGGCTGCGGGCGCGGGCCCGGCGCGTGGCGGCCGAGCGCGTCGATCAGCTCGGCAACGCCGAATTCCTTGAGCGCCGATCCGAAATAGACCGGCGTCTGGTCGCCGCCGCGATACGCTTCGACATCGAACGCGCCATAGCCGCCGAGCGCGAGCTCGGTTTCGTCCTGAAGCAGCTTCAGCCCCGCCGGGCTCAGCGTCTTGGCGAGCGCGGGATCGTCGAGCCCGGTGAAGCTCAAGGCCTTGCCCATGAACTCGCGGCTCGGCCCCTCGGGCTGGCTGAGGCTGTTGGCGTGGAGATCGTACACCCCCTCGAAATCGCTGCCCATGCCGACCGGCCAGCTCATCGGCGTGACGTCCAACTGGAGCATCTCGGCGATCTCGTCGAGCAGGTCGAACGGCGGACGCCCCTCGCGATCGACCTTGTTGACGAAGGTGATGATCGGCACCGAACGCAGCCGGCACACCTCGAACAGTTTGCGCGTCTGCGCCTCGATACCGCGCGCGGCGTCGATCACCATCACCGCCGAATCGACCGCGGTCAGCGTGCGGTAGGTGTCCTCCGAAAAGTCCTCGTGGCCCGGCGTGTCGAGCAAGTTGAAGGTCAGGCCGTTCCGCTCGAAGGTCATCACCGACGAGGTGACCGAGATGCCGCGCTGCTGCTCGATCTTCATCCAGTCCGAGCGCGCACGGCGGTTCTGCCCGCGCGCTTTCACTTCCCCCGCCAGATGGATCGCGCCACCGAACAGCAACAGCTTTTCGGTCAGCGTGGTCTTGCCGGCGTCGGGGTGAGAGATGATCGCGAAGGTGCGGCGGTCGGACGTGTGATTCATCTGCGCGGCGATAGCGCTTTACGGCTCCAGCGTCACGTGCATCGCGATGGTCTTCGTTTCGCCGGGTGCGAGCGCAAACACGCCGGGCTTGGCGGTGAAATCGCCGGTGAAGCCCGCGGGGTCGGCGATGCCGTGCCACGGCTCGATGCAGACGTACGCCGCGCCGGGCTTGGTCCAGATGCCGAGCATCGGCGTATCGGGGAAATCGACGCGCAGCTGCGGGCCGGTCTCGGCGCCATAGCGCACGCTCTGCGACCGCACCGCGTCCCAGATCAGCGCGTCCTGCTCGAACAGGGCATCGCGCAGCGCGAGCCTGCCCCCCTCGAGCGGCGTGGGCCGCTGCTGCGCGACGATCAGCCCGCCGGGGGTGAGCGCACGCAGCGCCTCGGGCTCATCGGCGGCGAAGACGATGCGGTGGTCGGCGCGCGGCGCGCCATACGGCAGCGGCCAGGCGAAGGCTGGGTGGAAGCCGAAGCTTGCCGGCAGCGTGCGCTCGCGCTCGCGATTCTCGATTTCGGCGGTGATCGCGAGCGTGGCGCCCTCGATCGCGTAGGTCAGCCGCAGCGCGAACTTGCGCGGATACACCGCAAGCGTCTCGGCGCTGTCCTCGAGCAGGAACACCGCGCGAGTCGCGCTGTGCTCGACCACCGCGAAGGTGCTGCGGCGAGCGAAACCGTGCTTGCCGAGCGTGTAGCTCTCGCCATCGAGGCGCAGCGTGTCGTCGTTGAGCGCGCCGACGACCGGGAACAGGATCGGCGCATGGCCGGTCCAGAACGCCGGGTTGGCGTCGGTCATCAGTTCGCGGCCCTCGGCGTCGCGCAGATGCGTGAGTTCGGCGCCGTACGGGTTGATCGCGGCGGACAGTTCGGCCGAGCCGATTTCGATCAGGGCAGCTTCAGGCATCGACAGCATCCTCGATGAGACAGGAGATAAACCTCCCACCGTCACCCCGGGCTCGTCCCGGGGTCCACCGTGCCGCGAACGCAGCAGCCCGAAGCACTCGGACGACGGTGGCCCCCGGCACAAGGCCGGGGTGACGGTCGGTAGTCGGAATCAGCCGCGCAAACTTGCCCCCAGCTTCGCCGCCGCGCCAACCACCTTGTCGGCGATCGCCTTGAGATCGGCCTCGGCAAAACTCTTCTCGCCCGGTTGAAGCGTCACTTCGACACCCAGGCTCTTATGCCCCGGCTCGACCCCCGTGCCGGTGAACACGTCGAACAGCCGCGCCGCGACGATGCTCGCCTTGTCCGCACCCTTGACCGCACGCACCAGCGCATCGGCAGCAAGCACCTCAGGCACCAGAAACGCGAAGTCGCGCCGCACCGCCTGCAACGCCGGCGGCGCATAGGCCGCCCGCGCGAAGCCAGTCGACCGCTTCGCCGGAAGCGCATCGAGATACAGCTCGACCGCCGCCACCGGCCCGTCGAGATCGAACGCGCGCAGCGTCAGCGGATGGACCATCCCGAACGCCGCAAGCACCGTCTTCGGCCCGAGCCGGAGCGTGCCCGACTGGCCCGGATGCCACGCTGAGCCCCCATCCCCCATCACCTGCAGATTCTCGACCGGTGCGCCGATCGCGGCGAGCAGCGCGAGCGCCTCGGCCTTGGCATCGAACGCGTCGAACGCCTTCGCCTTGCCCTCCTGCCAGCCGCGCGCGCGATTCTCGCCCGCAAGCACGACACCAAGCGTCGGATGCTCGCCGCCCGCCAAATAGCGGCGCCCGATCTCGAACAGCCGCACGCCCGCCGCACCGCGCTTCATGTTGCGCTCGGCCGCCGAGAACAGGCCGGGTAGCAGCGACGGCCGCATGACCTTCAGTTCCTCGCTGATCGGATTGGCGAGCGTCCAGGCGCCGCCACCGATCGCGCTCGCCTGCGCGTCCGACAGGAAGCTCCACGTCAGCGTCTCGTTGAGCCCGCGCGCGGCGGCAGCGCGGCGCGCGCGGCTTTCGAGGCGCTGCTCGGGCGTGGCGGTCGGCTTTGCGACACCCGCCGCGCGCGGGAGCGGCACGGGGGCGACCGAATCGATGCCCTCGATGCGGATGATTTCCTCGACCAGATCGGCCGGGCCATCGACGTCGCGCCGCGCCGGCGGCGGCAACACGGTCCAGTCGCTCTCGACGGTGAAACCGAGCGCGGTCAGGATCGCGCGCTGGCGATCTTCTGCCACCGCGAGGCCACCGAGCGTTTCCGCGAGCGCCGGATCATAAGCGATCCGCTTGCGCTCGAGCGGCGGCGCACCCGAATAGGTCGGCGCGCTCGCGGCGCCGCCGCACAGATCGAGCACCAGCCGCGTCGCGATCGCCAGCCCCTCCTCGAGGAACGCCGGATCGACGCCCCGCTCGAAGCGCGAGCGCGCGTCGGAGGTCAGCATCAGCGCCTGGCCGTTGCGCGCGATGCTCTCGGGGTCGAAATAGGCGCATTCGATGATGACGTCGGTGGTCTCGGCCGAAACGCCCGAATCCTCGCCGCCCATGATGCCGCCGATGTCGTGGACGTGCGCCGCGTCGGCGATCACCGTCATCGTCTCGGCAAGGCTGTAGGTCTTGCCGTTGAGTGCGACGACCTGCTCGCCCGCTGCCGCCTTGCGCGCGACGAGCCCGCCCGAGAGCTTGGCGCGGTCATAGACGTGGAGCGGCCGCCCGAGATCGAACATCACGTAATTGGTGATGTCGACCAGCGTCGAGATCGGCCGCTGGCCGATCGCGGTGAGGCGGCGACGCATCCACTCGGGCGCCTCGCCATTGGTCAGCCCGCTGACGCTCTGCCCGAAGAAAGCGGGGCAACCCGCTGCATCGTCGGTGCGCACGTCGGGGCCCTCGCCCACGCCCTCGACCGGGGCATAGGCCAACGGCTTGGCCGTCCCCAACCCGGCGACGACCAGATCGAGCGCGATCCCGCGCACGCTCATGCAATCGGGGCGGTTGGGGAGCACGTTGATGTCGATCACCGGATCGTTCAGCCCGGCATAATCGGGATAGGCCATGCCGATCGGCGCATCGGCGGGGAGCTCGATGATGCCGTCATGGTCCTCGCCCAGCTCGAGCTCGCGCGTCGAGCACATCATGCCGTTCGATTCGACCCCACGGATCGCGGTGACCTTCAACACCATGCCGTTCGACGGCACCGTCGCGCCTGACGGGCCGAACACGCCGAGCATCCCGGCGCGCGCGTTAGGTGCACCGCACACGACCTGGAGCGGGCCATCGCCGGCGTCGACCGAGAGCACTTGCAACTTGTCCGCCTGCGGATGCGGCGCGGCGCTGAGCACCTTGGCCACCTTGAACGCGACAAGCGTGGCACCCGGATTCTCGACGCCTTCGACCTCGAGGCCGATGCGCGTCAGCGTCTCGACGATCGTGTCGAGCGATGCGTCGGTGTCGATATGCTGCTTGAGCCAGTCGAGGGTGACCTTCATGCGCCGACTCCCTGGCTCAGCGTGGGCACGTCGAGTGCCGAGAAACCATAATGCTTCAACCAGCGCGCATCGCCCTCGAAGAACGGCCGCAGATCGTCCATCCCGTATTTGAGCATCGCCAGCCGATCGACCCCGACCCCGAAGGCGAAGCCCTGCCACTCCTTGGGATCGAGCCCGCACGCTTCGATCACCTTGGGATGCACCATCCCGCTGCCGAGCAGCTCCATCCAGCCTTCCGAACCGCCGAGCGTACGGCGGCCCTTGACCGTGGTGTACCCGACATCGACTTCGGCCGACGGCTCGGTGAACGGGAAGTAGCTCGGGCGCAGGCGGAGCACGATGTCGTCGCGCTCGAAAAACGCCTTGAGGAAGGTCTCGAGCGTCCATTTGAGATGGCCGAGCGTGATCCCCTTGTCGATCACCAGCCCCTCGATCTGGTGGAACATCGGCGTGTGCGTCGCGTCCCAGTCCGAGCGATAGACGCGGCCCGGCGCGATGATCCGAATCGGCGGTTCCTGCGACATCATCGTGCGGATCTGCACCGGCGAGGTATGCGTGCGCAGCACCTTGGCCTCTTCGCCCTCACCCGCCTGCAGGTAGAAAGTGTCGTGCATCGCGCGCGCGGGATGGCTCTCGGGCATGTTGAGCGCGGTGAAATTGTGCCACTGGTCCTCGATCTCGGGCCCGGTCGCGACCGCGAAGCCCAAATCGGCGAAGATCTCGGCGAGCTCGTCCATCACCTGGCTGACCGGATGGACCGAACCGTGCGGCGCGACGTCGGCGGGGAGCGTCATGTCGAGCGTTTCGCTGGCGAGCCGCGCGTCGAGCTCGGCGCGGTCGAGCGCAGCCTTGCGCGTCGTGATCGCGGTCGTGACCGCCTCGCTCAGGCCCTGGATGCGCGGCCCCTGCACCTGCCGCTCGTCGGGCGACATGCCGCCTAACGTCTTGAGCAGCGCGGTCACGCTGCCCTGCTTGCCGAGCAGTCCGACGCGCATGGCTTCGAGTTCGGTCGTATTCGCTTGGCCGATCGCCGGCAGCGAGGCTTCGATAGAGGCGAGGTCAGCCAAGAGTTTCTCCGTCATTCCCGCGCAGGCGGGAATCCATTAGCGCGACCGTGGCCGGCAGGCCCAGTCCGATCGCAAGGTCCGTCCAGTCGGGATTGTCCTGCTCGATTAGATTGAGCTTCCAGTCCCGATTCCACTTCTTGAGCTGCTTCTCGCGCGAGATCGCCGCTTCCATCGTATCGGCCATCTCGAAATGGACCAGCCGGACGACGCCGTAGCGGGAGGTGAAGCCCTTGATCAACCCTGCGCGGTGTTGCTGCAGCCGGCCGATCAGGTTGGAGGTAACGCCGATGTACAGCGTGCCGCACCGGCCGCTGGCCATGATGTAGACGCACGGCTGCTTTTCCACGTCCCGCTCCCCCATTTCCGTCATTCCCGCGAAGGCGGGGACCCATTGCCGCAACGATAGCACGTTTGCGCTGGCGCTCGACCTTATGGATCCCCGCCTGCGCGGGGATGACGGCTAAAGGAGGCCAAAAAGAAAGGGCGCCGGTGTTGCCACCGACGCCCCGATCTGTCTCGCAGCAGGTCGCCTCAGGCGGCCTGGGGCAGAGCCGCCTTTGCCTGCGCGATGATGACGCTAAACGCGGCAGCCTCGTGCATCGCCAGATCGGCGAGGACCTTGCGGTCGAGTTCGACGCCGGCGAGCTTCAGGCCGTGCATGAACACGCCGTAAGTGAGGCCCTCGACGCGGACAGCCGCGTTGATGCGCTGGATCCAGAGCGCACGGAAGTTGCGCTTCTTAACCTTGCGATCGCGATAAGCGTACTGGCCGGCCTTTTCGACCGCCTGACGGGCGATACGGATCGTGTTCTTGCGACGGCCATAATAGCCCTTCGCCAGATTGAGGATCCGCTTGTGCTTTGCGTGGGTGGTTACACCCCGTTTTACGCGTGCCATTCTCTAATTCCTTCCGCTCAGCCGAGACCGTAAGGCGCCCACGCCTTGACGGTTGCCGTATCGGCCTTGGACAGCAGCTTGGTGCCGCGGTTCTGACGGATGTACTTGCTGTTGTGGCTCATCAGTCGGTGACGCTTGCCGGCGACGCCGTGCTTCAGCAGGCCGGTTGCGGTGAGCTTGAAGCGCTTCTTGACGCCGCTCTTCGTCTTGAGTTTGGGCATTTTCGTCCTTTCCAAATATGCGACGATCTATGAACGGCCACGGCAGCCCATACCGGCCGGGCAGTTCCTCTTACTCGCAGGAGGGGCGGCGCTTAAGCGAGAGTCGCGCAAAACGCAAGGCGGCAATGCGCCCGCGCTGTCCTACAAGCCGCGAATCTGCTATGCGGGACGGGCTCTTTGACATCGTCCAAGTCGGATCACCCGGCGCGACACGCCCGGCCCCGATGCGGACGCTCACGCCCCTCACAGATCAGCACAAAATTCGAAACGATCCCCCCGTTCGAATTCCGCCCAGGGGTCAATCGAGTCAACCACCCCTCGGTTCGTCGCAACCTCAATGCCCGCGGCAGGCGAGCGCCTCGAGAATCTCCTCGATCCGCGCCGGATCGCCCGCCGCGACGACCTCGCCGACCGAATCGGCGGTGAGCGGGTTGCCCTGCCAGTCGCACATCCGCCCGCCCGCACCCTCGACCACCGGCACCAAGGCGGCGAAATCGTGCAGCTTCAGCTGCGCCTCGACCACCACGTCGAGCCAGCCGCTCGCGACGCAGCCATAGTTATAGCAATCGCCGCCGAGCACGGTGCTCATCACCGCGCCGTCGAGATGCTCGAAGGCATGGAGCTGCGAATCGTCGAACAAAGCGGGCGAAGTCGTCGCGAGCAACGCCTTGCCGAGATCGGCGCAGCGCCGCGTCGCGGCGGGCTTGCCGTTGAACAGCGTCGGCTTGCCCATCACGCCGGTCCAGCGTTCGCGCAGGATCGGCTGGTCGATCACCCCCATCATCGGCCAGCCCTCGATCACCAGCGCGATCAGCGTCCCGAAGATCGGCCGCCCGGAAATGAACGCGCGCGTCCCGTCGATCGGGTCGAGCACCCAGGCGCGCCCACTCGTGCCCTCCTTGGTGCCATATTCCTCGCCGATGATGGCATCGGCGGGAAAAGCGCGCTCGATCAGCGCCCGCATCGCCGCCTCGGCGGCGCGGTCGGCGAGCGTCACGGGCGAGGCATCGTCCTTCGCCTCGAGCCCGTGATCGGCACGGTAATAGGGTCGGATCGCCGCGCCCGCCGCATCGGCAAGGGCAGCAGCAAGGGCGAGATCGGTGTCGGTGACGCGCATCCGCATTTGCCTAAAGCGGCTGGCGGGGTTTCGCCAGCCATCACGTCGCTGACGCCCCGCGTTTCTGTGCGAACGGCCAGTCACCCAATTTTAGCAGTTGGCGTGTAGAAAGGCAGGACTGGCCACCGCGTGTGGCACATGATGCTGAGGGGCTTTGACAGCGATGGGTCTAGCGAGGAGCACACGGCTCGTTGCAGCCGAAGATCGTGCTGCGCAGGTCTTCGATTGCGTCCGTGCGTTCCTGACGCTGCACCGCCTGAGCGCCGACCCGGCGCATTACGCGTTCGCACACGAGGTGGTGTGCAATCCCACCGGCGTGCTCGCCCAGTCGGTCGGGACGATGACCGAGGGCGGGATCCGCTTGTCGACGCGCGACATCGAGACGCTTGGCGGCGGCCACGCCGAATCGTCGAACGATCCCGCTCCGTCCGACGGACTCGTCGCGCAGACCCAGATGCAGGTCGAGGGCTTCACCGACATGGTCCGCTCGATGCGCGCCGAGACCGCCGATTTCGGACGCGATCTCGCCGCGAGCGCAACGGCGATGCAGGGCAGCGCGAACAGCGACGACTTGGTTCGGCTGACCGCGGTGATGCTCGATCGCGTGCGATCGGCCGAAGCGCGCTTGCAGGCGGCGACGTCCGAGGCCGACCAATTGCGCGAGAAGCTTGAGGAAGCGCGCGGCGACGCCCGCCGCGACCCGCTGACCGGACTTCCCAACCGCCGCGCGTTCGAAGAGGCGTTTGCCGAGCACATGGCGCGCGGCACCCGGCTGTGCCTCGCGGTGTGCGACGTCGATCGCTTCAAGCGCGTCAACGATCAGTTCGGCCATTCGGTCGGCGACCGCGTGCTCAAGGCGATCGCCGAGGCGTTGAGCACGGCCTGCGACGGCCATTTCGTCGCACGCTACGGCGGCGAGGAATTCGTGATCCTGTTCTCGAACGTCGATCTCGCAACGGCCCACACGACGCTCGAATCGGCGCGACTCACCGTCGATGCCAAACGCTACCGATTGCGCGAGACCGACACGCCGCTTGGCGCGGTCACCTTCTCCGCCGGGCTGTCGCCGGCCGACGTCGGAGAGCCGCTCGGCGCCGTATTCGGGCGCGCCGACAAGCTGCTCTACGCGGCAAAGGACGGCGGCCGGAATCAAGTCCGCCTAGCATAGCAATATAGGCCGATCTTTGGCGCAAATTCCGACGCGACCTTCCGAAACCTTGCGAAGCGCTACGCTATAAGGTTGTTTTTTATGCTTTTATTGATCTGGCACGGCGCATGCAAAGGTCTTGGCATCGACGCTTCGGATGGTCCGGAGCGCCAGATTGCAAAGGGACCTCCATCATGACCGACCGTTTCGAATCGCTCCAACGCGTCGCCGTCTCGCTCGTCGCCGCATTCATGCTCACCGCCCTTCTGGCCTCGACCGCCGTGTCGCTCGCCCCGATCGCCTGATCGGGAGCGGGCAACCGCGTGTCTTTCGACGCCCTCGCATTTTCGGACTGACAAGGTCGATACAGGCCCTTAAGCTGCTCTTCTTTGGGGGAGTTGTTGATGACGAAGCGGCGCAGCGTGACCCACTGTCTGGCGCTTGCCGCCTTGCTCTCGGCCTGCAGTGGTGGCGGTGGCGGCGGAGGCGGGTCGACCTCGAGCCCGACCGCATCGACTCCCGCGCCGACACCCACCCCGACCCCAACCACCGTCGCGGGCTGTTCGCTGCGCGACCGCCAGGATTGGGCGGCAGCCCAGCTGCGCGAATGGTATCTGTTCCCCGATACGCTGCCCGCCGTGCTCGACCCGACGCCGTATGCGACGGTCAGCGACTATGTCGACGCGCTGACGGCAACGGCGCGGGCGCAGCGCAAGGACCGCTATTTCACGTACCTCACCTCGATCGCGAGTGAGACCGCGTTTTACGACAGCGGCGCGAGCGCCGGCTTCGGCTTCCGTCTGGCGATCGATTCGACCGCGCGGCGCGCGTTCAGCGCGGAAACCTTCGAGGGCACCCCCGCGCTCGCCGCCGGAATCGATCGCGGAACCGAGATCCTTGCGATCGGTACGACAACGGCGGATCTCCGCACGGTCGATTCGATCATCGCCACGCAAGGGAGCGCGGGGGTAAGCGATGCGCTCGGCCCCAACACCGCCGGAACGACGCGGCTGCTCCGGATCAACGACGCCGGCGGGACGCGCACTGTGACGCTCAGCAAGACCGATTTCGCGCTCACGCCGGTCTCGAGCCGCTACGGCGCGCAGATCATCAACGATGGCGGCCGCCAGGTCGGCTATATCAACCTGCGGACCTTCATCTCGACAGCCGACCCCGCGCTGCGGGCGGCCTTCGCGTCGTTCCGCACCGCCGGGATCACCAACGTCATCATCGATCTGCGCTACAATGGCGGCGGACTGGTCTCGATCGCCGAGTTGATGAGCAATCTGCTCGGCGCGAACCGCGCGACGTCGGACGTGATCGACTACATGACCTTCCGGCCCGAGAAGTCCGCGAACAACACGACCGCGTTCTTCGCGCCGCAGCCGCAATCGATCACGCCGACCAAAATCGCGTTTATCGGGACGGCGGGCACCGCCTCGGCGAGCGAGCTCGTCCTCGCGGCGCAGATTCCGTATCTGCGCGCCAATGTCGGGCTGATCGGCACCAACACTTATGGCAAGCCCGTCGGGCAGATCGCGCTCGACCGCCCGCAATGCGACGATCGGCTCCGCGTCATCGCCTTCGCACTGCAAAATGCCAACCGCCAGGGCGCCTATTATGATGGCGTGCGCAGCATCGTCGAGGCCAGCTGCCAGGCAAATGATGACATCACCCATCAAATGGGGAGCCCGCTCGAAAGCTCGACGCGCGCCGCGCTCGATTATCTCGCCGGGCGCAGCTGCACCCCGATCACCGCTGCCGCGACGAGCAGCGTCGCGGCGCGCTCGTTCCGCGCCGATACCGCCGCGCTCGAACTGATGACGCCCGACCATCCCGACTCCGGGCAGCGCCAGGTCCCGGGGTCGTACTGAGCGATTGTTGGGGAGTGCCGGACGCAAAGGCGACCAGCGTCCGGCCGCAGGGTAACGGGCGCCCGCCACACAAGGCGCCGCGATCCGTCCTCGATCGTGGCGCACGCGATCAACCCGCGCGTGTCCGAATTGATGCGGGTCCCCCCGCGCTTTGGCGCTAGGGTTGGGCGGGGCCTTTCGCCCCGGTCAGGAACCGTCATGGCGAAGAGCCAGAAGAAATCGAACAAGGAAGTGCGCAAGCCCAAGGCCGAGAAAGCGCCCAAGGCCAATGCCTCGAACCCGACCAGCAAGGGCCAGCCTGTCCCGATGGTCACGATCAAGAGCTGAACATGAGCGACACCGACAGCTATATCTATGACGAAGCCAGCGGCGAATGGGTCGCCGCGGCCGACGCGCCAGCCGCCGCGGCAGACGATACCGTCGTCGTCCGCGATTCGGTCGGCAACGTGCTCGCGGACGGCGATCAGGTCACGCTGATCAAAGATCTCACCGTCAAGGGCGCCGGGCAGACGCTCAAGCGCGGCACGCTGATCAAGGCGATCCGGCTGACCGGAGACGCGCAGGAAATCGATTGTCGTTACGAGGGTATCAAGGGCCTCGTGCTGCGCGCCGAGTTCGTCCGCAAGCGCTGACGGGACGACGATGCAGCCGTTGCCTCCGCGCTGGCGCGACGCGTTGGCGGGCGACGTCGCGCAGCCGTACATGCAGGCGCTCGATGCCTTCCTCGATGCCGAGCAGGCAGCGGGAACCGAGATCTTCCCGGCCCGCGCCGATTGGTTTCGCGCGCTCGAACTGACGCCGCCCGAAGCGGTGCGCGTCGTGATCCTCGGGCAGGATCCGTATCATGGGCCGGGCCAGGCACACGGATTGAGCTTCTCGGTCCCGAACGGCGTACGAATCCCGCCGAGTCTCCGCAACATCTACAAGGAGCTCGACGCCGATCTCGGCATCGCACCTGCCCCGCACGGCCTGCTCGACGGATGGGCAGCGCAGGGCGTGTTGTTGCTCAACGCGGTGCTGACGGTGCGGATGGGCGCCGCTGCCTCGCACCAGAAGCGCGGCTGGGAGCGGTTTACCGACGCAGTGATCCGCGTGGTGGCGGCGTCGCCCGATCCCACCGTGTTCGTGCTGTGGGGCGCGCACGCGCAGAAGAAGGCGGCGTTCGTTCAGGACGTGACGCAGGGTGGCCGGCACCTCGTGCTCAAGGCGGCGCATCCCTCGCCTTTGTCGGCTTATACCGGCTTTTTCGGCAGCCGTCCTTTCTCCGCCGCCAACGCGTTTCTCACCGCGCACGGACGCGGCACGATCGACTGGGCGTTGCCGCCGGGCGCTTAACCGCGCTGCCGCGCCGCCATCCGCGCAACGCCGAGCATCGCTGCGTCCGACAGGACGGTTCCCGCATTGGACGGCGCCATCGTCGCGCGTTCGGCGCGGCGGACGCGGTCGATCGCGTCGCTGATCTTGGGTGCCGACCAGATCCGCAGCGCCGCCGCGGTCGCCGCGCGTTCGCGGAAGAAGACGCGTTCGATCACGCTGTTGATGTTCGCGCCATTGTCGATCTCGGCGCGCAGTTCGGCGAGACTCATCAGGCGGCGCACGAGCTGTCGCAGCAACGGGATCGGCGAGACGCCCGCGACCGCGAGCCGCGCCAGTTCCTCGCCGAGCACGTCGGGCCCGCCGCCGATCGCCGCATCGATCGCGCGCGACATTTCCGAATCACCGAGATCCGCGCCGATCGCATCGAGCGCGGCATCGTCGAGCTCGCGTGGCCGCTCGGGCGCGGCGTCGAGATAGAGCGCGATCTTCTCGAGCTCGCGCGTCATTACCGCGCGGTCGCCCGCCGCGGCGAGCGCGATTCGCGCCGCCGTCCCGCCCATCGTGCGCAGGCCCTGTTCGCGCGCGATGCTCGTCGCGATCTTGTCGGCCTCGCCGCCCTCGGGGACGTAGAACACGCACGACATTGCGCGCGGGTCGCCCGTCGCAAGCTTGACCAGCGCTGATGTCGCCTTGGCGCTGGGCGCGAGCAGGACGACGGGATTGCCCGCGCGCTCGGCCGAGAGCAGCAAGGTCGCCGCCGCAACGCTTTCCTCGCCCGCGCCCGCGACGCGGATGTGGCGGGCGGTGCCGAACAGCGACATCGACGCGGCTTCGTCGGCAAGCCGCCCGGGATTGGCCTTGAGCAGAGCGGGCTCGAGATCGACACGCTCGGCATCGGGCCCGAGCGCGCGCGCGACACGCGCCGCTATGTCGCGCGCGCCCGCTTCATCGGGGCCGTAGAGCACGTAAAGCCGGATGTCGGGGTTGCCGCTGTCGATCGCGCGCGTCAGCTGGCTGAGATTGGCTTTCACGACGCCCGCCCGCGGGGCATGTCAGCGCGGCTCGGGCGCGGTACGCTGCACATAGGTTGCGACACGCGCGACGATCTGGTTGGCAACGATCTGCGACAGCCGCTCGAGCGCAGTGTCTTCGGCCGCGATCGTCGCATATTCCGAATTGACCGCGTCGATGCCGGCGTCCGACCCGGCGGTCGCGTCGAGCAGCACCGACCCGTTCGACAGGTCGACCAGCTGATAGCGCGCGCGCAGCGTCCGGCGCTCTCGCGAAATGCTGTTGTCGCGATTGACGCCGAGCCCGGTGATCTGATCGTCGAGCTTGATCTCGAGCCGGTAGCGCGGGGTCGCCTGCGCGTGGAGCCGATCGCGCAGCGCGTTGGTCATCAGCCAGCCCGACTTGCCTTCGATCGGACCGACCTCGATCTGCGTCAGCCCGCCCGCGACCACGCCAGAGCCGCCGCCCGAGTAGAGCGGATGCAGCCCGCAGCCCGCCAGCGCGAGCGCGGCGAACGGGACGAGGAGGGCAAGCCGCCGCATCATGCGACGATGTTCACGAGACGATCGGGCACGACGATGACCTTCCGAGGGGCTTTGCCTTCGAGGATGCGGACGATCTTGTCCGACGCGAGCGCCGCGGCCTCGACCGCATCGCTCGGATGGCCCTTGGGCAGCGTGAGCGTGTCACGCAGCTTGCCATTGACCTGCACCGCGATGGTGACTTCGTCCTCGACCAGCAGCGCCGCATCGACCGCGGGCCACGGCGCGTCGGCGATCAGGCCTTCGTTCCCGGCGGCGGCCCAGGCCTCTTCGGCGAGATGCGGCGTCATCGGCGCGACGAGCCGCATCAGCGTGGCGATTGCGGTGTCTCGCGAGCCTGAGGGCTCGGCGCGTTCGATCGCGGCGGTGAGCTCGTACAATTTGGCGACCGCCTTGTTGAAGCTCAGCGCCTCGATATCGAGCGCGATGCCGGCGATGCTCTGGTGCAGCTTGCGGTCGAGCGCGGCGCTTTTGGCACCACCCTCCCCGGCACGCTCGCCGTCGAACAGCCGCCACAGCCGCTGGATGAAGCGCCACGAGCCTTCGATCCCGCTCTCGCTCCACGGCAGATCGCGCTCGGGGGGTGAATCGGAGAGCATGAACCAGCGCGTCGCGTCGGCACCATACTGATCGACGATGCCGGTCGGGTCGACGGTGTTCTTCTTCGACTTCGACATCTTCTCGACGCGGCCGACGGTGACCGTCTCGCCGGTCGCTTTCTCGGTCCAGCCATCACCGTTGCGGACGATATCGTCGAGCGACAGCCATAGCGGCTTGGTGATGCTGTCGACGCCGTCGCTGCCGAGCTCGGTGATCTGGCGGCTATAGGTCTCGTGCGTCACCATGCCCTGCGTGAACAGGCCGGCGAAGGGTTCGGCCACGTCGAGCAGCCCGATATGCTTCAGCGCACGCGTCCAGAAGCGCGCATAGAGCAGATGCAGGATCGCATGCTCGACCCCGCCGATATATTGCGCGACCGGCAGCCACTTTTCCGCAACGGCGCGGTCGAACGGCTGGTCCTTGGGCTGGCTGGCGAAGCGGATGAAGTACCACGACGAATCGACGAAGGTGTCGAGCGTATCGGTCTCGCGCCGCGCCTCACCACCGCATGACGGGCAAGCGACATGCTTCCACGTCGGATGGCGGTCGAGCGGGTTGCCGGGGATGTCGAACGACACGTCCTCGGGCAGCACGACGGGGAGTTGATCCTTGGGCACCGCCACTGCGCCGCACGCGTCGCAATGGATGATCGGGATCGGCGTGCCCCAATAGCGCTGACGGCTGACGCCCCAGTCGCGCAGGCGGAACACGGTCGAGCCGGTGCCCCAACCCTCGCCCTCGGCGCGCTGGATGACCACGCGCTTGGCGTCCTCGACGTCCATGCCGTCGAGGAAGTGCGAGTTGACGAGCGTTCCCGGGCCAGTCGCGGCTTCGGTGCCCTCGAACGCCGGGTCGGTCACGTCGCCGTCGGAGACGACGCGGCGTACCGGAAGATCGTATTTCCGCGCGAAATCGAGATCGCGCTGGTCGTGCGCGGGGACGCCGAACACCGCGCCGGTGCCATATTCCATCAGCACGAAGTTCGCGATGTAGACCGGCAGCTGCCACGCGGGGTCGAACGGATGCGCCGCGGTGAGGCCGGTGTCGAAGCCCAGCTTCTCCTGCGTGTCGAGCTCGGCCGCGGTGGTGCCGCCGCGCTTGCACACAGCGATGAACTCGGCGGCGGCGGGGTTCTCGGCCGCCAGCGCCTGCGCGATCGGGTGATCGGCAGCGACCGCGACGAAGCTCGACCCGAAGATCGTGTCGGGGCGCGTGGTGAACACCTCGACCGCGCCGCCGTCGGACAGCTTGAACCGGAACTGCAGCCCCTGGCTGCGCCCGATCCAATTCTCCTGCATCAATTTGACCTTGTCGGGCCAATGCTCGAGCCCGTCGAGGCCTTCGAGCAATTCGTCGGCAAAATCGGTGATCTTGAGGAACCACTGCGACAGCTTGCGCCGCTCGACCAGCGCGCCCGAGCGCCAGCCGCGCCCATCGATGACCTGCTCGTTGGCGAGCACGGTCATGTCGACCGGATCCCAATTGACCGAGCTTTCCTTGCGATAGACGAGCCCGGCCGCGAACAGATCGAGGAACAGCGCCTGCTCGTGCCCGTAATAGTCGGGCTCGCAGGTCGCGAGCTCGCGGCTCCAATCGAGCGCGAAGCCCAGCCGCTTCAGCTGCGCCTTCATCGTCGCGATATTGTCGCGCGTCCAGCCGCCGGGATGGACGCCCTTCTCCATCGCGGCATTCTCGGCAGGCATGCCGAACGCGTCCCACCCCATCGGGTGGAGCACTTCCATACCGGTCATCCGCCGATAGCGCGCGAGCACATCGCCCATCGTATAGTTGCGGACATGCCCCATGTGGATCTTCCCCGACGGATAGGGGAACATCTCGAGCACGTAGGAACGCGGCTTGGTCGAGCTATCGTCCGCGGCGAAGGTGGCGCGGTCGTCCCACACCTTCTGCCAAGCCGCGTCCGCCTTCAGCGCATTGAAGCGTGACGCCATAAGAGTGCTGCCTCAGCCCGCGACGGCGGCGCGACGCAGGTCACGCGCCTTGGTCAGGATGATGTCTTCGAGCTTCTGGACGGTTGCCGCCTGGACCGGGGCCGCAACCCACTGGCCGCCCTGGTTGACCTGGCGAAGCGCTGCAACGCGCAGGCCGTCGGCGCGCAGATCCTGGTCGAGGATCGTCACCGTCACCTTGACGCGCTCCGACGGCGCCGCCGGGTTGATGTACCAGTCGGTCACGATCACGCCGCCGTTCGAATCGGTCTGCAGCAGCGGCATGAAGCTCAGCGTGTCGAGGCTCGCGCGCCAGAGATACGCATTGACGCCGATCGTCGTCACCTTCGACGCGGCGAGATCGGCGTTGACCGGGCGGCCACCCTTTTGGCCGCACGCGCCGAGCGACAGCGTTGCGGCAAGCGCGCATGAAACCACGAAAAGGGTGCGGGGCGCGGTGCCTGAGCGGCGGATCATCGGCGGTTCCTGAGCAAAACGGAGACTTGGGAGTGGCGGTATCTATAGAATGTTGCGCGTTCGCCGCAAGCAACACCTCCGGCGGCTCCTTCGACGATTGGGCAAGGTCGAGCGGGGCATCGCGCAATGTGTGTCCTTCGTGACACTCTTCAGGGAAATTGCGCCATTACGGTGGTGCGACGGAATTGATTCGTGATAGGCGCGTTGTCAGATAAGCGATGCCGAATTGAGGCTCGCACAAAGGGGTCGCACGTGTTGTCTGTTCGTTGGTTGTCCGGGATTGCTGTGGGGTCGCTCGTCGCCCTCGGCTGTGCCGTGGCTCCGGCACTCGGCGCAAGCGAATCGCCAGCGGCACGCTTTGCCGCCAAGCGGCCCGTGTTCGTGCGTGGCATCGGTTCGTTCACTCCGGCGTCTGCAGATCCCCGGCTCGCTGCGATCTTCGCGCGCGGTGGTCTCGATACCAGCGGCTTCCGCTTCACCCCGTCCGATGCACGCGGCGAAGGCGCCCGTCCCGTGACGGTTGCGATTCGCGCCCGCTCGGCGCGCGGCATCGCCGTGGTCGATCGTACTGCGCCGGTTGCGGCCTCGACCACCAGCCTGACGCCGATCGCCTACAATCTCGGCGTCGCCGTCGGCTGGAAGCGCTTCGCCGTCTCGGGCGACGTCTCGAAGGTCGACCTCGCCGGTCTGCCCGGTGGTCGCGAGGCCGCCGATCTCGGCGTGAGCTATACCGGCAACCGCTTCACCGGCCGCGTCAAGGCAGCGACCGATCGTCCGCTCGCCGGCGCGCCCAAGTTGATCGAGGACGCCCCGGCCTATTCGATCGACGTCGGCGGCTCGTATGCGCTGACGCGGCGGATCGATGTCACTGCCGGCGTCCGCTACAAGGCCGAGCGGGATCGTTTGATCGAACAGCCTGCCGCCGATGCGACTCGTCGCGACAGCCAGGCCGTCTATGTCGGGACCGCGTTCCGCTTCTGACGCGACTCAGGGCGTCAGCCCGTCGATCGCCGCCCAGCCGACAAACCCCAGCGCCTCCATCCGCTTGAACCGCGCGCGCGTCATGCCGCCCAGCGCGATTGCCGGACATCCCGCTGCACGCGCGATCGCCGCGGCGCGCAACGGCCCAAGCGCGCGCGCGCCGGGATGCGTTCGCGTCGGATAGACCGGCGAGACCAGCACCGCGGCGGCACCGGCGCGGCGTGCGGCGATCGCCTCGCGAAGCGAATGCGCCGGGTGCAGCGCGCGGCGTTGCGCGGCGCCGCCGCCCTCGACCAGCACGAGCGCCCGCTGCCGTGCGATCTGCGCGACGCGGGCGAACAGCGCGGCGCGCTCGGCGGGCGCAGTGGCGAAATGCCGGAACACCACCCCGCTTCCCTTCGGAAGCGCGGCGAGCGCGGGCCATAGCGCCGCGCCCATCCGCTCGTCGGTCATCAGCCACAGCGCCGGCGTGGGACGATTGCGGCATATGGGGTGACGCAGGGGCATAGTCGCGCCTATAGCGCCGCCAATGTCCACCGACGACCCCACCGCCGCCCCTGCCGCTGCGCTCGCCGCCGTCCAGGCTAAGATCGCCCATGCCGCCGCGCTTGCCGACCGCAAACCCGAGTCGGTCACGCTGATCGCCGTCTCAAAGACCAAGCCCGCCGAAGCGATCGAGCCCTTGCTCATCGCCGGCCAGCGCGCGTTCGGCGAGAATCGCGTGCAGGAAGCGCAGGCCAAATGGCCCGCGCTGCGTGATGCCTATTCGGGTGTCGCGCTCCATCTCGTCGGGCAGCTGCAATCGAACAAGGCCGAGGATGCCGTCGGCTTGTTCGATGTGATCCATTCGGTCGACCGCCTTTCGCTCGTCACCGCGCTCGGCCGCGCGATGGACAAGCGCGACCGCCGGCCCGACTGCTTCCTTCAGGTCGACATTGGCGACGAGCCGCAAAAGGGCGGCTGTCCGATCGCGGACCTCCCCGCCTTGCTCGCTGAAGCGCGTGCCGCGGCATTGCCGATCCTCGGGCTGATGGCGGTCCCACCGCTCGAAACCGAGGCCGCCCCCTATTTCGCGCTGCTCGCCAAGATCGCGCGCGACCACGGTCTCGATGCGCTCAGCATGGGAATGTCGGGCGATTACGAAACCGCGGTGATGCTTGGCGCGACGCATGTCCGCGTCGGCACCGCTCTGTTTGGAAGCCGCGCATGACCTTCGATGCGATCATCTTCGATTTCGACGGCGTGCTGATCGAAAGCGAAGCGGTCGGCAACCGCCAGATCGCCGATTATCTGACGCGCATCGGCCATCCGACGACGGCGGCCGATTCGTTCGCCAATTTCATGGGCCTGTCGGGCCCGTCGTTCATCGGCGCGGTCGAGCGCTGGATCGGGCGCACGCTTCCCGACGATTTCCACACCGCACGCCGCGCCGAGGACGATCGCGTGATGCGCGAGGGGATCGACGCGGTCGAAGGGGCGGTGCAGTTCATTCTCGACTTGCCGCCCACGCAGCCCAAGGCGATTGCCTCGTCGAGCTCGACCGCATGGATCGCGCGGCATCTCGAGCATATCGGCCTGCGGGATGCATTCGGCGACCGCTTGTTCTCGGGCAAGGAACATGTCGTCAACGGCAAGCCTGCACCCGACATCTATCTTCACGCCGCAGCAGCACTCGGCGTCGACATCGCGCGCTGCGTGATCGTCGAGGATTCGCCCGTCGGGGCGACCGGCGCGGTCGCCTCGGGGGCGCATGTCATCGGCTTCGTCGGCGGCACGCATTGCGGGCCCGACCATGCCGACAAGCTGCGCGCGATCGGGGTGCACGACGTGGCGGGCGACTTCGCGACGATCCGGCGCCTTATCGCCTAGAACTGATGCCCCGTCCGGTCGCGCTTGGTCGCGAGATAGCGCTCGTTGTGCGGGTTGGCCGGGAGGAAATGCGGCACGCGCTCGACCACGCGGATCCCTGCGCCCTCGAGTTGTGCGACCTTCTGCGGATTGTTGGTCAGCAGCCGTACCGAGGTCTGCCCGAGCAATGCGAGCATCCGCGCCGCCACGGCGAAATTGCGCGAATCGACCGCGAAGCCGAGCCGCGTATTGGCGTCGACCGTGTCGAACCCCTGATCCTGCAGCGCATAGGCGCGCAGTTTGTTGATCAGCCCGATCCCGCGTCCTTCCTGGCGCAGGTAGAGCACGATCCCCCATCCGCTCACGGCAATCGCGTCGATCGCAGCGTGGAGTTGTGGCCCGCAGTCGCATTTGAGGCTGCCGAGCATGTCGCCGGTCAAACACTCGCTGTGCAGCCGCACGAGCGGCGGGCGGCCGTCGGGCTTGCCGATCAGCAGCGCGATATGCTCGCCGGGCATTTCCGGCGTCCGGAACGCGACGATCTCGGCATCTTCGGCGCCGACGACGGGGAGATGCGCGCGCGTCGCGATGGTGAGCCGCGCGGCGTCCTCATGCGCGTCGATATCGCCCGGTGTCAGCACCAGCGCGGCCGATTCGCCCGCGCGCGCAAAGAATGCCGGCAGCACGCCGCCGATCCGCGCGAGGCGTAGCGCAGCGGCCCCTGCTTCGGTCTCGGCGAGGTGGATCGCGCGGAACGGTCCCTTCATCGGCGTGTCGAGATCGAATTGCGGATCGGCAAGCGCGGTCGCCATCGCAAAGTCGATCCACGGCACGCGCTCGACCAGCACCGGCGCATCGGGTGCTGCTGCCTCGAGCTGGTTGGCGAGCTTGAGCGTCGCCGAGCGGCCAGCCGAAAGCAAAAGCGGCGCGCTTGCGTCCGGATCGAACGCGGCAAGCCGCGGCGGATCAGCGGTCTCGATCGGCAGCAGCGCGAGCGTGCCGTCGGCACCCGCGATCGCGACCGGCCAGCCGCGCCGCAACGCATCGATTGCGAGCGCGGTCTTGTGCGCGTCGCCAGGAATGGAAGCGCTCATATCGCGAACTCGGTCATGATCGGCACATGGTCGGAGGGTTTGAGCCAACTGCGGCATTCCTCATAGACATGGTGCCGCGTCGCCTTGGCCGCAACATCGGCGGTCGCCCACATATGGTCGAGCCGCCGGCCGCGATCATTGACCGTCCAGTCAACCGAGCGATAGCTCCACCACGTGTGCAGTCGCGCAGGCGCCGGGAAGAAATGCCGCCCGAGATCGACCCAGCTGTTCGACGCCTTGAGCCGGTCGATCGCCGCGACCTCGATCGGCGTATGGCTGACGGTCTTGAGCAATTGCTTATGGCTCCACACGTCGGATTCGAGCGGCGCGATGTTGAGATCGCCGACGAGCACCGTCGGCACGGTCAGCCCCTGCGACCACTGCGTCATCCGCTCGAGAAAATCGAGCTTCTGGCCGAATTTGGGGTTCACCGCGCGATCGGGCACGTCGCCGCCGGCGGGCACATAGACATTCTCGATCCGCAGCCCCGATTCGAGCCGCACGCCGACATGGCGTGCTTCCTGATTGGCTTGCCAGTCGAAGCGGTCATCCTCGACGAGCGGGACCTTCGACACGATCGCGACGCCGTGGTGCATCTTCTGCCCATGGAGCACGATGTGGGTGTAGCCGAGCGCACGGAAGCTCTCGGTCGGGAAATCCTGATCGACCACCTTGGTTTCCTGCAGGCAGAGGATGTCGGGGGCCATCTCGCGCAGGAATTGTTCGACGATGTCGAGGCGGAAGCGGACCGAATTGATGTTCCACGATACGATCTTGAGCGGTGTCGTCATGCGAGCGCTGTAGCCATCGCAAGGGCCCCGCGCCACCCGCCGCTACCGGACATGGAAAGGCCCTCGCTCCGGGGGCATGGAGCGAGGGCCGACCTAGCGTTCGTCACGCAGGCGGGAAGCAAGGGTCCGGGCAACAGGGGGAAAAATCCCGGTAGCACCTCGCATCCGCAAAACCGCATTACCGCTGCAAACCTGTCGCCAATATGAACCGATCCTAGCGCAGGTTATTTTCTGCCCGACGCTGGCGTCGGATCGCGCCATTGGAACGCCGAGTTGCTGACGGGCGCGTTGAAGCGCTGGTTCGACAGCCGAATCGTCGTGCGGTTGTTCTGCGAATCGAGCGCGACCCAGCCCTGCAGCATCAGCCCGCCCGGCGCGGTCGCATTGCGCACGAACACCAGGCTGATCCGGCCATATTCGGGATGCTTGGGGTCGGCGGCATCGACCGCGACGGTCTCGGGATTGCCGGTCGGCACCACGCTCGCGATCCCGCGCATGTCACGCGACGGATCGAGCAGGATGCCGAGCGGCGACCCGCCGATCGGCCAGCGCTGCTTCTGGCCGACCGAGTAATCGAGAAACCAGAGCGACTTGCCGTCGCCGACGATGAGGATCGGCACGCCCTTCTCATATTGGAAACGGATCTTGCCGGGCTTCTTGAGCGTCAGCACGCCGGTCAGCACCTTTCCGCCGCGATCGGTCTGCGTGAACGATGCGGTCATGCTCTCGACCGACTGGAGATGCTTTTGCACCAGCGACAGGTCGGCGACGGGCGCGGCCGAGACAAGCGCCGGCGCGGCGAGCGCGGCAAGAAGCGTTGGGTAACGAAGGGACACGAATATTCTCCTGACGCCGCCGCTTAAGCCCGAGGCGGCTTGAACCCGCTCTGAACCGAAGCCGGCACGCCCGGTTCCCTCACACCGGGTTCCCGTCGCGGTCGCGCAGCACTTCGCGGCGCCCGACATGGTCGGGGCGACCGACGATGCCGTCCTTCTCCATCCGCTCGATCAGCCGCGCCGCGCTGTTGTAGCCGACGCGCAGCTGGCGCTGCAGCCATGAGGTCGACGCCTTCTGGCTTTCGACGACGAGCTGGATCGCGGTGCGATATTGCTGGTCCTCGGCGGTATCCTCGCCGGTCGGCGCGCCGTCCATCGCGAAGCCGTCCTCGGGCTCCTCGGTGATCGCCTGGTTGTAATCGGGCTGCCCCTGCGCGCGCCAGTGATCGGTGACGGCGCGCACTTCGTCGTCCGACACGAACGGCCCGTGGACGCGGACGATGCCCTTGCCGCCGGGCATGTAGAGCATGTCGCCCTTGCCGAGCAGCTGCTCGGCGCCCTGTTCGCCCAGAATCGTGCGCGAATCGATCTTGCTGGTCACGTGGAAGCTGATTCGCGTCGGCAGGTTCGCCTTGATCACGCCGGTGATGACGTCGACCGACGGACGCTGTGTCGCCATGATCAGATGGATGCCTGCCGCGCGCGCCTTCTGCGCGAGCCGCTGGATCAGGAATTCGACTTCCTTGCCCGCGGTCATCATCAGATCGGCGAGCTCGTCGATGATCACGACGATCTGCGGCAGCACCTGATAGTCGAGCGTCTCTTCCTCGTAGATCGGCGCGCCGGTGCCGGGCTCGTATCCGGTTTGCACCTTGCGGCCGAGCGGCTGGCCCTTGGCCTTGGCCGCGCGAACCTTGTCGTTGAAGCTCGCCAGCGACCGCACGCCGAGCGAGGACATCTGGCGATAGCGGTCCTCCATCTGCTCGACGGTCCATTTCAGCGCGCGCACCGCCTTCGACGGATCGGTCACGACCGGCGCGTAGAGATGCGGGATGTCCTCGTACATGCTCAATTCGAGCATCTTGGGATCGATCATGATCATCCGGCACTCTTCGGGCTTGAGCCGATAGAGCAGCGACAGAATCATGCAGTTGAGCCCGACCGACTTGCCCGAGCCGGTGGTGCCCGCGACGAGCAGATGCGGCATCGGCGCGAGATCGGCGATGACGGGATCGCCCGCGATATTCTTGCCGAGCACCAGCGACAGCGAGCCCGGCTGGTCGTCGAGCGAATCGATCAGCTCGCGCAGGCCCACCGTCTCGCGCTTGGCGTTCGGGAGCTCGATACCGATCACGGTGCGCCCCGGGATCGTCGCGACGCGTGCCGACACCGCCGACATGTTGCGCGCGATATCGTCGGCGAGCTGGATCACGCGGCTCGCCTTGATGCCGGGTGCGGGCTCGAGCTCGTACATCGTCACGACCGGGCCGGGCCGCACGTTGATGATCGATCCCTTGACGTGGAAGTCGCTCAGCACCGTCTCGAGCAGCCGCGCATTGCGATCGAGCGCGACCTTGTCGACCGGCCCGCCGATCGCGGGCGGCGACGGGTTGAGCAGGTCGAGCGAGGGCAAGGTCGACTTGTCGCCGAAATCCATCGAGGTCTGCTTTGCGCGTGGCTTGGCCAGCGTCACCGGCGTCATCGCGCGGTCGGCGATCACCGGGCCGGGGCGGACATCGGGGCTCGCAAGCGCACGCGGCATCGACAGCTTGCGCGGGGTCGGCTCGGGCGCGAAGACTTCGTCGTCCGTCTCGTCGCCACGGTCGCGCCGCTGATCGGTCAGCCGCTTGGGTTCACGCGCGATCCGCGGCGCACGCTCGCTGACGTCGATCGTGAAGCTGTACGCCCAGAGCGCGAGCCCGGCGAACCCGAGCACCACCGCGATCCCGCGCGTCGTCCACAACACCGCATTGGGATTGGGCAGCAGGCCGATCAACGCGCGCAGCACGTCGGCCAGGCCGAGCCCGACCGCGCCGCCATAACCCGCCGGCAGCACTTGCACCGCCGCCGCCCAGATCAGCGCGAACGCCGTCCCGATCAACGCGACACCGCCAAGCGATGCGCCAAACATCAACCGCCAACGCCCGACCGGGACGCCGCGCCACAGCCGCAGCGCGACCAGCACCGCCGTCGGCAACACCAGCAGGAAGCCGGGTCCCAGCAGCCAGAATGCGCCATCGGCAACGAGCGCACCGGGCTTGCCGAGCCAGTTACGCGCCGCCGCGCCCGAGGCGGTGTTGAGCGACGGGTCGCTCGCATGATAGCTCGCGACCGCGACGACGAGCAAAACGACCAGCACGACGAGCGTGATCGCGGCAAGCAATGCGCCGCTGCGCACGGCGCCGGCCTTGACGGTCTCACGCCATAAGGGTGGCTGCGCGCGGCTCGCCATGATCTCTTGTCCCGATGTTCGCTGTCTGTGCTGCGGATTCATCGCGCGCGGCGGCTCCGCCGTCAAGACTTTGCGGGCTGGCGAGCGCCCGGCCGAGGCGCTACAGCAGCGCGTATGGATACAGCAGACGTCATCATCCTCGGCGGCGGACTCGTCGGCAGCGCGCTCGCCGTGGCGCTCGACACGCATGGACTCACCGCCATCGTCATCGACATTGCCGATCCCGCGGTGATTCTCGCCGCGGGTTTCGACGGGCGCGCCTCGGCGATCGCCGGTGCGCCGTGGCGGATGCTGCAGGCGATCGGCGTCGCCGACCGGCTCGCGCCCTTCGCGTGCCCGATCCAGGGAATCCGCGTGAGCGACGGGTTGGAACCCGGCGCGCTCGATTTCGAGCCCGAGCCGGGCGACGGCGCGCTCGGGCATATGGTCGAGAACCGCAAGCTGCGTGCAGCGCTGTTCGAAGCGGCGTCATCTGCCGCGAATGTCGACGTGCGGATGCAGACGCGCGCGGTCTCGATCGATCGCGGCGCGGCGGGCGTCACCGTCACGCTCGATTCGGGTGCCGTCATCAAGGCCCCGCTGCTGATCGCCGCCGAGGGCCGCAATTCGCCGACGCGTGAAGCCGCAGGCCTGCGCGTCGCGCGCTGGACCTACGACAATGCCGCGATCGTCACCTCGCTGCACCACGAACGCAGCCACGAGAATATCGCGTTCGAGATCTTCTACCCCGACGGCCCGTTCGCGATCCTGCCGCTCAACGACGACGAGCAGGGGCATCGGTCGTGCATCGTCTGGTCGGTGACGCATGACCAGGCGCCGGGGATGATGAAGCTGTCCGATCGCGGCTGGCTCGCCGAGGCCGACAAGCGAATCGGCGGGTTTCTCGGCAAGCTCGGGCCGCTTGGCCATCGGATGAGCTATCCGCTCGGATTCCATCATGCCGCGAAGATCGTGTCCGACCGGCTCGCATTGGTCGGGGACGCCGCGCACGGGATCCATCCAATCGCGGGCCAGGGCGTCAATGTCGGCTTCCGCGACGTCGCAACGCTGGTCGAAGTGCTGGTCGAGGGCAAGCGCTCGGGGCTCGATCTCGGCGATCCGCAATTGCTCGCGCGCTATGATCGCTGGCGCAGCCTCGATACCTTGATGGTGTCGGTCGCGACCGACGGTCTGACGCGGCTGTTCGGGATTCCCGGCAAGACCGCCAATGCGGTGCGGCGGATGGGTCTGTCGGCGGTGCAGCGCGTACCGCCGCTCAAGCGCCGCTTCATCGCAGAGGCGCGCGGCGAGAGCGGGGATGTGCCGAAGTTGCTGCAGGGGATTACGGTCTAGCCTCTTCTGCGGCAACGCTCGCGGCAGCGTCGATTGGGTTCGCGCAGAGGCGCGGAGGACGCGGAGGATCGCGTTGCTAGGGTGCGCTCTATTAGAGTGCGCTTCCCCGGCGGAGGCCGGGGCCCAGGAGCCGCACGCTTCTTGGTCGCACGCTGCGCTCGATCATTTCGGCCATTCCGACTGGGCCCCGGCCTTCGCCGGGGAAGCGGTTTGGGGGAAAAGCGGGAAAGCAATTAGGGGAAGGTGTGGCCCCTACAACCCAAAGCGCATCATCTCTGCGTCCTCCACGCCTCTGCGCGAACCATTCCACCAACGCCGACACGATCTCGCTAGATCAGTCGCGCTCACTCCGCACACTCGTCGGAGGCGCGTTCGCCGTCGCCGTGATCCGGTCGCTCTCGCTACCGATTCGCCGCTGCGTATCGATCTGCACGATCGCCGCGCCTTTCTTGGGGTCGAACAGCGTCGCGAAGAACATGCCCAACATCATCGCAGCCCCGCCGGCGCGACCCTTGCGCTTCTCGGCGTCCTTCATTGCAGCGTCACCGAATCCTCGCCGTCGTGCCGCCCGAAGAACTGCATCAGCTGGATGATCAGCTCGGCGCGATCCTCGATTCGCCCCGCCTCGAGCAGCGCCTGCTTCGCCGCCACGTCGAACGGCGCGATCTGCGCGATGCCGTTGACCAGCGCCTCGTCGTCGAGCCGCGTCACCGCATCCCAATCGACCGCATAGCCCTGTGCATCGGCAAAGGCGCGCGATTCGCTCTCGAGCGCCGAGCGGCGCGAGAGCGAGAGGATCTCGGGCTCGCTCGGACCCGGGATCAGCTCGGCCTCGACCTGGCGGAACGCCGTCGTCACGTCGAGTTCGCGCACGATGCGGAACAGCGACAGTCCCTCGAGGATGAGATTGTAGCGCCCGTCCTCGCTCGCTTCGAACTCGGCGATCTTGCCGACGCAGCCGATCTCGAACAGCGGTGGCTTGTCGGACCGCGCCGGCACGTTGGGGCGCGGCTGGACCATGCCGATCCGCCGGTCACGTGCCATCGCGTCCGAGATCATCGCGCGATAGCGCGGCTCGAAGATGTGCAGCGGGAGATGCATGCCCGGAAACAGCAACGCGCCCGGCAGCGGGAAGATCGAGAGCCGCGTGATCGTCATCCGAACAGGATCGCCGAGAGCTTGCGCCGCTGCGCCGAGACCCACGGATCCTCGAGCCCGACGACCTCGAAGATCTTGAGCAATTGCGTCCGCGCGGCGCCCTCGTTCCATGTCCGGTCGGCCGCGATCATCGCGAGCAGCGTGTCGGCCGCCGCATCGCGGTCGCCCGCCGCCATCTGGCCGCCAGCAAGCTCGAAGCGCTTGTCGAAATTCTCGGGGTTGGCCGCAACCTCGGCGGCGAGCCCGGCAAGATCATCGACCGGCTGCACTTCGCGCGCCAGCGCCAGCGCAGTACGCGCACGCTCGATCTCGGGAAGCTTGGCGAACTCCTCGGGAAGTGCCGCGATCGCCGCCTCGGCCTCGTCGGTCTGCCCGGCAGCAACGAGCGCGCGGACCATGCCCGACAGCACCGCAGGATGCTCGGGCGCCATCTCGCTCAATTGCGCAAACACGCTCACTGCGCGCTCGGCATCGCCTTCGACGAGCACTTGCTCGCCCATCGCGATCAGCGGCTCGAGTTCGGCCTCGAGGCTCGCCGCCTCGCTTTCGAGCGGCAATTGCTTGAGCAGCTGGTCGAGCATCGTCCGCAACTGCGTCTCGGTGCGCGCGGGCGTCAGATCGGCGACGAGCTGCCCCTGGAACATCGCATAGACCGTCGGGATCGACTTGATCTGGAACTGCGCGGCGATGAACTGATTCTTGTCGGTGTCGATCTTGGCGAGCAGCACGCCCTTGTCGGCATAGGCCGCGGCGACTTTCTCGAGCAGCGGCGTCAGCGCCTTGCACGGCCCGCACCACTCCGCCCAGAAATCGATCACGACGAGCTTGGTCATCGACGGCTCGACGACATCGCGGCGGAAGCTCTCCACCGCGTCGCGTTCTGCAGCGCTCATTCCCAGGGTGGCCAAGTGTCGCTCCAATCTTGTGTGCTGTGCGCCTTATGTGGGCGCTCAGCGTACGAAGCCAACCCTTTTATCAAACGATCTGCACGCAATCGCGATAAGGGGTTGCCGAGTATGAAAGTCGCTGTTAGAGCCCGCCACCTTACCCGCCCAGTCAACGACTGATTGGGCCGTAAACGCCAGAGCGGGCGTAGCTCAGGGGTAGAGCACAACCTTGCCAAGGTTGGGGTCGAGGGTTCGAATCCCTTCGCCCGCTCCAGTTTTCCTTTGGGGAAAACATGATCACAGGCCTTCGGGTCTGTTTTCGTTTCAGCCTAGATTTTAGATGAACGGGTGGTTTTCGTCCGTCGCGTCAGCAGACAATGTGCGTCGCTGTCTGATGCGCTTACGGCCGGGCTTGGCATCGGTTTGGAGTCACGCCGGACGACACAGGGCCGGGCGCGCGCTGGTCGCGGCGAATCAGTAGTTAGTGCGAGACGCTCAGTCGGAATGGGCCTCCCACTACGCCGTGCCGCCCCCAGGCGACCCCGTCGCCTCGTCCTGGGGCAATCGTCGGAGATTGCGGTCTGCCGCGTCTGATCGTGCCGTTCCGGCCAATCACGGGCATACCACGACGATACGGTGATCGGGACACTGTCGCGTCGCGCCCGTGCAGCCGATCGCGATCGAGGTCGAACGCCCCCCGGCTCGACGAATCTAGCGGGCGCTCAATCGCGTCACCTCACCCCAGCGGGACAAACCGCAACGGCAACCCATCCTTCGGCCGCGGGATCGGCCAGGCCTGCCAGACATCACCCGCCCCAGCATCGAGCTCGATGCGATAACGGCTGAGCAGATGCGCGATGAGGATGCGGATCTGCATCGTCGCGAAATGCAGCCCGAGACACATATGTGCACCGCCGCCGAACGGGACCCACGCATATTTGTGCCGCGCGCGCACCGCATCGGGGGTGAAGCGCAGCGGGTCAAAGCGCAGCGGATCGGGCCACAGTTCGGGCATAGTGTGCGTATACGCGACGCTCACGCTCACCGTCGTCCCCGCCGGGATATGAAAGCCGCCGAAATCTAACGGTTTCACCGCGCGGCGCGGCAAGGAGGGGACGGGCGGGATCAGCCGCAGCGATTCCTTGAACGCCATGTCGGTCAGCACCAGCCGATCGAGCTGGCCATACGGCAGCCCGCCTGCATCGTTGCGGCCGAGCTCGGCGATCTCGGCGCGCAGCTTCTCCTGCCATTCGGGGTTCCGCCCGAGCAGCATGACGAGGCTCGTCGCCGACGATGTGATCGTGTCGTGCGCCGCCATCATCAGGAAGTTCAGGTGGTCGGCGATCGCATCGGCGGCGAGCGGCTGGCCATCATCGTCGGTCGCGCGGCAGAATTGCGAGAAGAAGTCCTGCCCCGCGCCTGCCCGCCGCGCCGGGATCTCGCGTTCGAACAGGTCGATCAGATAGGCCCGCGCGCGCACGCCCTTGCGCATCTGCGATCCCGGCAGCGGCACGCGGATCGGGGTGATCGAGGCCTGCACCTCATCGACGAACGCCTGGTTGATCCGCGTCGCCTCGGGGCCGAGCGGCATGCCGAGAAAGCTCTCGGCGGCGAGATCGAGCGTCAACTCCTTGATCGCATCATAGAAGCGCATCGGCTGGTTGCCCCAGTCCGCCACGGTGCGCGCGATGCCGATGTCGAGCGTCTCGGCATAATGCCGCATCGGCTCGGGCTTGAACGCGACCGACATCACGCGGCGGTCGGCGCGGTGCTTGTCGAAATCCATCAACATCAGCCCGCGCGGGAAGAGCAGGTTGAGCAACGGCCCCCAGCCCTGCTCCGACGAGAAGACGCGGTCGCGGTCGAACAGGACGAGTTCGTTGGCCTCGGGACCGATCAAGCTGACGGTCGGCCCGCCAAACGCATTGTTGCGGAACACCGGGCCATAACTGTCGATCATGTGGCGGCCGAACCGCACCGGATCCTTGAGCATTCGGAAGGTGTTGCCGACGAACGGCAGCCCGTCCTCGCCGGGAATGTCGCGAATGGCGGTGCTCTTCTGCCGCGGCAGCCAATGCGGATTGGCTTTGAAGGTATGGGCGTAGGGCATCGTCGCGCTCCTGCTTACTGACATCGGTATAAGTAAGGAGTCGAGCGCTGGGAAGAGCTTAGCGCCACGTCTCCTCGCCGAGCGAGTCGAGCCAACGGGTGACCAGGCTGGTGCGGCTGCTCGAGATCGCGCCCGCCAGCACGACCACGACCACGACGATCGGCAGCAGCCATTCGAGATCGATCAGCGCCACCAGCAACAGGACGAGCATCACGCCGATGCTCAGCAGCCCTAGCGCGGCGATGCGGCGCTCGCCTGTCGACGACAGCGCAATGACGCGCGGCCCCTTGCGGTCCCAATTCGGCGAGGTTGTCAGCAACCGTCGGCCCTGCGCATCGCGGACCCGGAACAGCGCGGCGACGAGCGGCGCGCCGAGCGCGTCACCCGGCGCGATCAAGTCCGCGCGACGCTGCGGCGGCGCGTCCGGCGCTTGCGTGGCCCAAGTGTCGATCGTGAGGAGCCGCCCGTCGCGCTCGACGATCTTGTAGCGCGGGGGCGGCGGCTTGCTCATCTGCCGCGGTGCGCGCGCCACTCGGCCGCGCTCTGGCCCCACGCGTCGACGCGGTAGCCATCGAGCGGTGCTGGCAAGCGTGTCGGCCCACGGTTGGCCGAGCCCAGCCGCTCGGCGAGCCGGATCGAGCGGATATTATCGGGTGCGATCGTGTGGATCACGTCGCTCCAGCCAAGACTGTCGAACGCAAAGTCGATCGCAGCGACCGCGGCTTCATGCGCATAGCCCTTGCCCGCAAAACCGCTGGCGACGCCCCAGCCGACTTCGGTGCCGGGCCAGCCCTCGGGCTGCCACGGGCCGATCCGCCCGACCCAGGCGCCCGAATCGCGTTCGATCACCGAGAACATCGAGAAGCCGCGCGTCATCCACGCACCGGCGCGCACCGAAAAGTCGCGCCAGGCGACTGCACGCGGCATCGCGCCGCCGAGATGCGCCATCGTCTCGCCATCGGCGGCGAAGGCGGCATAGGCCTCGAAATCCGCGGGCTCGGGGAGCCGCAGGATCAGCCGGTCGGTGAACAGGATCGGCCCGCTCACCACCAGGGTCAGCCGAAGCGCGCCTTCAGCGACATCATAGCGAGCGCCGCCTTGGCCGCTTCGCCACCCTTGTCCTTCTCGGACTTGCGCGCGCGCGTGAGCGCCTGCGCTTCGTCCTCGGTGGTGAGGATGCCGTTGCCGATCGCGAGGCCGTCCATCGACAGCGCCATCAGCCCGCGGGCGCTCTCGCCCGCGACGATCTCGAAATGATACGTCTCGCCACGGATCACGACACCCAGCGCTACGAAGCCGTCATACAGCCCGCTCTCGGCCGCGAGCGCGACCGCGCCGGGGATTTCGAGTGCGCCGGGGACGGTGATCGTCTCGTGCTTGTGCCCCGCCGCCTCGATCGCGGCGCGGGCGCCTTCGAGCAGCAGGTCGTTGAGATGGTCGTAGAAGCGCGCTTCGACGATGAGCAATTTGGCCATTATTCGCCCCCAGTACCCGGAATGGCGCGCTCGGCGACGATCGACAGGCCATAGCCTTCGAGGCCGACCAGCGCGTGATGCGTATTGGTGAGCAGCACCATTTCCTCGACGCCAAGCTCGGCGAGGATCTGTGCGCCGACGCCGTAGTCGCGCAATTCCTCGACCTCGGGCGCGCCCGCGCCCTTGCCCTCGCCGCGCAGCTTGATGAAACGCGTGATGCCATCGGCCATCTGGCGGTTGATCACGACGATCACACCGGTGCCTTCCTCGGCGATCAACTGCATCGACCCCGAGAGCAGGCCCGAACGCTCATTCTCTTCGCCGAACACATCGACGAAGGTCGACAGCGTGTGCATCCGCACCAGCGTCGGCTTGGTCGGGTCGATCTTGCCCTTGACCAGGGCAATCGTCTCGTCGCCGGTCGCCTTGTTGTGGAAGGTCATCGCCTTCCACGTCCCGCCCCATTTCGACTCGAACGGCATTTCGGCGCGCTTCTCGACGAGATGGTCGTGGCGGCGGCGATAGGCGATCAAGTCGCGGATCGTGCCGATCTTGAGATTGTGGAGCTGCGCGAACGAGACGAGATCGTCGAGGCGGCTCATCGTGCCGTCCTCGTTCATGATCTCGCAGATCACGCCCGACGGATTGAGCCCGGCGAGCCGCGAGACGTCGACTGCGGCCTCGGTATGCCCGGCGCGGACGAGCACGCCGCCGTCGCGCGCGACGAGCGGGAAGACGTGGCCCGGCGTGACGATCTCTTCCTTGCCCTTCGACGAATCGATCGCGACCGCGATGGTGCGCGCGCGGTCGGCGGCGGAAATGCCGGTGGTGACGCCGTCGCGCGCCTCGATCGAGGTGGTGAAGGCGGTTTCGTGCCGCGTGCCGTTGTGGCGGCTCATCAGGCCCAGGCCGAGTTCGTCGACGCGCTTCTTGGTCATCGCAAGGCAGATCAGCCCGCGACCGTGCTTGGCCATGAAGTTGATCTTCTCAGGGGTCGCCATCTGCGCCGGAATGACGAGATCGCCCTCGTTCTCACGATCCTCGTCGTCGACCAGGATGAACATCCGGCCGTTCTTGGCCTCGTCGATCAATTCCTCGGGCGAGGACAGGAACCCATGGCGCAGGCGCGCAACTTCAGGCTTTTGCACGATAATGCTCCATGCGTTGCAGATAGCGGGCGAGGACGTCGATCTCGATATTGACGTGCGCGCCGGAATGAAGATCGCCCAGCGTGGTCATCGCCTGGGTGTGGGGAATGATGTTGATCGCGAAATGGGTCGTTCCGTCGGCCTGGTCGGCGACGCTGTTGACGGTCAGCGATACGCCATCGACGGTGATCGATCCCTTGGGTGCGACGAACGGCGCAAGCGCGGCCGGGACCGCGATGACGACCTTCCACGAATCGCCGTCGCTGCTGGTCTCGACGATCGACGCGATGCCGTCGACATGGCCGGTGACGATATGCCCGCCCAGTTCCTCGCCGAGCTTCAGCGCGCGTTCGAGGTTGAGCCGGCGACCGGCGGTCCATTGCGCGGCGGGGGTGCGCGACACGGTTTCCCCTGAAACATCGGCGGCGAACCAGCCCGACGCTCCGGGCGCGGACTTGTCGACGACGGTCAGGCACACGCCCGAACAGGCGATCGAGGCGCCGAGATCGACGTCCCCCATATCATAGCCGGTCGCGACGAAGATGCGCAGGTCACCGCGCTCCTCGATCCGATCGATCGTGCCGATGTCGGTAATGATCCCGGTGAACATGGCCTACTCCCTGACGCGCTCGTAAACCTCGAGCCGGTCGCTGCCAAGGGTGCGCGCGTCGCTCATCGTCCAGCGGCCATGCGCCTCGGAAAGATCGGCGAGGCCGATGTCGGGCAAGGTCCGCCCGCCGCCGACCATGATCGGCGCGCGATACAGCAGCAGACGGTCGACGAGGTCGGCCGCAAGGAAGGCCGCAGCGGTGGTCGGCCCGCCTTCGACGAGCAGGGTGTCGACACCCTCGAGCGACCCGATCGCGACCGGCGCCGCGAGATTTTCCCACGGCAACGCACCGTCGGGCGCCGGATGCTGCAAGTCGGGCGTGCGCGACAGGATGAAGCGGCGCGGCGACCGGGCCTCGAGCCCGGGCAAGCGCACGTCGAGCGTCGGATCATCGGCGTCGATCGTGGCGCGACCGACCAGAATCGCGTCGTGGCGCGTGCGTTCGAGATGCGCGTGCGCGCGTGCCTCCGCGCCAGTGATCCATTTGCTCGCGCCCGATCCCAGTGCGGTCGCGCTGTCGAGCGACAGCGCGAGCTTGAGCGTCACCGCGGGCCGGCCATGCTCGCGCCGCATCAGGAACCCCGCCATCGCCGTACGCGCGGCAGCGGCACCCGCCCCAAGATCGACCGCGATCCCCGCATCGCGCAACCGCGCGACGCCCGCGCCATTGGTGCGCAGATCGGGATCGCCGAGCGCGATCACGACGCGCGCCACGCCCGCCAGCTGCAGCAGATCGCTGCACGCCGGCCCGCGCGTCGAGACATGCGCGCAGGGTTCGAGCGTGGTGTAGACGGTTGCGCCGCGCGACTTTTCGCCGGCTTGCGTCAACGCCATCGCCTCGGCATGCGGGCGCCCGCCGGGCTGGGTCCAGCCGCGTCCGACGACGATGCCATCGGCGACGATAACGCAGCCAACATTGGGGTTGGGCGTCGTCCGACCGCGTCCGCGCTCGCCGAGCGCGAGCGCTGCGCCCATCCAGCGCGTGTCGTCGAAAGCCGTGGCCACGCTCAGATCCCGTAGGCCTTGAGCCCGTCATTGACCTTCTTGAACTGCGCACGCCGCTCAGCTTCGAGCCGCTTGAGCTCGTTGGCCTGGCGCGTCTGTTCGACGCCGTCGATCTTCTGCTGCGCGATGATCTCGGCATCGGTGCGGTCGGCGCGCCACTGCTGCACATAGATGATGTCGCGGTGATACGGCTTGGGCGGGATCTTCGATTCGTAGATGACGCCGACGACCATCACATAGGTCAGCGCCAGCGCCAGCCCCATGAAGCCGAGCTGATGCGGCCGCCGCGTCACGATATAGGTGCGCATATCGCGCCAGGCGCGCAGCGGGGAAATGTAGCGCAGGAAATTCATCGCCAAGAGATAGGCGCGACAGGGGAGCGATGCCAGCCCTGCCGCGCCCACCCGCGCCGGCTATTCTTCGTCGAGCACGAAGCGGACCGCCATCGTCTGCCACGCCTCGATCGCGACGCCGTCGCGCGTGCCCGGGATGAAGCGCCATTTCTCGAGCGCGCGCTTGCGCGTCGCTTCGAAGAAGGCGGGGCTCGCCGCGCTGACTTGCTCGACTTGCTTCACGCGCCCGTCGGTACCGATCAGCACACGCACGACGACGCGCCCCTCGTGCCCGGCAAGGCGCTCGTCGCTCGGATAGGTCGGCTGGAATGCGCCGAGATAGCGCGAGTCGAGTTTCGGGATGGTAATGACCGGCGCAGGCGGTTTGACGATCGTGCCGACATCACCCGTGCCGCCGGGAAACGGCTGAAGCGGCGGCGGATCGATGTGCAAGGCGATCTGTCCGCTCGGGACGCCCGGGGTCACGAGCTTGGTCAGGTCGATCGATTCGGGCGGCGGCTTCAGTGGCTGCGCGACATGCTGGATCTGCGGGACCGGCTTGGGTTCGGGCTTTGGCGGGGGTGGCGGATCGAGCGGGATGTTGGTCGCGGTGATCGTCGGGACGATGTCGCGTACGAAATGCGGCGCGGTCAGCGAAAGCCCGAACAGCAACACGCCGCCGGCGCCGAGCGCGAAGGCGACTCCGCCGGGGTTGAGACCATGGCGGTTGGCATAACGATCTGCGTACATCGTCCCGTCTCCATCTGTGCCGTCCGATTCTACGCCGGACATGGAGAGGATGTTACATCATAACATTCTGCCTGCAAGAGACAATATATCCTGTCGCCTCACTCGGGCGACAGACGCGCAATCGCGCGGTCGCGGCCGATCAGCGGGAGGAGCGCCTTCATGTCGGGACCATGCTCGCGGCCGGTCAGCGCACGCCGCAACGGCAGGAACAGCGCCTTGCCGCTGCGTCCGGTCTCGGCCTTCAGCGTGGCGGTCAGCGCGTGCCACGGGTCCCCCGCCCAATCGAGCGACTCGGCGGCCCGCGCGGCGGCGGCGAGGAAGTCGGCATCGGCGGGGTCGCGCTCGGCGACGATCGGGCCCTCGATCACGCCCCACCAGTCGGCGGCTTCGGCGATCGTCTGGAGATTGGGCCGCACCGCCGCCCATTCCGCCGCGCCCATCCCGGCGGGAAGTCGGTCGGCGACGTGCGCGAATTCAAGTTGATGAACGATCTTGGCGTTCAACCCGGCAAGTTCCGCCTCGTCGAAGCGCGCGGGCGCGCGGCCGAACTTGGCGAAATCGAAGCTCTCAACCAGCGTCGCGGTCTCGACCAGCGGCTCGACCGGCAAGCTCGTCCCGATCCGTGCGAGCAACGCGCCCACCGCCTCGGGTTCGATCCCCACCTCACGGAAATGCGCGACGCCGAGCGAGCCCAGCCGCTTCGACAATTTGCCCTCCGAGCCGACCAGCAGCGCCTCGTGCGCGAAGGCCGGCGGTGTAACGCCCATCGCATCGAACATCTGGAGCTGCAGCGCGGTGTTCGAGACATGGTCCTCGCCGCGCACGACGTGCGTGATGCCCATCTCAACATCGTCGATCGCCGAGGGCAGCATATAGAGCCACGACCCGTCGGCGCGGCGAATGACGGGATCGCTCATCGTCGCGGCATCGAATTTCTGGGGCCCACGGATCAGATCGTCCCATACGATCGGCGCGGCATGATCGAGCTTGAAGCGCCAGTGCGGCTTGACGCCAGCGGCTTCGAAGCTCGCCCGCTCGGCGTCGCTCAGCGCGAGCGCGGCGCGATCATAGACCGGCGGCAGCCCGCGCCCGGCGGCGATCTTGCGCTTGAGGTCGAGCTCCTGCGCGGTTTCGTACGCCGGATAGACGCGCCCTGCGTCGCGCAACGCCGCAAAGCGCGCCTCGTAGAGCGCAAAGCGCGCCGACTGCCGCTCCTCGCCCGCAATCGTCAGCCCGAGCCAGGCGAGATCGGCACGGATCGCATCGACAAAGCGCGCTTCGCTGCGCTCGGCATCGGTATCATCGATCCGCAGCCAGAACTCGCCATCCTGCGCTTGCGCCCACAGCCAATTGTGGAGCGCGGTGCGGATGTTGCCGACGTGCAGCATGCCAGTCGGCGAAGGGGCGAAGCGAGTGCGGATCGTCATGCCACGAGCGGTAGAGGACGCGGCGCCCTCTCGACAAGCCCGCGCATCCATACGCGCTTTGCGGCACTGGTTGCGGCATCGCAGGGCACGCGGTCTCTTTCCCCGAGCCGACGACGCTCCTAAGGAAGCTGCAACTCGGCAAGCGCAAGGGGCGGCCCATATGAAACTTCTCACCGGCAATTCGAACCTGCCGCTCGCGCGCGATGTCGCCGCCTATCTCCAGCTGCCGCTGACCGACGCGCAGGTCCGCCGCTTCGCCGACGAGGAAATTTTCGTCGAGATCCAGGAGAATGTCCGCGGCGAGGACGTCTTCGTGCTGCAATCGACCGGCTATCCGGCAAACGACAATCTGATGGAGCTGCTGATCTGCATCGACGCGCTGAAGCGCGCCTCGGCCAAGCGAATCACGGCGGTTATCCCGTATTTCGGCTATGCCCGGCAGGACCGCAAACCGGGGCCACGCACGCCGATCTCGGCCAAGCTCGTCGCCAATCTGATCACTGTCGCGGGCGCCGACCGCGTGCTTTCGGTCGATCTGCATGCCGGGCAGATCCAGGGCTTCTTCGATATCCCGACCGACAATCTGTTCGCCGCGCCCGTGATGTCGGCCGACATCCTGACGCGCTACGGCAATCGCAATTTGATGGTCGTGTCGCCCGACGTCGGCGGTGTGGTGCGTGCGCGTGCGCTCGCCAAGCGGCTCAACAACGCCCCGCTCGCGATCGTCGACAAGCGCCGCGAGCGCGCCGGCGAATCCGAAGTGATGAACATCATCGGTGAGGTCGAGGGGCGCTTCTGCATCCTGATCGACGACATCGTCGATTCGGGCGGCACGCTGTGCAACGCCGCCGCCGCGCTCAAGCAGGCGGGCGCAGCCGGCGTCGCCGCCTATATCACGCACGGCGTGCTGTCGGGCGGGGCGGTCGCACGAGTCGAAAGCTCGGCGCTCGAGGAACTGGTGATCACCGATTCGCTCGGCAGCCACGACATCGTCGCCTCGGCCAAGAAGATTCGCCACCTGACGATCGCGCCGCTGCTCGCCGAGGCGATTCGCCGGATCGCCGACGAATCGTCGGTGTCGTCGCTTTTCGACTGAATCAGGCGAGCGCGTCCCAGATCAGCTTGACGCCGACCAGCACCATCAGCGCGTAGATCGCGGTGTAGAAGCGCTCGGGCGAGACGCGCCGCACGAGCCAGACGCCGGCAAAGGTCGACGCGATCGCCACGGGCAGCAGCAGCGCCGCGACACCGAGCGTGTCGCGGTCGAACTGGCCGAGCGCCCAATAGGCCGAGACCTTCGCCCAATTGACCGCGGCGAAGAAGATCGCGGTCGTGCCGACGAGCACGTCGCGCGGCAGTCGCCGCGGCAGGACGTAGACCTGGAACGGCGGCTGGCCGGCATGCGCGATCTGGCTGGTAAAGCCCGAGGCGATGCCGAGCAGCGATCCGACCCAACCCGGCGCCTGCGCCGCGACCGCAACCGAACCGCGGCGCTCGCTCCACAATCGGTAGAGCCCGAACAGCACCGAAATCGTCCCGACCAAGGCGAGCACTGCCGCACTCGAGACCTGCGCGGCAAACAAATAGCCGAGCAAAATCCCGATTCCCGCGCCCGGCAGCATCCAACCGAGGATCGCCGCATCCCAATCGCGCCGGAACGCCCAGACGCCGACGACATCCTGCACGATCAGGATCGGCAGCAAGATCGCCGCCGCGCGCACCGGCGAGATGGCGAGTGCGAGCATCGGTAGCGAAAGCGCGCCAAGACCCGCGAAGCCGCCCTTCGACAGGCCGAGCAGCACCACCGCCGGCACCGCCAGCGCGTAGAAAAGCAGCGGTTCGCTCAATCCGGTATGAGCGTCGTCTGGCCGACCGGCGCGCGCACGCCGGCGCGCTTGCGGCGCTTGAGTTCGGCCTTCAGATCCTCGGGCTTGGGGGCGACGAGGAACCCGAAGCTGACCGAGCCATCCTTGGTTTCGACGACATGGTGCAGCCGATGCGCCTGGATGATCCGCTTCATGTACGCCGACTTGGGCAGATAGCGCGTCGGGATGCGGCGGTGGACGATGATGTCGTGAAAGCCGAAATAGATCGCGCCGTACGCCGCGATTCCCGCGCCGATCCAGGTAAAGCCCTGCCACCAGCCGAGCTGGACGCCGAACACCAGCATCGTGATCGACGGCAATGCGAAGATCACCGCGTACCAGTCGTTCAGCTCCCAATTGCCGGTGCGCGGGCGGTGATGGCTCTCGTGGAGAAACCAGCCGAAGCCGTGCATCACCCAGCGATGCGCAGCATAAGCGAACAGCTCCATCCCAGCGACGGTGGCAAGAAAGAGCAACAGACCAGAGATCAGCGACATGCAGCCGATATAGCGCGCCGCGCGCCCGATAGCGAGTGTTCGCAACTGCGAAGGGGTGGATTCGTACCCCCGTGTGTGCTTAAGCCCCCGCAAACCCGACCCTTGGAAAGGCACGCGCTCATGAACATCCACGAATATCAGGCCAAGGAACTCCTGGCGAAATTCGGCGTGCCCGTTCCCGCGGGCTTCTCGGCAATGTCGGTCGAGGAAGCAGTTGCAGCATCGGAAAAGCTCCCCGGGCCGCTCTATGTCGTCAAAGCGCAGATCCACGCCGGCGGCCGCGGCAAGGGCAAGTTCAAGGAACTCGGCCCCGATGCCAAGGGCGGTGTCCGCCTCGCCAAGACCGCTGACGAAGTCCGTGCCGCGGCAACCGACATGCTCGGCAACACGCTGGTGACGATCCAGACCGGCGACGCTGGCAAGCAGGTCAACCGCCTCTACGTCACCGACGGCGTCGACATCGCCAAGGAATTCTACCTCGCCCTCCTCGTCAACCGCGCCACCGGCCGCGTGTCGATGGTCGCCTCGACCGAGGGCGGGATGGACATCGAAACCGTCGCGCACGACACGCCCGAGAAGATTCACGCGATCGACATCGACCAGGCAACCGGTTTCATGCCGCACCATGGTCGTGCCGTCGCAGCCGCGCTCGAGCTCAAGGGCGATCTCGCCAAGCAGGCGTCGTTTGTCGCATCGAAGCTGTACGATGCCTTCATGGGCACCGATGCCGAGCAGATCGAGATCAACCCGCTCGCCGTCACCGACGACGGCAAGCTGATGGTGCTCGACGCCAAGGTCGGCTTCGATAACAACGCGCTGTTCCGCCACAAGGACCTGATGGAACTGCGCGACGAGACCGAGGAAGATCCCTCCGAGCTCGAAGCGTCGAAGTACGACCTCGCCTATATCAAGCTCGACGGCGACATCGGCTGCATGGTCAACGGCGCCGGCCTCGCGATGGCGACGATGGACATCATCAAATTGAACGGCATGTTCCCGGCCAACTTCCTCGACGTCGGCGGCGGCGCCAACAAGGAGAAGGTGACGGCCGCCTTCAAGCTGATCCTCGCCGATCCGAACGTGAAGGGCATTCTGGTCAACATCTTCGGCGGCATCATGAAGTGCGACATCATCGCCGAGGGCATCGTTGCCGCGGCGAAGGAAGTGAACCTCTCGGTTCCGCTCGTCGTCCGCCTCGAGGGCACCAATGTCGAGGCCGGTAAGGCGATCCTCGCCAATTCGGGCCTCGCGATCGTCCCCGCCAACGATCTGGGCGATGCCGCCCGCAAGATCGTCGCGGAGGTCAAGGCCGCCGCTTGAGTGGACTGACCAACGCACTTTGCGCTAAAGAAGGGCCCGGACGGAAACGCCGGGCCCTTTTGCGTTGAGGGCGCGTTCGAGTCGGACGAGATGCCGCTACGGCAAGCTTGGCTGGCATACCGGACTTGCGAAAACCGCGCAAAACCGCCATTTGACCACCAGATGCTGCCGAGCAAGAAACTGTCCTGGAAGGAATCCCGATGAGAGTGCTGGTGCCGGTCAAGCGCGTGCTTGATTACAACGTGAAGCCCCGCGTGAAGGCGGACGGAAGCGGGGTCGACCTCGCCAACGTCAAGATGAGCATGAACCCGTTCGACGAGATCGCGGTCGAAGAAGCGATCCGCTTGAAGGACAAGGGCGTGACGGAAATCGTCGTCGTGTCGATCGGCGAGCAGAAGGCGCAGGAAACGCTGCGCACCGCGCTCGCGATGGGCGCCGACCGCGCGATCCTGATCGTCACCGAAGACAAGGTCGAGCCGCTCGGTGTCGCCAAGCTCCTCGCCAAGATCGTCGAGGAAGAAAAGCCCGACCTGGTCATCCTCGGCAAGCAGGCGATCGACGACGACAACAACCAGACCGGCCAGATGCTGGCAGGGCTGCTCGGCGTCGGCCAGGCGACCTTCGCCTCGAAGGTCGAACTCAGCGCCGACAGCGTCACCGTGACGCGCGAAGTCGATGGCGGCTCGGAGACCGAGACGCTCAAGCTCCCCGCGATCATCACCGTCGACCTTCGCCTCAACGAGCCGCGCTACGCCTCGCTGCCCAACATCATGAAGGCGAAGTCGAAGCCGCTCGCACAGAAGACCGCCGCCGATTACGGCGTCGACGTGTCGCCGCGCCTCACCACGCTGAAAGTGGTCGAGCCCGCCAAGCGTTCGGCCGGCATCAAGGTCGCCGACGTCGATGAACTCGTCGCCAAGCTCAAGTCCATGGGAGTCGCAAAGTGAAGACGCTCGTCTGGGTCGAACATGATGGCACGTCCGTAAAGGATGCCACCCTCTCCACCGTCACCGCAGCCTCCAAGCTCGGTGAAGTCCATCTGCTTGTCGCGGGTCACGGCGTCGGCGCAGTCGCCGAGGCGGCCGCCAAGATCGCCGGCGTCGGCAAGGTCCATGTCGCCGACGACGCGGCCTATGCGCATGCGCTCGCCGAGAACGTCGCGCCGCTCGTCGCCAAGCTGATGGAATCGCACGACGCATTCCTCGTGCCCGCGACGACCAACGGCAAGAACATCGCACCGCGCGTCGCAGCGCTGCTCGACGTGATGCAGATCTCGGACATTCTGTCGGTCGAGAGCGAGGACACTTTCACGCGTCCGATCTACGCCGGCAACGCGATCGCAACGGTCCAGACCAAGGACGCGAAGAAGGTCATCTCGGTCCGCGGCACCGCGTTCGAGAAGGTTGCCACCGAAGGCGGTTCGGGCACGATCGAAGCGGTCGACACCACCGGTGACGCCGGCGTATCGACGTATGTCGGCTCGGAAATCGCAGCGTCTGAGCGGCCCGAGCTGACCTCGGCCAAGATCATCGTCTCGGGCGGTCGTGCGCTTGGCTCGAGCGAGCAGTTCCACACCTTGATCGATCCGCTTGCCGATAAGCTCGGCGCGGGCGTCGGCGCATCGCGCGCTGCGGTCGATGCGGGCTATGCACCCAACGACTATCAAGTCGGCCAGACGGGCAAGATCGTCGCCCCCGAAGTCTATGTCGCGGTCGGCATTTCGGGTGCGATCCAGCATCTTGCCGGCATGAAGGACTCGAAGGTCATCGTCGCGATCAACAAGGACGAAGACGCGCCGATCTTCCAGGTCGCCGATTTCGGCCTCGTCGGCGATCTCTTCAAGCTGGTGCCGGAGCTGACCGAGAAGCTCTGAAGCGAAGCGCGAGGGCGACCTCGCGTAGCAAGGGGCGGTGCGACCGGGTCGCGCCGCCCCTTTCGTTTGTGCGCTTAGCTCGACAGTTCGAGCCGGTTCCGCCCGGCGTTCTTCGCGCGGTACAAGGCTTCGTCGGCATGGCGCAGGATATGCTGGCGCGAACGCCCCGCGCGGAGCAGTGCCAGCCCGCCGCTGAAGGTGAAGCGGATATCCTCGCCGAACCCGGTCGTGACCGACAGATCGGCGACCTCACGCCGCAAACGCTCGCAGATCGCATGCGCCTCCGCCAAGTCGGCGTTCCAGATGATCAGCGCGAACTCCTCGCCGCCGAGCCGCGCGATCAAGTCCTCGGCACGCAGCGAGCGCCGGGCGACGTCGACGAAGGTGCACAGCACGCGGTCGCCCGCATCATGGCCATGGCGATCGTTGACGCGCTTGAAGAAGTCGAGATCGAGCACCGCGCACACGCCGATCCCGCGTCCCGCCGCGACATCGGCGAGGCGCTGATCGAGCGCCACGTCGAACGCGCGGCGATTGACGATTCCCGTCAGCGGATCGGTCTGCGCCGCCTGCGCGAGTGCAGCCTGCAGCTGTTTGTGCCGCGAAATGTCGCGAATCGCGCTCACGGTGCCGACGACCTTGCCATCCTCGTCGGTGATCGCGCGCGTATGGCTTTCGCACCACAGCATCGTCCCGTCAGCCTTGCGCCCGCGATATTCGACGATGAAGGTCGCCGCCGGGTTCGCGAGCGCGTCGCGGATGGTCTTGGTCACGATCGGCAGATCCTCGGACTGCACGAGCGTTCCGGCCGCGACGCCGATCAGGTCAGCCGGTTCATAGCCCGCCAGCGGGAGGATCGAGGCGGAGGCATAATCGATCACGCCCGCGACGGTCTGCGTCAGAATGATGTCGGTCGATTTGTCGGTGATCAGGCGATAGCGCGCTTCGCTCGCGCGCAGCGCGACCACCAGTCGCCTGCGCTGGTTGAGCTCGGCCGCGATCAGCAAGGTCATGACGACCGCGGTCGCCAGATAGAATTGCAGGAACAGCACGCGTTCGTACGTGCCGCCGCTGATCATGCGGATCGGGCCGCTCCCGCCGATCGTGAACGTCGCGCCGATCGTCGCGAGGATCACGATCGTGATCGCGCCGCCGATCCGGCCGAAGCGGAACGCCGCGATCATCAGCGGGAGGAGCGGCACGAACAGCAACGGAAACGTCTCCTGGCCGAAAACGAGCCGCGTCACCGCGATCGTCACCAGGATCAGCCCCGCGCCCTCGAGCTTGCGTGCCAAGCGCATACGCGCGATCCCGGCGAACATCTCGCCATTGAGCGCGAGCAGCACGACCGGTGCGAGCGTGAGATTGCCGAGCGCGTGGCCGAGATACCAGCTCAGCCAGTTGCTGGCGAAACCCGTCGGCGTCGCCAGCGCGATCGTCGCCGCACCGCCGATCCCGGAGACTGCGGGCGCGATCCCGCCCGTCACCGCGATGAACAGGAAGACGCCGCGCAGCGATCCGAGATCGGCCCCGCTGCCGCGCCCGCGCCGCAACAGCCATGCCGCGAGGATCGCTTCGCCGATCGTGCACGCGGTGACGAGTGGCGCATAGCCATAGCCGATCCCGAACTGCCCCGTCGCCACGACGCCCCCGATCATCGCGGCCGTCACCGGCAAGAGCCAGGCGCGGGGCGACCGCACCACCAGTTCGACGATCAGGATCGCGGTGGCGAACCACAGGCAGGCGGGTCCGCCGCCGAAGCGCGTGAAGCGGATCGCCGCAGCGGAGGCCGCAAAAACGAGCATGCCGATCAGCACCGCCCGAATGGCGGACCGAAAGGAGAACGTAACGCGGAACTCGGCCAACATAAGTCAAAGCCTACGCGCTGTGGACCCAAGAAGACACCGGCAATCGCGGCTAAAATCCGCTAAGCAGGCTCTCGACATTGGCACCGAGCGCGTCGAGCGCATAGCCGCCTTCCATCGCGATCACGCAGGGCCAGCCACATGCCGCAATGTCGCGCGCGAGCACCGCATAATCCGCGCTGGTCAGCTTGAAGTGCGAGATCGGGTCGCCCTCCCACGTGTCCGCGCCGAAGCTCAGCACCAGCAGATCAGGCGCGAATCGCGTGATCGCATCGAGCGCCACGCCTTGCGCGCGGCGGAACGGGTCGAGCGTCGTGCCGTGCGGCAGCGGCAGGTTGAGCGACGCCCCGCGCCCGTCGCCGTCGCCGGTCTCGTCGGCATGGCCCCAATAGAAGGGATAGTCGGTTGCGGGATCGGCATGGATGCTCGCGTAGAACACGTCGCCGCGCTCCCAGAAGATGTCCTGCGTGCCGTTGCCGTGGTGATAATCGATGTCGAGGATCGCGACGCGCCGCGCCCCGGCATCGCGCGCCGCCTGCGCGGCGATCGCGGCGGTGTTGAGGTAGCAATAGCCGCCATAATAATCCGCCCCGGCATGATGGCCCGGCGGCCGGCATAAGGCGAAGGCGGCGCGGTCGCCGTCGAGCACCGCGTGCGTCGCGGCGAGCACGCTTTGCGCGCTCCAATAGGCGGCATCCCAAGTCTGCGCGGTGAGCGGGGTCGAGGCGTCGAAACTGTAGCGCCCGATCTGGCCGTCGATCCGATCGAGCTTGAGCGCGCGTCGGCCGACGATTGGCCAGACATAGCCCATCGCGTCGCCGGGCCGCCCCGCCGCCGCCCAGCGCGCAGGGGCTTCGCGCAGGAAAGCGAGATAGTCGGGGGTGTGGACTGCCGCGATCGCCGCCATGCCGTGATCGCGCGGCGCCTCGGCCCCGCCGATCGCCTCCGCGATCCGCTGCGCGCGCGACGGTGTCTCGGCATAAGCGGTAAAGCCGCCATTGTGCAGTTCGCGCGCCGGCGCATGGCCAAGCTGCGCGAGCGAGAAGAAATTACGCATGCGTCCTCCGTACCGGCCAATAGCGCAGGATGAGAAAGCCCGCGATCGCCGAGACGATCGAACCTGCGAGCACGCCGATCTTCACTTCGTCCTGCAGATGCGGGCTGTCAGGGAAGCCGAGCCCGCCGATGAACAAGCTCATCGTGAAGCCGATCCCGGCGATCAACGCGACGCCGTAGAGCTGGATCCAGCGCATCCCCTTGGGGCGCTGCGCGATCCCGAGCCGCTCGGCAAGCGCGACGCCCCCCATGATTCCCGCTTGCTTGCCGAGGAACAGCCCGCCCGCAATGCCGAGCACGAGCGGATCGCCGAGCGTGGCGAGACTCACGCCGCCAAGCGATACACCGGCATTGGCGAGCGCGAACAACGGCACGATGCCGAACGCCACCCACGGGCTCAGCGCGTGTTCGAGCCGGTGGAGCGGCGAATGTACGTCGTCGGGCGCGCCGGGCGAGCGCGTGATCGGGATCATCGTCGCGGCGAGCACACCCGCGATCGTCGCATGGACGCCCGACAGCAGGATCAGCCACCAGAGCGCGGCAAAGCCGATCAGATATGGCCACAGCGCCCATACGCGGCGCTGCTTCAAGGTGAACATCACCAGCAATACGCCGACCGCACCGCCAAGCGCGATCCAGTCGATGCCGTGGCTGTAGGCGAGCGCGATGATCGCGACCGCGCCGCAATCGTCGACGATCGCGACCGTCGTCAGAAACAGTTTCAGCGCGGGCGGCACGCGGCTGCCGAGCAAGGCAAGCACGCCGATCGCAAAGGCGATGTCGGTCGCCGCCGGGATCGCCCAGCCGGGCTGCAAGTCCGCGGCGCCACCGGTGATCGCGAGATAGACCAAGGCGGGCACCGCCATCCCCGCCGCCGCCGCGATGATCGGCAAGCGCCGCCGCGCCGGGCTCGCCAATTGCCCGTCGATCAGCTCGCGCTTGATCTCGAGCCCGACGAGCAGGAAGAACCCCGCCATCAGGCCGTCATTGATCCACAGATGGACCGTCATCGGGCCGATCGCCGGCGCCAGCGTCGGGCCGGTGGCATGGTGGAGCAGCGCGAAATAGGGCGCAGCGAGCGGAGAATTGGCGACGATCAGCGCCAGCGCCGCGGTCGCCATCAAGACAATCCCGCCCGCCGCCTCTTGATGCAGAAAGGTGCGGAGCGCCGACCGCACGGTGCGGAACGGCGCAGAGGCTTTGCGCTTGGTCATCGCGCTACCCTATCGCCGCGCCGCACAAAGACCAGCGGGATCGGCCCGCGCCGACCCCGCGCCGACCCCGCATGGCCGCAAGTACGCTTAGCGAGCGAGCGCCTCGGCGATCAATTTGCGCGTATTCTCGACCCCGTAGAGCGCAATGAAGCTCCCCATCCGCGGCCCCTGGCTCGATCCGAGCAGCGTCTCGTACAAGGCCCCGAACCAGGCACGCAGCGGTTCGAAGCCGCCTTCGTTGCCGATCGCATAGACGATGTTCTGCAGATCGACCGCGGAGCTGTCGGCCTGCACCGCAGCGAGCTCATGGTCGAGCCGTTCGAGCGCTGCGACCTCGATCCCCTCGGGCTTGCGGCGCTGGAGCGTCGGCGCGACGTAATCGCGGTTGTACGCCAGCGCATGGCCGATCAGCGCGTCGAGCTCGGGCGTGATGGCGCCCTCGACATAGTTGCTGAGATAGCCGTGGACCTGTTCCGCGGTCGCGCCCGCGCCGAGCACGCCGACGAGATTGAGCAGCAGGCCGAAAGTGACCGGCGGGTTCGTCCCCGGCACGTCGCCGTCATGGATGTGGTGCACCGGATTGCCGAGCTTCTGCTCGACCGGCTGCGCGGCGTAGCTGGCGCGGAACTGGAAATAATCGTCCACCGCGCGCGGGATGACGCCGATATGGAGCTGCTTGGCCTTTTTGGGCTCGCGGTACGCAAAGAACGACAAGCTCTCCTGCGTGCCATAATCGAGCCACTGCTCGAGCGTCAGGCCATTGCCCTTCGACTTGGAGATCTTCTCGCCCTTTTCGTCGAGGAACATCTCGTAGATCAGCCCCTCGGGCGGGCGACCGCCGAGCACGCGCGCGATCTTGCCCGACTGCACGCCGCTGTCGATCAGATCCTTGCCGTACATCTCGTAATCGACGCCGAGCGCGACCCAGCGCATCGCCCAGTCGACCTTCCACTGCAGCTTGGCCTGGCCACCGAGCACCGATTGCACGAGCACTTCGCCGTCGCTGTCGGTGAAGCGGATCGTGCCCTCCTCGACATTGACCACCTCGACCGGGACCTGGAGCACCACCCCGGTCTTGGGGCTGATCGGCAGGATCGGCGAATAGGTCGCGGCGCGTTCCTTGCGCAGCGTCGGCAGCATCACGCCCATGATTCCGGCGTAATGGCGCAGCACGCCCTTGAGCGCATCGTCGAACACGCCAGCCTCATATTGCGAGGCCGAGGAGATGAATTCGTATTCGAACCCGAAGCGATCGAGGAAATCGCGCAGCATCGCATTGTTGTGTGCCGCGAAGCTCTCGAACTTCTCGAACGGATCGGGAATGCGGCTGAGCGGCTTGCCGAGATGCTCGGTCAGCATCGCCTGGTTGGGGACATTGTCGGGCACCTTGCGCAGGCCGTCCATGTCATCGCTGAACTCGATCAGCCGGGTCGGCGCGTCCGACAGCGTCTGGAACGCGTGGCGCACCATGGTCGTGCGCAGCACTTCGTTGAAGGTGCCGATATGCGGCAGGCCCGAGGGACCATAGCCCGTCTCGAAGATGACGGGCTGGTTGCCCGGCTTGCCATCGGGATAGCGCTTGAGCAGCTTGCGCGCTTCCTCATACGGCCAGGCCTTGGAGTCGAATGCGGCGGTGCGGAGGGCTGTGTCGGTCATGATGCTCCCGCGTTTGACGCTTTAGGCGCGCGAGCGCAAATGCTATGCTTGCGCCCATGAACATGCAGCTGCCCCTGACGGAGCCGCACCCCTTGAAGCTTCGTATCGAGGACTTCGAGCTGTTAAACCGCGCGGGCGTGTTCGATGCGTACCACAAGGCCGAATTGATCGAGGGGGTCATCGAGGTCATGAACGGCGAATTCCGTCGACACAGCCGCGTCAAAAGCCAGCTGACGTTCCGCTTGCAGCTCGCGCTGGAAGCGATCGGATCCGATTTCGCGGCATTTTCGGAAGCGACCCTCGCGCTTTCGCCGCACAATCTGCCCGAGCCCGACGTCATTGTCGCGATCGGCGGTTTGGATGATCGTTACTATGAACGCCGCGACATCGCGATCGTGATCGAAGTGGCGGACAGCAGCATTACGCGTGACCTGGGCGCAAAGTGCGCGATGTATGCGCACGAGACTGTCCCGGAATATTGGGTCGTAGCTTTGCAAACAGGCGAGATACATCAATTCTGGAAGCCGCGAGACGGGCGCTTCGGCGATCATCGCGTTGTGCCGCTCGCAGGGGAAGTATGCAGTGCGACGCTGCCGGAACTGACGATCGACGGACGCGGCATTCTATAGGGGCTCGACGCTACCCAAAAAAACGCTTCCCCCGGGCGAAGGCCGGCGCCCAGTCGCGGAACGGCCGCAAGCCGGCACTGCGCCCGAAGACGAGGACCTTCTCTCCTAGGCCCCAGCCTCCGCCGGGGAACCGCAATTTCTGCTAGCGCAGCGAGCAAACCCGCCCCTCCAACGTTGCCATTCCGTTCCCCCTACGCGATATACCCAGCGTGACCGCGCTCCCCTATCCCGCGCTCCATGCGAGCCACAGCGGCATCTGGATCGCCGATGCCGAAGGCACGCGACCGATCGGACGCGGCGAGGCGATCCGCATTGCCGCCGATACCCCCGTCATCCTGCTCAACGCAGCGTTGATCGGGCAGCGGCTCGGCTATGCCGACCTGTCGGGGCTCGACCTGCTCGAACTGTTCGCCTTCCTGTGCCCCGCGCGCTTCATGGTGCCGACGCCGCGCGGCTTAGCGCGCGTTGCAGGGCTGGAAGCTCCGAGCGAGGACGGTCAGATCGCCGCCTTCCTGCGCGACGCCGCGGTGGCGCTGCTCGGCATGACCGAGCCCGGCACCGACTGGCCCGAACGCGAGGGCGCATGGACCGCGGCGCAATCGCTGTTCAAACTGCGCTGGACTTGGGCGCCGATCCTCGCGCAGCGGCTCAAGACCCCCGACGTCGCCGAACGCTGGCTGTTCTCGAAACTCGGCGAATGGTCCGAAGGCGCGCCGCGCCCACAGCCGCGCACCGTAACGCTCGATGCCGACGAGACCCAGGCGCGGCTCGCGCGGCTCACCGGGAGCGCCGCCGAGCAACGCTCGGGCCAGCGCGCCTATGCCCAGGCCGCGCGCGAGGCGTTCGGCCCGCGCATGGCGCATGGCGCACCCAACATGGTGCTCGCCGAGGCCGGTACGGGGATCGGCAAGACGCTCGGCTATCTCGCCCCCGCTTCGCTCTGGGCCGAGAAGGCCGATGGCGCGGTGTGGGTATCGACCTTCACCAAGGCGCTGCAACGCCAGTTGGGCCATGAAAGCGCACGCCTCTTCCCCGACGCCGTGACGCGCCGCGCGAAAGTCGTCACGCGCAAGGGGCGCGAGAATTACCTCTGCCTGCTCAATCTCGAAGATGCGCTGCAGGGCGGTTTCGCCGGCCGCGCGGCGATCCTCGCGCAACTCGTCGCGCGCTGGGCGGCGTATAGCGCCGATGGCGACATGGTCGGTGGCGATCTGCCCGGCTGGCTGCCCACGCTGTTCCGTCGCAACGGCGCGACCGCGCTGACCGACCGGCGCGGCGAGTGCGTCTATGCCGGCTGCCCGCATTACCGGAAGTGCTTCATCGAAAAGGCCGCGCGCGCCAGCGCCGACGCCGATCTCGTCATCGCCAACCACGCGCTGGTGATGGTCAATGCCGCGCGCGGGCGCGAATCATCGACGCGTCCGACGCGCTACGTGTTCGACGAAGGCCATCATCTGTTCGATGCCGCCGACGCGATGTTCTCGACCGCGCTGACGGGATCCGAGACGATCGAACTCCGCCGCTGGGTGCTCGGCCCCGAATCGGGCGGACGCGGGCGGCGGCGCGGGCTTGCCGCGCGTCTTTCCGACGTGGCGAGCTATGACGAGGGCGGCGCACGCGCGATCGCCGATGCGGTGGCGGCGGCGCAGGGTCTGGCGAGCGACGGCTGGCTCCAGCGGATCGGCGAAGGCGCGCCGTTCGGCCCGATCGAAACGCTGCTCGCGGCCGTCCGCGGACTGACCTACGCGCGCGCCGAGGCAGAAGGCGATGCGGGCTATGCGCTCGAGACCGAACTCGCCGAGCCCGACCCCGGGCTGGTTGAAGCCGCGGGCCCCGCCGCGCATGCGCTCGATGCGCTCGTCCGGCCACTCGTCGCGCTCGGACGCCGGCTCGAGGCGGTGCTCGAGGAAGGGCCCGACTGGATGGACGGCCAGGCGCGCGCGCGGATCGAAGGTGCTGTCGCCTCGCTCGGCTGGCGCGCCGAGACGGTCGCGGCATGGCTGTCGCTGCTTGCCCGAATCGGCGGGCCGGCCTCGCCCGATTTCGTCGACTGGCTCGCGGTCGACCGAGTCGAGGGGCGCGAATACGATATCGGTCTCCACCGCCACTGGCTCGACCCGACGCGGCCCTTCGCCGAAACCGTACTCAAGCAAGCGCACGGCGTGCTCGTCACCTCGGCGACGCTGCGCGGCGGCGGGACCGATGGCGAGGAAGGCTGGGGCGTCGCCGAGTCGCGCACTGGCGCCAACCATCTGTTGCGCGGCGCGAGCCGCTTCGCCGCGACATCGCCATTCAATTATGCCGACCAGGCCGAGGTGCTGATCGTCACCGACGTCAAGCGCGGCGACATGGGCGCGCTCGCCAACGCCTATGCCAAGCTCGGCGTCGCGAGCGGCGGCGGGATGCTCGGGCTGTTCACCGCGATCCGGCGGCTGCGCGGAGTCCATGCCCGCATCGCCGACCGCCTCGCCCGCGAAGGCCTGCCGCTCTATGCGCAGCATGTCGACCCGATCGATACCGGCACCCTGGTCGACATCTTCCGCGACGATCCCGCCGCCTCGCTGCTCGGCACCGATGCCTTGCGCGACGGGGTCGACGTGCCCGGCCGCTCGCTGCGGCTCGTCGTGCTCGAGGGCGTGCCGTGGCCCAAGCCGACCGTGCTTCACGCCGCTCGGCGGCTCGCCGGAGGCGGCAGCCGCTACGACGACCGGATCGTCCGCGCGCGCATGGCGCAGGCGTTCGGCCGGCTGATCCGCCGCGCCGACGACCACGGACTGTTCGTGCTGCTTTCCGCAGCGATGCCGTCGCGCCTGCTCACCGCGTTCCCGCCGGGGGTGAAGATTACGCGCTGCACGCTCGACGAAGCGGTTGCGCGTGCGGGGGCGCTTCCCTCCGCCGTGCAAACGGGGCATGAGGCGCGCGAACCCGCCTGACGGAGACTTTAGCATGACCGCCGGCACCAAGACGCTGACGCTGCTCCGCCACGCCAAATCGGGCTGGGACGATCCCGCTTTGCGCGATTACGATCGCGGGCTCAACGCCAAGGGCAAGCGTGCGGCGGCGCTGATCGGTGGCCATCTGCGCAATGCCGCCGGCGTGTTCGACCATGTCGTCGCCTCGCCGGCGGTGCGCGTCGTCGAGACGCTCGAACAGGTCGAGAGCAGCTATGGCCGCACGCTCGCGCCCCATTTTGACCGGCGCATCTACCTCGCCTCGGCAGTGACCTTGCTCGATATCGTCCACGAAGCGCCCGCCGAGGCGGCGCACCTCCTGCTCGTCGGGCACAATCCTGGGCTCGAGGATCTCGCGATGCTGCTCGTTCCCGATTCGGACGAACCGCTGCGCGTCGCGCTCGAGGCGAAATATCCGACCGCGACGATCGCCGAGATCAGCTTCGCGGGCGAATGGGCGACGCTTGCTGGCGGGAGCGGACGGCTGACGCGCTTCGTCCGCCCGCGAGATCTCGATCCGACGCTCGGACCCGACGAAGACTGAGCCTCACACCTTCCCGAACAAGCCCTTCAACCCCGCCAGCGCACCCGCGGGCTTGGCCTCTTCCTCGCTAATCACGCCCGCTGCGCGCAACGCCGCCGCGGCATTGGGCCCGCGCGGGAACGGATCGAGCGCGAGCGCCATCGTTTCCGCCGCCGCTTCGCCGAGGTCGATCGCCGCGCCATCATACGGCATCGTATCGAGCGCATCGAGATCGAGCTCGATCTCCTCCTCGGCGGCGGCCTCCTGTTCGGTGACGAAGCGCAACGCGACATCCTCCGACACGCTTTGCGGCAAGGGCTCGTCGGTCACCGAACACGCCTGGACGACCGCCGCGCTGACCGCGCCGCGCGCGACGATCCCCGCCGCATCGCGCTTGACCCGAAACGTCGCCTCGAGCCGGTCGACCGACACCAGACCGAATCGCGCTGCCAGCGCGGCGCGTTCGGCCTCGCTCGCGGTGATCGCGATGCTGCGCTCGCCCTCGCCGATCGTGTCGATCCGCTCCAGCCGCGAAAATTCGGGGGTGCTCATGCAATATCTCCTGCGATCACCGACTCGGTCGGTCGTTCCGCCAGCGCGTCGCGCAGCGCGAACAAGGCGGCCTCGGTATGGGCGATCGCGGCGGCATCGGGCAGACCGCTGCGGTACAGGTTGCGCGCAAGCGCCGGGTGGAGGTCGCCCGCCGCCAGCCCGTCGCGATACGCGCCGAGCCGCCCGCCGAGCATCCCCATCATCTTGCCGATATGCTTGCCGACGCCGATGTCGCCGACCCCGCTTTCGCGCAATTGCCCGTCCATGTCGGTGACGAAACGCTCGGTCAGCCGCGCGCTTGCCGGGCCGGCCTCTGGAACGTCCTCGAGCCGCAGCAGCACGAGCGACAGCACCGCCGCGACCATGTCGAACCGGCCGTCGAGCGTGTCGGGAACACCACCCGATTCATACCAATGCGGCGCGCGTGCCAGTGCGATCACCCGATCATAGAGCAGCATCGCGGTATCGTCGGGCGTCCGCCCCAGCAGCTTCGAAAACCAGCCCAAATCTCTCGTGTCCCTTCGCGCCCTTGTTTGGTCGCCTTTCCCGGCATATTGAGGCTTCGTGTCCGCGGGTGCAATGCGTCGTGGCCAGCTTTGGTGCCTTGGAGAGTGTCGATGAGCCTTAAGTCCGTCCGCCAGTTGACGGCTGCCGCCCTCCTCGCATCGTGCGTGTTCGGGGCGAGCGCCTGCGTGCCGCTCAAGTCGCACCAGGGCTATGTCATCGATGCCGATCTCGTGAACTCGGTCCAGGCCGGCACCGACAACCGCCAGTCGGTGCTCGCGACGCTCGGCAAGCCCAGCTTCACTTCCGAATTCAACCAGGGCGACTGGTATTACGTGTCGCGCGAGACGCGCAATTTTGCGTACAACAACCCCAAGGTCCGCGAGCAGACGACGCTGCGCATCAGCTTCGACGAGAGGGGCAATGTCACCGCGGTGCGCAAATCGGGCGTCGAGCAAGTCGCGTCGATCAGCCCGTCGGGCAAGACCACGCCGACGCTCGGCAAGAAGCGCAGCTTCTTCGATGAACTGTTCGGCAATATCGGCACCGTTGGCGCGGTCGGCGGTGGCCAGGGCGGCCAGAGCAACACCGGTGGCGGTCGCGACACGCCGTAACGCTGCACGCCGTTCCTGACGGATTGCTGACAAGCGCATTCGCATTCCGTTCAGTCGCGCGCTGCCAAAACACGCTCCATGGCCCGGCCGTTCTCTGGCCAGCCGGAATATGGAGGATACAGTGCGTAAACTCATTCTCACCGCTTTGATGGCGGCGACCTTGGTTCCCGTCGCGGCAAGTGCGCAGTCGAACGAAGAGCTGCGACGCGACCGTCGCGACATCCGCCAGGAGCAGCGTGACCTGCAGGACGCGCGGATGCGCGGCGACCGCCGTGACATTCGCGACCAACGCGAAGACGTTCGCGACGCGCGCCAGGAATATCGCGAGGATCTGCGCGATCGCGACCGCGCCTGGGGCCGCGACGACTGGCGTGGCTGGCGTGACCGCAACCCGAACTATTATGCCCGCGGCAATTGGAACGCCCCGTTCCGCTACACCGCGTTCCGTCCGGGCCTGCGCATCGCACCGGCGTATTATGGCGGGCGCTACATCATCGCCGATCCGTGGCGCTATCGCCTGCCGCGCGCCGGCTTTGGCCAGCAATGGGTGCGGCATTATAACGACGTGATCCTCGTCGACACGCGTCGCGGCTATGTCGTCCAGGTGATCCGCGGCTTCTACCGCTAAGACTGTTCGTCACGGGCGGCGGCCGTCTCCGAAAGGGGGCGGCCGCCGTTTTTTTCAGCGGATCGTGAAGAGCACCTGATCGACGACACGTCCGGCGACATCGGTCAACCGCAGCCGGTGGAGTCCCGGTCCGGCGATGATCTGCGGCTGCGAATCGGCGGCGCCTAGATCGGTCTTGTCGAGCCACAGCCGATGCGCCGTTACCGCCCCCGACACGTCGACCGAGAGCCGCTGCCGGTTGGGCGGAATGTCGGGATCGATCGCATAGACGCTGCCCGACACCGGATTGGTGATCCGCGGGCGGCGCGATTCGGCGGGTGCGACGGCGATCTGCGACTGGCCCGTTCCGGCGAGGAAATATTCGGTGCGCGGTTGTTCGATCGCATTCGCGAAGGTGATCGCGCGCGCTTCGATTCCCGTCGGGCGCGGGGGCGGGCTGCCGCGCGTGTCGGCGTTGAGCGCGAGCATGATGTCGCGCCACACCGGCGCCGCACCGCTGACCCCCGACACCGCACGCATCGAATCGCCCTCGAGATTGCCGACCCACACTGCGACCGTATATTCTCGCGTGAAGCCGATGCACCAATTGTCGCGCAGCGCCTTGCTCGTCCCCGTCTTCACCGCCGCCCAGAACGGCAGGTGCAGCGCCGAATCGAGCCCAAAGGTCACCGCGCGGGCATTCGAATCGGCCATCATGTCGGCGACGAGCCACGCGGCCTGCGGTGTCGTGATGGCGTGCGGCGTCTCGCGTGGCGCATCGAGCGTCAGTCGCAGCGGCGACCAGCGGCCGGCCTGCTCCAGGCTGCGATAGGCCGCGGCCTGTTCGAGCAGCGTGACTTCGGCCGAGCCGAGCGCGAGCGAGAAGCCGTAATAGTCGCCATCCTCGACCAGCCCGCGATACCCCGTGTCCCACAACCGATCGCGAAACGCGTCGACCCCGACGAGCAGCAAAGTGCGCACCGCGGGTACGTTGAGCGACCCCGCCAGCGCCGCGCGCGCCGACACCGGACCCTTGAACCCGCGATCGTAATTCTGCGGGACGTAGAGCCCCGAAGCGGTGTCGAGCTGGACCGGCGAATCGTCGAGGATCGAGGCGGGGGTGAGATAGCCCTTCTCGATCGCCTCAGCGTAGAGGAAGGGTTTGAGCGTCGATCCGGCCTGGCGATAGCTGTTCGCGCCGTCGACCGCGGGCGCGGTCGAGGCGCCGCCGATCCCGCCGACATAGGCCAGCACGTCGCCGCTTGCATTGTCGATCACCACCGCCGCGCCGTCACGCGCGCGCGCGCCGCCGAGGCCCTGCAGCTGGCGTTTGAGCGCGACGATCGCGAGGCTCTGGATGCGGCGGTCGAGCGTGGTGGTGACCTTGAGCCCGGGTTTGGTGAGCAAGCGGTCGGAGAGATGCGGCGCGAGGCCGGGGTCGAGCTGAAGGCTGCGCGCCGGGCCGAGCATCGACGCCGCCTCGCCCGCAAAGCGCGCGCAATCGCGCTCGTGGCTGACCGCGCAGGCGCGCCGCGCGATGCTCGCGGGGTCGGCCTGCGGATCGGGGAGGAGCGCGGCGAGCAGCAGTGCATCGTCGCGCGCGAGCGCGTCGGGGGTCTTGCCGAACAGCCCGAGCGCCGCCGCGCCGATCCCCTGCGCCTCGCCGCGGAAACCGGCAAGGTTGAGATAGGCCTCGAGGATCTCGTCCTTCGACCAATGCGATTCGAGCGCCCAGGCGGCGCGCATCTGGCGGAGCTTGTCCCACAAATGGCGCTGCCCCGGCACCGCGAGATCGGGCGCGAGGAAGCCGGCGACCTGCATCGACAGCGTGCTGGCGCCGCGCGCGCGTGTCCCCTGCGCGCGGTCGCGCGCGACGCCGAGCAAGGCGAGCCAGTCGACGCCGCCGTGATGGAAGAAGCGGCGATCCTCGACGCCGACGATCGTGTCGCGCGTGACGGCGGAAACCTGCGGCAGCGGTGTCCAGGCGAGGCGGCGTGCGGCGAAATCGACGCGCGCGCTGTCGATCAGCGCGCCGTTGCGATCGTAGAGCCACGCCTCGGACGGGTGCCACGCGGCGCGAACCTGCGCGTAGCCAGGGAGTGGCGGGGGAAGCGTGGCGTAGTCGATCGCGACGAAGGCGAGGAGCGCGACGGCCAGCGCGGTGACGATCGCGCCGGTGCGGGTCTTGAACCCCGCCCAAACGCGTTCGCTTCCCCGGCGCAGGCCGGGGCCCAGGAGCGACGCACGGCGCAGGAGGGTGCTGTACTCGATCAACGCAACGGCCCGCTACTGAGCCCCGGCCTCTGCCGGGAAAAGGAAGGAAAGAAGAAGGAAGATGGGATCAGCGCTGCAGCACCGTCACCGGCGCGAGCGGCAGCTGCGCGCGGATCGCGGGCGAATACATCGCCTCGACCCGGCTCGGCGGCAGGTTGAAGCGCCCTGCCCCGTTCAGCCGCAGCATGTACGACGCGCTGAACGCCCCGCGCGGCACCCAGCCGTAATAGGCGCGCCACGCATCGTTGCGCTTCTCGACATAGGCGGGAACGACACCGACCTGCACGTCCCACAGCTTGCCATCGGCATCGCGCGCCTGGAACTTGGCGCCCGGCCCGGCCTGCGCCTGCCCCGCCAAGATCTGCGATTGTCCGCCGAGATCGCCGATGATCGTCGCACCCGCCGGGATCGGATCGTTGATCACCACCCAGTTGCGCTCGGCGCTCGCCTTGACGGTGATCGTCACCTTGACGACGTCGCCACGCGTCAGCACGCCCTTGGTGCGCGCCTGCACCACCTCGACGTTGCGCTGCATCTCATAGCCCGCGAACAACGGCTTGGTCAGCGGCACCGCCGCCGAGATCGAGACGTTCGCCCACGGACCCGCGCCACCGCTCGATTGCGACAGCTTGAGCGGGGTGAGCGTCGCCGGCAGCTGGAAGGTCGCCGTTCGCGCTGTCGTTGCCAGCGGCCAAGCCTTGCTGATCGTCTGCGTGCCGAGCCCGAGCGTCGTATTCCCGACGATCGCGCTCGCCGGATAGAGTGCGGCGAACTTGCGCGCGGCGATCGTGCCCCAGGCGTTGGCGGTCGTCGTGTCCCAGCGGCCATGCGACTGGCGCAGCGCGACGCCGACCATCATCTTGGCCGCCTCGTCCTGCCAGCCGGGCCGACCGAGCGTCGCGATCACCGTCTTGATCGAGGCTTCGTCGCCCGACGACATCAGCCACCACGGCTGGTTGCTGCTGTCCGACAGATCGAGCCGCGTCCCCTCATAGACCAACCGCGTGCGCAACTGCGCCTCGCCCGCCGCCTTCAGCGCATTGGCGTTGGCGAGCCCCGCGACATGATCGAGCGCGACGAGATAATCAGCCAGCAGCGCAGTCGGCATTTCCTTGGGTATCATGCTCAACTGCCCGAGCATCGCCGGCGTCGCCGCGCCCGCACGCGCGAGCGCGTTGAAGGCATAGACGCGCTGGAGCCGGACATCGCCATACTCTTCGTGGCGCAGGCGCCCATCGAGCACGGCCTTGAGCCCCTCGATCATCTTCGCGCGCGGGCCCTCGGGGATCGGCAGGCCGGCTTCCGACGTCATCGCCAACACATAAGCGGTAAGCGCCTCGGAGCCCGTCAGGCTGCCCGACGGCCAGTAGCGCAGCAAGCCGTCATCGGCCTGATACGCCGGGATATCGCTCGCGAGCCTTTGCCACAGCGCCGCATCGCCGAGCGCCACCGCGCGCGACAGCTGCTGTTCGAAGCAATTGTACGGATAACGCGCCATGAAATCGCGCACCCCGGCGAGCGGCGGCGCGAGCGTGTCGTCGAGCCGGATGTCGACCGTCCCCCGCCCCGCAATCGCCCCCATCGGCGGCTGGATCGGGATCGTCGTGTCGCCGCCGACGCGCGCGAGCGTCCCCGCCCACACTTCGAGCGGGTAGAGCGGCGTCACCGCCTGGTTGACGGTGATCTGGTCGACCGCCTTGCCGTCGGCCGAGCGCGCGCTGACGTGCCAGCGCAACGCGTCGAGATTGGCGGGCGCGGTCAGATTCCACGCGACCGGCATCGCGCCGCCCGCCGGGATCGTTACCGTCAGCGGCTTGCCCTGCGCGATTGCGGGCATGAGGTCGACGCTTGCCGTCACCGTCATCGGCTTGTCCGAGCCGTTGCGCAGCGTGAAGCTCGATGCGTAGAAATCGCCGGTCCGCACCACCGGCGCGATGCCGGCGAAGATCGACAGGTCCTGCGCGGTGCGCACGCTCGCCATGCCGGTGCCGTAAAGCTGCGACCCATCGGTTGCGATCGCCACCAGCTTGAACGAGGAGAGCGCGTCGGACAGCGTCACCGGAATCCGGGCGTGACCATTCTGGTCGAGCGCGACGCGGCCCTTCCACAGGATCACCGGCTGGAAATTCTCGCGATTGAGCCCCGACGAATCGCCGCCGCCACCACCGCCGGCCTCGACCGCCTTCTTGCCGTAATGGCGTTTTCCCACGACCTGCGTCTGCGCGGTCGAGGTGAGCACCGCGAGCGGGCGCTCGCCCATCACCGCGGTCAGCACGTCCCAGCTATCGTTGGGCGCGAGCTGGAGCAGCGCCTCGTCGACGGCGGCGAAGGCGACGTCGGCGGTGCGGACCGGCTTGCCGTCGGGGCCGTTCACCTGGACGTCGACCTGCGCGACGTCGCGCGCGGCGTAGCGAGCCTTGTCGGCCTTGACCGCGACCTGGAGCTGGTGCGCTTCCCAGCCGACCTTCACCTTTGCGATGCCGATACGGTAGCTCGGCTTGGCGAGATCGACCAGCGCGGTCGGCTCCTGCCCCTCGGGCGGATCACTCGCAAGCCCGACCGAACGCGCGAGGCCGTGGAGCCAGCTCCAGATCCCGCTCTCGGTACGCCCGCGCACGACCATCACCGAGACGAACACGTCGGGCGCGTACGAGCCCGGCATCTTCACCTCGACCACCGGGTCCGCCCCGCTGAGTTCGGTGACGTAGCTCGCGAGCACGCCCTCGCGCTCGACGGTGACGAGCGCGGTCGCCTGGCGGAACGGCATGCGCACCTGGAAACGCGCGGTCTCGCCCGCTTTGTAGGCGAGCTTTTCGGGGACGACGTCCATCCGGTCGCCATTGTCGCCGCCGAACCACCAATCGTCCTTGCCGGCGAGCCACACGCTTTGCGTCGCGCGCGCTTCGTTGCCCGCGGCGTCCTTGGTCGTCGCCACCGCATAGACTTCGCCCGAGATGCCGGGGTCGAGCTTGCACGTCGCGAGCCCCTGCGCATCGGTCGTCGCGCTGCAGGTCTGGCTGAGCTTCTCGGTCTTCATGCGGTTGTCATAGGCATAGAAACCGCCGATCAGCCGCCGCCGCGCAGTGAGGGTCTGTCGGCTGTAGAGCGCGACCGAGATCGCCTGGTTGGCGAGCGGCTTGCCCGCGGTGTCGAGCGCGACGAAGCGAAGCCGCAGATCGTCCTGCTTCATCAGCCAGCCGTCGGTCTTGACGCCCAATTGCACCGCGCTCGGGAAGATCGGGATGCGCTTCGAGGCGGTCAGCACTTCGCCATTGGCGTCCTGATAGTCCATCTCGACGAGCATGTCGGTAACGCCGTCGAGCGTCTGCGGGATCGACACCGTCTGCTTGCCGGTGCCATCGCCGCCGAGCGTCGAGGGAAGCGTCTGCGTCGGCGGGAGCGTCGCCTGCTCCTCCTCGCCGTCGCCGTTGAGTGGCTTGGTGCCCTCGACGATCGCCTTGCCGCCGAAGCTGTAGCTTTCGTAGCCGTCGGGCGTGCCCTCATGCGCGAAATAGCCGATTCGCATGTCGACCGGCAGGTTCGATGCGCCGCCGCCCGACAAATATCCGACGAACAGGTCGAGCGCGAGGCTGATCGGGCGGATTGCGGCGTCCTTCGGGCCGGTGACGGTCGCGCGCATCGTGGGCAACTTGTATTCGTCGACCTTGAACGACTGGCCGGTCTCGATCGTGCGGTTGTCCGCGATCACCGACAGGTCGTAATCGCCCATCGGTGCGCCGGCGGGGGCGGTCCATTCGCTCTCGCCGATGCCGTTGGCATCGATCGTCAGCGGCAGGTCGAACTGCGTGTCCGAACCGCGATGCTGTAGCCGCAGCGTCCCCGTCACGCCCGGCGCAAAGCCGAAGCCGCTCGCCACCGAAGTGCGCAGGATGTGCTTCATATGGACCGTCTCGCCCTGCCGGACGAGTGCACGGTCGAACACGGTGTGAAGGAACTCGCCGCGGGCGGAATAGCCATAGGGCAGGCCGAAATCATACGGGCGGATGCCCTTGCCCCAATCGGTCAGCGTGAAGCTGAAATCGTCGCCGGTGCGCGCCGAGACCATCAGCGGGCTCGACCCGCCGTCGCACGAGCCGCCGTACGCTTCGGGCTCGGGCAGCCCCGGCGGCACGTTGAGCCCGCCATTCCTGTCGGTGATGCCGCGCGCGAGCAGCTTGCCGGTGCAGCTGTCGGTGACATGGACTTCGGCATCGGCGACGGGCTTGCCGGTGTCGAGCGCGGTGACCCAGGCGAGGCTCGCCGCGCGGCCCCATTTGAAGTGGACGCTCATGTTGGTGACGAGCGCGGCGGTCGCGACGTAGCGCGGGGCTTTCCGCCCGAGCAGCGCTTGGCCGAGCACTGGGCTCGCCAGTTCGACGACGTAGAAACCGGGCTTGCCGCCGCCGAGCGGCAGGCCGACGACTTCGAAATCCTTGCCCTTGCCGGGCAGGCCGATCTGCATCGGCGCGCCTTCGCCGCCGAGGATCGACTTGGACCCGGTGTCGTTGATCCGAACCTTCTCCTTGCCGCGCGTTTCCTCGTGACTGGCCTCGTCGTCGGAATGGCCGACGGTGCGCAGCCACTCGGCAATCTTGCCGTCGGAGCCATCGACGCGCAGCGCCTGCCCGCCGATCGTGACGTTGCTGCCCTGCAGCGCGGGCTCGACGTTGCGCACGGTGACGGGCAGCACGCCGCCCTGCTTCGATTCGAGGATACCGAACGCTGCGGCGAATTTGACGAGCGGCGGGGCGGCATCGAAGCGCACGGCGAGCGGGAAGCGCTCGGCGTTCGACAGTGGTCGACCGCTCTCGTCCTTGACGCCCGCCGGCAGCACGACCTTGCCGGTCTGCGCCTGCGGCAGCGGGCTCTTGAAGCCGACCGCGGAAATCGTCGCTTTGGTTTTCGCATCGCCACGCTCGGTGTCCGAGCTCGAATCGAACAAGGTAGGCGTCAGCACTTTGCCGTCGGCGGTCTCGATGCGCACTTGCTTGGCGAGTTCGCTCGGCACTGGGGCAGAGAAACGCACCCACGCCTTCTCGACCGGGTTGCAACCCGCGGCGGCGTTGACGCGCGAGCATTCGAAGCGCGCGGTGAAGGGTTTGCGTACGGTGAAATCGAAGCGCTGGTCAGTGCCGGCGGTCTTGCCACCAGCGCCAGCGATGCTCGCACCCCACACCAATGCGACGTCGGCGCCGGGCGGCAGCGGGCGGCGGCACTTCAGCGCGGTGACGCCGGCATAGGCCTTCGCGCGATCGGCCGGTGCCGGGATCGCGGCGGGCAAGCCACCGCTCTCGAGGAAACTGCGGACGTTCCAATTCTCGGTGCCCATCTCGCCGAGCAGCTTGCCGGGCAAATCGGCGGGGAGCACGTCGACCGGGATCTTCTCGCCGATCCCCTTGACCGCGCAATAGGCGTTGGCGGCGACCGAGGCGGGGGTGGCGGGCAGATTGGCGGCGACGAGGAAGGTCTGGTCCTCCTCGATCTCGTCCGAATCTCCACCCGGCAGGATCGCGCGCGCGACCGGGCCGCCGGCGTCGACGGCGAACTCGCGCTGGCCGGTCGCGGCATAGCCCGACACGCTCTTGAGCCCGTTGCGCAGCGCGAACTTGCAGGTCGTGCCACCGGGCAGGCCGCTGGCGAAATCATAGACGAAGGTCTGCGGGTCGACCCAGCGCCCCTGCCCGCTGACCGCGCAGGTCACGTCGAACGGCGCGGCCGCGCGCGGATCGCCCAAGGGCACCATCGGCTGGTTGAAGCGCGCGGTGAAACGCTCGATCGCGCCGTCGCCGATACCGGGGGTGGCGAGGATGACCTGCGGGCTCGCATCGCCGAACGCGGCGAACGGGACGCAGACCAAAGCGAGCAAGGCGATTCGGAAACCCAGCTTCATCGCATCTTCCCCCCGGAGCCGCTTCGCATCGCCTTATAGGGCGACGCGGCGTGCGAGCACAACGACGGTCCGTCATAGCGCCGTCCCCTTGATTAAACCACGAACTTGTTGGAAAATCACGAAGAACGACTCGGGAGGGGTGGCTGAAACGCCAGGGTCGTCGGGGGGAGCCGGTCTTGGGGGCAGGATGGGTCATGTTCGCGATCGATGCGATCGCGCGCGAAACGGTCGTGTTCGCGGCGATCGGTTTCCTCGTCGGCGGCTGTGACGACCTAGCGATCGATATCGGCTGGATCTGGATCACGCTGACTCGCCGCCGCCCCGCTTTGCCGCGGACGCTCGATGCGTATCGGCAAACGCCGCCGCGCCGGATCGCGGTGTTCGTTGCGGCGTGGGACGAGTCGACGGTGATCGGCGCGATGCTGCGCAGCGCGCTCGCGCGGTTCGAGCATGAGGATTACCGCCTGTATGTCGGGACCTACCCAAACGACCGCGCGACGATCGACGCGGTCGCAGCAGTGGCGGCGTGTGATCCGCGCGTACGGCTGGTCATCAACAGCCGCCCCGGACCGACCACCAAAGCCGATTGCCTCAACGCCGTTTGGCGCGCGCTCGAACGCGACGAAGCGCGTGACGGCGTACCCGTCGCCGCGGTCGTGCTGCATGACGCCGAGGATCTGGTCCACCCCGGCGAACTGCGCGTTTTCGATGCGCTGATCGGGCGCTATGCTGTTGTCCAGCTCCCGGTGCTGCCGTTGGTCGATCGCGGTGCGCCGCTCGTCTCGGGGCACTATGCCGACGAATTCGCCGACGCACACAGCCGGCAAATGGTGGTGCGCCAAGCGCTCGGGGTCGGGCTTCCGCTCGCCGGGGTCGGCTGTGCGATCGAACGCCAGATGCTCGGTCGGATCGCAGCCGCGCGCGACGGTTTGCCGTTCGACGCGGGCTCGATCGTCGAGGATTACGAACTCGGCTTGCTGATCGCCACGCTCGGCGGACGCGGCGTGCTCGCGCGTGTCCGCGCAGATGGCGAGCTCGTTGCGGTCCGCGCCTACTTCCCAGCGACGGTACCGACCGCGGTACGGCAGAAGGCGCGCTGGATGACGGGCATCGCGCTGGCCGGCTGGGACCGGATCGGCTGGGGGCGCGCGCTCGATTGGCGCGACCATTGGATGCGGATGCGCGATCGGCGCGCACCGCTCGCGGTGCTGGTGCTGTTCGTCGCCTATACCGCTTTTATCGCCTGGGGTGTTGCGTTGGTGGCGCACGCGCTCGCCGGACGGGCGGCGGCGCCGCCCTCCGCGGCGATGCTGGCGCTGCTGCACCTGAACGGCGCGTTGTTGGCCTGGCGGCTCGTCTGGCGCGCGGCCGCGACCGGCGCCGCCTATGGCTGGCGCGAAGCGCTATGGTCCCTGCCGCGCGCGCTGGTCAGCAACTATGTCGCGCTGCTCGCGGCGCGGAGCGCCATGACGGCGTATGTCCGATCGTTGCGCGGCACCGCGCTGCGGTGGGACAAGACCAGCCATGTCTTTCCAGGTGCAATCGAACGGACCGAGCCGGGTTCCGAACATTGAGCGTTCAAGGACGCGGGCGCCCTCTGCGCTTTCTCGGCGTCCTGGCGGTCGGATGGATCGCGGCGCGGCTCGCGATGGTCTGGCCGCAGCCCGCACCGATCGCAGCGCCATCGCTGATCGCGCGCTCGCTCGGGATCAAACGATCGTCGCTGCCGGTGATGCCGATGCCGATGCCGGGAGCGCATCCCGCGGCGAGACGGAGTGCGCACATCGCGACACGCGTGCCGGCACTCCGATATCGGGCGCCCCGATACCGGGCACCGCACAATCCTATCGCAGCGCGGTCGCTCGCCCTCTATCGCCGACCAAGTCCCAACCAGCCGCCGAAGAGCGCCGATGCCCCGCCCGCAGATCGCCTCCTCAGCCACCGCCCCCTGCCCAGCCCCGCCGGCCAAGCTGGTGCCGCGCTCGAGCCCAGGTCGACGGCGCTGATTGCGGGTCTGCCCGACAGTGCCGCTGGCGCGGTGCCAACGCATGCGCCCTCGCGCTGGTCGGGCAGTGCCTGGCTTGCCGCGCGCGGCGGGTCAGGGCTCGCGTCCGGCGCACTTGGCGGACAGCTCGGAGGATCGCAGGCCGGCGCTCGGCTGGTCTATGCGCTCGACCGACACCATCGCATCGCGCTTGTCGGCCGCGTGACGTCGCCACTCGGCAGCGGGTTGCGCGAAGCCTCGGTCGGCGTCGAATGGCAACCGACTCGTCTGCCACTGCGCGTCGTCGCCGAGCACCGCTTCGCACTGGCGGGCGGGCAAGGCGGGCCCGGTGTCGGCGTGGTCGGCGGGGTTGGACCGGTGACGGTTTCACCCGGCGTACGCTTCGAGACCTATGTGCAGGCAGGACTCATCCGGCGCACGCAGACCGAGCCGTATGTCGATGGCGCGGCGCGCGTCACGCATCCGATCGCGACCCTTGGCAAAGTCCGCTTCGATCTCGGGGCGGGCGTATGGGGCGGTGCGCAGCGCGGTGCGACGCGGCTCGACATCGGGCCGTCGCTCGGCGTCGCGCTGCCGCTCGGCAAGCAATCGGTGCGGCTCGCGCTCGACTGCGGCATTATGTAGCAATTGCACCAACGGCGATACGTTCGCCACGGTGCCCGCTGCAGATGCCCTCAGACGAGAGGCATAAAAGCGTGTCTGTTTTTTTGTTAATTTTCACCCTCTTCAATACGTCCGTTTGTGTAGAGGATTATCCAATCGCGTATACGCTCAGAGGCAACAGTTGTGGTTTCCTCATGGGTTATAGGGTAATAGAACTGGTCAGTGCGCCAGTATTTTCGCAAGTAAATCGTACAGAACTCAATCTTTACGAAGATAGCGGTTTCTTCGGTGGTGGGAATCACACTTTCCGCCGAAACAATAGACTTATTCAATACAGGAAGTTCTTGACCAGGCTCAACAGTAGCAATGGGGCTTCGCTTCCATTCTTCCGTCTCTATTCGACGACTAAATACAGTTACCTTAATGGCCCTAGTTTGCCCATAATTTTTGACGTAAAACCATACATTACCATTTTTGGCATCCATTTTAACACTAGCAATGCCAATGTACGCTCGAAGTTGCTTCTGGGCGACATCTTGAGCAATCCTGTTGCTTTTACGGGATTGCTTCAAGGATCGTTCCGTCTGTCTAAGCGTAGTGATCAGAGCAAAAAGACCAACGATGCTGAGCAGCGTCGAGAATCCGCTAGTTACGAAAGTCCAAAAGGTCCACCTCGCGGACCATTCGGCAGCTACGGCAGCGCGCCACTGCGCGCAAAGGTCGGCGCTATCGTGGTCCTTTGCATAATAGCACTGATGGCTGTCGCCATCGGGGTAGGCGCTGTAATTCGCTTGGGTATCAGCGAGATCCCCGGCGACCGCTTTCGCGTAGCGAGTTTTTGCTGCGGAATATGCCTCTATCTGTTGCTTGGTTGGTGGATCAGCTGGGGATGATCCGACCAGCGCGCCCAATCCGAAAATTATAGAGCTCGCCAAAATTAGGCCGATAAGCAGCCAAGCCCAGTCTACATGTGCAAAGCGTTTACTCCTATCGCTTCTAGGCATTGTACTAGGAACACCGCTGTAAATTTACCCCGCGCCAGCTTGTTCCTGATATTCGGCTCCGAGTCCACGACGCCGATCGCAGCGAGCTTTTCGACGAGCTGCGTATAGGTCACGTTCCGGCGCTTCAATTCCGCCTTTAACAGACCCTTAACTTTCGCTTCCCATTCCGTATCGGCCACAATAGCACTCCATTCGTCGCATATGCCCTTATATGCGATACATTTGCACTTGCATAGAGTGCGTTTTTGCCACTATATCCGATGCATAAGCACTGGATACGATGACATGCAGCACTTCCTCCTCTCCGCCGCCGCCCGCACCCTCAGCCTCAAGGCTGTTTTCAAGATGGGCGAAGATGCTGCTTATGACGTGTTCCGCATGATGCGCTGGCCGGATGGCGAAGCGACGTGCCCGCGTTGCGGCTGTGCGGAGACGTATTCGATCACGACGCGCCGCCGCTTCAAGTGCGTCGGTTGCCATCACCAGTTCTCGGTCACTTCGGGCACGATCTTTGCGAGCCGCAAGCTGTCTTACACGGATCTGCTGGCTGCGATCGTCATCTTCGTGAACGGCGCTAAGGGCGTGTCGGCGCTGCAAGTCAGCCGCGACTTGGACGTTCAGTACAAGACGGCGTTCGTCCTCTCGCACAAGCTGCGTGAGGCTATGGCGCTTGAGGACGCAGGCCAGACGCTCGACGGCGTTGTCGAGGTCGATGGTGCCTATTTCGGCGGCTACGTGAAGCCTGCCAACATCAAGGCAGAGCGCGCCGATCGCCGCACCCGCCTTGCAATGTCGGGTAAGCGTCAGTCGGTTATTGTGATGCGCGAGCGCGGCGGTGAGACGCTTACGTTTGTCGGCAATCGTGAGGCCGAAGGCGTTGCGCTTGTCGCAAAGCGTGTTTCTCCCGGCGCTGTCGTTCATGCGGACGAGGCTTCACACTGGGATGCGCTGCACGCTCGCTACGAGACGTTCCGGATCAACCACAGCGAGGCTTATTCGCTCAACGGTGCCTGCACCAATCAAGCCGAGAGCTTCTTTAGCCGCCTGCGTCGCGCCGAAGTCGGTGCGCACCACCACATCGCGGGCCCTTACCTCTACGCCTATGCCGGTGAGATGGCTTGGCGCGAGGACAACCGCCGCGTTGCGAACGGCGAGCAGGCTGGGAAGGTGGCGCGCGCTGCTATGGTGTCGCCGGTGTCGCGCAAGTGGGCGGGGTACTGGCAGCGCTAACCGCTGGAATTTTCAGCGGTACCAGTTTTTTTATGCGTGGTAACGCATAACTCTAAGTTGGCAGGATTGTCAATAGTTCTTGACTCGTCCGAACCTTTCTGCGCTTGTGCCGTTAACAGGTGGATAACCAGGATCATAAACGAGTCAGTCGTAGCTTTTTGCTACGACTGAATTGTTGTGACTCTAACATAGAAAGGCGCGAGCATGTTTAAATTCGTTTCGCTCGCCTTCGGGCAGACGCCCAAACCCGCTTACCCCAATCTCAGTATCGAACCAGAAACGCAGCGCGCCATTGTGGCGGCGCACTCGCATGGCAACGTGCGGCTACAGGCTGGCCGTTTTTACACCCGAGAAGATGTTGATGCAGAGTTTGAGACTCTTGGCGACGCAGAGTTTGTAGCATAAACGTATATGGCGTGGTCAATTGCGGATTACCGCACCCAATACGCCAAGGCAGATTCTCTCTGCCAAGAAGTGCAAAGCTTTAAAAATGCCGCCGGCATTCCTGCGATTAACGAATTGCGGAATGCCGGCCATCATTTTCTAAAAGCCATTGACGATACCGGCGGATTGGCAAGTCAGGCGGAGCTTGATGCCGCAGTTGCGCATGCGCGTCGTGCGATTTACGAGGCGACAGAGGCGGGCATTGTTTCGGCTTTAGCAGCAGTTCGTAAATTTCGAAACGACTACGCTACGGTACAGGTTTCTGGGGTTATCCCTGACTATGTCAAGCGCCTCACCTCTTGTTCGGCAGCCAAGAGACTTATTGAAAATAATCGCGAAGATACTTTTGACCGGGCACAGGATCATGCTGATCGTGTTACGGTATTTCGAGATCTGAGAACGTTTGTAGATGACTTAGACAATGGCCGTGACGACGTAAATAAGGTCGTGGCCGATGATCGTAAGCAGACACGTCGCTTTACAACCCAAATAGTCATGGGTGTATTGGCTATAATCATAACCATTTGTTTTGGGATATGGGCCTCTACGGGCTATAAAGGCTTTACACCGAGTAGTGGTTCCAGCAATCTATCTAGTCCTGTCAATTCTGCGGATGCTGGTTGATCCGCCACTCCAACTCCGCACCACTTCCATACTTAGCGCCGGTCACAATCCCCCGCTTCCGAAGCCGGTAAAACGCGTCCGCCACCCGCTTGCGCAACAGCGTGGTGGCGACACGATCGCGCGGATCTATGCCACGCTCTGCCCCCATAGCCGCAGCCGCCGCCAAGGTCCGCACAGGCTCCCCGGAGCGCCTCAACAGGTCGAGTAAGAACCGCTGCAATTCGGTCGTACCGTCAGCTGCAATAGGCGGGCGCGTGCGTATCGGGAGATCGCCGGGGAGTAGGCTAGGGTTGAACACCAATATCGCGCGGTCAATCGCCTCCAGCGACGCGCTGGCGGCCTCCCATTGCGAGCGGTGTGTCTCCACCTCCCGCGCCAGTTCCGCCCGTTTGCGTAAGAGCCCCGATAGGGTCTGATCGTATCCGTCCTGCATATGATGACATTAGCCGTTGCGGGGCGTGGCAAACAGACTATGCTTGGTGCAATTGCTACATAATGCCGCTCGACTGGCGCGAGCGCATTGCCGGAGGAGCGCGCCCGGGATCGGGCCCGGCGCTGACGCTCGGCAGCGATTTCTGACACGCCGTGCTTTGCGCACGCTCCCTGAGCGGCTAACGCTGGTGGGCAATGGACATCTACCTGCCCATCGCCAATCTTTCGGTAAACGCGCTCGTGATCGTGCTGCTCGGCGGCGGCGTCGGGCTGTTGTCGGGGATGTTCGGCGTCGGCGGCGGGTTCCTCACCACGCCGCTGCTGATCGTCTATGGCATCCCGCCGACCGTCGCCGCCGCCTCGGCCGCGAGCCAGGTGACCGGCGCGAGCGTGTCGGGGGTGTTCGCGCATGTCCGGCGCAAGGGCGTCGATTTCAAGATGGGGGGCTTCCTCGTTGCGGGCGGGCTGGTCGGCGCGGTGTTCGGCGGCTGGATCTTCCGCTTGCTGCAAGCGAGCGGCCAGATCGATACGGTGATCGCGATCGTCTACGTCCTGCTGCTCGGCTCGATCGGCAGCATGATGGCGACCGAATCGTGGGGCGCGATCCGCCGGATGCGCAGCGGCGAGGCGCCCAAGCCGCGTAAACGCCGCCATCATCCGCTCGTCGCGGCACTGCCGATGCGGACGCGCTTCTACCGTTCGGGGCTCTACATCTCGCCCTTCGCGCCATTGTTGCTTGGTTTCGGCGTCGGCATCCTGACGATCCTGCTCGGCGTCGGCGGCGGTTTCATCCTCGTACCCGCGATGCTCTATCTACTTGGCATGACAACGCAGGTGGTGGTCGGCACCTCGCTGTTCCAGACGCTGTTCGTCACCGCGATGGCGACGATGGTGCATGCCACGACGACCAAGGCCGTCGACATCGTGCTCGCCGCCTTGCTGCTGCTCGGATCGGTCGCTGGCGCGCAGATCGGCGCGCGGTTCGCTGCGCGCGTGAAGCCCGAATATCTGCGGCTCGCGCTCGCGGTGATCGTCCTGCTCGTCGCGGGGCGGATCGCGCTCGGGCTCGGCTGGCGGCCCGATGAGATCTATTCGGTCGAGCTGTCGTGAGACGCGGCTGGATCGTGCTGGCCGCCGCGCCGCTGCTGATGGCGCAATCCGCATCGCGGCCAGCCGCGAAGCCCGTGCTCGTCCCCGACGTGTCGCAGCGCGACATCGAGATCCAGTACAGCTTTACCGGCGCCAATTTGCTGCTGTTCGGCGCGATTCTCTATCCCGGCGGCCGCTTGCCCGACGACGACAAGCCCACCGACATCGTCGTGGTGGTCAAGGGGCCGGTCCAATCGATCCTGGTGCGCGAGAAACAGAAGCTGGCCGGGCTGATGTGGGTCAACGCCAGTCGCCTGCGCTATCGCTCGGCACCCAGCTTTTACGCGATCGCTTCGTCCAAGCCGATCGCGCAGATGCTCGATGCGCGGACGCGCGCGATCTACGAGCTTGGGCTGTCGAGCCTGCAGCTTTCGCCGGCCTCGAGCGCGCCGCTGCAGGAGCAGGATCGCTTCGCGCGCGGGCTGGTCGAATTGAAGACGCGCACGGGCCTGTATCTCGAGGCGCCGGGCGCGGTCGAGATCACCGACGGCGTGCTCTATCGCGCACGCGTGACGATCCCCGCGCGCGTGCCGGTCGGGCGGTTCACCGCCGAAACCTTCCTGATCCGCGACGGGCGCGTGCTCGCGGCGGCGACTCGCGATATCGAAATACGCAAATCGGGCTTCGAGCGCTTCGTCGCGCGATCGGCCGAGCGACAGTCGGTGCTTTATGGGCTGGCCGCGGTAGCGCTGTCGGTGCTGTTCGGCTGGGGTGCCGGTGTGGTGGCGCGGCGGTTCTAAACCCCGCCGCGCCGCCGCACGCTTTTGTTCAGGCTTCGGCGGTTTCCAGCGCCGGATAGTCGATATACCCCTCGGCGCCCTGGCTGTACCACGTCCGCGGGTTATCCGCGGCGAGCGGCGCACCGGTGCGCAGACGCTCGGGCAGATCGGGATTGCTGATGAAGGTGCGGCCGAACGCGATCGCATCGGCGACCCCCGAATCGATCGCCGCCTGCGCCTCTTCGACGCTGCGATAGTCTGAGTTGAGCACGAGCGGGTTCGAGAACGCCTCGCGGATTTCGGGCGAGAGCTTGGGAACGTCGGTACGGCCGAACGTGCCGTCGGGGCCGGGCTCGCGCAGTTCGAGGAAGGCGATGCCGATCTCGTCGAGCGCCTTGGCCGCAGCGACGAACAGCGCCTTGGGATTGCTGTCGTCGACGCCCTGCGAATCGCCATTGGGCGACAGGCGGATCGACGTGCGGTCGGCACCCGCGACGCTGGCGACGCGCTCGGTCACTTCGCGCATCAGGCGGATGCGATTCTCGATCGAGCCGCCATAGATGTCATCGCGGAAATTGGCGTTGTCGCGCAGGAACTGGTCGATCAGATAGCCGTTCGCGCCGTGAATCTGGACGCCGTCGAACCCAGCGGCCAGCGCATTCTTGGTCGCCAGTTCGTAATCGGCGAGCAGGCGCGGAATCTCGTCGAGCTCGAGTGGACGCGCCGTCTCGAAATCCTGCTTGCCTTCGTAGGTGTGCGCCTGGCCCGCCGTCGCAGTGGCCGACGACGACACCGGCTGTCCGCCGATCACCGACGAATGCACCTGGCGCCCCATATGCCACATCTGGACGATGATCCGGCCGCCCGCGGCATGGACCGAATCGGTGACGGGCTTCCACGCTTCAACCTGCTCGTCGGTCCACAGGCCCGGCGCGAACGGCCAGCCAAGGCCTTCCTGGCTGATCCCGGTGGCTTCCGAGATGATCAGGCCGGCGCTGGCGCGCTGCGTGTAATATTCGGCCATCATCTCGGTCGGCACATGCGCCTTGGTGGCGCGGCCGCGCGTCAGCGGGGCCATCAGGATGCGGTTGGGGGCGTGGATCGCACCGAGCTGGATGGGATCGAACAGACTTGGCATGCGGAGTCCTTTTGCTGAGACGCGCCCCAGATAGGAAGCTAGGGGGCAGCATGCACCCGCGTTCGCCGAAAAGAAAATCTGTCGCTGCCGAAACGGCGGTGCTCCCGCTGCTCGCTTTGATCGTTGCCAATGCCGCACTCGCCTTCGGGCCGTGGTTCGTCCGCCTCGCCGATACCGGGCCGATCGCGTCGGCGTTCTGGCGGATCACGCTCGCCGCGCCGATCCTTGCCGGCGCCGCGCTGGCGACGGGCTGGCGACCGCGCGAAGTGCCGCGCGCACTGTGGGGAATCATCGCGATCGGCGGGCTGTGCTTTGCCGCCGATCTCGGCAGCTGGCATCTCGGGATCCTGCGCACGACGCTCGCCAATGCCACGCTGTTCGGCAATTCGGCGACGTTAATGTTCCCACTCTACGGCTTCCTCGTCGCGCGCGCCTGGCCGACGCGGGTCCAGGGCGTGGCGCTTGGGCTCGCGACGATCGGCGCGGGGCTGCTGATGGGGCGGTCGTACCAGCTCGATCCGCGTCATCTCGCGGGCGACCTGCTCTGCCTGACCGCGGGCATCCTCTATACCGGCTATTTCATCCTGATGGCGCGCGCGCGCGCGACGATGGCGCCGCTTCCCGCGCTGGCGCTGTCGACGCTCGCGAGCGTGCTGCCGCTGCTCGCCTTTGCGCTGGTGATGGGCGAGAAGATCCTGCCGACCGACTGGACCCCGCTGATCGGCCTTGCGCTGGTCAGCCAGATCATCGGCCAGGGGCTAATGATCTATGCGCTCGGCCGCTTGCCGCCGCTGACCGTCGGGCTCGGTTTGCTGACGCAGCCGGTGGTCGCAGGGACGATCGGCTGGATCGTCTATGGCGAGCGGCTGGGGCTGCCCGATTTGGTCGGCGCGGTGCTCGTTGCGATCGCACTCGTACTGGTCAGTCGGCGTCCACGCGCCTAGATAGCAGGCATGACAGACTCGATCGCACCAACCGCCTCGCTCGACGACGCGACGCTCGACGAAATCCGCGCCGCGCTGGCGCCTGCCATTGCCAGCAATGCGGGCTTTGACGGCTGGGGCGATGCGGCGCGCGACATGGCCGCCGATGGCGCTGGCGTCGATCGCGACGTCGCGCGGCTCGCCTTTCCCGGCGGTGCGGTCGACATGATCGCGGCGTGGTTCGCACATATCGACTCCAACATGCTGGTGCGCGTTCCGCCCGAAGCGCGCGGCACGATGAAGGTGCGCGAGAAGATCACCGCGCTGGTCGAAGCCCGGCTTGCCGAGACGGCGCCCGATCGCGAAGCGCTGCGCCGCGCGCTCGCCATCCTGGCGCTGCCGCAGAATGCCGCACGTGGGGTCAAGCTCGGCTGGCACGCGGCCGACGTCATCTGGCGCGCCGCGGGCGACACCGCGACCGACTATAATCATTATACCAAGCGCGCGATCCTTGCGGGCGTCTATGCCGCGACCGTCACCGTCTTTATCGACGACCAGAGCGATGGCTATGCCGACACGCGCGCGTTCCTGGCGCGGCGGATCGAAGGGATCCTGCGGTTCGAAACCGCCAAGGCAAAGCTCGTCACCAAGTCCGAGCTCCGCCCCAGCCTGTCGCGTTTCATCGGACGGCTGCGCTACCCTGCGGTGTGATCGCGCTGTTTGCGAGTGCGTCGCAATTAAAGCTGGTGTTGCGGCGTTGTTATTGATAATCGCTCGCAGATGGATATCTTGCGTAGCATGAAGCTTTCCGCTCCTGAGTCGCTCAGCCTCGAGTCGCTGCCGCAACGCCGCCAGGCGACGGTCGCGGCGATCGACTGGACGCATCTCTCGACGCCCGAGGCGCGCCGCTTGCGCGAACTCGGCTTCGACGAAGGCGTCGGTGTCGAAGTCCTCCACCGCGCGAGCCTCGGCAAGGGGCCGATCGCGTGCCGCATCGGCCGCATGACCGTCGCGCTCCGCCGCGCGGTCGCCGGCGCGATCCTCGTCTCGCCCGTCACGCAGTAAGATGACCGCTGCGCCGCTGGTGGCGCTGGTCGGCAATCCGAATGCCGGCAAGAGCGCGCTGTTCAACGCGCTGACCGGCGCCCGGCAGAAGGTCGGCAATTATCCCGGGGTCACAGTCGAGCGCCATTCGGGCAAGCTGACGCTCCCCGATGGCCGCATCGTCGATCTGGTCGACCTGCCCGGCGCCTATAGCCTCGAACCCTCGAGCCCCGACGAGCGCGTGACGCGCGACTTCGTCACCGGTACGCAGGCGGGCGAGCGGCTGCCCGACGCCCTGGTCGTGGTGGTCGACGCGTCGAATCTCGACAACCACCTCCGCTTCACGCTCCAGCTGATCGCGCTCGGTCTGCCGGTCGTGGTCGCGCTCAACATGTTCGATCTTGCCGAGCGCGACGGGCTGACGCTCGATCCGTTGAAGCTCTCGGCCGAACTCGGCGTGCCCGTCGTGCCGACCGTCGCGGTGCGGCGACGCGGGCTCGACGAGTTGAAGATCCTGCTTGGCGGGATCGTCGATGCCGACGCGGCGATCCGGCTGCGCCCGAGCAATCACGCGATCGGCGAGGATATCGTCACGCTGCAACGCCGCGCGCGGAAGATCGCACAAGCGGCGACGGTCGCGGAAGCGCCGGCGCGACGCTGGGGCAATGCGCTCGATGCGGTTGCGCTGCATCCGGTGTTCGGGCTGGTGCTGCTCTTCGCGATCCTGTTCGTGATGTTCCAGGCGGTGTTCTTTGCAGGCGCCGCGCCGGCAGAGGCGATCGCGGGCGTATTCGATGGCGTGTCGGCGCAGATCAAGGACGTGATGCCCGATTCGGTGCTGCGCTCGCTGATCACCGACGGGATCATCGCGGGCGTCGGCGCGGTGGTGAAGTTCCTGCCGCAGATCCTGATCATGTTCTTCTTCATCCTGGTGCTCGAGGCGAGCGGCTACATGGTCCGCGCCGCGTTCCTGATGGACCGCGTGATGGCGAGCGTGGGGCTGTCGGGGCGCGCATTCATTCCCTTGCTGTCGAGCTTTGCCTGCGCGGTGCCCGGCATCATGTCGACGCGGACGATCGAGGACGAGAAGGACCGGCTCACGACGATCCTCGTCGCGCCGCTGATGACCTGCTCGGCGCGGCTGCCGGTCTATACGCTGGTGATCGGCGCGCTGATCCCCGACACCAAGGTGTTGCCGATCGTCGGGCTGCAGGGGCTGGTGATGCTCGGGCTCTACGTCATGGGCGTGGTCGGCGCGTTCGTCGTCGCTTTCGTGCTGCGCCGGACCGTGACCAAGGGCGCATCGTCGGGCTTTATGATGGAGATGCCGAAGTACCAGCTGCCGCGGCTGCGCGATCTCGCGATCGGGCTGTGGAGCCGTGCGGAAATCTTCCTCAAGCGCGCCGGCACGACGATCGCCTTCACGACCATCGTGCTGTGGGCGTTGCTGAGCTTTCCCAAACCGCCCGAGGGCAGCCCTGTCTCGGCGGTCAATTATTCGGTCGCGGGACGGATCGCCAATACGATCGAACCCGCTTTCCGTCCGATCGGCTTCAATCGCGACATCGTGCTCGCATTGATTCCGGCGATGGCCGCGCGCGAGGTCGCAGTGGCGGCGCTCGGCACCGTCTATGCGATCGACACCGCGGGCGAGCAGAGCGAAACCAAGATGGCGCAGACGCTCCATAAACGCTGGAGCCTGCCGACCGCGCTCGCCTTCCTGATGTGGTTCGTGTTCGCGCCGCAGTGCATCTCGACGATTGCCGTTACCCGGCGCGAGACCAACGGATGGAAGTGGCCCGCCTTCATGGTTGGCTATTTGTTCGCGCTCGCTTACATCGCTGCAGGAGCGGTCTATTGGGCCGCGATCGGATTCGGGCTCTAGCGAGCCCCAGCAGCGGGATTAGGGATATGGCGGGCGGCAGCGTCAACAAGGTGATCATCGTCGGCAATCTCGGGCGCGATCCCGAGAGCAAGTCGTTCCAGAATGGCGGCAAGGTCGTGAATTTGCGCATCGCCACGTCGGAGACGTGGAAGGACAAGAATACCGGCGAGCGCAAGGAACAGACCGAGTGGCATTCGGTCGCGATCTTCAACGAAGCGCTCGGCGGCGTCGCCGAGCGCTATCTGCGCAAGGGTTCGAAGGTCTATATCGAGGGCGCGCTCAAGACGCGCAAATGGCAGGATGCCAGCGGTAACGACAAATATTCGACCGAGATCGTGCTCCAGGGCTTCAACGGCGTGCTGACGATGCTCGACGGCGCGCCCGGTTCGGGCGGCGGCGGCGGCGGCGGTGGTGGCGGCCAGCGCGACGATTTCGGCGGGAATGACGATTTCGGCGGCGGCGGCGGCGGTGGTGGCGGCTACGGCGGCGGTCAGCGCAGCGGTGGTGGCGGGGCACGCGGCGGCGGCGCGCCTGCCGGCGGCGGTGGCCAGCGCGGCGGGTTTGCCGACGATCTGGACGACGACGTACCATTCTGAACCGGGAGCGACCTGTCGCGTTGATGTCGGACATGACCCAAACTTCCCAACCGCCATTGCCGGTTGCACCCGGCTGGCGGATCGACGAGCGCGTGCGCGCTGCGGCGATTGCCGAACACGATATCGAGTCGCTCCGCGACGATGCGGCCTTGCGCCGCATCACCGATTTCGCCGCGGCGTTGTGCGAAGTTCCGGTCGGCCTGGTCAGCATCGTCGAGGCCGAGCGCCAGACCTTCCTGTCGCGCACCGGACTCGATCTGACTGAAACACCGCGCGAAATGTCGTTCTGTGCGTATGCGATGCGCGAGGACGACATCATGGTCATCCCCGACGCGACGCAGGATCCGCGGTTCGCCGACAATCCGCTCGTCATCGATGGACTCGGCATCCGATTCTACGCGGGCGTGCCGCTGGTGCGCGACGACGGCATTCCGCTCGGATCGCTCTGCGTGATCGACACCGTTCCGCGCGCCGGGCTGACCGCGCTGCAGCGCCAGGGCTTGAAGGTGCTCGCCGAGGATGTGCTGCGGCGGCTTGGCGACAGTCGCTCGGCTGCCGCCTCGCGCGCGGCGATCGGCGACAGCGAGGGGCGCTTCCGCACGCTTGCCGACACGATGCCGCAAATGGTGTGGTCGACTCAGCCCGACGGCTTCCACGATTATTACAATGCGCGCTGGTACGAGTTCACCGGAGTCCCCGCCGGATCGACCGATGGCGAGGGTTGGGCGGGCATGTTCCATCCCGACGATCAGGACCGTGCCTGGGCAGTGTGGCAACATTCGCTCGCTACCGGAGAGCCGTACCAGATCGAATACCGCCTGCGCCGCCACGACGGCCAGTATCGCTGGACGCTCGGCCGCGCGCTGCCGATCTTCGACGATACCGGGGCGATCGTCCGCTGGTTCGGCACGTGCACCGACATCCACGAAGCCAAGCTCGCGAGCGAAGAGCGCGAAGTCGTCGCGCAGGAGCTCAGCCACCGCATCAAGAACATCTTTGCGGTGATTTCGGGGCTGATCGGCTTTTCGGCCCGCGCAAATCCGGGCTTTGCCACTGTTGCCGATGATTTGCGCGCGCGCGTCATCGCGCTTGGCCGTGCGCATGATTTCGTCCGGCCGCACAGCGCGCAGTCGCGTCCGGTGGCCGATCAGACGAGCCTCCAGGGCCTGCTCGCCGAGCTGTTCGAACCCTATCAGTCACGCACCGCGTCGCGCATCACCATCAGTGGCGACGACGTCGCGATCGATGACCGTTCGGCCACGCCGATCGCGTTGCTGTTCCATGAGCTTGCCACCAACGCGACGAAATATGGCGCCTTGTACAACGATGACGGTGCGATCCTTGTCCACAGCCGCCGCGTCGGTGACCGGATCGTGATCGAGTGGCGCGAGCGTGGCGGGCCGATGGTGCAAGCGCCGGCCAAGACCGGTTTCGGCTCGCAGCTGATCGAATTGAGCGCAGTCCGCCAGCTCGCCGGGACCGTGGCGCAGCGCTGGGAGCGCAGCGGGCTGGAAGTCGAAATCACGCTGCCCGAAAGCTCGCTCAGCCGGAACTGATGCGCATGGCTGGCCCGGCAGGCCGAGCCGTCACAGCTCAGACGAGCGGAATGAAATCCGCGTGCTCCACCACGTCGAAGTCTGTCGTGGCGGCGGCGGCTGCGGCAAGGATCGCATCGGCGCGGAACGGCTTGCGGACATAGCCGACGGCACCGCTCGGATGGGCGATCTGACCCGGATTTGCCGTTACGAAGATGACCTTCACACCATAGTCGTGTGCGAGCGTCCGCGCCAATTCCGGGCCGGTCGGACCGTCGCGGAGATTGATGTCGACCAGCGCGAAACTGCAGTCCTCGGCGGCATCGAGCGCGCCCGAACGATCCGCGGCAATGGCTTTCACGGCATAGCCCGCGTCCATCAGAATCCGCTCGAGGTCGAGCGCGACGAAAATCTCGTCTTCGACGATGAGGGCAGTGGCGGGCATGACCGTGCGGACCTTGGTTGTGTTACGAAACCAAGTAACCCCGCGTCGGACGCTTTGGTTCCTCGCGCTTATGCCGGTTTGCGCAGCAGGAAGACGGCATGTTCGGCAAGGATGTTGGCCGCTGCGGTCCCGGTACGTTTGTCGCCCGAGAGGAACCACGCCCCTTCGACGACGATTCCGCGCTCAGCCACGAAGCTGCGGAAATCGTCGATCGTGACGTGATGGATGTTGGGCGTGTCGTACCAGCGCTCGGGCAAGAGCCGCGTCACTGGCATCCGGCCGCCCCACAGCAGCGACATCCGCACGCGCCAATGCGCGAAGTTCGGGAACGACACGAATGCCTGGCGGCCGACGCGGAGGAGATGATCGAGCACGGCATCAGGGCGCTTGGCGGTCTGCAGCGTCTGGCTTAGGATCGCGTAATCGAAGCTCGCCTCCGGATATTCGGCGAGATCCACATCGGCGTCGCCCTGGATCACCGACAGCCCGCGCGACACCGCGGCCGCGACATTGCCGGCATCGAGCTCGAGCCCACGCGCATCGACGCGCTTGGTATCGCGCAGCGCGGCCATCAGCGCGCCGTCACCGCAGCCGACGTCGAGGATCCGCGTGCCGGGAGCAACATGCTCGGCGATGATCGCGAGGTCGGGGCGGAGCGCGGTCATGCGCGCAGCGCCGCGGCGAAGGCGGGGTCGAGCCGCTCCATATAGCGTTCGGGTCGGAGCGGGGCGTGGAAGCCGATCGCTTCGTAAACGCCGTGCGCGTCGGCCGTGACGAGCGCGATCCGACGGATGCCCTGATAGTCGGGATGGTCGACGAACCATTGCACCATCCGCCGCCCCAGTCCCTGCCCGCGTGCCGGGGCGTCGATCCAGACATCGGCGATCCAGGCAAAGGTCGCGCGATCGGTGATGGCGCGGGCATAGCCGACCTGTACGCCGTCGCGGTACGCGCCCAGACAGTGCGACCCGGCGATCGTCCGGTCGACCAGATCGCGCGCGATTCCCGGCGACCAGTAACTCGAGGCCAGCCAGGCGTGGATCTGTGCCACGTCGAGCGCGCTCTTGTCGTCGGATACCGTGATCATTCGCCAGCCCTCAGGAAGCCGTTGACGACACGATTCATCTCGGGCGCTTCGAGCAGGAAGGCGTCGTGGCCGTACGGGCTCGACAGCTCGACGAAGCTGACCGGCGCGCCGGCGGCGTTCAGCGCATGGACGATCGCGCGCGATTCGGCGGTCGGGTACAACCAGTCGGTGTCGAAGCTGACGAGGCAAAAGCGTGCCTTGGTCGCGCGGAAGGCGTTGGCGAGCTGCCCGCCATGCTCGCCTGCGAGATCGAAATAATCCATCGCCCGCGTAATGTAGAGATACGAGTTGGCGTCGAAGCGATCGACGAAGCTGATCCCTTGATGGCGCAGATAGCTCTCGATCTGGAAATCGGCGTCGAAGCCGAAGCTGATCGCGCCGTCGGGGCGGTCAGGGCGCGCCTGCAGCCGGCGGCCGAACTTCTCGGTGAGGCCAGCCTCGGACAGATAGGTGATGTGCGCCGCCATCCGCGCGACCGCGAGCCCCGCCGCGGGCGGGTCGCCCGCTTCGTAATAGGCGCCGCCGCGCCATTTCGGGTCGGCCATCACCGCCTGGCGCCCGACTTCGTGGAAGGCGATGTTCTGCGCGGTATGGCGCGCGGTCGAGGCGATCACCACGGCGGCGCGGACCCGGTCGGGGAAGGTCGCGGGCCAGCTCACCGCCTGCATCCCCCCCATCGACCCGCCGACGACGGCCTGCAGCGTCGCGATCCCGAGATGATCGAGCAGCAGCGCTTGCGCGCGCACCATGTCGCGGATCGTGATGACGGGAAAGCTCATCCCCCACGGCGCGCCGGTCGCCGGGTTGATCGTCGCGGGGCCCGACGAACCCATGCAGCTCCCCAGCACGTTCGCGCAGACGATGAAGTGCCGCGCGGGGTCGATCGGCTTGCCCGGGCCGACCATCCGCACCCACCAGCCGGGCTTGCCCGTCACCGGATGCGCCGAGGCGACATGCTGGTCGCCCGTCAGCGCGTGGCACAGCAGGATCGCGTTGCTGGCGTCGGCGTTGAGCGTGCCATAGGTCTCGTAGGCGATCTCGACCGGCGAGAGCAGCACCCCGCCATCGAGCCGGAGCGGCCCCGGCAGGCTGACATGGCGGGCTAGCCCGAAACGCGGATCTTCGCTCATGGCCTGCGGTTAGGCTCGCGCAGGGCTCAACTCAAGCGGCGCGCATGCGCGCGCCCTGCGATGATCGTCTGCGCCGCCAGCCGCCCGGTCTGCGCGCTGCCGTTCATATAGCCGGGATAGGCATCCGACAGATGCTCGCCGGCGAACAGCACCGGACCCGACGGCACCGGCGCCTTCGCCATGCCATCGACCTCGGTCCAGATCAGCCGGCCGAAGCGCGTCAGCTGGCCGGGGCGGAAATTGACATAGGCGCCCATCGACAGCGGATCGCGGTGCCAGGTGCTGCGCCGCGCGAACGCACTCGTCGCCGCGGTGATCCCGGGCAGCCCGGCCTCGGCTTGCGCAGCGAAGCGCTTGGCCAGTGCGGCGGGTTCGGGCGTATCGGCCGCCGCGACTTCGGCGCCACCGAGGAACCACGTCCAGACATCGCCGCTCGCGCCGCGCCCGCGCACGCTACCGTCCCAGCCGCTGGCGACGCCACCGCGCGGATTGGTCTGCCAGATCTCGCCGCCGCGGCCCATCACCTTGTCCCACGGCCGCGCGCTCATCCCGGCCTGGACCTTCATGTTCACGCCAAGCCCGACCTCGGCGATGAAGCGCGTCCACAGCGGCGGCAGCGGAATGCGGAAATCGATCTTCCGCGTGACCGACGCGGGCGTCGTGACGATGACGTTGGCGGCATCGACGGTCTTGCCGTCCGAAAAGACGATCCGCACGCCGGGTCCGAACGGGTCGACCCGCGTCACGCGGCGGTTGGTGGTGATGCGCCCGGTCAGCCGCGCCGCCATCGCCGCGATCAGCGCGCTGCTGCCGCCCTCGATCAGATAGCGTTCGTCGCTGCGGCTGAGCACGTCGATCCGCCGTCCCGAGATCGACGGCAGGTTGAAGACCAGCTCGATCGCCGAGGCCTGCCCCGGCTCGGCGCCATATTCGGTCCGCGCGGTCGCTTCCATCAAGCGGCGGACCCACGGCTCGGGCATCAGCGCGGCGTGCTTGTCGAGATACGAGGTGAAGCTCATCGCATCGAGCTCGAGTGCGACCTTGGCGTAATTCTGGTCGAGCCGCACCGAATCGGCGTCGATCTGCCCGGCGATCCCGCGCAAGGCACCGGCAAGCTTGCCCTCGGGGACTTCCTTGCCGTCGCTCAGGATGACGGTGCGATGCGGCGCGCCCTTGCGGTCGAGCAGCGACAGACCGAATTCGCGCGCGAGGGTGTGCATGTCGGCATGGTCGGTGTTGACGAGCTGCCCGCCCGCCTCGACCGTCGGCTTGCCGGGTTCGCGCGCGGTGTACATCCGCCCGCCGAGCCGCGTCCGCGCCTCGTAGAGCTGCGCATCGATCCCGGCTTGCGTCAGGTGCCAGAGCGCGGTCAGCCCGGCGATCCCGCCGCCGATGATCGCCACCGGGCCGCCGCCCGGCGCGGCGAAGGCGGGACGTGGCAGCGCCGCCGCCGCGCCAGCCGCGCCCAGCGCCAGCAACACCGCACGCCGCGTCTGGCCGGTATCGCCCGCCACCGGCGGGGCGATGCCCGCCTCGCTCAGATTGGCCTGTCGCGCCGCCTCGAGCGCATGCCAGACCGTCTCGCCACCCCGCATTCCCGTCTCCTGCTCGCCGTCTCCTAGCAGGCGCGCGCGACAACGCCAGAGGCGCAAACCTTGCCATGACGCCAGCGATCCGCCATGCGCCGCGCCATGCTGCCCTTCGCCCGCGTCACCATCATCGGGATCGGCCTGATCGGATCCTCGATCGCGCGCGCCACGCGTGCCGCGATGCCGAGCGTCGCGCTGACCGGCTACGACGCCGACGCCGATGTGCGCGCGACCGCCGAGCGGCTCGACATGTTCGACGATGTCGCGAGCAGCAGCGGGGCTGCGGTGATCGACGCCGATCTCGTCATCCTGTGCGTGCCCGTCGGCGCGATGGAAGCCGCCGCGCGCGAATTCGCCGCCGATCTTCCCGCCGATGCCGTCGTCAGCGATGTCGGCAGCTGCAAGGCCGAAGTCGTCCGCGCGCTGACAGCAGCGTTACCGAACGCGACGATCGTGCCGGCGCATCCCGTCGCGGGGACCGAGCGCAGCGGGCCCGAAGCGGGATTCGCGACGCTGTTCCACAAGCGCTGGTGCATCCTGACGCCACCCGAGGGCACCGATGCGCTCGCGGTCGAGCGCGTCGCCGAATTCTGGCGGCGGCTGGGCGCCGAGATCGAAACGATGGCGCCCGATCATCACGACCGCGTGCTCGCGATCACCAGCCATTTGCCGCACCTCATCGCCTATACGATCGTCGGCACCGCGTCGGACATGGAAGAGGTCACGCAGTCCGAAGTGATCAAATATTCGGCGGGCGGTTTCCGCGATTTCACGCGCATCGCCGCGTCCGACCCGACGATGTGGCGCGACGTGTTCCTCGCCAATCGCGAGGCGGTGCTCGACATGCTCCAGCGCTTCTCGGAGGATCTGTCGGCCCTCCAACGCGCGATTCGCTGGGGCAAGGGCGACGAGCTGTTCGATCTGTTCACCAAGACGCGCGCGGTGCGGCGCGGGATCATCGAACAGGGGCAGGACGACCCGGCGCCCGATTTCGGGCGCACGCACGAGTAGCCGCTTCGACTACCCCTGCCGTCACCCGCGCGGCACATCCAGCGCGTTGATCGCGGCGTGGACGCGGCGCTCGGCTTCCTCGCGCGGCAGCCCAGGCGGGATCGGGTCGCCGAAGCGGAACGTCACCGTTCCCGGCACCTTCGGCCCATGCTTCGGCCACACCAGCCCGCTGTCGATCGCCACCGGCACCACCGGGATCTTGAGCATTTGGTACAGCCCGGCGAACCCGGCGCGCAGCTCGGGCTGTTCGCCGGGCTCGACGCGCGTGCCTTCGGGAAAGATCAGGATCGAGCGCTTCGCCGCCAAGGCCGCCCGCGCATCGCGCAGCATCCGCCGCAACGCGCCCGCCGACGCCTCGCGATCGACGACGATGACGCCATAGCGCTTCGCCGCCCAGCCCCACACCGGAATGTCGGTCAGTTCCTGCTTCATCACGATCGCGGGGTTGCGCAGCATCCGCCCGAGCTCGAGCGTCTCGTACATCGACTGGTGCTTCGCGGCGTACAGCACCGGCGCGCCGCCGAACGCCATGTCGCCGAAGCGCCCGCCCTCGATCCGCTGATCGATCCTGAGGATGTGGCGCGTCGTCCAGCCGTGCCAGCGCGTCCAGAAATGCGTGTGCGCGACGAGCGCGCGCCAGCTGATCAGTGCCGAGATCGGCGTCGTCAGCACAATCGGCACCGATCCGCCGTAGAATAGCAGCTTGAACAGCAGGTTGCGCAACGCGGTCATGTGGCGGCCCCGATCAGCAACGCGACGCGCCGCACCAGCAATTTGTTGTATTCGCCGATCAGCAGCCGATAGCGCGGGCTGCTCGGCACGCCGTCGCCGATCACGCTCGCATCGCCGTCCAGCGCATTCACGAGCTCAAGCCTGGCGCGTGCGAGGTGCCAGTCCGACGTGACCAGCCGCACCGAGGTGTATTTATGGTCGCGCACCCAATCCGCGGTTTCCTCGGCGTTCGAGCGCGTATCGACGGCCTCGTGGCCGAGATCGATGCAACAGCGGAACAGCGCCGGGCTGACGCGATATTCGTGCGCAAGTTCGCCCGGCTTCACTTCGGGCGCGACGCCACTGATCAGCATACGCTGTCCAGCATGCGCCTTGAGCAGGGCCAGCCCGCGGTCGATCCGCCCTGCCCCGCCAGTCAGCACGACGATCGCGTCGGTCTTGGGCCCGTCGACCGGGGCGGGCATCGTCTTGAGAAAGATCGCAAAGCCGATCGCGTAGAGCAGGGCCAGCACGGCGAGGAAACGCAGGATCATAGATATTTGCCGAGCGTACCGAGCACCGCCTGGCGCGCGGCGAAGGTCGCAAGCAGGGCAAACGCGATCGGCAATCCGGCGAGCACGATCCAGTCGCGCACACCGAGCGTCAGGCCCGCGAGCAAATCCGAGCCAAGCGCGCGCAATTGCCAGCCGATCACGCCGACCATGACGAAGGCGAGCGCAGTCCCGAGCAACCCGCCGACCAGCGTATCGAGCGCGATCCGGCGCTGGAACAGCCGTGCGACCTGGACGTCGGTCGAGCCCAGCATATGGAGCACCTCGATCGTCGCACGGTGCGTTTCGAGCCCCGCGCGCGCCGCAAGAATGACCACCGCCGCGGTCGCCGCCGCCATCAGCAAGACGAGTCCGCCGGCCAGCCACGTCACCATCGCCATGAAATCGCGCACCGGCGACATCCAGCTTTCATGCCGATCGATCCGCGCCGACGGCGCGACGCGCCGGACCGCAGCGCGCACGCGCGCCACCGCGGCGGCATCCGCCACACCCAGGTCGACATCGATCATCGCGGGGATCGGCAGATCGGGGTCGGCCGCGTCGCTGCCGAGCCAGGGCCGCAGCAGTGTCGCAAGCTTGGCATGATCGACCTCGACCGCGCGCGTCACGTCGCGCGTCGCCTTGAGCGCGGCCAGCGCGCGCGCGGCCTGGTCGAGCCGCTTGGCCTCGACCGGCTCGACGATCTGGACGGTGAGCCGCCCGGCAAGCTGGCGATCGAGCAGCGCCGCCGCGCCGAGCGTCCCCAGCCCGAGCGCTGCCGCCAACACCGTCAGGAACAGCATGATCGCCATGATCCACGTCATCACCCGCGTGCTGTGGCTCTCGTCGAGCAGGCGCCGGTCGGGGGTCGAGGCGATCAACGCGACGCTCATTCGCCGTTCGCGGGCGGCGGGAAGCGCAGAGACCCGGTCGGATCGAGCAAGCGCCCCTTGTCGAGCCGCATCATGTGCGCGTTCTGGATCCGCCCGAGCAGGTGGAAATCGTGCGTTGCAACGACGACGGTCGTGCCGAGCCGGTTGAGCGAATCGAACAGATGCAGCAGCCGCTCGGCCATGTCGGGATCGACGTTGCCGGTCGGCTCGTCGGCGACGAGGATTTCGGGCCGGCCGATCACGGCGCGCGCGATCGCGACGCGCTGCTGCTCGCCGCCCGACAGCGTTTGCGGCTTGGCGGTGATGCGGTCGCTGAGGCCCACCCAGTCGAGCATTTCGCGCACCGGCGCATCGATATCGCTTTCGGGAACGCCCGAAACACGCAACGGCAGCGCGATATTGTCGAACGCCGAAAGATGCGGCACGAGCCGGAAGTCCTGAAACACCACGCCGATCCGCCGCCGAAACCCCGGCAGCCGCGCGCGCGGCAGCGTCACCGCATCCTCGCCGAACAGCCGGATGTTGCCGCGCGTCGGGCGCTGCGCGAGATAGAGCAACCGCAGCAGCGAGGTCTTGCCAGCGCCCGATGCGCCGGTCAGAAAATAGAACGCGCCACTCGACAGGGTGAAGCTGACATCGGTCAGCGTCTCCTGGCTGGTGCCGTAGCGTAGCCCCACATTCTCGAACTGGACGATATTCGCCATGGTGGCGCGTGTTGCTCGCTTCTGATCGTATGCCCCAGTCCTGCATCGCACGATCCGCCACGCCGCCACAAGCGGGCACGCGTCGCGGCGCTTGCAGCCGATCTGCGAAAGGCGTAGATTTCGCGATACGTTGCCAGCGGTCGGCAACGGGGCCAAAGCCGTATCATGATCCTCGAATGTACCGAGTGCCACACGCGTTACCTCGTTCCCGACACTGCGATCGGGCCCGATGGGCGCACCGTGCGCTGCGCCAGTTGCAAGCATAGCTGGTTCCAGGAGGGCGTTGCCGCCGAGACTGCGGACACGCGCAGCGAAGCGCCCGTCGCCGTCGAAGCCCCGCGAGTCGAAACGCCGGTGGCCGATACGTCGCCGCCCGCCGAGCAGCCTCTACCGGTCGAGCCCGCCGCTCCCAGCTACGACGCCTTTGACCACGCACCACCGTTTCGCGCGCGGCGTAACCCGGCAAAGCGTGCAACCGTCGCTGCGCTCGCCGCGGGCGTCGTGATGCTCGCCGCGTTCGGCGGCATCGTCTATTCGGGCGCCCCCGGGCTCGCGCGCGACCTGTTCCAGCCCAATGCCGGCACCCCGCTCAAGATCGTCAGCAAGCCGATCGACCAGCATGTCTTCAACGGCAACGAGATCTTCGCGGTCAGCGGCACCGTGCTCAACCCGACCGATTCGCCGCAGCCCGTGCCCGACATCCGCGCCGATCTGCGCGATTCGCAACGCCGCATCGTCTTCAGCTGGATGATTCGGCCCGAGGCCAACACGCTCGCGCCGCGCGGCAAGCTCGAATTCAACAGCGCCAAGCTCGACGTGCCGGTCAACGCCAAGGAACTGGTGCTCAGCTTTTCCGGCGAAACCGCGCGCTGACCAGCGCAAAGCGCGCGCCGTGAAGCACGGTCGCGGCGACCATTCCGATTCCCGAGGCATAGACCAGTCCGATCGGCCCGGCGCCGTGGTGTACCAGCAACCAGCCAGCACCGCCGGTGATGAGGAAGAAGGCGACGATGCTGTTGATCCCCGTCACCACCTGATCGCCGAGCGAACGCAGCGTGTAGACGATCACGACCTGCACCCCGTCGAACAGGATGAACGGCGCCCAGACCGGTAGCATCGCCAGCGCCACGCCGTGGACGCCAGCAGCGGCGGGGAACAGCGCGACGATCGTGCCGCGCCCGAGCACGATCAGGATCGCCAGCACGCCTGTCGCCAGCGCCGCCAGCGCCATCGCGATCAGCGCGCGCGGAATCGCCAGTGCCGGAGTCTCCGCGCCGACCGCATTGCCGGCACGGACCCCGGCGGCCGATCCGAGCCCCAACGCGACGCCGAACACGACATTGTGGACCGCAAAGACGATCTGGAAGGCGTGCGCGGTTACCGCACCGAAATCGGTCGACAGGGCGATCAGGATCGAGAAGCCGGCGAGCTCGAGCCCCGAGGCGAGCGCGGGTACGATCCCAAATCGCGCAAGGCCCCCCGCCCCGCGCAGTGCCGTCGCCCACGCCGCGCCCGACAGATCGCGCACGCCGCGTTCGCGTGCCTGCGGGACGGTCCACGCCGCGCCCAGCATCGCCGCCGCGCCGAGCGATGACGCCATGGCCGTCGCGAGCGCAGCCCCCACCGCGCCGAGCGCAGGAAAGCCGAGATGCCCGCCCGACCAGGCCCAGGCGAGCAGCGCATTGATCGGTAGCACAGCGAGGTTGACGCCCATTACACGACGCGGTCGCGCAATGCCTTCGAGAAAGAAACTTGCCGCGATCATCGCCAGTTGTGTGGGATAGCAGAGCGCCATCACCCGCACCACGCGCGCCGCCGGATCGACCAGCGCCGGCGCCACGCCGATCGCCGCCAACAACCGCTCGGCGAACAGTCCAAAGCCGAGCGCGCCGCCGAGACCCAGCAACACCGCCAGCACGAGCCCGGCGCGCAACGTCGCCCCCGTCTCGGGCAAATCCTTCGCGCCGTCCGCTCGAGCAGAGAAGACCAGCGTTCCCGACAGCCAGGCGAGCCCGCCGACGATGGTCACGAAGGTCAGCGCTCGGCTCGCGCCAAGGGCTGCGACCTGATCGGTGCCGGTCAGCCCGACGACCACAATGTCGGTCACGCTCAGAATCGTCCAGTTGAGGCTCGTCAGCATGACCGGCCACGCAAGCGCGAGAATGCGGCGCGTTTCGTCGAGCAGGGGGCGGTGGCGCGGCATCCCGCGCTGCTACTCTGAACGCAATCGATGCGATAGGCGTTGCACTCCCCGAAAGCCTTTGCTAGGGGCGCTCGCCTACCAGCTGCCGGGTTCGCCCGGCGATGTTACGTGCGGCCGTGGCGGAACTGGTAGACGCGCAACGTTGAGGTCGTTGTGGGCGAAAGCCCGTGGAAGTTCGAGTCTTCTCGGCCGCACCACTTTTTCTGGAAATCGCTGCCACGCACGGGACACCGTGACGTGGCGGTCGATCCTTTCGGCTAAGTCCCATGGATTCTACGGCCTCTTGCGGATCGTACCGACTGGCGTAGCGTTGTCTCCGAACCGGACGTACCGCCGGCCCTGTGAAAGCCTCGCTTGCCTAGCACCGCTCATATCATCGCGATCGGCACCGCCGTTCCGGATCACGACATTCATCATGCCTTTATCGACTGGGCGCGTGCGCGTTTGCCCGACTCGCGCTCGGCGAAGATCTTCGACCGGATGGCGGGCCGCGCCGGTATCGGGCATCGTTGGTCGGTGCTGCCGATCGGGGACGATGGCGGGTCGCCCGTCGCTATGGGTGGCTTCTACGCGCGCGATCTGCTGCCCGGCACTGCAGAACGCATGCAACTCTACGCGCAATACGCCCCTGCGCTCAGCCTGGCCGCGATCGATGTGCTACGGGCCCAAGTCCCGCTCGACGGCATTACCCACCTGGTCGTCGCGAGCTGCACCGGCTTCGTCGCCCCCGGGATCGACCAGATCGTTGCCGCGCGACTCGGGCTCGATCCGTCGGTCGAGCGGCTGCTGGTCGGGTTCATGGGCTGCTACGCCGCTGTCGCGGCCTTGCGCAGCGCGCGCCACATCGTGCGCTCGGATCCCGCTGCGCGCGTGCTCGTCATCTGCGTCGAGCTCTCGACTCTTCATCTTCAGGACACGCCTGCGCTCGAGCCCCTGCTCGCAATGCTGCAATTCGGTGATGGCGCGGCCGCAGCATTGGTCACCGCCCAGCCGCAAGGTCTCGCGCTCGGCCAGCCCTTCGCAACCACCCTCCCCGATTCGGCCGAGCTCATTCGCTGGGACATTACCGATCGCGGCTTTGCGATGCATCTGTCGGGCGAAGTCCCGGCGCGTATCGCCGCCGGATTGAGCGACCCGGTCTTCGCCGCCGCCGCGACCGGGGGGCGCGCACCCGCCGATATCGATGGCTGGGCGATCCACGCGGGGGGTCGCTCGATCCTCGATGCGGTCGAGACGAGCCTCGCCTTGCCTGCCGATGCGCTGACGGAATCGCGCGGCGTGCTCGCCGACAATGGCAACATGTCGTCGGCAACCTTGATGTTCGTGCTCGCGCGTTTGCTCGCCGGGCCACCGATTCGTGAAGGCGTAGCGCTCGCGTTCGGCCCCGGCCTCGCCGCCGAAGGGTTCGGCTTTCGGAGCGCCGCATGATGCTCGAGCGGCGCGCCATCGCCGAAGAGCTGATGGATGCCGATGATTTGGCGCCCGACATCTATGCCGCGGTCGTCGGCGATCTTGCCAAGGTGAACGTCGTGACGATGGCGGCGCGACCGACACTCGACTTCCTGCGCCGCGGAACCAAGGGGCGCCCCCACCTAAAGCTGCTCGACGTCGGCTTCGGCGATGGCGACATGCTGCGGCGAATCGCGCGCTGGGCAGCGCGGCGCGGAATTGCGGCCGACCTTGTCGGTGTCGACCTCAACCCGCGCAGTGCGCTTGCCGCGGCTGCCCACACGCCGGCCGATCTGCCCATTCGCTACGTGAGCGGCGACTATGCCGATCTTGCCGGGCAAGGCTGGGATTTCGTCGTGTCGAGCCTCGTGGCGCACCATATGGACCACGATCAGCTGATCGCCTTCCTGCGCTTCATGAAGGTGGAAAGCGCGCGCGGCTGGCTGGTCAACGATCTCCACCGCCACGGCTTCGCCTATCGTGGCTTCCCCCTGCTCGCCACGCTCGCGCGCTGGCACCGAATCGTCCGGCACGACGGCACACTGTCGATCGCTCGCTCGTATCGCCCCGCCGAATGGCCCCCGATCCTCGCCGAAGCCGGCGTCTCCGCGCGTGTCTATCGCGCCTTCCCGTTTCGGTTATGCGTCGAACACCTGCGCTGATCCTCGGCGGCGGCCCCGCGGGCGCGAGCGCCGCGATCGTGCTTGCGCGCGCTGGAGCGCCGCATTTGCTCATCGAGCGAACCCGCGAGACGGGCGATGCGATCTGCGGCGGTTTCCTGAGCTGGCGCACCCTCGAATCCCTCGCACGGCTCGGCGTCGCCCCGGACGCGCTCGGTCCCGCGCGCGTGACCACGGTACGCGTGCTTTCGGGCAGCCGCGTCGTCGAGACACGCCTCCCACGCCCGGCGCATGGCGTGTCGCGGCATTTGCTCGACACGGTAATGCTGAAGCGCGCGATCGAAGCTGGCTCGGCGGTCGAGCGCGGGGTGACCGTGCGCGGCGTCGATGGCTTGACGGCACGGCTCGACGACGGTGCGGATCTCGCCGCCGACACGCTGTTCCTAGCGAGCGGCAAGCATGACGTCCGCGGCGCGGCACGCCCGGCCGCGGCGCGTGGCAGCGATCCCGTACTCGGCTTGCGCGTGCGTATTCCCGCGGCGCTCGGGCTCGACGCCCTGATCGGCGAGTCGATCGAACTCCATCTGTTCGACCGCGGCTATGTCGGCATCGTCCGGCAGGAGGATGGCAGCGCCAATTGCTGCCTCGCGGTCCACCGCTCGGCGTTGATCGAAGCGGGCAGCCCCGCCGCCTTGCTCGACCAGCTCGGGCGCGACCATCCGCGGCTCGGCGAACGCTTCGCGTATCGCAGCGGCAGCGAAGCGATCGATGCGATCGCCAACGTTCCCTATGGCTGGCGCGCGCTCCACGGCGCGCCCGGGCTGTTCCGGCTCGGCGACCAGGCTGGCGTCATCCCGTCGCTCGCCGGCGAGGGCATGGGCATCGCGATCGCCAGTGGCATTCGCGCAGGCCATGCCTATCTAGGGGGCGGTGCGGCAGCTGCCCCCGGCTTTCAGCAGGGATTTGCGCGCGCCACTGCCAGACCGATCCGTCTTGCCGGACTCGTCCGCGACGCCGCTGAGCGCCCGGCCCTCACCGGGTTCGCGCTTCCGCTGCTGCGGCAGATCCCGGGACTGATCGAGATTATCGCCTCTTTGACCCGGATCGGCCATTCCCGGCTTGACCGGACGCCCAGCTAATTGGAAAAACCTCCGCATGGATCACATCACCCTGTCCGAAACGGAGTGGCGCAAGAAGTTGAGCCCCGAGGCCTATCACGTGCTCCGCGAAGCCGGCACGGAGCGCGCCTTTTCCGGCCGTTACGACAACAACAAGGCCGATGGCATCTATCGCTGCGGCGGATGCGCACTGCCGTTGTTCGATTCGGCCGACAAATATGATTCGGGATCGGGCTGGCCGAGCTTCACCCAGCCGATCTCGCCCGAGCACGTCATCGAGCATAGCGATGTCAGCCACGGCATGGTTCGCACCGAAGCGCGCTGCGCGCGCTGCGACGGCCATCTCGGCCATGTCTTCCCCGACGGCCCGCCGCCGACCGGCCTGCGCTATTGCATGAACTCGCTCAGCCTCGACTTTCGCGCCCGAGAGAGTGCCGGCAGCGACGAGATGAAGGACTAAGCTAGCCGGCTACGGCTTGTCGGGGTGCCCGGCAAAGCCTAACGCTACGCTGCTTCATGGCCCGCTCATCCGCTCCTTCGCCCCGCTCCAAACGCGCGCCTGCCTGGCGCCGTTGGAGCGTCTTTGTTCTCCAGCTTGGCGCGGGGTTCGCGCTGCTCGGGGCGATCGTGCTCGCGATCACCGTCTATGTGTCGGAAGGGCAGCTGCCGAGCTTTGATGCGTTGAAATCGTCGCCCAACGGCCAGATGATCCGCGTCCACGCCGCCGACGGCACGGTGATCGTGTCGATGGGGCCGAGCTATGGCGAATGGCTACCGTATGACCGCATCCCCAAGGTGATGCGCGACGCGATGATTTCGGTCGAGGATCGTCGCTTCCGCTCGCATATCGGGGTCGACCCGATCGGGATGGTGCGCTCGATCCAGGTGCGCATCGAGCGCGGGCATTGGCGCCAGGGCGGATCGACAATCACGCAGCAGATTGCGCGCAACATCTTCCTCAATTCGAACAAGCAGTGGGGCCGCAAGGTCCGCGAGGGGATTCTCGCGCTCGCGCTCGAACGCAAGTTCAGCAAGGACGAGGTGCTCGAGCTCTACCTCAACAAGGTTTATTTCGGCGGCGGCGCGTACGGGATCGATGCCGCATCGCGCAAATTCTTCGGGCACGGCGCCGATCATCTCAGCCTGACCGAGGCGGCGGTGATCGCGGGGCTCGTCAAGGCGCCTTCCAATTACTCTCCGACCGCCGATATCGCGGCTGCGCGCGGTCGTGCCGGAGTCGTGCTCAAGCTGATGCAGGAAACCGGCGTGATCACGCCGGCGCAAGCCGACGAGGCCGAGATCGACAAGGTCGCCTTCGTCCCCGAGGCGCGGCAGAACAGCGTGCGCTATTTCACCGACTGGGCGCTCCCCCAGCTCGAAATGCTGATCGACGAGACGCAGCGTCCGCTCGAAGTATGGACCACGCTCGACCTCACCATGCAGCGCGCCGCCGATGCGGCAATCCAGCAGAATGCTCCGCGCGGCGCGCAAGGTGCGCTCGTCGCGATCGACCGCGATGGGGCGGTGCGCGCGATGGTCGGCGGGACGGATTATGTCAGCTCGATCTACAATCGCGCGACGCAGGCGATCCGGCAGCCCGGATCGGCGTTCAAGCTGTTCGTCTATCTCGCCGCGCTCGAGGCCGGGCATAAGCCTGAGGATTCGATCGTCGACGAGCCGATCACGATCGATGGCTGGAGCCCTCGCAACGATTCGCGCCGCAACAGCGGTGCAGTGAGCTTGCGCACGGCGTTCGCATATTCGCTCAACACCGTCGCCGCCAAGCTCGGACAGGAAGTCGGCTTCTCGACCGTCGCCGACATGGCACGGCGGTTCGGCATCACCACCAAGGTCAACACGCATCCCTCGATGGTGCTTGGCACCTCCGAGGTCCGTTTGCTCGACATGACGCGCGCTTTTGCGAGCGTCGGCAACAAGGGCGTCGCGGTCACGCCGTACGGCATCACCAAGGTGACCGCATCGGGCGAGACGATCTACGCGCAATCGGTCGATACCAGTCATGTGCTGGTCGCGCCCTATGTCGCTGCGGAAATGACCGACCTGCTCCAGACGACGGTCAATACCGGCACCGGCAAGGCTGCCCAGATCGGACGCCCGGTCGCGGGCAAGACCGGGACGACGACGTCGAGCAAGGATGGCTGGTTCCTCGGCTTCTCGAGCGGCCTCACCACCGGTGTGTGGATGGGGCGTGACGATGCCAAGCCGATCGCCGGGCTCCACGGCGGCACGGCGCCGGCCAAGGCGTTCGCCGCCTTCATGCGGACCGCGGTCGCATCGCGCCCGGTCGAACAGTTCGATACCAAGGTGACGCTGCCCGAATATCAGCTCGAACCCGACCAGGAATCGTATTTCGGCGAGGCGGATAACGGCCTGTTCGTCGACGAGAACGGCAATCCAGTCGATTCGGGACGCGCGACGCCGGCTGAGCCGCAAGTCGATGCCGACGGCAATCCGATCGTCCCGCGCAGTGCGGATCCGCGCATCACCCGTGGGTCAGATACCCAGCCGCAGACCGAGCAGAACCGCCCGGACGATACCCAGCGGCTCGATCAGGGCTGGCTCGACCATGTCCTCGGACGCGATGCCCCCCGCCCTGCCCCCAATCCGAATCGTGTCCCGCGCGATCGACCAGCGATGACGCCGCCCGACCGCTACGACGAGCGTCAGGACTCGCGGCCGACCCAGTGAAGCGCCGCGCCGTTGGCGCGTAGCCAGCGGCGTGATTCGTCGGGATCGCGTTCGTCGAGCATTTCGAGCACGCGGTAGAAGCGCGCGCTATGGTCCATGTGGAGCCGATGCGCAACTTCGTGCGCGACGGTCGATCGGCGGACGAAATCGGGCATCAGGATCAACCGCCAGCTGTAACGAATTGTCCCCGACGAGGCGCAGCTTCCCCAGCGCGTCTTGGGATCGCCAACCGCGACCTTGGTGACGGTGACGCCTGCCCGATCAGCGAACTCGTCGGTCTCCGAGCTCAACACCCGTAGCGCTTCGCGCTTGAGCCAAGTCGCGATCCGTCGCGACACGCCATCGAGCGTACCCCCGCAGAGCAAAGTATCACCGACGCGCTTCACCGTACGGGATGCGCTCGGCTCCCAGGCGATCGTCAGGCAAGCGTCGCCGAACGGAATAGTCCCGCCGGGCTTGAACGGCTGCGCTTGTGGCAAACGCGCGCGTTGCTCGGCAATCCACCCGGCCTTTTCCTCGGCCCAGGCGAGCGCCTTTTTGAGCGGCGCGCGCGGCGGCAGGACCAAGCGTACGCGCCCGGTCGCGCTATCGACCGACAGTCGCGCGCGCCGCGCTCGCGCGTTGCGGACGACCTCGATCGCGCTGCTCACAATTCGCGGTCGACCAGATGATATTCGAGCTCGCCGGCATCATCTTCCGAAATCGTCCAGCCGCGCACCGATTGCCCAGCGCGGTGCACCGACTCGCGGTCGCCCGACACGAGATAATGCCAGTCGTGGAGCGGCTCGTCGGCGGCGCGCAGACGATAGGCGCAGGTCGCCGGCAGCCAGTCGATCGTGCGGACATTGTCGCGGCTCAATCGCACGCACTCGCTGACATAGGCGTGGCGATGTTTGTAGTTCGAGCATTGCGCCGTCGCGCGATCGAGCAGACGGCACGACACGTTCGTCGGCAGCAGCTCGCCCGTCTCCTCATCCTCGAGCTTGTGGACGCAGCATTTGCCACACCCGTCACACAAGGCTTCCCACTGCCCGCGATCGAGCGTGTCGATCGGTTCTTCCCAGAATTTTCCGCTCATTTCACCCACCGGTCGAGCTCGGCCGCGACATCGCTCGGCGACTTGTCTGCGGGCAGGAGAACCACTGGCTTGCCAGCCGGATCCATCAGCACCGCGAAGCGGCTGTGCGCGACGAGATACGCGCCCTCGGCATTGGGTTTCTCGAGTTCGACGGTGACGCCGTACCCCTTGGCGACCGCCGCGATGGTTTCGGGCGAGCCGGTCAGCCCGACCATTCGCGAATGGAACGCCGCGACATAGGGTTTGAGCACGGCGGGCATATCCCGCTTCGGATCGACCGAGACGAAGATCGGCACGACTGTTGCCGCCCGCTTCGCATCCTGCGCCTCGAACGTACGCAGCCCCGCGCCGATCGTCTGGAGATCGGTCGGGCACACATCGGGGCAGAAGGTGTAGCCGAAATACATGATGCGATAGCGACCGGCAAAGTCGCGATCGCTGCGCGGCTTTCCGTCCTGATCGATCAATTGGAACGGGACACCGATCTTGACCCCGTCGAGCGGGGCGCGGGTCGGGGCGGGAGAGCCGCTACAGCCGACCGTCGATGCGGTCAGCAACAGCGCGCACAGCGTGCGGGCAATCTGGTTCATGGCATCGCCAGCCATGATCTGTTAGTCCGATCGGCGCAAGCTTTTGAGCTTTTCCCGATCGCATCGCTCGACCTAGCCAGGACCTTTTCGATGACCCTTCGTACTGCACCGCTCGCCTTCGCCTTGCTCGTGGCCACGCCGCTTGCGCTGGTTTCGACGCCCGCCGTGGCGCAGATCGGTCAGTCGGCCGGATACAAGTTCCTCCAGTCGGTGAAAGACGCGAAGAACGATGAAGTGATCGCCGCGCTCGAGAAGCCTGGCGTGACCTTGGTCAACACGCGCGATCGCTCGACTGGCGAAGGTGCGCTCCACATCGTCGTGCGGCGCGGCGACATGGCCTATGTTTCGTATCTGCTGTCGAAGGGTGCCGACGCCAATCTCCGCGACGACAAGGGCGAGACCGCGATGCTGCTGGCGACCCGGCTCGGGCGCAAGGAAATGGTCGATGCGCTCGCCAAGAGCGGGGGCAACGTCAACCTCGCCGACGCGCGCGGCGAGACGCCGCTCATTATTGCGGTCCAGCGCCGAGACCAGTCGCTCGTGCGTACCTTGCTCGATCTGGGCGCCGATCCCGACCAGGCCGATCATCTCCAGGGCTTTTCCGCGCGCGAATATGCACAGCAGGACAAGCGCTCGCCGAGCATCGCGCAAATGATCGAGGCCAGCCCCAAAAAGGTTCGCAAGGCAGTGTCAGGGCCAACGCTCTGAGATTGCTCCACGTGGAACACTCGGAGGGCGTCGCCTAAAGCATGACCTGTGCTTCGGGATCGGTGAGCGCGATCAAGCGCCGCCCTGCCCGACGCCCGAACGCGAGCGTCGCGCGCTTACGCGTCGCTGCCGACAACGGCTCGGTATGCGCATCGCGGACCACCGCGGCATCGTAGCGATCGGCGACGATGATCCCTGTGCGCTCGGGGAGGAAAGCCGCGCCATCGAGCGGCGATGCGTCGAACCCCGCAGGGACCGCCCAATAATAGCGATCACAGCATCCGAGATAGTCGGTCCATTTGCCATCGCCGAGCAGATCGGCGCGCGAGACCTTGATTTCGACAATGACGATCTGGCCGCGCGCATCGATCGCCATCAGATCGGCGCGACGATTGCCATCGAGCGGCACCTCGCTCAGTGCGACCAGGTCGTGGCGAAGCAGCATCCGGGTCGTCCCGCGCGCGACATCGGCCGCGCAGAGCGACGAGCCGGCAAATTCGGCGCAGGCGCCACTGGGAAATGCGGAAGGATCGGGCGTGCGGAGCATCACCCGACCCTAGAACATTTCACGAACGCGTCCAAGAGGACGCGCGCGTCTCAGCGGTAGAAAAGATGGTTGCCGATCGCAGCGACCTGAACGCGGTGCCAGCCCGGCGCAGCGCGGCGCGCGTGAAAGTACATCGCGTCCGACGCGGGGCTGTCCCACGCATCGGCGAGTGCGACACGCGCAACGGCGACGGCGGTGCGATACTGCTTGTTCGGGGCGATGTCGGGGACATGGCCGCCGCGAACGAAAGAGAACTGACCCTTCTGGGTCACAACCGAACACACGCCCTTGGGGAAGCGCCCCGACTTCGAACGGTTGAGGATCACTTCGGCGACAGCGAGCTGGCCGCTCAGCGGTTCGCCCTTGGCCTCGAAATAGATCGCGCCGGCCATGCACTGAAGCTCGTCATTCATCGCTTCGGGGCCAGGCTGCGCCGCGACGGCGGCATCGAGCGTACCATAAGCGACGGTATCGCCATCCTGCTCTGCGTCGGACTCTTGTGAAGGAGCGGTTACGGGATCAGCCGACTGGGTCGTGGCGATCGCCGGGATCATCTGGGGCGTCTGCGGAACCGAAAGCGCGGACGGCACGTTGATAGCACGATTGATTTCCTGGGCGAACCCAGGCGTTCCGAAGCCGATGAGAGCAGCGACGGTAAAGGTCAGCGTCACGATGGATGCGACGCGGTTCGAAAACGACATGAAGACGACTAAAATGCGGTTGGTGCACGGATAGGGTCGACATACGTCGCCCTTCCGGACAGCCCCCCGACTGCGTAATCATTCCGGATCGCACCCGGCACGACACAACGCCCTGACTAGAGCTTTGCCTATCCCTGCGCGGGGCCGCCCGGTCAATCGTCGAGGATCGTTTCTGCGGCGAATCGTTCTGCCGACGGGATATCCAGTTCGATAACCCACAGGTCGGGATCCCGCTCGCGTCGGCGTCGCCAATAGGTATCGCACGTCATCGGATCGCTCGCGCCGCTTGGCCCTGCGGCAATGAGCGCCCGTTTGCCGAGCGAGTCCCGTCCGCGCTCGACCAGCCGTGAGCGCCCCGGACCATCGTTCAAAATCATCAGGATCGCGCCGGAATCTGCGTCACCCCTGGCCCGCACCATCCCCATCCCACCAGCATCGTTGACGCGTTTGAGCAGGGCCGACACCAGAATTCCGCTCGCCAGCGTGTCGCTCATGCAGGGCGGTACCCGGGCAATCCGGCAAGCGCGATCTGCGAGCGCATGAAGGTGCCGGTGCCACGCGCAGCTTCATTGCCGCTCGCATCGATCAAGCGCGCCTCGGCGACGAACACACGCCGATGCCCCGATACCCAACGGCCCTCTGCAATCACCGGCCCCGCGCGCAGCGGCTTGGTCAGCAGCAGATTGTACGCGGTGGTCAGCAAGAAGCGATCGGTCACGAGGCTGTTCGCGGCATAGAACGCAGCGTCGTCGAGCATCTTGAAATAGCTCGTGCCGTGCGCGGCGCCCGCGGCGTGAAAGTAGCGCTCGTCGATCGTGAAATGGATCCGCGCGAGCCCGGCTTCGGGGATTTCAAGCGTCGACTCGAACAAGCGATTGATCGGTGCCGCGGCATAGAGCGATTCGAGCGCACGGAAATGCGCCTGTTCTCCCGCCGGGGCCGGGCCGTCGTTAAGCGGCATCGCACGTCTGATCGGCGGACAGCAACGCGACAAGCGCATCGCGCGACCCTGCCCCGCGCAGTTTCGCGACGAACGCCTGATCGCGCAGCGCACGCGACACGCGCGCCAGCGCCTTGAGATGAGTCGCACCGGCATCGGGTGGCGACAGCAGCATGAAGACGATGTCGACGGGCATGTCGTCAACCGAGTCGAAATCGATCGGCTGGGCGAGCCGGGCGAAAACGCCGCAGACGCGGTCCAGCCCGGGCAACTTGCCGTGCGGCGTCGCAACGCCCCCGCCGAACCCGGTCGAACCGAGCTTCTCGCGCGTCCCGACCACTTCGGACACCGCGCTGGTATCTACTCCGTATACGCTCGCCGCGGTCGCTGCGAGCTGCTGGAACAGCGCCTTGCGCGTGCCTGCGCTGACGCGTTCGAGCACGGCGTCGGACGCGAGAATATCGTGCAGATCGGTCATGTTAGTCCTTGGGCCCGCCCAAAGCGGAGGCTTTGAGCGAGCCCATAGCGCCGATCGGTCATCGGCGAAAGCACGAGCCTTATGCTAGGACATCGGCGCCGTGCCGCTGATGGCCTTACGCTTCGCGGTGCGGCTCGACCCAGCCGATCGTCCCGTCACCACGGCGATAGACCATGTTGTAGGTGCCCGATACGCTGTTGCGGAACAGCAAGGCCGCGGTGTTGCGCAGGTCGAGCATCATCACGGCATCGGACACCGAGGCATCGGGCACGTCGACGCGCGTTTCTGCGACGATCAGCGGGAAGTCCTCGACCTCCTCTTCAGTGGTGCTCTCCTGGAACAGCGTATAGCCGGCATTCTCGGCATCGGCCGCTTGTGCCGCCGCTGCACTCGCCACCCCGGCATTGCGATCCTTGAGGCGGCGCATGTAGCGCCGCAGCTGCTTCTCAACCTTGGCGGCGGCAGCGTCGAAGGCGAGATGCGCATCCGCGGCATCGCCATGTGCCTTGAGGATCAACCCCTGCATCACGTGCGCGACGATGTCGGCGGTGAAGCGATTGTCGTGCGGCCCCTTGCCGAAGGTGACCTGCGCCGAGATGGCGCGCGCGAAATATTTGGTGGCTATGCCCTGGAGTCGCTCGTCGACATGGGTCCTGAGCGCCTCGCCCGTTTCGACCTGATGGCCGGAAACCCGAATATCCATGAGCATTCTCCTTAGCTGGCCGATGTCGCTTTGACGATCATCGGCGGTAGACGACGCCTGTCGGGCGCCTCGACCCCCTTAAACTCAAGACAGTGCCGGATCGCTCCCCCACAACGGATTGACCACGGTTTTGAGGAACGCCGCATGCCGGGCGAGTTCGCTCTCGGCGGCTGCGAAGATACGCGCCGGACGCACCGTCGTCGGCGGGGTCGACTGCGTCGGCGCCATGTCCTCGATCACTTCGCTGACCAGGCCGAGCCCGATCTGTCGACCGCCGGTGAGCTCGACATAGACTTGCGAGAGCAATTGCGCGTCGAGCAACGCGCCGTGGACGGTGCGATGGCTACGATCGATGCCGTAGCGGTTACACAGCGCATCGAGGCTATGCTTGGCGCCGGGGTGGCGCATCCGCGCCATCGCGACGGTATCGACCATCCGGTGCAGCCCAACGGTCGCGCGGCCGCAGCGCTGCAGTTCGCCGTTGAGGAAGCCGAAATCGAAGCTCGCATTGTGCGCGACGAGCGGGCTGTCGCCGATGAAATCGAGCAAATCCTCGACCAGCTGCGGGAATAGCGGCTTGTCGGCGAGGAACGCGTCGCTCAGCCCGTGGACGCGCTGCGCCTCGGGCGGCATCGTGCGCTCGGGGTGAAAATAGGCGTGGAAGGTGCGCCCGGTCTCGACCTTGTTGACCATCTCGAGACAGCCGATCTCGACCATGCGGTCGCCATCGGAAAAACTGAAGCCTGTGGTCTCGGTATCGAAAACGATCTCGCGCATAAGTCTAGGATAGTGGGGTCTCGCGCCCTTCGAGGCAAGCGATGATGGCGCTAACCGCACGCCGCGTCGCATCGATCGACCCGCCCGTCGGCACGACGAAGTCGGCGCGCGTGACTTTATCCCCGTCCGGCAACTGCCTGGCGAGAATCGCGTCGAGCTTTTCGGGCGTCATTCCGGTGCGGGCGAGCACCCGCGCACGTTGAATCTCGGGCGGGGCGGACACGACGACGACGCGATCGACTCGCGACTCGCCACCCGTTTCGAACAGCAAGGGAACGTCGAACAGCACGATCGGCGCGCTCGCATGCGCCGCCAGGAAGGCCGCGCGCTCCTCGCCGACCGCCGGATGGACGATCGCTTCGAGCCGCGCGAGTGCCGCCGGGTCGCCGAGCACCTTGGCGCCGAGCGCAGCGCGATCGACGCCATTCGGCCCGGTCACGCCGGGAAAGGCAGACTCGATCGCGGCGACGGTGCGGCCACCCGGCCCTTGCAGCACGTGCACCGCGGCGTCGGCGTCGAACACCGGCACGCCGGCGTCGGCGAACATCGCGGCAACGGTCGATTTGCCCATGCCGATCGACCCGGTCAGCCCGATCGTGATCGGCCGCTCGGCCGTCATGCGGTCAGCAGCGCGCGGAGCTCGTCGTCGCTCGCCTCGTCGCGCGGTGGGGCGACGCCAAAGAACAGCTCGAACGCGAGCGCGGCCTGGCCGATCAGCATATCGAGTCCGTCGACCGTCTCGAGCTCGCGGTCGCGCGCCGCCGCCAGGAGGCGCGTCTCGAGCGGTGCATAAACGACGTCATACACCACTGCATCCTCGGGCAATGGCGCCAGATCGAGCTCGAGCGGGGGTTGCCCGACCATCCCGAGTGCGCTCGCATTGACCAACAAGGCCGCGGCCGGGAGCGTCGCATCGAGCGGCAGCGCCTTGCCCTTGAGCCCGAACGATGACAGCAACGCCGCCGCCTTGAGCATGTTGCGGTTGAGGATCGTCACCGGACCGACGTCGAGCCGTGCGAGCGCGAACAACACCGCGCGTGCCGCCCCCCCTGCCCCGATCACCACGACCGGCGCGCCGGCAAGATCGAGCTGGTTGATCGGCGCATAGAAGCCAGCGGCATCGGTGTTGGTCAGGATCACCTTGCCGTCCTCACCGCGGAACACGGTATTGGCCGCGCCGATCGTCGCGCGGACGCCACCGGGATCGGGAACATGGTCGAACACCGCGATCTTGTGCGGGATCGTCACGTTACAGCCGCGCCAGGCGGGATCGGCACTGCGCGCCTCGAAATACGCTGCCAGCCCGTCGGCAGCGACCTGACAGAGGTGATATTCGGCATCGAGCGCGAGGCGTTCGATCCAGAAGCCGTGGATCAACGGCGATTTGGAATGCGCGATCGGATCGCCGATCACTTCGGCCAGCATCATGACGCCATAACTCCCCGAACCCGCAGATAATCGAGCACCGGCAGCAAAGGCAGGCCGAGCACGGTGAACTGGCTCCCCTCGATCCGGCTGAACAATTGCGCGCCCGGGCCCTCGATCCGATAGCAACCGACACAGCCGGCAATTTCGGGCCATTCGAGGTCGAGATAGGTCTCGATGAACGCCTCGGACAGCGGGCGCACGTGCATCCGCGCGCGATCGACGACGCGCCACACCGGACGGCCGCCTTCGGCCATCACCGCGGCGCTGACGAGTTCATGGCGCTTGCCCGACAGCCGGCGCAGATGCGCGCCCGCCTCGGCCCGGTCGCGTGGCTTGTCGAGCATCGACCCATCCTCGAGCGCGACGACCGAGTCGCAACCGAGCACAAGCGCTTGCCCCTCACCCGACGAAACCTTGATCGCCTTCAGTTCGGCCAAGGCATCGGCCATGTCGCGCGCGGCGAGCCCTTCGCCGAGCAACGCCGCCTTTGCCGATTCCTCATCGACGCCGGCCGAGACCGCGACGAACGGGACATTTGCCGCGGTCAGCATGGCGCGCCGCGAGGCGCTTTGCGAGGCCAGCAGGAGCTTCATGCTTCACCTCGTGTTTCGCCGCGGCGTTCGCCGACGAGCGCAATGATCGCCGCTGCGGTTTCCTCGATCGAGCGCCGCGTGACGTCGATCACCGGCCAGCCATTGTCGGCGAACATCCGCCGCGCATAGGCGACTTCGCGCGTCACCGCTTCTTGGTCGACATAAGCGGTGGTGGTCGTTTCATTCAGCGACAGCAACCGGTTGCGGCGCACCTGGATCAGCCGATCGGCGCTCGTCGTAAGGCCGACGATGATCGGGTTCTTCAACGTGAAGAGATTTTCGGGCGGCGGGCTTTCGACGACGATCGGGATGTTCGCGGTCTTGAAGCCGCGATTGGCGAGATAGATCGACGTCGGCGTCTTCGAAGACCGCGACACGCCTGCGAGCAGGATGTCCGCTTCTTCCCACTCCTCGGCCAGGATCCCGTCGTCATGCGCGATCGTGAACTGAATCGCATCGACCCGCGCGAAATACGCGGCGTCGAGCACGTGCTGCCGCCCCGGGCGGGCCTTCGCCGCCTGACCAAGCAAGCCCGACAGCGCGCCCGTCACCGCATCAAGCGGCGCGACCGCGGGGAGCCCGAGCGTACGACAGCGCGTCTCGAGCGTGCGCCGCGTCTCGCTGTTCACCAAAGTGAACAGCACCAGCCCGGGATTTTGCGAGATTTCCTGCAAAATGCGCTCGAGATGCGCCTCGGTCCGCACCATCGGCCAGAAATGCCGGATCGTCTCGACATCGTCATATTGCGCGAGCGCGGCCTTGGCGATGTTCTCGAGCGTTTCGCCGGTCGAATCCGACAAAAGATGGAGATGCAGGCGCATCAGAGACGGGTGCGGGGCGAAACTGTGGACAACATGGGGGCAAGCGCTAGCGCAACTTTGCCCGTCCGCAAAGCCGAGCGACCGCGGTGCATAACCCTCATGCTATCCACAATCGCGCAAACACCCCATGGTTCCCCCCACAGCCTGTGGATAATGGGGACGAGCACGCCGACTCAAGGCGTGCGCGTCGATTGCGCCGCGTCAATCTGTTGGCATTTTGGGGATGGCGGCATAAGCCCCGTTATCAACGTGCCAACAACCACTTCAACCTTTTAAGATTCTAGATTCTTATAGAAGTAGGGTGAGGAAAGACCGACCGTGCTGACGCAAAACAAGCCGCTGCTCGCCACGCTCAAGGGTGAGCGTGCCTCCACCCCGCCAATCTGGCTGATGCGCCAGGCGGGACGCTATCTCCCCGAATATCGCGCGCTCCGGGCCGAGAAGGGCGGGTTCCTCGCTTTGGTCAATGACAGTGAAGCGGCAGCCGAAGTAACGATCCAGCCGATCCGGCGCTTCGGCTTCGACGGTGCGATCCTGTTCTCGGATATCCTGATGGTCCCCTCGGCGCTGGGACAGGGTCTGAGCTTCGGTGTCGGCGAAGGACCGGCGCTGACGCCCCCGCTCGTCGATCATGCGCTGGAAAGCCTTCAGGCGGCGCCTGAGCGGCTTGATCCGGTGTATGCGACTGTGCGCCTGGTCACAGCGCAATTGCCGCCACAGACCACCTTCCTCGGCTTTGCTGGAAGCCCGTGGACCGTCGCCACTTATATGGTCGCAGGACATGGCAGCAAGGATCAGGGCGAGACGCGGCGTTTCGCGTATGGCGACCCTGCCGCTTTTGGTCGGATCATCACCGCGATCGCCGATTGCACGATCGAATATCTGTCACGCCAGATCGAGGCCGGCGTCGAGGCGGTGCAGCTGTTCGACAGCTGGGCCGGCAGCCTCAGCCCCGCGCAGTTCGAGCGCTGGGTGATCGCCCCTAATGCCGCGATCGTCGCGGCGCTGCATGAGCGCCACCCCGGCGTCCCGGTGATCGGCTTTCCCAAGGGCGCGGGCGAAAAGCTTCCTGCCTATGCGCGCGAGACCGGGGTCGATGCGCTCGGGCTCGACGAAACGATCGACCCCGAATGGGCCGCGCGGACGCTTCCGCAGGGGATGCCGGTGCAGGGCAATCTCGATCCGCTCGTCCTGATCGCCGGGGGAGCGGCGATGGAACAGGCCGCGTCGCGCATCCTCACCGCGTTCGCCGATCGGCCGCACATCTTCAACCTCGGCCACGGCATCCTGCAGGACACGCCGATCCCGCATGTCGAGCAGTTGCTCGCCTATGTCCGGAGCGCGCGATGATCGGGATGCTCGGCAATGCCTATCCGTGGATGAAGGCAGCGCATCTGATCTTCGTCATCTTCTGGATGGCGGGGCTGTTCATGCTGCCGCGCTATCTGGTGTATCATCAGGAAGCCGCGATCGGCTCGCCCGAGGCGGCGCAATGGGTCGAGCGCGAAGCCAAGATCCGCAAGATCATCCTGACGCCTGCGATGGTCGTCGTCTGGATGCTCGGCCTGACACTCGGCGCCAATCTCGGGCTGTTCTCGGGCGCGAGCGGGCTCGGCTGGCTGCACCTCAAGCTGCTGCTGGTGGTGATCCTCAGCGGGTATCACGGTTGGGCGGTCGGCTATTCGAAGAAGCTCGCGGCGGGCAAGCCGACGCTCACCGGGCGGCAATTGCGGCTGATCAATGAAGTGCCGGCGGTGCTGGTGACGTTCATCGTCATCCTTGCGATCGTCCAGCCGTTCTGAGGTGCTGAAGCCCTCTGCGCGTGGGACGCGACGCGTGCGGAGGGCGACCGATAACCGCGCTCTTCAGCACTTGCGCAAAAACCGCCAAGCCTTGACGCGCCGCGCGCCGGATCGTATCTCGAGCGCCGTGTCACGATGCGGCGGGTCCACCCGTTCGGTCGCGGCATCCTTCCTCTAGCATCGTCGCGTATCTGTCGCCGACCGAAGCTCCCCCCTCGCATCTTCATGCCCCGGACGCCCTCCATGCATCTCAAAGACCTCAAGAACAAAAAGCCGGCCGAACTGGTCGCGATGGCCGAGGAGCTCGGCATCGAGAGCGCATCGACGCTGCGCAAGCAGGATCTGATGTTCGCGATCCTCAAGGTTCAGGCCGAAGAGGGCGAGGAAATCATGGGGCTCGGCACGATCGAAGTGCTGCCCGACGGCTTTGGCTTTCTGCGCAGCCCCGAGGCGAATTATCTCGCCGGTCCTGACGACATCTACATCTCGCCCAACCAGGTCCGTAAGTTCGGCCTGCGCACTGGCGACACGGTCGAAGGCGAGATCCGCGGGCCGAAGGATGGCGAACGCTATTTCGCGCTGACCAAGCTGACCGCGGTCAATTTCGACAATCCCGACGCGGTTCGTCATCGCGTCAATTTCGACAATCTGACGCCGCTCTATCCCGACGAGAAGCTCACGCTCGATCCCGCCGATCCGACCGTCAAGGACAAGTCGGCGCGAGTCATCGACATCATCTCGCCGCAGGGCAAGGGCCAGCGCACGCTGATCGTCGCGCCGCCGCGCGTCGGCAAGACGGTGATGCTGCAGAACATCGCCAAGGCGATCACCGACAACCACCCCGAGGTGTTCCTGATCGTCCTGCTGATCGACGAGCGCCCCGAGGAAGTGACCGACATGCAGCGTTCGGTGAAGGGCGAAGTCGTCTCCTCGACTTTCGACGAGCCCGCGACTCGCCACGTGCAAGTCGCTGAAATGGTGATCGAAAAGGCCAAGCGCCTGGTCGAGCACAAGAAGGATGTCGTGATCCTGCTCGACTCGATCACGCGTCTCGGCCGTGCCTACAACACCGTCGTGCCGTCGTCGGGCAAGGTGCTGACCGGCGGTGTCGACGCCAATGCACTGCAGCGGCCGAAGCGCTTCTTCGGTGCCGCGCGCAACATCGAGGAAGGCGGTTCGCTCTCGATCATCGCGACCGCGCTCATCGACACCGGCAGCCGCATGGACGAAGTGATCTTCGAGGAATTCAAGGGCACGGGTAACTCCGAAATCGTGCTCGACCGCAAGGTTGCCGACAAGCGGATCTTCCCAGCGCTCGATGTCGGCAAGTCGGGCACGCGCAAGGAAGAGCTGCTGGTCGATCAAAGCAAGCTGTCGAAGATGTGGGTGCTGCGCCGCATCCTCATGCAGATGGGCACGATCGACTCGATGGAGTTCCTGCTCGACAAGATGAAGAATTCGAAGACCAACGAAGATTTCTTCGACAGCATGAATCAATAGCCGAGTGCGGCCGGCGGCAGGCTGCCGCCGGACTCGCACCGGCTCGGCCGGCGGGCGCAATTCCGCGCCCGACCGACGGCATGGGCTTTGCCCATGCCCGCCCCGCGAACCAAATCCCTAAAGCAGCAAATCCCGCCGACCGCGCCGCTCGAACGCGAGCAGCCATTGCTTGGTGATCGGCCCCTCCCCCGCCGAATACGCGCCGAGCGATCCCGAGGCATTGAGCACGCGGTGGCATGGCACCACGATCGGGAACGGATTGCGCGCGCAGGCTTGCCCGATCGCCCGCGCACTCGACCCAGCACGCTTGGCGAGCGCTCCGTAGCTCACCGTATCGCCATAGGGGATCGCGACCATCGCGGTACGCAGTGCCGCACCGCGTTCGGACGCTGCGGCTGACAAAGCCAGATCGAAGGTCGTCAGTGTTCCCGCAAACCATGCGGTCAGTTGCTCGGCGGCGGCACGTACTGGTGCGGTCGCCCCCGCCACAAGCGGTGCCTCCCCGCTGAGCGTGATCGCATGGAGTTCGCGGTCATCGCCGCTGATCGTGATCACGCCGACGGGCGTTGCGATCCGGGCCATATCGCGCGCATACATGAGCAGACTATGCCGCCGGGCTCGTGCCGGCTCAAGCGGAGACGCCGTAATGAAGATCAACGTCGAGATCGATTGTACCCCCCAAGAGGCGCGTGCTTTCATGGGGCTCCCGGATCTCACGCCGATCCACGATAAGTATCTGTCGATGATGACCGATTCGATGGATGGCGTCGTTTCGCCCGACCTGATCGAGAACATGATGCGAAGCTGGGCGCCGATCAGCGATGCGAGCATGGGACTGTGGCGGACGATGTTCGAGCGCGCAGCGAAATAAGCCGTGGCGGACGACACGATCTTTGCCTGCTCGAGCGGCCCGCCGCCGGCGGCGATCGCGATCATGCGGATAAGCGGGCCGTCGGCGATGGCGGTTGCAGCGGCGCTCGCCGGGACCTTGCCGTCACCGCGCGTGGCGGGCGTGCGTGCGTTGCGCGATCCTGCCGACCGGCGATTGCTCGATCGTGCGCTGGTCCTGACCTTTCCGGCTCCGCGTACCGCGACGGGTGAGGATCTGGTCGAACTCCATCTTCACGGCGGGCGTGCGGTGGTGGCGGCGGTTGGCGATGTGCTGGCTGCGCAACCGGGTCTGCGCGCCGCCGAGCCGGGGGAATTCACGCGCCGTGCGTTGACCAACGGTGTGCTCGATCTGACCGAAGCTGAAGGCCTCGGCGATCTGCTGAGCGCCGAGACCGAGACGCAGCGTCGTGCAGCGCTTCGGATTGCGGAAGGCGGATTGCGCACCGTCATCGAAGACTGGTCGGACCGGTTGGTGACAGTGGCTGCGAGCATCGAAGCGCAGCTCGATTTCTCCGACGAAGATGACGTGCCCGACGAAGCGGTCGAGGCTATCACGACCAACATCGCAGGCATTGCCGATGCGATGGCTGCGCTGCTCGCGACGCCGCCGGTCGAGCGTCTGCACGACGGCGTACGCGTGGTGATAGCCGGGCCCCCCAATAGTGGGAAATCGACGCTCCTCAATGTGCTCGCGGCGCGCGACGTGGCGATCGTCTCGCCATTGTCGGGGACGACGCGCGACCGGATCGAGGCCGCGGTCACGCGTGGGGGAATCGCCTATCTGCTCACCGATACAGCCGGTCTGACGGATACGCCCAACGACATCGTCGAAGAGATCGGCATTGCGCGTGCCGAGGCGGCGATGGGCTCGGCGGATATCGTGCTGTGGCTGGGCGATACCCCGCCCACCGATCCGAGCCATATCGCGGTACACGCGCGTGCAGACCTGTCGTCGCGCTCGTCCCCTCCCCCTTTCGCTGAGCTCGTTGTTTCGGCCGAGAGCGGGGCTGGCATTGGCGAGTTGTGGGCGCGGCTCGCCGCGGAGGCGCAAGCGCTTCTTCCGGGCGCCGATGCGATTGCGACAAATGATCGTCAACGGTCGTTGCTGCGCGAAAGCGAGCAACATCTCCGCCGGGCGGGACACGGCGATTTGTTGATCGTCGCAGAGGAGGTGCGCTGCGCGATGCGCTCGCTCAACGCGATCACGGGGCGCACCGGGACCGAGGATGTGCTCGACGCGATCTTCTCGCGCTTCTGCATCGGTAAGTGATGTTCCACGTGGAACACGGTCGGCTTTGACAGATCGCGGCGAGCCATTTAGCGCGAAGCCCATGAACGATTTCGACGTCATCGTAGTGGGTGGCGGGCACGCCGGCACCGAGGCTGCCGCTGCAGCGGCGCGGCGCGGCGCACGGACCGCATTGATCACCTTTGATCCTGCGAAAGTGGGTGCGATGTCGTGCAACCCCGCGATCGGGGGTCTCGGCAAGGGGCATCTTGTCCGCGAGGTCGATGCATTCGACGGCCTGATGGCGCGCGCGACCGATGCGGCGGGTATCCACTACCGCATGCTCAACCGCAGCAAGGGCGCAGCCGTTCAGGGCCCACGCGTGCAGGCGGACCGACGCCGCTACGCGGCAGCGATCAACGCGATGCTAGCACAGCAAGTAGGGTTGGAGATTATCGGTGGGGAAGTCGCCGGTCTCCTGCTGAGCGAGAGCGGGAGCGTCGCAGGTGTTCGCTTGGCCGATGGTACGGTGCTTCATACCCGCGCGGTCGTGCTCGCTACGGGCACCTTCCTCGGCGGCCGGATGTTCTGTGGTGAGGAACGGTCCGAAGGCGGGCGTGTCGGGGAAGCAGGCGCGTCCCTGCTCGCGCAGCAGCTACGCGCTGCCAACCTCCCGATGGCGCGCCTCAAGACCGGGACGCCGCCGCGACTCGATGGCCGCACGATCGACTGGGCGCGGCTGGCGCAGCAGGAAAGCGACGCCGGGCCTTGGACGATGTCACCCGTTTCGACGCATCGCCCCCTGCCCCAGCTTCACTGCGCGATCACGAGGACGACGCCGCAGACGCATGACATCATTCGCTCCGGGCTCGACCGATCGCCGCTGTTCGGCGGCGCAATCGCCGGCGCAGGCCCGCGCTACTGTCCGTCGATCGAGGACAAGATCCACCGCTTCGGAGACCGCGACGGCCATCAGATCTTCCTCGAACCCGAGGGTCTCGATGATCCGACGATCTATCCCAACGGCATTTCGACATCGCTGCCCGTCGACATCCAGGCGGCGATGCTTCGCTCAATCCCCGGGCTCGAGGCCACGACGATGCTCACGCCGGGATACGCTGTCGAATATGACCATATCGACCCGCGCGCGCTGGCTGCCACGCTGGAGGTCCGCGCGCTCGAAGGTTTGTATTGCTGCGGGCAAATCAATGGCACGACTGGATATGAAGAAGCCGCCGGCCAGGGCTTGATGGCGGGGCTCAATGCAGCGGCGCGCGCGCTCGAGCGGCCCGAGATCGTGCTCGACCGAGCATCGTCGTATCTCGGTGTGATGATCGACGACCTGGTGCTGCAAGGCATTACCGAACCCTATCGCATGCTTACCGCTCGCGCCGAATACCGGCTGCGATTGCGCGCCGACAATGCCGAGACACGCTTGAGCCCGATAGCGGCTGAGCTTGGATGCTTGTCGCCCGCGCGGATTGAGCGGCTTGCGGATCGGATCGAGCGCCGTGGCGAAATCGAGCAAGTGCTCGACCAGACGGTGCCAAGCGAAACGCTCACGATGCGCGGAGCGGTGATCGGCAGCGATCCCGAACGCCGATCGGGCGCCGCATGGCTGCGCGTGGCGGGTGTGACACTCGAGATGGTGGCCCCAGACCTCCTCGAACGCATGGATGCCGATCTGCTTGCCGAAGCAACCGAGGACGCGCGCTACGCCCCCTATCTCGCACGGCAGGAATCCGAAGTTACGGCGATGCGCTCGCATGACACGATCGCCGTACCCGATGGCTTGCACTTCGCGACCGTCCCCGGGCTATCGAGCGAGATGATCGAACGGCTCGAGACCGCACGCCCCACTACGCTCGCAGCGGCGGGTCGTATTCGTGGCATCACTCCGGCGGCGCTGACGGCGATCCTCCTGCAGATCCGAAAGAAGGCAGCGTGACCGAGGACGAAGCGCGGGACTGGGTCTCGCAGCACTTTGGCGACGACGGGCTCGCGGCGATGCAACAACTCGTCGAGATCGTCACCGCCGAAAGCGCACAGCAGAATCTGATTGCACCCTCGACGCTGGGCGCGATGTGGGCACGCCACATTGTCGATTCCGCGCAACTGCTGATGGTCGCCCCCAAGGACGCGGGGGTATGGCTCGACATCGGGAGCGGTGCCGGTTTCCCAGGACTGGTGGTCGCTGCGCTCACTGATAGACCGGTCTGGCTGGTCGAGCCGCGTCGCCGCCGCGCGGACTTTCTGGTGCAAGCGGCGGAGGCGATGGGGGTCGGCGATCGCGTTACGGTGAAGTGCGCGCGGATCGAGGATGTCCTTGTCGATGCAAGGATTATTTCGGCGCGCGCCGTCGCATCGTTGGACAGTCTTTTCGCCTGGGGTGCGAAGTGCGCATCTTCCGCAACGTGCTGGATTCTGCCAAAAGGGCGGACGGCGCTGGCAGATGTCACCGCCGCGCAGCTAGCATGGGACGGGGTGTTTCACGTGGAACACAGTATCACCGATCCCGACTCGCTGATCGTTCTTGCATCAGGGGTGACACGCCGATGAACGTCATTGCCGTCGCGAACCAGAAGGGCGGTGTCGGAAAGACGACGACCGCGATCAACCTCGGCACTGCGCTTGCTGCAACCGGGCTGCGGGTGTTGCTGCTCGATCTCGATCCGCAAGGCAATTGCTCGACGGGGCTCGGCATCGCGCGCGCCGACCGGCATCACTCGACCTACGATATCCTGCTCGGCGAGACATCGATCGACGTCGCCGCGATGCCGACGTGCGTCCCCAAGCTCGACATCGTACCCGCGACGGTCGACCTCTCGGGTGCCGAGATCGAGCTGGTCGAATATGAGGAGCGTACGCATCGCCTGTCGCGCGCCCTCGCCCGCTCGGATCATCGCTGGGACGTCGTGCTGATCGATTGTCCGCCGTCACTCGGTCTGTTGACACTCAATGCGATGGTCGCGTCGAATTCGCTGCTCGTGCCGCTGCAGTGCGAATTCTTCGCGCTCGAAGGGCTCAGCCAGCTGTTGAGCACCGTCGAGCGGATCCGCGAGCGCTTCAACCCCGCGCTGTCGATCATGGGTGTCGCCCTGACGATGCACGACCGCCGCAACCGGCTGACCGATCAAGTCTCGAACGACGTTCGCGCGGTGCTGGGTCGCGTGGTGTTCGACACGGTGATTCCGCGCAACGTGCGTTTGTCCGAGGCGCCGAGCCACGGCTTGCCGGCATTGATCTACGATTATCGCTGCCCCGGCTCCGAAGCCTATATCGCGCTCGCGCGTGAATTGATCGCGCGCCTGCCCGCCTTCGATACCCCGCAACCTGCAAGGGCCGCATGACCGACTCGACGCCTCCGATTGCACGCCCGAAGCCGCGTTCGGGACTGGGCCGCGGCCTCAACGCCCTGATGGGGGATTTGGCGCGCGAAGAGCCCGTCGGTGAAGGCAAGGAGAATGCCTCGCCGGGTGTGCGCTCGCTCCCCGTCGGGTCGCTGACGCCGCATCCCGGCCAGCCGCGGCGGCACTTCGACGAAGCCGCACTCGAGGAACTCGCGCAATCGATCGCGCTGCGCGGTGTGTTGCAGCCGATCGTCGTGCGGCCGCACGGCACCGGCTATCAGATCGTCGCGGGCGAGCGCCGCTGGCGCGCTGCGCAGCGTGCGCGACTGCACGAGGTGCCGGTCATCGTGCGGGCGTTCGATGATACCGAAACGCTCGAAGTCGCGCTCGTCGAGAATATCCAGCGGCAAGACCTCAACGCGATCGAAGAGGCCGAAGCGTATCATCGTTTGATCGAGGATTTCGGCCACACGCAGGAAGCGCTTGGCAAGCTGGTCAACAAGTCGCGCAGCCACATCGCCAATCTGCTGCGGCTGCTCGAGCTGCCGACCCCGGTGCAGGAGCGCGTTGTCAATGGCGTGCTGACGATGGGGCATGCGCGCGCGTTGATCGGCGCGCCCGATGTCGAAACGCTGGCGGACCAGGTCGTCGCACGCGGTCTTTCGGTGCGCGATACCGAACGCATGGCGCGCGCTGCCAAGCCTGCGCCGCGCGGCCAGCGCGACAGCGAGGGGCGTGATCCCGATCTCGCGGCGCTCGAGCATCAGCTGGCCGATCTGCTGGGCCTGTCGGTGCGTGTCGCGCACAGCGCCAAGGGGGGCACGCTAACGCTGTCCTATTCGACGCTCGATCAGCTCGACATGGTGTGCCAGCGGCTGACCGGCGAGCGTATCTAGGAGGCGTACGGCGTACGCCTGAGGCCTCCGCCGGACTGGCACCTTACTCGGTGGCGGGCAGATAGAGCTCGCTGCCCTTCGCTTTGAAGGTGGCGCTCATTTCAGCCATGCCGGCCTCGGCCTGCGCACCGCGTGCGAATGCGGCGCGGTCGGCGTCGGCCTCATCGACCGGCGGCGTTGCGGCAAGGAAGCCGTCCGCCGGCTGGTTCTGCTTCGCGGCAAAATCGCGCACTTCCTGCGTGATCTTCATCGAGCAGAATTTCGGCCCGCACATCGAGCAGAAATGCGCGGTCTTGGCGCCCTCCGCGGGGAGCGTCTCGTCGTGGTAGAGCTCGGCCGTATCGGGATCGAGCGACAGGTTGAACTGGTCGCGCCAGCGGAATTCGAAGCGGGCGCGGCTGACCGCATCGTCGCGCATCTTGGCGGCGGGGTGGCCCTTGGCGAGATCGGCGGCGTGCGCGGCAAGCTTGTAGGTCACCACACCGACCTTGACGTCGTCGCGGTCGGGGAGCCCGAGATGCTCCTTTGGCGTGACGTAGCAGAGCATCGCGGTGCCATACCACCCGATCATCGCCGCGCCGATTCCGCTGGTGATATGGTCATAGCCCGGTGCGATGTCGGTGGTGAGCGGCCCGAGCGTATAGAAGGGCGCCTCGCCGCACACTTCGAGCTGCTTTTCCATATTCTCCTTGATCTTGTGCATCGGCACATGACCGGGGCCCTCGATCATCACCTGGACGTCGCTCGCCCAGGCGCGGTGGGTGAGTTCGCCGAGCGTGTAGAGCTCGCTGAACTGCGCTTCGTCGTTCGCGTCGGCGATTGAGCCGGGGCGCAGGCCGTCGCCGAGCGAGTAGGCGATGTCATACGCTTTCATGATCTCGGTGATTTCGTCGAAGCGCTCGTAGAGGAAGCTCTCCTTGTGGTGCGCGAGGCACCATTTCGCCATGATCGATCCGCCCCGCGAGACGATCCCGGTGACGCGCTTTGCGGTCATCGGGATATAGGCGAGCCGCACGCCGGCATGGATCGTAAAGTAATCGACGCCCTGCTCGGCCTGTTCGATCAGCGTATCGCGGAAGATCTCCCAGGTCAGGTCCTCGGCAACGCCGCCGACCTTTTCGAGCGCTTGATAGATCGGGACGGTGCCGATCGGCACGGGGCTGTTGCGCAGGATCCATTCGCGCGTGTCGTGGATGTGGCGACCGGTCGACAGGTCCATCACCGTGTCGGCACCCCAGCGGATCGACCAGACCATCTTGTCGACCTCGGCCGCGACGTTGCTCGCGACGGCGGAGTTGCCGATATTGGCGTTGATCTTGACCAGAAAGTTGCGCCCGATCGCCATCGGTTCGGATTCGGGATGGTTGATGTTGTTGGGAAGGATCGCCCGCCCCCGCGCGATTTCATCGCGGACGAATTCGGGCGTCACGTAATCGGGGATCGATGCGCCGAAGTCCTGGCCGTCGCGGATCAGCTTTTCCTTGGCGGCAGCGCGCCCGAGATTTTCGCGGATTGCGACGTATTCCATCTCGGGGGTGATGATGCCGCGTCGCGCATAGTGCATCTGGCTGACATTGGCGCGGGGCTTGGCGCGCAGCGGGCGTTTAACGACATTGGGATATTGCGGTACGCCAGCCGAACGATCGGGGCCAGTCAAGCCATTGTCTTCGGGGCGAATTTCGCGCGCAGTGTATTCCTCGACGTCGCCTCGCGCGAGGATCCAGTCGCGCCGCAGCGTCGGCAAGCCGACGTGGATGTCGATCCGCGCTTTCGGGTCGGTATAGGGGCCTGACGTGTCGTAAACGCGCAAGGGCGGCTCGCCACACGATGGTTCGAGTAGGATCTCGCGCATCGCGACGCCTGGCCCGGGAATCGCTGCCGAGGGCACGTAGATCTTGCGCGAGCCACGGATCGGGCCGGTCGTCACGCCGATTTCGGTACGCGCGGGGATATCTGCCATGCTCTTCGCTCCAAAATCGCAAGGAGCAAAGACGGTTTCCGGGCGGTCACCGCTCCCTCCCTACGCCCGTATTAACGGGATCAGGTTGATGCGGGTCGGGGGCTCGTGCCCCCCTCTCAGCCGCCGAATAGCAGCCCCCCGGGGAATGGCGTCAGTCTAGGCGCTCGCGCGCGGCGTGCAACTAGTTTGCGGCGCTGGTGCGGATGTTGCCATTGAGACCATTGGGGAAGAAGCCCCCGCCGACCACGGCATTCTTGTTGAGATAGACGACGTTGAGCACCTGGCCCGCGGTACGGCCGTAGACGAGGCCGTTGGCGTCGACCGGAACGAGGTTCGAGGTCGTCGCGGTTCCGGTAATGCCCTGATCGATGTCGCTCGTACCATCGAGGCTATCGCGCGCGTCGCTGATCAGCCCGGCATTGACGCGCAGGCTCGGCGTGGCGAGGCCCTTCGAATAGAGCACGGTGCGGATCAGGCCGGCGTGGTACGCCTCGGTCGCGAGGATGCCCGCAGCGGCATCGAGCAGCAACGTCGTGTTGATCGTCTGCGCTGCGCCCTTGTACGCCGTCACGCCGACATCTTCGAAGATGAACGCACCGAGCAGGAAGTTCTCGTCGCTGGCGTAAGGGTCGAAGGTGCCGTTGACGCGATCGACGACGCCGTTGGTGGTTGCGATCCCGGCGGCGCGCGCGGCGGCCGAGAAGGCGCCATTGGCGCCACCATCGATGTTGATCGACGGCATCGCAACCGCCGCAGCGCCGAGTGCCGAACGCAGGAAGGCGACATGGGCGACTTCGTCGGCGGCGATCTCGACCGCATATTGCTGGACGATCGGATCGGTGAAAGTGACCTTGCGGCCGCCCGTCACGGTGCCTTGGACGGTCTGGTTGCCATCGCCCTTGGCGATCAACGCATTGGGCAGCCCTGCGCCAGTGACGGCATAGCTGTAGAACTGCGCTTCGAGATATTCGAGGTTGAGCGCAAAGTTGAGCGTGTCCTGGTCCTGCAGCGTGCTGGTCGAGCTCGGGCTCGGCGTCGGCGTTGCGGTTGCCGTCGCGCCTGGATCGGTGCTCGTCGAGCCGCTGCCGCCGCAGGCCGACAGCAGCGATGCGCCGCCAACGGCGAGCGAAGCGACGCCCGCGCTGCGCAGGAAATTACGGCGCTCGGCGCGGCGGCGTTCGCCGGCGTCGAGAACCTGCAAGAGGATGTCGCTATCGATCACTGGGGGAACTCCCGTTCGGGCAAGCTGGAAGGCGTCAGGCTGAAGGTATCGGGCGGCTCAATTCGCGGTGCTGGTCACGATGGTGCCATTGAGCCCATTGGGGAAGAAGCCCCCCTTCGCGACAGCCAGACTGTTGAGATAGACGATATTGAGCACGTTGCCCGTCGAGCGGCCATAGGCGATGCCGTCGAGCCCGGTGGGGACGATGTTCGATGCCGTCAGGCCGTTGAGCGCGGCGAACTGGCTGTTCGCGACGACTGCCGAGGCAATGCCCTGATCGTCGTCGGAGGTGCCGTCGAGCTTGTCGCGAACGTCGGAGATCGCGCCCGCCGCGGTGCGCAGCGACGGCGTCGCCAGGCCCTTGCTGTACAGCACGGTGCGGATGATCGAGGCATGATAGGCCTCCGCGGCGAGGATGCCCGCCGCCGCGTCGATATAGGCCTTGGTCGTCAGCAGCGAGGCCGCGCCCTTATAGGCGGTGACGCCGACATCTTCGAACAGGAAGGCGGCGAGTAGGAAGTTCTGGTCGTTGGCGTACGGGTCGAATGTGCCGTTGACGTTGTCGACCGCGCCGCTTGCATTGGTCGCGAGGCCGGCGGCGCGTGCAGCGACCGTGAAGGCGCCCGTGGCGGTGCTGCCGATGTCGATTGCGGGCTGCGCGACGGCGACGGTGCCGAGCTGGCTGCGAAGGAAGGCGACGTGCTGCGTTTCGTCACCGGCGATCTCGCGCGCATATTGCGCGACGAGCGGATCGCTGAAGCTGACCTGGCGACCACCCGTGACCGTTCCCTGCGTCGTCGTGCTGGCGCTGCCCGGGGTGAGCTGGCTGTTGGGCAAGCCCGTACCGAAGACGGCGTAGGAATAGAATTGCGCCTCGAGATATTCGAGGTTCAGCGCAAAATTGAGGATGTCGGTTTCCGACGTCGCCTGCGCCGATGCGCTGGTCCCGACCGCGACGGCGGCGGCGCCGACTGCGGCGACGGCACCGGCTCCAAGGGCTGTGCGGAAGAATTCGCGGCGCTCATTCCGACGGTCGGCGCGGGCTTCGAGGCGCTCGATCAGCTGGTCTTCGGTGTCGGTCATTGGGGCGAACCCTTTTGCTGGAAACGCTATAGTGCGGCGCTGGCGTGGCACCTCACGCGCGACGGCGCAAGACCCGAATAGCTGGAGCGTCGGCCATTCCCGACGATCCGCGCGCAAACGCAAACCCGCCGCGAAATCACGAAATGTGTTCCACGGCGGGTCCTGAACCTGCGCTGAATTGCGCCGGGGTTAGAAGGTGTAAGCGAGCCCGACGGCGCCCAGCCACTGGTTGGGCGAGCCGGCGATGCGAACGATCGGGGCGTAGGAGAAGTCCCCCAGCGACCGTGAATAGGTACCGCCGGCGACGACCTTTACGCCGTGGAGCAAATTGCCGGTCAGCGAATAGGTCGCAAAACCGCCGACCGAATAGTTCTTCCAGCCCGAGCGTGCCGCGTAGGTCGGGAGGCCGCTCGCGAGGCTCTGCGTCGGCGTGATGCTGAAATAGGTGTCGGCATAACCCTGCCCGACATGCTGTGCCGAGGCGAGGATGCCGACCGCGGCCTTGCGGCTGAGTGGCGTCAGATAGGTGAAGCTCGGCTGCCAGATCCCGCTATTGTGCGCGCCGGTCACGCCCTTGCGATAGCTGACCGACACCGAAATCTTGTCGTACGGGCTGGTGATCACGCCGGTCTTGCCGATGCCGATATAGCCACCGAGCTCAAGCGCGGTGCTGCGCTTGCCGAGTGCGCGGACGCGGACGTCGTCGATGTTCTTGATGCTCGAGCGGTCGAAATTGATCACGCCGATCGGACCGAATTGCAGATCGATCGACTGGCCCGGGCGGTTCGGGATCAGATCGACACTGGCACGGTTGCCGATCACCGAGAAGTTGAAGCCCTTGACCGAGCCGATCGCGGCGGGTGCCGGCACGAAGCGATACTCGTTCGAGCCGTCATAATCGGGAAGGTAAGCGCCACCGATGCCGACCGTGACCGAATCCTTGTTGAAGTCGGCGGCGATCTGGTCGTTGTCCGCCGGGGCGGGCGGCGCGCTTTGCGCAAACGCCGGGGCCGCACTGGCGATCAGCAGGGTGGCGGCGGATATAAGAAAGCGACGATCGATCACGGGGTAGCTCCAGAATCTAAGGATTTGGGGCCGTAACGCTCGCGCAACGCTTTGGGTCCGAAAATGTAGACTAGAGCAGATAACGCATTTTGATCTGTTGCCGATCTGCATCACCTGTCAGCGTGAAGCGGGCCGCAGCAAAGCGCGGCGGGCCAAAGCTCACTGCGGGATTGCGAGAAAAACCAAAGCCTTCGCGCGGAATCCCGGCGAAGGTGTCGAGCTTGCGGTTGTTGTTCTCGTCATGGATCACCGCGACGGCATAATCGCCGTGCGTTAGCCCATCGAAGCGCAAGCTGCCGGCTGTCGCGGGTATGGAGCGCGTCACGGCCTGAGCATCGTCGATGCACGCGGGGAAGTTCTGCGGGTCGGCGGTCAGGCAGACGCGGACCGATCCCTTGTGCGACCGCAGATTGGTGAGATCGACCGACAGGTCACTCGTTGCCACCGCCCCCGGCAGCGCCAGCAACACCACCGCCGACGCGCCGCCGACGCACGCGAGCCTGCGCATGCGCTTTGACAAAATCGCCGACACCCTTGTCGGTGCCGCAGAGCCGATCCCAGAAACGGAAATAGAGACCATAATTTCCTCGATAGAGATCGTGGTGCCGTTGGTGATGGCTGGCCGTGATCAGCCATGCCCCCAATGGTCCATTCCACATGAACCGGGGAAAGACTTCCCAACCCATATGATTGGTGACCCCCATAACCGTCATGATCGCGAGGACCAAGCCGAGGCAGCCGATATTGATGGGAATAAGGAAGACAAGTAGCGGAATTATCACAGCGCCGGTGATCGCCTCGATCGGATGGAACGCCATCGCCGCCCACGCTGTCGGCGGGCGGCTGTCGTGATGCACCGCGTGCGCGAGCTTGAACGCGCGCGGCGTGTGCATCCAGCGATGCGTCCAATAAAACCACGTGTCGTGCGCGATCAGGTACAGCAGCACCGACACCGGCGCATACCATAAGGGGTAGCTGTGCAAATCGGTGTAGATCCGCGTCCAGCCGAGATTCTGCCATCCCCAGGCGACGACGCCCGCCGGCACGCCGTAAATCACCGCCGAGGCAAGGCTCCAGCCAATCTCGCGACGGATCTGCGGCGTCAGGCCGTCGTAGAGGCCGGGATGCCTGACGCGCGTTGCCGCGGCGAATGCGCCTGAGACGATCAGATAGCGCACGCCGACGATCAGCGACATGACGAGCGTGGCGGCGAGGATCGCGAGCAACATTCCTGCGGTGTAGCGCAGCCAGCCCCGCAAGTCAGGGAGATTCGCCGCACCGGCCAGCGTCTTCGGCGTGTCCCACGATCGCCCGCTGCGCTTGCACCTTGCCACATTTCGGCTATCGCAATGGCTATGCCAGAGACTCTCTCCTGCGACATCGCCATCGTCGGTGGCGGGCTTGCCGGTGGGTTGATCGCCCTGGCGCTCGCCAAGCAGCGGCCCGAGCTCGACGTGCGGATCGTCGAGCGATCCGATCGCTTCGGTGGCAACCATCTCTGGTCGTTCTTCGCCAGCGACGTGCGCGATGCCGATCGCTGGATCGTCGCGCCGCTCGTCAGTTATGGCTGGAAAAGCTATGACATTGCCTTTCCGGCGCACCGCCGGACGCTCGACAGCGCCTATTATTCGATCGAATCCGAGCGGCTCGATGCGATGCTGCGCGCCGAATTGCCGGCACACAGGCTGATGACCGGTCGCAAGGTGCTCGCGGCGGGACCGACCGCAGTGGTGTTCGCCGACGGCGACCGGCTCGAGGCCAAGGGCGTGATCGACACGCGCGGGCCGGGCGATCTCGGGCTGCTCGATCTGGGCTGGCAGAAGTTTGTCGGGATCGAGTTCGAGCTGGATACGCCGCACGGGCTCACGCGTCCGATCGTGATGGACGCGACGGTCGAGCAGATCGACGGCTATCGCTTCGTCTACACGCTGCCGCTGTCGCCGACCCGGCTGTTCATCGAAGACACCTATTACAGCGACACCCCCGATCTGTACCGGCCGCAGCCCGGCAGCGGCAACAAGGCCGACCCGATCGCCGATCGCGTACGCGCCTATGCCGCGGCGCATGGCTGGGCGACGCATACGGTCATCCGCGAGGAATCGGGCGTCCTGCCGGTGACGATGGGCGGCGATTTCGAGGCCTATTGGCAGTCTGGCGGCAACAAGGTCGCCAAGGCCGGGATGCGTGCGGGGCTGTTCCACCCGACGACCGGCTATTCGCTGCCCGATGCGGTGCGGCTCGCCGCGCTGATCGCTACGGCGCGCGACCTGTCGGGCGAGGGACTGCATACGCTGACGCATGCCTATGCAAAACGGACGTGGCAGGCGCGCGGCTTCTACCGTATGCTCGACAAGATGCTCTTTCGTGCCGCCGAGCCCGAGGAACGCTATCGTGTTCTCGAACGCTTTTACCGGCTCGACCAGCGCCTGGTGCGGCGCTTTTATGCAGGACGCTCGACGATGATGGACAAGGCACGGATCCTGACCGGCAAGCCGCCGGTACCGATCAGCCGCGCTTTGCGCGCGATCGGCGTGCTGCCGGGCGGGGTGAAGGCATGAGCTCGCATCCGGTGCGTGCACCGGCGCGGACCGCGATCGTCATCGGCGCCGGGTTTGGCGGGCTGGCGCTCGCGATCCGGCTGCAATCGGCGGGGATCGAGACGACGCTGCTCGAGGCGCGCGACAAGGCCGGGGGCCGCGCCTACGTCTGGGAGAAAGACGGCTTCGTGTTCGACGCGGGGCCGACCGTCATCACCGATCCGCCGTGCCTGCAGGAATTGTGGGCGCTGACCGGGCGCGACATGGCCGACGACGTGACGCTCGCGCCCGTCATGCCGTTCTACCGGCTCAATTGGCCCGATGGCACGGTGTTCGATTATTCGAACGACGAGCCCGCGCTCAATGCCGAGATCGCCAAGCTCAACCCCGACGATGTCGCGGGCTATGCCAAGTTCCTCGACTATGCGGCCGGCGTATACGAGGAGGGCTATCGCAAGCTCGGCCACGTCGCGTTTCTCGACTTCGCCGCGATGATCAAGGCGGCGCCCGCGCTCGCCAAATATCAGGCGTGGCGTTCGGTCTATTCGATCGTGTCGTCCTACGTGAAGGACGAGCATCTCCGCCAGGCGCTGTCGTTCCATACGCTGCTCGTCGGCGGAAACCCGATGAACACATCCGCGATCTACGCGCTGATCCACAAGCTCGAGAAAGACGGCGGCGTGTGGTTCGCGATGGGCGGCACCAGCAAGCTGATCGACGCGATGGTCACGCATTTCGAACGGCTCGGCGGCGTGCTGCGACTGGGCGACGCCGCGGTCGACATCGCCACGCTCGGCGACCGCGCGACCGGCGTCACCACTGCGAGCGGCTGGCACCAGGATGCCGACATGGTCGCGTGCAATGGCGACGTGATGCACATCTATCGCGATCTGCTCAAATCCTCGCGCAGTGCGCAGCGCACCAGGAAGGCGCTCGCGCGCAAACGCTATTCGCCGTCGCTGTTCGTCGTCCATTTCGGGATCACGGGCACGTGGCCGGGGATCCCGCACCACACGATCCTGTTCGGGCCGCGCTACAAGGGGCTGCTCAGCGACATTTACGATCACGGCGTGCTGCCCGAGGATTTCTCGCTCTATCTCCATCACCCGACCGTCACCGATCCGTCGATGGCGCCCGAGGGGATGTCGACCTTCTATGCGCTCGCGCCGGTCCCGCACATGGGCAAGTTCCCGGTCGATTGGGACGAGATCGGGCCGATCCTCGAAAAGCGTATCCTCGACGAGATCGGGCGGCGGCTGATCCCCGACATCCATTCGCGGATCGTCACCAAATTCCATTATGCACCGAACGATTTTGCGGCCGATCTCAACGCGCATCTCGGCAGCGCCTATTCGCTCGAGCCGCTACTGACGCAGAGCGCGTGGTTCCGCGTGCACAATCGCGACGACCATATCCCGAACCTCTATTTCGTCGGTGCCGGCACGCACCCCGGCGCCGGGATTCCCGGCGTGGTGGGCAGCGCCAAGGCGACCGCGGCGCTAATGCTGGAAGGCGAACGATAAAATGAAGCGGCTCGCGATCTATTGCGGATCGGCCACCCCGGCCGATCCCGTCTATATCGACTGCGCGCGCCAGGTCGGGCGGACGCTGGCCGAGCGCGGCATCGGCGTCGTCTATGGCGGCGGCAAGCTCGGGCTGATGGGCGCAGTCGCCGACAGCGCGCTCGAAGCCGGTGGCGAGGTGATCGGCATCATCCCGCAAGCTTTGGTTGACGCCGAGGTCGCGCATCGCGGGCTGACCGAGCTCCACGTCGTCGAGACGATGCACCAGCGCAAACAGGCGTTCACCGATCTGTCCGACGGGTTCGTCAATCTGCCCGGCGGCACCGGCACGATGGACGAATTGTGGGAAGCGCTGAGCTGGGCGCAGATCGGCTATCACGCCAAGCCCGTCGGGCTGCTCAACATCGCTGGCTATTACGACCATCTCGTCGCTTTCTATCGCCATATGGGCGAGGTCGGCTTCCTGCGGCCGCAGCACCACGGGATCTTGCTGATCGACACCGCGCTCGACGGCCTGCTCGACCAGATGGCCGCGCACGAGCCGATCGTGACGATCACCAAGATCGGTGCGAAAGACTTGTGAGCGACACCGCCTTGCCCAGTCGCGATGCGATCGTCGCGACCGCGCAGGAATCGATCGCGCGCGGATCAAAGAGCTTTGCCGCGGCGAGCAAGCTGTTCGATCGGCCGACGCGCGAACGCGCCTGGCTGCTCTACGCCTGGTGCCGCGCGTGCGACGATATCGCCGATGGCCAGGATCACGGCCATGACATGACCGGGGTCGACGATGGTCCCGCACGCCTCGCGGAAATCGCAGCGAAGACCGACGCTGCGCTGGCGGGCGAGGTTGTCGGCGATCCGGCGTTCGACGCGCTCCGGCTGTTCGCGGCGGAGACCGCACTGCCCCCTGCCCTCGCGCACGATCTGATCGCGGGCTTCGCGCTCGATGCCGAAGGCTGGCGCCCGCGGAGCGAGGCCGATCTCTACCAATATTGCTACCATGTCGCGGGTGCGGTCGGGTGCATGATGGCGATCGCGATGGGGGTCGCGCCGAGCGACGAAGCCACGCTTGATCGCGCGTGCGACCTGGGGATGGCGTTCCAGCTCGCCAATATCGCGCGCGACATCGCCGAAGATGCGCGCGCCGGGCGGTGCTATCTGCCGCAGGAGTGGCTCGACGAAATGGGCCTGAGCCCCGACACGCTGCTTGCCCCCGAACATCGCGCGGCGCTTGGCGTGCTTGGCGTGCGGCTTGCGGATCTGGCAGCGGGCTACGAGGCGAGCGCACGCCACGGCACTCCGACGCTGTCGTTTCGTTCGGCCTGGGCGGTGCTGGCGGCGGCCGACATCTATGGCGCGATCGCGCGCGGTGTCGCGGCGTTGGGGCCGCGCGCGTGGGATGGTCGCGTGACGACGTCGAGCGCGGCGAAGCTCGCGATGATCGGCAAGGCATACTTCGCGGCGCGACGCCGCGCGCAGGCCTATCCTCCGTCGCCGCGTGATCGCTCGCTCTGGACTCGTCCGCGCAACGCTGAAGGCGGCGCTAACCCCTTTCGGTGAGACGTTCTGCACGTCTGCAAGCTTAGGTCACGGGCCTGGATAAAGGCCTTGATTCGATGACCGCGCTCTCCGTCCAGTTCGCCAAAGCCCTGTCGCGCGGACGCATCGCACAAGCGCCCGACAGCCGCGCTTCGCTGCTCGCCGCCTTGTTGCGCAAACGCGCGACCGCGCATGTCGTCGGTGCAAAGGACCTCGAATCGTTGCTGCGCGAGCAGATCCGCTGGGCGCTGCCGATCCAGGATGGCAATGGGACGATCGACCCGGAGGGCTGACCCCCGTTTATCCGAGCAAGGGCTCACCGGGATAGGGTTTGCGGTGAGCACGCTGTGCGAGCCACGCGCCGAGCAACGGGAAGAGCACCGCGCACAGTGCCATCCACGCAGGGTGCGGCACGTTGATTTGCCCGGCGATCGCGGCGGCGAGGTAGATGGCTGTCACCAGCCACCCTCCGATCGGCCAGTCCCCGATGCGCAGGCACAGCCAGACCCCGGCGAACGGGGCGATCAGCCATCCTGCCACAATGATGAGTTTTGCCGGGAGCGGAATCCCGTCGATCATCGCGAGCAGCGTCGCGCGGTCGGCCGCGGCGATGTCGCCCGAAACGGGGTACAGCGTCGCGCTAAGGCTCTCGATCGCGGCAACGAGCGCGAGCGATACCAAGCTTCCGACGATGATTGCAGTCAATTTCCGCACGGCGCGCCCCTGTCGTGCGGGCTATAGCAGGCTATCGCGCGATGGCGATCATCCGCGCGTCACGCTTGCCTTGGTTTGCGCCATGCGCTCGCCCGTTGCGCGGCACGATGCGGTCACTACGGGATAGTCGACATCGCTGTTGCGTGCGAGCGCTGCGGGCATTGCGCGCTGGCATTCGCCGATCGAACGATATTGCACCTGTTCGACGCGCGCCTGCTGACAGGCCGAGCTGCCGTCGCCGCATCCCATGATCGCCATGACGTAGAAAAGCGGGTCCATAACCGTCTCCGTTCGTAGCAAAAACCGACGAACTGCCTTGCTTGTTCCATGAGACGCTTTCGGTCGCGCTTGACTGCGCCTACATGAAGGACAGATGCCCCCCGATACAGCCACCACCTCGACCACGCCCGAACGGCCGATGCTGCCTACGCTCCGGCGTTTCGTACCCTATCTGTGGCCGAAGGATGCGCCGGTTCTCCGGCTGCGCATCGTCGGTGCGATGCTGCTCGTCATCGCGTCAAAGGTCACGCAGGTCTATGCCAGCGCCTACACGCTGAAATGGGCGGTCGACCGGATGGCGCAGGGGCAGCGCGGCGCGGTGTGGATCGTGATCGCGCTCGTCCTCGGCTATGCCGGGGCGCGCTTCTCGACGACCTTGTTCGACAATCTGCGCAACACGGTGTTCGAGCGCGTCGGGCAGGATGCGACGCGGCGGCTGGCGGCGAGCGTGTTCCGCCACCTCCACCAATTGTCGCTGCGCTTCCATCTCGAGCGGCGGACGGGTGCGGTCACCAAGGTGGTCGAGCGCGGGACGAAGAGCATCGATACGATGCTCTATTTCATGCTGTTCAACATCGCGCCGACGGTGCTCGAACTCGTCCTCGTGCTCAACATCTTCCGCTCGAGCTTCGGCTGGGGGCTGGTTGCCGCGACCGTGGTGATGGTGGCGACCTATATCTGGTTAACGCGGATGGTGACCGATTGGCGCGCCGCCTTGCGCACGCGGATGAACGATCTCGACACCGGCGCGGTCAGCCATGCGGTCGATTCGCTGCTCAATTTCGAGACGGTGAAATATTTCGGCGCGGAGGAGCGCGAGGGGAAGCGCTACGACGCGGCGATGGCGGCTTATGCCAACGCCGCGGTGACGTCTGAGAATTCGCTCGCCTGGCTCAACGTCGGGCAAGCGCTGATCACCAATGTGATGCTCGGCGGCGGGATGGCGTTCGTCGCCTGGGGCTGGGGGCGTGGGGCGTTCTCGGCGGGCGACGTGGTGTTCGTCTCGACCTTGCTGTCGCAGCTGTTCCGGCCGCTCGACCTGCTCGGCATGGTCTATCGCACGATTCGCCAGGGCGTGATCGACATGGGCGCGATGTTCGACTTGATCGATACGCCGTCCGAAGTGGTCGACGCGCCCGGCGCGCCGCCGCTGGTGGTGGCGCGCGGGCATGTCCGGTTCGAGAATGTTCGCTTCGGCTATGACAAGGGGATGCCGATCCTCAAGGGGATCGACCTCGATATCCCGGCGGGCAAGACGCTCGCCGTGGTCGGGCCGTCGGGCGCGGGCAAGAGTACGCTCGCGCGGTTGCTGTACCGCTTTTACGATCTCACCGGCGGGCGGATCACCGTCGACGGGCAGGACATTGCCCAGGTGACGCAGGCGTCGCTGCGCTCGGCGATCGGGATCGTGCCGCAGGACACCGTGCTGTTCAACGACACGATCGGCTACAATATCGGCTATGGCCGTGAGGGTGCGGGGCAGGACGAGATCGAGACTGCCGCGCGCGGGGCGGCGATCGCCGGCTTCATCGAACGCCAGCCGCAGGGCTATGGCACGCGCGTCGGCGAGCGCGGATTGAAGCTGTCGGGCGGCGAGAAGCAGCGCGTCGCGATCGCGCGGACGCTGCTCAAGAACCCGCCGGTGCTGATCCTCGACGAAGCGACTTCGGCGCTCGACAGCCGCACCGAGGGCGAGATCCTCGACACGCTCCAGGCGATCGAGCGCGGGCGCACGACGATCGTCATCGCGCATCGCCTGTCGACCGTCGTGCACGCCGACGAGATCGTCGTGCTCGAGGCGGGGCAAGTTGTCGAGCGCGGGAGCCACGCTGCGCTGCTGCGCAAGGACGGCCTCTATGCCGAGATGTGGAACCGCCAGGCGCAAGAACGCGCCGAGGAAACGCTCGCCGCGGAATAAGCGTCAGAGGCAGCTCAGCCGGATCCGCTTGGCAGGCTTGTCGAAGGTGATCGACGAGCATTGCTCGAGCGCATCACGGCCGATCGACAGGCGGTCGCGCGACGGATCACGCTTGGCTTTGCCGGTCACGATGATCTCTTCGGGATCGGGGGTCACGTCGGCATCGCGGATGGTCGCCGCATTGCCATAGTCCGATACGCGCACGTGCAGAGCGTTCAGCGCCATCGGCCCGATCACGAATGGAGTGGTGAGCGTCATACGCCGGACCGGCCGCGTGATACCGAAGGCGATCTCGGCCTGATCGACCGGCCCGGTCAATGCACCCCCCTGTGCCACAGCGATGCGCTGTGCTGCCCCGGCGCTGGCGAGCGACAGGCGGTGGTGCAGATCGAAGCGGACCTTCATCGGCACGCCGCCGACGATGATCTCGCCGAACAGCCCGCCCCAATTGCCGATCAGCGCGCCGCCGTCGACGAGCGGGAGGTCGAGCGTTCGCTCGCCTGGGCGCGGAGCATGGAGCTCGAAGCGCACCACCGGTGCAGGCAGGCCACCGGGCCCGATCACGCCATCGGCGCCGGTCGCATAGGGCGTGTCGAACCAGCCGACGCGCCGCCGGATCTCCATTCCGTCGACGATCAGGCGCGTCACCGCGGTCACGCCGTGTACCCCGCTCGGGCCAACCTTGTAATGGAGACCGAACATGCCCGACTTGAGTCCGGCGCGAAGCGCATAGGGTTTCGCCAGGATCGGGAGCGCGGGGGCACCCGGGTCGATGCGCAGCGTGCCCTGCGCTCCGCCGACGCTCGCGGAGACAATGCCATCGTCGCGCACGGTATAGACGGGATCGGGTGCCGCCGCGCCGAGACCGATCGCCAGGATCGAGCAACCCATAAGCATGCGAAGGTGGATCATCATGGTCGGCTGCCCCGTTCGAGTTCAGCTCGATCTTGCCGCAGATTGGGGCCAAACCACGGCAGCGTCACAATAAATCGCGATATTCCGGATGCTTGTCGATATAGGCGGCGACGAACGGGCATTGCGGAATGACTTTCAACCCGCGGTCGCGCGCGCTGTCGAGCGCGGCGCGAACCAGTTTGGTCGCGGCCCCATGCCCGGCGACCGCTTTGGGCACGAGCGTGTGGGTGAAGACGATCGTATCGCCTTCCATCTGATACGCCGCGACCGCGCGGTGGCGGCCGACGGTCAGCTCGAATTCCTGCTCGGCCTTGTTGTCGCGGACTGTTTCCATGTGCGTCCGCTTGCACCGGGAACGCGCCCGCACGCAAGAACAAGGGGTAAACATCTTGTGATTTTGGGGGGTCTGCGTTACATGTAACGCTCGATGGAAGGAGTTAAGCGATGGGCATGGAGCGACCGATGACCAGCGCCGAGCGCGTCGCCAAGCGCCGCGCGGCACTCCGCGCGCAGGGGTTGCGGCCGAAGACTTTCTGGTTGCCGGACACGACGACGCCGGAGTTTCAGGAGGAAGCCCGCAAGACGCGAGAGTGGTTGTGGGCGCATGTCGAGGATGACCGCGAAGCGATGGCGTTCGCTGGCGCGATGACCGACGTCGTGCTCGAACGCCTCGACCGCGAAACAGAGCGTTAAAGCTCGATCGTGAAGCGGGGTGAAATCTGGAGTGCTGCGACGGGAAGCGGCTATGGCGGCAAGCCTCGCCCGGTCTTGGTCGTGCAGGGTGACGCTTTTGGCGATACGCCGCATCGTCTCGTGGCATTATGCCAGACCGCGAGAGGGGAGGCACGCGACCTTCGCCCGAGGGTCTTGCCCGACGCGCAGAATGGCCTTGAAGCGATTTCAGACGTCGCGGTCGACATTTTGGTGACCGTGGATCACCAGCAGTTTGGCCGAGTGATCGGCCGTTTGTCCGAGACCGACATGCAGCGTGTCGATCAGGCTCTCCTTCTTATTCTTGGTTTCGCGTAAATGATCGATCCCCTCCCCGTCCTCCAATCGACCTTTGGCTTCCCGGCGTTTCGTGGCGTCCAGGGGTCGGTGGTCGAGCGTGTGCTCGCCGGCGCGCGGACGCTTGCGGTAATGCCGACCGGCGCGGGCAAGTCGCTGTGCTATCAATTGCCCGCGGTGGTGCTTGAGGGCACGTGCGTCGTGGTCTCTCCGCTGATCGCGCTGATGCACGACCAGCTGCGCGCCGCGACCGCGATCGGGATCCGCGCAGCGACGCTGACCTCGGTCGATAACGACCAAGCCGAGACGATCGCGCGCTTCCGCCGCGGCGAGCTCGACCTGCTCTATGTCGCGCCCGAGCGTGCCTCGGGCGGCGCATTCCGCGAGTTGCTCGCGCGTGCGCCGTTGGCGCTGTTCGCGATCGACGAGGCGCATTGCGTGTCCGAATGGGGGCATGATTTCCGGCCCGATTACCGCCTGCTGCGACCGCTGCTCGACGCATTCCCGGATGTGCCGCGGCTCGCGCTGACCGCGACCGCCGACGCGGTGACGCGCGCGGATATCCTCGAGCAGCTCGGGATCCCGCACGAGGGCATGATCGTCGCGGGGTTCGACCGGCCCAACATCCAGTATCGCATCTCGCCGAAGGACAATGCGACGCGCCAGATCGCCGACCTGATCGCCGAGACCCCCGGCGCAGGCATCGTCTATCTGCAGAGCCGCGCCGGCACCGAAAAGATGGCCGAGGCGCTGAGCAAGACCGGACGGCCGACGCGCGCTTATCATGCCGGGCTCGATCCGCATGTCCGCGCGAAGAACCAGGCCGATTTCGTCGCCTCGGAAGACATGGTGATGTGCGCGACGGTCGCGTTCGGAATGGGGATCGACAAGCCCGACGTGCGCTTCGTCGCCCACGCCGGGCTCCCCAAATCGATCGAGAGCTATTATCAGGAAACCGGCCGCGCGGGGCGCGACGGCGATCCTGCGGTCGCGCATCTGTTTTGGGGCGCCGAGGATTTCGCACGCGCGCGCCAGCGGATCGGCGAGGTCGAGCCGGCGCGCCAGCCGGGCGAGCGCCAGCGGCTCGCCGCCCTCGGCGCGCTGGCCGAGACCGCCGGATGCCGGCGGCGCATCCTGCTCAAGCATTTCGGCGACGACAGTCCCGAGAATTGCGGCAATTGCGACAATTGTCTCAACCCGCCCGCCGCGGTCGATGCGACGGAGGTGGCGAGGAAATTCCTCTCCGCGGTCTTTCGCACGGGGCAGAGCTTTGGCGCGGGCTATATCGAGCAAGTCCTGATGGGCCAGTCGAGCGAGCGCAGCCTGATGAACGGGCACGAGACGCTCGGCGTATTCGGGATCGCCTCTAGCCCTGAGGAAGCCGCGCTGATCAAGCCGGTCGGGCGGGCGCTGCTGCTGCGCGACGCGCTGCGCGCGAACGATTTCGGCGGGTTGGAGTTTGGCCCCGGCGCCCGCGGCATCTTGAAAGAGGGCGAACACGTCGCGCTGATCGTCCCGCCCAAGCGCGAGCGGCGGCGGCGCGGGAGCGCTGGCAGCGTGCCCAACCCGACCGGCGAACCGCTGTTCGAGGCGTTGCGCACCAAGCGCCGCGAACTCGCACTCGAGGCGAGCGTGCCGCCTTACGTCATCTTCCACGATTCGGTGCTGCGCGAGATGGCGACGACGCGGCCTTCGTCGCTCTCGGCGATGGGGCACATCACCGGCGTCGGCGCGCGCAAGCTCGAGGCCTATGGCGAGGCGTTTCTCGGGGTCCTGCGACGGTTCTGAGCGCTCGAGTTTCACGCGAAGGCGCGAAGCGATAGGCGGCGGGATCATCACTCCCCTTCTTCGTGTCTTCGCGGCTTTGCGTGAAAATTTGTTCGCGCAGGGGCGCTGAGGCGCAGGGAAAAGACTACGGTTTCCCGGTCGCGCGCGGGCCGTTTGATGTAACAGCGCGTTCGCCCGCCGTTTTTCCCTCCGCGCCTCCGCGCGAACCGAATCTGCCGCTTCCGCCGCGCTGCCGCGCGAGCTAGAAGCAAGCCCATGACCATCCTCCGCACCATCGATCCGACCATCGCGGTCGCTCCGCAAATCTCGCCCGACGCGATGGGCGAGCTTGCCGCCGCGGGCTTCGCCGCAATCGTCAACAACCGCCCCGATGGCGAGGATATGGGCCAGCCGAGCGGTGCCGAGATCGCCGCCGCCGCCGAGGCCGCTGGCCTCACCTACACCGCGATCCCGGTGACGCACGCCGGCTTCTCGCACCCGCAGATCGACGCGATGGCGGCGGTGCTGGCCGAGGCCAAGGGTCCGGTGCTGGCATACTGCCGCTCGGGAACGCGCTCGTGCAACCTCTGGGCGCTCGCGGTCGTCAAGGGCGGCATGCATCCCGATACGGCGATGACGAAAGCCGCCGCAGCCGGATACGATCTCACCGGACTTCGCCCGCTGTTCGACGCGCTTTCCACGCCTGCGTGACAGCAAGGCGATGGACTGGACGCAACTTGGATTAAGCGTCGCCGGCGTGCTCGGCCTGGCGCTGGTGGCGCGCTGGATGCGACTCGGCGAGGCGCGCATTTCGAGCAAGGCGCAAGCACGCGAGACCGCCGAGCAGATGCTCGCCGGCTTCGTCGCGCATGGGGCGGTGATCGGAACCGACGGCAATGCCGCGCTGGTCGCTGGAAACGGGGCGCTTGCGCTGCTGAAACGCCACGGTGCAAAGGTCGCCGCCCGGAGGCTGATCGCACCATTGCGGCTCACCCAGGCGATCGAGGGTGTGCGCGTCGAGACGGGCGAACGCCAGTTCGGCGCGGTGCTGCTGTTCGGCGTACTCGAAGCCGATGTCCGCGCGATCGAGGACAGCGTCACGCGCGGTACGACGTACCACTAACCGCCCGCGCGATATTGGCTCTTTACGGATCCCACTGACACTGGTGTAAACAGTGCGTATGGGCCTGCCCGATCCCGTCCACTACGCCGTCCCCGGCTTCATCGCGCTCGTCCTTGCCGAGATGATCGTCGCGCGGATCAAGGATCGCACGCGTTACGAGCCAAAGGACACGCTCGTGTCGCTTGCGCTCGGCCTGGGCAGCACCGTCGCCGGCGCGCTGTCGGTCGGACTGGTCTTCGCGCTGTCGCTCTGGGTGTGGCAATTCCGGCTCTTCGACATCGGCTATGCCTGGTATTGGTTCGTGCTCGCCTTCGTGCTCGACGACCTGTTCTATTACGTCTTCCACCGCTCGGCCCACCGCGTCCGCTGGTTCTGGGCGAGCCATGTCATCCACCATTCGAGCCAGCATTATAATCTGTCGACCGCGCTGCGGCAGACCTGGACGGGCTTCGTCTCGCTGGGCTTCATCTTCCGCCTGCCGCTGCTGTTGATCGGCTTTCCGCCGGCGATGCTGGTGTTCGTCGCGGGGCTCAACCTGATCTATCAGTTCTGGATCCACACCGAGATGATCGACCGGATGCCGCGCTGGTTCGAGGCGGTGATGAACACGCCGTCGCACCACCGCGTCCATCACGCGACCAATCCGCGCTATCTCGACACCAATTATGCCGGGGTCTTCATCGTCTGGGACCGCCTGTTCGGCACCTTCGAGCCTGAGCGCGCCGACGATCGACCGCGCTATGGGATCGTCAAGAATTTGGGCTCGTTCAATCTGTTATGGGCCGCGACGCACGAATGGATCGGGATCGCGCAAGACGTCTGGCGGGCGCCGGGGCTTCGTGCCAAGCTCGGCTATCTGGTGATGCCGCCCGGGTGGAGCCACGACGGCAGCCGCGACACGTCCGAGACGATCAAGGCGCAGTGGCGATCGAGCGATACAAAGGCGCGCTAAAGCGCCGCGAGCAGGAGAGAGCGCGTGGAAGAAGCCGATATCGTGGTCATCGGGGGCGGTTCGGGCGGCGCGGCGGCGGCCGGGCGCTTGAGCGATGGCGGGAAATTCTCGGTCGCCTTGCTCGAGGCGGGGGGCCGCAACACGGGGCTCCGCACGCGCATTCCGGCGTTCCTCGCGTTCCAGACCGACAAGACCAACTGGAATTACGAGACCGTCCCGCAAGCCGGCCTCGGCGGCCGGCGCGGGCACCAACCGCGCGGCAAGGGGCTCGGCGGGTCGAGCGCGATCAACGCGATGATCTATATCCGCGGCAACAAATGGGATTACGACAATTGGGCGGCGCTCGGCTGCCCCGGCTGGTCGTATGACGACGTGCTGCCGTGGTTCAAGCGCAGCGAGCACAATGTCCGTGGCGGCGATGCCTATCATGGCGGCGATGGCCCGCTCTGGGTGAGCGAGCAGCACCACGCCAATCCCGGCAGCCGCGATTTCGTCGAGGCGGGCGCGTCGCTGCAGATCCCGCGCAACGACGATTTTAACGGCGCGCGGCAGGAGGGGATCGGGCTCTATCAAGTGACGCAGAAGGGTGGCGAGCGCTGGACCTCGGCACGCGCGTATCTGGGCGATGCGCCCGACAATCCGGCGTTGCACGTGCTCACCGGCGTCACCGTCGAGCGCGTGCTGTTCGAGGACGGGCGCGCGTGGGGCGTCGCCTATCTGCAGGGTGGCGAGTCGAAGGTGATCCGCGCACGCAAGGCCGTCGTGCTCGCGGCCGGGGTGTTCGGGACGCCGCAGATCCTGATGCTGTCGGGGATCGGACCGGCCGCGCATCTGCGCGAGCAGGGCATAACGGTGCGGGTCGATCGCGCGGCGGTCGGCGCGAACTTGCAGGATCATATCGATTATGTCGCGGCCTTCGAGACGCCGGGCAAGAGCTTCGTCGGCAATTCGCTCAAGGGCAAGCTCGATATGGCGGGCGCGCTGTTCCAGTGGCTGCGCAAGCGCGAGGGGATGATGACGACCCCGTTCGCCGAGGCGGGCGCCTTCCTCACCACCGATCCGCACGCCCCCGCGCCCGACGTCCAGCTCCACTTCGTCGTCGCCGCGCTCGAGGATCACGGCCGCACGCAAGTGCCGGGGCATGGCTATTCGTGCCACGTCTGCGTGCTGCGGCCCGAAAGCCACGGCACAGTGCGGCTCGCCTCGAGCGATGCGCGCGTGGCTCCGCTGATCGACCCGGCGTTCTTCAGCGATCCGCGCGACATGGCGACGATGATGCGCGGCGTCCGCGCGATGTATCGCATCCTCGAGGCGCCACCACTCAGCGACCATCAGGGCCGCGATCGCTATCCGATCGACTTGCGCGACGACGACGCGCTCGAGCGGCTGATCCGCGCGCGCGCCGATACCGTCTATCACCCGGTCGGGACCGCGCGGATGGGATCGGACGAGGATGCGGTGTGCGACCCGCGGCTGCGCGTCCGCGGGGTCGAGGGCCTCTACGTCGCCGATGCCTCGGTCATGCCCAAGCTCGTCTCGGGCAACACCAATGCGCCGTCGATCATGATCGGGGAACGTTGTGCCGATTTCGTGACCGCGGACCTCGCCTGATCGGCTAGATGCCGCGGCATGGACCGCAAGGATTGGAATCGGGTCGCGCTGACGGCGGCGGTGGTGTTGGTGCCGGGCGGCTTCCTGCTCGGCGCCGCGCTCGCCGCGCGACGGCTGCGTGCGAAGCCGCGCGACACGGACGCCGTCACGACCGACGAGCCGCTTGAGGGCAAGGGCCCGCGCGACTAGGATCGTCGTGTTCGCGTGACTGGCGAAGCAGGTGGGGCACCATCGTGGAGCGCGGACCCGGCCGCCGCTCGCCTGGGCACCCCCGCTTGAAAGGAGCCCGCATGCGCGACCCAATCGATATTCCAAACTGGTATCGTCTCGACGATCACTTGACGACATCGGGCCAGCCGAGCGGCGAACAGCTCGCCGCGATCGCAGCGCTGGGCGTGCGCGACGTCATCAATCTCGCCTTGCACGATCATCCGCGCGCGCTGCCCGACGAAGCGGCCACGGTCGCCGCGCTGGGGATGCGCTACATCCATATCCCGGTCGTGTTCGATGCGCCGACCACGGCCGATTTCGAGCGCTTCTGCGCGGCGATGGCGGATCACGGCACGCGGCCGGTGCACGTCCACTGCATCGTCAACGCGCGCGTTTCGGCCTTCCTCTATCGCTATCGGTGCGAGGTGCTCGGCTGGGACGAAGCGCAGGCGCGCCCCGCGCTCGACGCGATCTGGCGCCCGGGCGGCGTGTGGGCGCGCTTCATCGGCGACACCGCACGGGCAGAGCTTCCGCACCAAATGACCGCGACCCCGCCGCAGACATAAAAAAGGGCCGGTGCGTTGCCGCACCGGCCTTAGGTCGTCCGCAGGAGGAACGTCGTGAGAGGGGCGGATCGTTCGGGGCCCGCCCCCCAATCTGGTCAATAATTGTAGGCGCGCTCGCCATGTTCGGAGATGTCGAGGCCTTCGTGCTCGACTTCTTGCGAAGGGCGGATGCCGACGGTGTATTTGAGGATCAGGAACAGCACGGCCGAAACACCGCCCGACCAGACCAGCGTGATCGCGACCGCTTCGGCCTGCGTCCACAGCTGGGTCGCCATGTCGTACACGCCGGGCTTGGCGACCGCGGCGGTGTAATCGACCCAGCCCTGGCCGCCGAGCTTGGGATCGGCGACCACGCCGGTCGCCAGCGCGCCGAAGATGCCGCCGACGCAATGCACGCCGAACACGTCGAGCGAGTCGTCATACTTGCCCCAGCTCTTCACCGTGGTGACGAAGAAGAAGCAGAGCGGCGAGACGAGCAGGCCGAGGATGATCGAGGTCATCGGCGAAGCGAAGCCCGAGGCCGGGGTGATCGCGACGAGGCCGGCAACTGCGCCCGTTACCGCGCCGAGCAGCGACGGCTTGCCGTGCTTGATCTGGTCGATCACCGCCCACGACACGCCGGCTGCTGCCGTCGCGACGAAGGTGTTGATGAAGGCGAGCGCCGTCAGGCCGTTCGATTCGAGGTTGGAACCGGCGTTGAAGCCGAACCAGCCGACCCACAGCAGGCTGGCGCCGATCATCGTCATGGTCAGCGAGTGCGGCGGCATCGGCTCCTTGTTGAAGCCCGCGCGCTTGCCGATCACGAGACAGCCGACGAGCCCGGCGATCCCGGCATTGATGTGCACCACGGTGCCACCAGCGAAATCGAGCGCGCCCTTGCCGTAGAGGAAGCCGAAGTCGGTCGGCGCGTTGGGGAGGAAATCCGGGCCCGCCCAATACCACACCATGTGTGCGATCGGGAAATAGACGATTGTCATCCAGGCGACCATGAACACCATCAACGGCGTGAACTTCACGCGCTCGGCGAACGCGCCGACGATCAGAGCGGGCGTGATGCATGCAAACGTCATCTGGAAGCAGACATAGGCATATTCGGGGATGTACACCCCGTTCGAGAAGGTCGCCGCGAGCGAATTGGCGTCGACGCCCTTGAGGAACAGCTTGCCGAACCCGCCGACGAACTGCGAGCCGCCGGTGAAGGCCATCGAATAGCCCCAGCTGACCCACACCAAAGCCGCGATGCAGACGATCATGAAGACCTGCATCAGCACCGACAGCATGTTCTTGGTGCGGACCAGGCCGCCGTAGAACAGCGCGAGGCCGGGCACCGACATCATCAGCACGAGGACCGACGAGGTCAGCATCCAGGCGGTGTCGCCCTTGTTGACCATCGCCGCAGTCGGCACGAACGGCTTGGCGGCGGCCGCCACGGGCGCCTGCGCCCAGGCCGGGAGCGCGGTCAGCAGCGCTACGCCGGCGAGCCCGGCAAGACCCAATTTGGTTGATCGATTCATTGCAACCCCCTTCAGACCGCTTGCGCGGGTACTATGGTTCGCGGCGCTCACAGCCTGCATGTCGTTCGCGGCGCTCACAGGGCCGTCTCGTCGGTTTCGCCGGTGCGGATGCGGACGGCCTGCCCGACATCGAGCACGAAGATCTTGCCGTCGCCGATCGCGCCGGTGTTGGCCGAGGCCTGGATCGCCTCGACGACCTTGCCAGCGAGGTCGGAGCCGCAGACGACCTCGATCTTGATCTTGGGGACCATGTTGGTGCTGTATTCGGCGCCGCGATAGATTTCGGTCTGGCCTTTCTGGCGCCCGAAACCCTTGACCTCGGTAACGGTCATTCCGGCGACGCCGATTTCGGTCAGCGCCTCGCGCACCTCGTCGAGCTTGAAAGGTTTGATGATGGCAATGACGAGCTTCACGCAAGAACCCCCCTGGTTATTGGTCCTGGGGGGTATCTCGCAAAAGCCGTGCCAGACGTGAAACGACCATCTGCCGCGGTACCGCCGCGCCAGGGGCGATTACCGCATCGTAAATTTTTGTGCAGTTGCGAACCGCTGCCTAAGAATCAGGCAGATTTGGCGAGGATAGCCCGCGCCGCGTCGACATCGTCGTCATCCACCATCACGCGGACCGGAATGAAGAACTGGCTGCCATCGGCAATGCTCGCATTGCCGTCGAGCGCGAGCGCCATGATGCCTTCGGACTCGAGCCGTCCGACGACGATATAGGCTTCGTTGCGCGCGAACCGACCGACCTCGACCAGACTCATCGCCCGTTGGTCATTTCGAGCGGATCGAAGGCGGGCAGGATCGTCTGGACGCGCACCGGCAAGCCATCGATGCTGTGCGTGCGCTTGGCGATCACGGCGAGGCGGGCGTCGGGGTCCTGCTGTGCGTGGAATTTGACGAGCGTGTCGCGTGGACGATCGAGCGTCATGCGCGGGACGCCCCAGCCGGCGCTGGTCTGGACGCTGTCGACTCGTATATCGAACACCTGCCGCGCGCCTGCGAGCGCGGGGAATTGACCTGCCAGATCGTCATAGCCCGGCTCGCCCGCGATGGTGAAGCTGCCCGTTCCATAGAGCCGCAGGATCAGCGCGGGATTATCGAACGCGCAGAACATGATCGTGATGCGGCCGTCGGCGACGAGATGCGCCTGTGTCTCGTTGCCCGATCCGCCGAGGTCGAGATAGGCGACGCGATTGGGGCCGAGCACGCGGAAGCTGTCCATGCCCTTGGGGCTGAGGTTGACCCGCGCCCCCGCAGCGGCGGTGGCGACAAAGAAGACGGGCTGCTTCGCGATGAAGGCGCGGTGCGCAGCGTCAATGGCCGAGAACATTTCCATGCCGTGCGTATAGCCCTTTCAGACGATGCGGGGAATCCGTGGGCGGCCGAGCGCGCATTCGAGCGCATCGCGATCCCAGTCGGCGAGATCGGCGGCGGCGGCGTAGGTCGATTGGCAGAAGGCCAGCAAGGTTTCGCTCGGGTCGGCGGCGCCACGCACGACATCGTAATCGAGCAGGAACTCGCCGAGATCGGCGTTCCAGCTGGCTTCGGCGGGGTCGACAGGCGCCTGCGCATAGGCGGCGGGCGAAGGATAGGCATAGGCGTCGAACGCGGCATGTGGATAGGCGTCGCTGCCCGGCCAGAAGCCGACGCTGGCCTCCTCATGGCTATAGGCTTCGCACGTCACCGCATCGGGCAGGCCGGGAAAGCCCCCGGGATGGCGCGGTGCCGCCCGGCCCGAAAAGCGCGTCGCGGCGAGATCGAAGCTGCCCCAGAAGAAATGGACGGGCGAGGCCTTGCCGAGGAAGCCGGTGCGGAATTCGCCGAACACGCGCGCGATCTGGATCAGCGCGCGCCAGAAGGCGCGGACGGCGTCGGCGTCGTACGGGCGGTCGGCGGTATCCTCGGCGAAGGGCGGGACGTCGGCCATTTCGCTGGGGACGCCGTCGAACTGCGCGGACACGTCGAGCTCGGTGAGGCAGGTGATCACGCTCTGGTGGAAATGCGCGATGCTGCCCGGCCCAAGCCCGATCCCGCGGCTGCGCCCATCGCTGGTCATGAAGACGAGCCGGTCGTGGAGCAGGTCGAACTCGATCTCGAGGATTCGATCGCCGAGCGGAATCGCCGACGTCGTCAGCCCGCGCGCCGAGACGTAGAGCGGGACGTGCCAGCTATGGTTGAGCCACGGCGTCAGCGCGAGCCGCACCTTGCCGATGATCTGCGTGCGGAGCTGCAGCGCGATCGCGGTCTCGCGCCAGGCGGACCAGTCGAGGGCGGGCCAGGGGGCGATCGTTGCTTCGGTCATCCTGCTCTCCGTCGCCCCGGCGCCGCTGCGATATTGAACGATCCGCCCGCCAATGGAGCGGCCCCGGCCTGCGCCGGGGCGACGCCCCTACATCGCCGTCCCACCCACCGTCAGCCCTGCCACCAGCAGCGTCGGCTGCCCGACGCCGGCCGGAACGCTCTGCCCGCCTTTGCCGCAAATGCCGACGCCCTCGTCGAGTGCGAAGTCGTTGCCGATGCCCTCGACGCGGGTGAGGCACGAGGGACCGTCGCCGATCAGCGTTGCGCCCTTGATCGGCGCGCCGATGCGGCCGTTCTCGATCTTGTATGCCTCAGTGCAGCTAAACACGAATTTTCCGGACACGATATCGACCTGTCCGCCGCCGAACGACTTGGCGAAGATGCCGTTCTTGACGCGGCTGAGCAGCTCGGCGGGATCATCCTTGCCGCCGCGCATGAAGGTGTTGGTCATCCGCGGCATCGGCGCGTGCGCGAACGATTCGCGGCGGCCGTTGCCGGTCGGCGCGACGCCCATCAGCCGGGCGTTGAGCCGGTCCTGGATATAGCCTTTGAGGATGCCGTCCTCGATCAGCACGTTTTCCTGCGTGGGCGTGCCCTCGTCGTCGATCGACAGCGAGCCACGTTTGTCGGCGATCGAGCCGTCGTCGACGACGGTGACGCCGGGTGCCGCGACGCGCTCGCCGATCCGGCCGGAGAAGGCGCTGGTGCCCTTGCGGTTGAAATCGCCCTCGAGCCCGTGGCCGATAGCCTCGTGGAGCAGAATGCCCGGCCAGCCCGGTCCGAGCAGCACGGTCATCTCGCCGGCGGGGGCGGCGACCGAGTCGAGATTGACGACGGCTTGCGCCAGCGCCTCGTCGATCGCGCGGTTCCAGGTTTCGGGGGCCATCAGCTCGTCATAGAGATAGCGGCCGCCGAGCCCGAAGGTCCCCGTCTCGCGCCGGCCGTTCTGTTCGACCACGATCGAGACGTTGAGACGGACGAGCGGGCGTACGTCGGTGGCGATGAAACCGTCGGCGCGGACGATCTCGACGACGTTCCAGCTGCCCGACAGCGAGACCGAAACCTGCGCGACGCGCGGGTCGCGCGCGCGCGCGGCGGCGTCGATCGTCTGGCACAAATTCACCTTGTCGGCGAAGGGGACCAGATCGAGCGGGTCGGATGCCGTATAGAGGTGGCGGTTGGTGGCGCGCGGCGGGCCGGCCTTGGGCGCGCTCGACGGATCGATCAGCGCCATCGTTTCGCTCGCGCGGCGGATCGCGGCGGCGCTGAGCTCGTTGGCGTGCGAGAAGGCGGTCATCTCGCCCGACACGGCGCGCAGGCCAAAGCCAGAATGCGTGTCGTAGCTCGCTGTCTTCAGCCGACCATCGTCGAAGCCGAACGCCTCGGACTTGCGATATTGCAGATACAGCTCGCCATCGTCGGCCTTGCCGAGCGCGGCGGCGGTGAGCGCCTGCGCTTCGTCGGGCGAGAGCTGGCCGTCATGATACAGGAACGCGCGGGGGTCTGTCGGACTGGTCATCCGACGAATATAGGCAGGTTAGCGCCCTGCGCCATCCCCGTGATCGTGCAAAGTCGATGGATCGACGCCATCGGCGGGCCCGCCGATCAGCACGAAGCGGCGGTCGCAATAGCCGCAATCGACATAGCCGCTCTCGTCGATCTCGAGAAAGACGCGCGGATGGCCGAGGCTTGCGCCGCCGGGAATGTCGGTCGCGCCGTCACAGATGTTGCGGGCATGCGTTACGCGCAGGATTTCGGGCGGTGCGATCATGGGCGTGCGTGTAGCAAGGTCGGTGCTGCGCTTCAACGCCCCTTGTCTCCGGGCGCGGCTTGGGGCGGGCGCATCCTTCTTGCTCCCCTCCCGCTTGCGGGAGGGGGATGACCCGTCCGCAATCGCGCGCTATGCGCAAGGCATGACCGAGGCCGCCATCTCCATCGCGAACCTGTGCAAGACCTACAAGGGCGGCAAGCGCGCGCTCGACCATGTGTCGTTCGATGTGCCGCGCGGCCAGATTTTCGGGCTGCTCGGCCCGAACGGCGCAGGCAAGTCGACGCTGATCAACATCCTGGCGGGCCTCGTCAACAAGACCAGCGGCACCGCCACGATCTGGGGCTTCGACACCGACCAGCACCCGCGCAACGCCAAGGCGTCGATCGGGATCGTCAACCAGGAGATCCTGTTCGACCCGTTCTTCACGCCGATCGAGACGCTCGAGATTCAGGCGGGGCTGTACGGCGTCCCCAAGGCGAAGCGTCGCTCGATGGAATTGCTGCAGGCGGTGCATCTCGAGGACAAGGCCAATGCCTATGCCCGCACGCTGTCGGGCGGGATGAAGCGCCGGTTGATGGTGGCAAAAGCAATGGTCCACACGCCGCCCGTGCTGGTGCTCGACGAACCGACCGCAGGCGTCGACATCGAACTGCGCCAGCAGCTCTGGGCCTATGTCCGCCAGCTCAACGAGCAGGGCGTGACGGTGGTGCTGACGACGCATTATCTCGAGGAAGCCGAGCAGCTCTGCGACCGGATCGCGATCATCAACCATGGCAAGGTGATCGCCAACAAGCCGACGCGCGAGCTCGTCGGCATGGCGACCGAGAAGCTCGTCGAGGTGACGGTCGACCGTGACGTCGCGGTGCCGCCGAGCGCGGTCTCCTTCCAGAAGATCGAATTGAAGGGGACGCGGACGCTCGCGATTACCTACGCCAAGGACAAGGTGAATGCCGGCGAAGTGCTCGCCGCGGTGCAGGCCGATGGCTACGGGATTGTGGACGTATCGACGCGCGAGGCCGATCTCGAGGATGTGTTCCTCAACCTGACCCGTGCGTCGAACGCGGCGTGATCGTCGCCCCGGCGGAGGCCGGGGCCGCTGGCGTTTGCGCAAGACGCCAGCGACGCGCATCTAACAGAGCCGCCCCCGCCTCCGCCGGGGCGACGGTATGAGAGAGACGCGCGTGCCCGAAACCAAGACCTCCGACGTCCTCATCATCGGCTCCGGCGCCGCCGGCCTCACCGCCGCGCTCAATCTCGCCGATCGCTTCAAGGTCACCGTGCTCGCCAAGGGCGCGATGAACGAGGGGTCGACCGCTTGGGCGCAGGGCGGGATCGCCGCGGTGCTCGAGGAAGGCGATACCTTCGAAAGCCATATCGAGGACACGATGATCGCGGGCGCCGGGCTCAACGACCGCGCCACGGTCGAGTTCGTCGTGACGCAGGCGCCTGCGGCGATCGCGCGGCTCGAGGAATTGGGCGTTCCGTTCGCGACCGAGGGGAATGCGCTCCACCTCACCCGCGAGGGCGGGCATAGCCACCGCCGCATCGTCCACGTCGCCGATGCGACCGGCTGGGCGGTGCAGGAAGCGCTGCAGCGCGCCGCGACCGACCATCCCAACATCACGCTCGTCCCCGATATGGTCGCGATCGACCTCGCCACGGGCAAGCACGAAGAGCGCTACTCGGGCGCGGGCCGCGTGTGGGGCGTCTACGCCGTCAACCGCGCGACGGGCCGGGTCGAGGTCTACACCGCGCGCGCGACGATCCTCGCGACCGGCGGGGCGGGCCGCACCTATCTCTTCTCGACCGCGCCGCGCGGCGCGACCGGCGACGGCATCGCGATGGCGTGGCGCGCGGGCTGCCGCGTCTCGAACATGGAGATGATGCAGTTCCACCCGACCTGCCTCTACAATCTCGAGGTCAAGAACTTCCTGATCACCGAAGCGGTGCGCGGCGAAGGCGGGCATCTGCTGATCCCCGAAACGGGCTATCGCTTCATGCCCGATTTCGACCCGCGCTTGGAACTCGCGCCGCGCGATGTCGTCGCGCGTGCGATCGATCATGAGATCAAGCGGCTCGGGCTCGACTACGTTCACCTCGACATCAGCCACAAGGGCGAAGCGTTCATCCGCGAGCACTTCCCCAACATCTACGAAAAGCTGCTCGGCCTCGGCATCGACATGACCAAGGATCCGATCCCGGTGGTGCCCGCGCAGCATTACACCTGCGGCGGCGTGGTGGTTGATCTCGACGGGCGGACCGATCTGCCCGGGCTCTATGCCGCGGGCGAGTGCAGCGAGAGCGGACTTCACGGCGCCAACCGCCTCGCCTCCAACTCGCTGCTCGAATGCTTCGTCTTCGGCGAGGCGTGCGCCAACCATATCGCCGAGCATTGGGACGAACTTCCCGCCCCGCCGCCGATCCGAGCGTGGGACGAGAGCCGCGTCGAGGATTCGGACGAGGAGGTCGTCATCAAGCAGAACTGGACCGAGATCCGGCGCTTCATGTGGAATTATGTCGGGATCGTGCGCACCACCAAGCGGCTCGAGCGCGCGCAGCATCGCATCCGCATGCTGACCGATGAAGTGAACGACTATTACGGCCATTTCCGCGTGACGCCCGATCTGATCGAGCTGCGCAATCTGCTCCAGACCGCCGAACTGATCGTTCGTTCGGCCTTGCACCGCCATGAATCGCGAGGCCTGCACTACACGCTCGACTATCCCGACTTGCTGCCCGAGGCGGTCGACACCATCTTGGTTCCGTAAATCCACGGAATAGACAGGTCCCACTGCGATATCGTCTTGTCCCGCATGCCCGACGCTTCGTCGCAAGCGTAGGGGGCGGGGGATATCCCCACCACAATCTGGCCTTACCGCCATGATCGAACGTGGGTTTGAGTAGCGGGACGAAAGACGGTGTTGCGTATCCTACCCTATCGATTTCCCAAGCCCGCCGCCGCGTTGCTCCTGACCGCCGCTGTGTGCGCGTGCGGACAGGACGCCAATGTCCATCTCGCGCGCGTCGTGCCGACAGCGCCCGGGACGGTGGCGATGACGGCCCCGCAGCCCGCCCCGCGGGCGGTTTCCGCGCCATCGGCGTTGGTCGCCAACGTCGCGATGCTCGCGCGGCAGTTCGACGGTCGAGTCGGGATCGCGGTGCGGAGCATCGAACGCGGCTGGTCGGTCGATACCGGCGGCGACCAGTTGCTGCCGCAGCAAAGCGTCAGCAAATTGTGGGTGGCGATGACGGTGCTCGACTATCGCGACCGCGGGCGGCTCCGGCTGACCGATCCGGTGACGCTGTACCGCGACGATATCACGCTGTTCCACCAGCCGATCGCCGCGTTGATCAAGGGCGATCAGGGCTATCCGACGACCGTCGGCGAATTGCTCCAGCGCGCGCTGACGATGAGCGACAACACCGCCAACGACCGGCTGCTGCGCTATGTCGGCGGGCCGAATGCGGTGCGCGACTTCATTCAGCGCAAGGGCCTGGGCGACATCCGCTTCGGCCCGGGCGAGCGTTTGCTGCAAAGCCAGACGGCGGGCCTGGTGTGGCAGCCGTCCTACGCGTTCGGCAACGGCTTTGCGCTCGCGCGCAACCGGCTGCCGCGCGCCGACCGGGTCGCCGCGTTCGAGCGCTACGTCGCCGATCCGCCGGACGGTGCCGCGCCGATGGCGATCGCCGGTGCGCTTGCACGGTTGAAGCGCGGCGATCTGCTCTCGCCCGAGTCGACGCGGTATCTGATCGGCACGATGGAATCGTCGCACACCGGCAAGCAGCGGATGCGCGGCGCGGTGCCGCCGGGGTGGAGCTTTGGCCACAAGACCGGCACGGGGCAGGATCTCGCCGGGCGGACCGCGGGCTATAACGATGTCGGCTTGCTGATGGCGCCCGACGGCAGCAGCTACGCGATCGCGATCATGATCGGCGATACGCCGCGCCCGATCCCGGCCCGCCAGGCGCTGATGCAGGCGGTGGTGGCGAGCGTCGTCGCGAACCATCGCGGCTAACAACGCATAAGCGCCGAATGGCGTGACGCGGGGGCTTTGTGCTTCCCGAAGCTTGGGCTATCCCCGCCAAATGCCGCATCTCTATCTTGTCGATGGCTCGGGATACATTTTCCGCGCCTATCACCGCCTTCCCCCGCTCACCAACAAGCATGGCGAGCCGGTCGGCGCGGTCTATGGCTATACGACGATGCTGTGGAAGCTCGCCGACGAAGTCCATGCCGCCGACGGCCCGACGCATATGGCGGTGATTCTCGACAAATCGTCGAAGACCTTCCGCAACGAGCTGTACGACCAGTACAAGGCGCAGCGCCCGCCGCCGCCCGAGGATCTCGTCCCGCAATTCCCGATGATCCGCGATGCGACGCGCGCCTTCTCGCTGCCGTGCATCGAGACCGAGGGATTGGAGGCCGACGACATCATCGCCTGCTATTCGCGCGCCGCACTCGCGCAAGGGTGGGCCGTGACGATCGTCTCGTCCGACAAGGATCTGATGCAGCTGATCGAGCCCGGGCTCGACATGTACGACACGATGAACAACCGGCGCCTTGGCGCCGAGCATGTCGCGGAGAAATTCCACGGCATCACGCCGGCGCAGCTCGGCGACGTGCTCGCGCTGATGGGCGACAGCGTCGATAACGTGCCGGGCGTACCCGGCGTCGGCCCCAAGACCGCTGCCAAACTGATCCTCGAGCATGGCGATCTCGAAGCGGTGCTCGCCGCCGCGCCGGGGATGAAGGCAGGCAAGCTGCGCGACAACCTCATCGAACATGCCGCGATGGCGCGACTGTCGAAGGAACTCGTGACGCTGAAATGCGACGTAGCGCTCCCCGAGCCGCTCGAGGATCTCGAGCTCAAGGGCATTCCCGACGCCCCTTTGCGCGCGTTCTTGGAACATCACGGCTTCCGCTCGCTGCTCGCCAAGCTGTCGGCGGTCGCCGATGCGCCGGTACCCGCGCCGAAGTCGGTGCCGACCGAGCAGGATCCGCCGTGCAACCATGACGGCTACGAGACCGTGGTCGACGAAGCCGCACTCGACAGCTGGATCGCCGCGGCGCGCCACCAAGGCTGGATCGCGATCGATACCGAGACGACCGGGATCGACGCGACACGCGCCGAACTGGTCGGGGTGAGCATGGCGCTCCAGCCCAACAAGGCATGCTACATTCCGCTCGCGCATGGCGGATCGGGGCTATTTGCCGAGACGCCGGTGCAGCTCGACCGCGATGTCGCGCTCGCCAAGCTCAAGCCGCTGTTCGAGGACCCTGCGGTGCTCAAGATCGGGCATAACCTCAAATACGACATGATCGTGCTCGGACGCCTCGGCGTCGGGGTTGCGCCGCATGACGACACGATCCTGATGAGCTTCGACCTCGATGCCGGCCTGCATGGTCACAGCATGGACGAGCTCGCCGCGACGCATCTCTCGCACAGCTGCATTGCTTTCAAGGACGTCGTCGGCGTCGGCAAGTCGCAGCGCAGCTTCAACGAAGTCGATCTCGATGCGGCGACACGCTACGCCGCCGAGGATGCCGACGTCACGTTGCGGTTGTGGCGGCGCTTCAAGCCGCGGCTCGTCGCCGAGAGCGCGACGCGCGTCTACGAGATGGTCGATCGCCCGCTCGCGCCCGTTATCGCGCAGATGGAGATGCACGGCATCAAGGTCGATCGCGAAAAGCTCAGCAGCCTGTCGAACGATTTCGCTCAGCAGATCGGCGCGCTCGAAGTCGAGATCCACGCGCTCGCCGGCGGCGCCTTCACGATCGGCAGCCCCAAGCAATTGGGCGACGTGCTGTTCGAGCGGATGGGGATCAAGGGCGGGCGCAAGGGCAAGTCGGGAGTCTATTCGACCGACGTCACCGAGCTCGAGCGGATCGCCGCCGACAAGGATTCGCCCGGCAAGGACATCGCGACGAAGGTGCTCGAGTGGCGCCAGCTGTCGAAGCTCAAATCGACCTATACCGACGCGCTCCAGGCGCAGATCAACCCCGCGACCGGGCGCGTCCACACGTCCTATTCGCTGACCGGCGCGCAGACCGGGCGGTTGTCCTCGACCGACCCGAATCTTCAGAACATCCCGATCCGCACCGAGATCGGCCGCCAGATCCGCGACGCGTTCGTGGCCGAGCCGGGCAACGTCCTGCTCGCTGCCGATTATTCGCAGATCGAGTTGCGGCTCGCCGCGCACATGGCCGACGTGCCCGCGCTGAAGGCCGCGTTCGCCAATGGCGACGACATCCACAGCCTCACCGCGATGGAGCTGTTCGGCGAGGTCAATCGCGATACGCGCGGGCGGGCGAAGACGATCAACTTCGCGATCCTCTACGGCATCAGCCGCTGGGGGCTGGCGGGGCGGCTCGATGTGACCGCCGACGAAGCGCAGGCGATGATCGATCGCTATTTCGAGCGCTTCCCGGGCATCCGCAACTATATCGCGGCGACCACCGAGTTCGTCCGCGAGACGGGCTACACCGCGACGCTGTTCGGGCGGAAGACGCACTTCCCGCGGATCACGTCGAAGCTCCAGCACGAACGCCAGGGTGCCGAGCGCGCCGCGATCAACGCGCCGATCCAGGGCACTTCGGCCGATATCATCAAGCGTGCGATGGTGCGGATGGGGCCCGCGCTCGAAGCCGCCGGGCTCGGGCATGTGCGGATGCTGCTGCAGGTCCACGACGAACTCGTGTTCGAATTGCCCGAGGGCGATGTCGCCGCGGCCAAGCCCGTGATCGAGCATGTCATGGCGAGCGCTGCCGAACCGGCAATCGTGCTCAGCGTGCCGCTCGGCATCGAGATCGGGACAGGCCTGAGCTGGGGCGCGGCGCATTGACGACGACGACTGGCTTCGAGCCGACGGCGAGCGGGCGAACTACCGAAGAGATCGATGCGCTCGCCAAGGGTGGGCGGACCAACATCATCGGCTTCGTGATGCGGCTCGTCGCGCGGCTGCCGTTCCTGTTTATCGCCGGGCGGCTCTATGGCCCCGACACGCTCGGAACCTTTGCGCGCGCGGTGCTGTTCGTCGAGGTTGCGGCGTTGCTCGCGACCTTCGGGTTGAAGCGCGGACTCGCGCTCGCGATTTCGGAGAGTGCGCGGCCGCATGTTCAAATCGTGTGGGATTGCCTCGTCGTCGCGGCGATTGCCTCGGGCTGCGCGAGCGGGATCCTGCTGCTGATGCCCGACGTGATGTTCCATGGCGGCAATCCCTCGGCGCTCGAGCGCTTCCTGCCGTGCATCATCGTTGCGAGCGCGTGGTCGGACATCATGCTCGCCGCGCTCGCCTATCGCCGCAACGTCCAGGCGACGGTCACCGCGCGCGCGGTGATCGAGCCGTGGACGATCTCGATCGCGGCGGGGCTGCTCTATCCGATCGCGCCGCATGACGGGCTGGTGCTCGCCTACATGCTGTCGATGGCCGCCGCGCTCGTCGCGTCGATCGTACCGTTCTTGCGCAGCTATGGCCGGCCAACCGGCTGGCGGCTGCACCCCGGGCGCACCTTCGCGCTGATCCGCCGCAATGCGCCGCTTGCTGGCGCCGATGCGCTCGAATGGGGGACGCGCAATGTCGACCGCTCGATCCTGTTCCTGATGTTCGAGCCGCGGATCGTCGGGATCTACTGGATGGCGCAGCAGGTCGCCTCGATTCCAGGAAAGCTCAAGACGAGCTTCGACCCGATCCTCGGCCCGGTGATCACCTCGAGCCTCGCCCGCGGCGACACCGCGGGCGTCGCGAGCCAAGTTCGCCAGGTCGGGTTCTGGATCCTTGCCGCGCAGACGGGCTTGGCCTTGATGGGCTCGATCCCGGGTGAAGCGGTGATGGGGACCGTCGGCCCGCAATTCGTCGCAGGGACCGCGGCGCTCGCCTTCCTGCTGCTCGCCGAAGCCGCAGCCTCGACCGGGGCGGTGTGCGAATCGGCGCTCGTCTATATCGCGCGCGTGCAGAACGTCGCGATCTCGATCGGGATGTTGCTGTTCCAGGTCGTGCTCAGCTTCGCGCTGATCTTCGCCATGCAATGGATCGGCTGGCCGGTCGCGTATCAGGCGGCGGGGCCGGCGGTGGCGCTGTTCGTCTCGGTCGGGATCACGTCGATCATCAAGTCGACCTATCTGTCGCGGCTGCTCGGCGCGGGCGTCGCCGGATGGCGTCTGCCGATGCTGTGGGCGGTGCTCGCGGCGGGGACGGTCGGGTTCGGCTTCACGCTGTTGCCGCACCGCTTCGAATGGGCCGAACTCGCAATCGGCGTCCCCGCGATCGCCTCGGTCTATCTGTTCGTGCTGTATCGCTGGGCAGCGCGGCCCGAGGATCGCGCACTGTTCCGGCGCAAGGCGGGCGAGACGCCCGCCTTGCCCGTCCCCGGGCTCAGTGCCGGAAGTGGCGTACCCCGGTAAACACCATCGCGAGGCGGGCCGCATCGGCAGCGGCGATCACCTCGTCGTCTCGGATCGAGCCGCCGGGTTGGATCACCGCAGTGGCGCCTGCCTCGACCGCGGCGAGCAAGCCGTCGGCGAAGGGGAAGAAGGCGTCCGAGGCGACTGCCGAGCCGATCGTGCGCGGGGTCGGCCAGCCCGCCTTGTCGGCGGCGTCCTTCGCCTTCCATGCGGCGATGCGTGCCGATTCGAGGCGGTTCATCTGCCCCGCGCCGATCCCGGCGGTGCTGCCGTCCTTGGCATAGACGATCGCGTTCGACTTGACGTGCTTGGCGATCGTCCAGGCGAAGCGGCAGTCGATCAGTTCCTGCTCGGTCGGCGCGCGCTTGGTGACGACCTTCAACTCGGGGTTGCTGGCATTGTCGCGCGTCTGGACGAGCCAGCCGCCGGTGATGGCCTTCGCCAGCAGGCCGGTGCGCGCCGGATCGGGAAGTTCGCCCGTCAGCAGCAGGCGCAAGTTCTTCTTGGCGGCGAAGATCGCCTGCGCTTCCTCGTCGGCATCGGGCGCGACGACGACTTCGGTGAAGATCCCCGCGATCGCGCGCGCCGTCGCACCGTCGAGCGGGCGGTTGAGCGCGATGATCCCACCGAACGCCGAGACGGTGTCGCAGGCGAAGGCGGCTTCATACGCCTCGGCGAGCGAGGCGCCGGTCGCGACGCCGCACGGATTGGCGTGCTTGACGATGACGCAGGTCGGCGCGGCATCGCGAAATTCGCTGACAAGATCGAGCGCGGCGTCGGCGTCGTTGAGGTTGTTGTAGCTGAGCGCCTTGCCCTGCACCTGCCGCGCCTGACCGATGCCGCGGGCGGCAGTGCCGCCCGACGTGTAGAACGCCGCCGACTGGTGCGGGTTCTCGCCATAGCGGAGTTCGGGGCCGCGCTTGAGCGTGATCGGCAGTGTTTCAGGGAAAGCCTCGCCCTGATCGACCGTGCCGAACCACGTCGCGATCGCGCCGTCATAAGCAGCGGTGGTGGCATAGGCCTTGGCGGCGAGCTTGCGGCGGTCGGCGAGCGTCGTGCTGCCGCCCGACACCAGCGCGTAATCGGCCGGATCGGTGACAATCGCGACGAAGGCGTGGTTCTTGGCGGCCGAGCGCACCATCGACGGGCCGCCGATGTCGATATTCTCGATCACCTCGTCGCGCTCGGCGCCCTTGGCGACGGTCGCTTCGAACCGGTAGAGATTGACGACGACGAGATCGATCGCGCCGATCCCGTGTTCCTCCATCGACGCGACATGCGCCGCATCGTCGCGCACCGCGAGCAAGCCGCCATGGACGTTGGGGTGGAGGGTTTTCACGCGACCGTCCATCATCTCCGGAAAACCCGTGAGCTCGCTGATGTCGCGGACGGCGAGCCCGGCATCGCGCAGCGCCTTGGCGGTGCCGCCGGTCGACACCAGTTCGACGCCGTGGTCGGCAAGACCGCGTGCGAGATCGACGATGCCGGTCTTGTCGGAAACCGAGAGAAGCGCGCGGCGGATGGGGATATCGGTCATGGGGCAGGCTCCGGGGAACGTTCGCGCGTCCCCTGCCCGCTCACCCCCCAAGATTCAACCTAGCATGGCTTAACCGGCGCGCTTGAACGCCCAGCTGACGTTCGCCCCGCCCGCGGGCGATTCGCCGGTGACGACGAGCTGCATCGTCGCGCGCGGACGCCCCTCGGCGTCGATCCACACGCTTTCCTCGACCGCCAGCGTCCCGCCGCGGCAGCGGAACTGCCACAGACCGCCGCCGGGCAGCCGCAGCAAAGCGGCAAGGCCATCGGCGGTCGGCGAGACCTGGATGCCGAGGCCGAGATGGAAGCGGATCGCAAAGCCCGTCGCGGTCAGCTTGCGGCGCTTGGTCGCGGGCAGCAGCATGTCTTCGCCGCGCAGCTCGGCGCCGTCGCGGGTCAGCGTCATCTGGCGGCGATGGAGGAATCCGAAGCGGCGCGCATAGCCGTCATGACTTGCCTCGATCCGGCTGCCGGCATCGCTCTCCTGGCGCGCGAGCTCGACCTCGCCGACGCCGCGACCGAGCGTGCCGTCGGCATGGATCGCGGTCGAATTGCTGTCGCCGACGATCAGCGTCGAATGCGCCGCGGTGGTGCGCAAGCCCTCGGCGAGCGCGGGCGGAAGCTGGAAGACCCCGGTCCGCGCGCCGCCGCAATTGACGACGATGCGGTTGGCCCCGTCGGACAGTTCGAACGCCAGCGTCGAGGCGCAACCGCCCTCGACCAGCCGCGCGATCGGCGGCGGAGCGGCGTCGACGATCGCCACGACATTGCCCGCGGCGAGCCGCTGATAGCCCCAGTCGCGCGCTTGGCGCAGCGGGCGCGTGCGCACGCCCGAGGCGGCGATGATCTGGTCGAGCGTATCGGCGCCGATCGGCCCGCCGCCCTGCCAACTGCTGACATCGCGGTCGCCGTGGCAGATGCCGAGCAATGCCGGCATCAGCGACGCCAATGCGCTCGCGATGCAGGCGGGAGCCTCGATCTGGCGCGCGGCATACACTTCGCGCAAGGCGGTGAGCAGCATCACCATGTCGACTTGCGCCGATGGCGAGCGTGCGACATTGCCGCCATCCTCGAAGATCGACACCGCGAGCCCCTTGGCCAGCGCCGCCTCGACCGCGGCGCGGCGCGGATCGCCGCCGGCGATCAGCAAGCCCGCCGCGACGACGCCGCACAGTGCCGCGATGCGCGGCGCGCCAGGCGCGACCTTTTCGGCGCCGCGATCGATATGCCGTGCGCCGCGCGCGAGCGTGTTGAGCACGCTGCTGCGATAGACGAGATCGGCCGACGACAGGATCAGCGGGGCGTGCGCCGTCCAGAACAGGATCCGGCGACCCCACAGATCGGCGCGCCACGCGGGTTCGCTGATTTTCTCGGCATGGACCGCGAGCCATTTGCGCATCAGCGCTTCGGCGATCGGCGTCGCCTGCGCGCGCGTCGCGACGGTCGAGAGATCGCGCAGCCAGGCGAAGCTGTGGAGATAGTCGCTGAAGGCGCGCGAGAAATCGGGCTTGGCGAGATCGAGCGTCGCGATCTCGCGGCTTTCGCCGCGGAAGGTCAGCGTGCCCTCGAGCAACGCCTTGCCGCGCTTGACGTCACCCAGGAAAGGGTCGTCGGGGACTGCGGTGAGCTTGAGCGGATGGCGGCCTTTCAGCCGCATGCCGTGGATCGGCGTGCTCCAGGTCAGCCGGTGGAAGCGCTCCGAGAGGCGTTCGGCGAGCGACAATCCCTTGTCTCCTCCCAGCCGGACGAGCCGCTTGCCCTCGTCGATGCTGTCGCGCAGCATGTCCTCATCCGTCGCTGCGGGCGAGTCGAGCGGGGGCAGGTCGCGGCTCCTAACCACGCAAGGCCGCGATGTTGGCGGCGTACGCATCGGGCCCGCCGCGGAAGGTCGCGGTGCCCGCGACCAGCGCATCGGCCCCGGCGGCAATCGCGCGTGGCGCGGTGGCGTGGTCGATCCCTCCATCGACTTCGAGATCGACGCTGTAGCCGCCCTTGTCGATCATCTTGCGGATCGCCTCGATCTTGCGCAGCGAGCTTTCGATGAAGGCCTGCCCGCCGAAACCGGGATTGACGCTCATCACCAGCACCAGATCGACTTCCTCGAGCAGATAGTCGAGCGCCTTGGCGGGCGTTTGCGGCGTGAGCACGACGCCCGCGCGCTTGCCGAGCTGGCGGATGTGCTGGAGGCTGCGATGCGTGTGCGGCCCGGCCTCGACATGGATGCTGATCGTGTCGGCGCCGGCCTCGGCGAACGCCTCGAGATAGGCGTCGACCGGCGCGATCATCAAATGGACGTCGAGCGGCTTGGTCGTATGCGGGCGGATCGCCTTCACCACGCCCGGCCCGATCGAGATGTTGGGGACGAAATGCCCGTCCATCACGTCGACATGGATCCAGTCGGCGCCGGCGAGATCGATCGCGCGGACCTCCTCGCCAAGCTTGGCAAAATCGGCGGAGAGGATCGACGGGGCGATGCGGACGGGAAGCTGGCTCATGGTCGTTTAGCCTCTAGCATGGTCGCAGGCGTGGGCAAGCAACGCTTAACCCTGTCGGCGCAGGCGCGCGATGAAGAAGCCGTCATTGCCACCAGGATCGATCATGCCGGGCAAGGTCCGCACCCAGCCGCCGGGAGTGGGGACGATCCCTGCCGGCAGTTCGTCCTGCGCCACGGGGACGATGCTGTAGTCGGGGCGGGCGGCGAGGAATTTGGTGAGCTGCGCCTCGCCCTCGGCGGGTTCGAGCGAGCAGGTCGCGAAGACCAGCGTGCCGCCGGGCCTGACCCAATCGGCGGCGCGCGCGAGCAGTTTCGCCTGCAGCGCGGCCAGCTCGGTGATCTGCGACGGGCGCACGCGGTGGAGCACGTCGGGGTGACGGCGGAAGATGCCCGTCGCGCTGCACGGCGCATCGAGCAGCACCGCATCGACGGGTGCCGGCGGCGACCACAGCAGCAGATCGGCGGTGATCACGGTGGCGGTGAGGTGTGTGCGCTCGAGATTCTCGTGAAGTCGCGCAAGACGACTTTCCGACGAATCGATCGCGGTGACGCTCCAGCCGGCGCTCGCAAGCTGCATCGTCTTGCCGCCCGGCGCGGCGCACAGGTCGAGCACGCTGCCCGGCCCCTTTCCTAGCAGGCGGGCGGGGAGCGAGGCGGCGATGTCCTGCACCCACCAGCTGCCCTCCTCGAAGCCCGGCAGCTCGGGAACATGCGCCGAAGGCAAGCGGACGTGCCCCGGCAGCAGCGAGACCCCGCCGAGCGTTTCGGCCATCGCATCGGTCGTCGCTGGGTCGGCGAGCGTCAGGTCGAGCGGCGGCGGGGCGGCCATCGCGCGCTCGGCGGCTTCGATGCCGTCGTCGCCCCAGGCGGCGTGCCAGCGGATCGCGACCGGATCGGGCAAGGTCGGCTGTTCGGGCAACTGATCGCCGCCGCGCATCAGCGTGCCGAACACGCCGTGGACGAGCTTGCGTGGACCGCCATCGACGAGCGGCAGCACGGTCGAGATCGCGGCATGCGGCGGCGTGCCGAGCGACAGCGCCTGCACCAAAGCGATGCGCAGCGCGAAACGCGCCTTGGCGTCATCGGGCAGCCGAGTCTTGGTCGCCGAGTCGATCAGCGCATCGAGATCGGGGAGGCGGCGCAGCACTTCGGCGGCGATCGCGTGGGCGAGTGCGCGGTCGTCGCTGCGCTCGATCCCGGCGGTCGCGCGGCCGATCGCGGCTTCGAGCGGAAGGCCCTGGCGTAGCACTGCGTCGAGCAAACGGAGCGCGGCACGGCGTGCGGGGACGCCGGGCGGGTCGACCGGTTCGGGTTTGGGCATGTAGCGACGTGGCGGCGGAAGGGTCAAAAGCTTGAACTCTGTCTAAAGGCCGCCGATGTAGCGGGGGCGCACCTGTCGTGCATCAAGGACACTCCATGGCCGTTCGCCCGCCGCATGTGAAGCCACCCGCCTATCTCAGCAAGAGTCCGCCGGTGCCCGAACCCGATTCGATCCCGCTCGCGCCCAAGGGGCAAAGTGTGAAAGGCGACCCCGATGGGCTCGACCCAACGCGTTACGGCGATTGGGAAATGAAGGGCATTGCGATCGATTTCTGAGCGGCGCGATCGCCCACTCCGTTCGTCATCCCCGCGAAAGCGGGGATCCCGCTGTCTGTTCCCCCGCTGAGGAGAAGAAGCGGGACCCTCACGTTCGCGGGGGTGACCGGGCGTTAGACGTGCGGGTGCTCCAGCAACGCCGCCAGCTTGACGACGGTGTTCCAATTTCGCGCGGTTGCGAGCTTGGGAAATTTGAGCTTCGCCATCGCCTGCGGGAGCTTCGACGCGCCGATCCCGTCGATATAATCGACGTAGAGCTCGCGACCCTGCGCCACGACCGTCTCGCGGCCCTGATAAAGATCGGGCAGCGCATCGGGCAGATCGGTCGGCATCGAGTCGCGGTGAAACAGCACCACGACATGATTCGGTCGCGTGAGCGTCGCTTCTGGAAACGGATTGGCAGCGATGACCGCCTGCAAATCGGCGGCGCTGCGGACGATGACGTCAGTCTCGAGGCCATAAGCGGCCAACGCGGTCTCGAGTCTCGACTCGACCTTGGCGCCGTCGGTCTCGTCGCACGCGAACACGACATTGCCCGAGGCGAGCAGCGTTGCCACCTCACGATAGCCCAGCGCTTCGACCAGCGCCTTCAAATCCGCCATCGGCAGCTTGCGCCCGTTGAGGTTGATCCCCTTGAGCAATGCCGCCCAGCGCATCACTCGCGCGTCAACGGGCGGGCGAGCAGCGCCCCGATCACCGCCTGCACCTCGGCGCCGTCGAGCAAGGCACACACCGCCTCGACCACCGGCATATCGACGCCAGCCTCGGCTGCCGCCTCGCGCAGCACCGGCGCGGTGAAGGCGCCCTCGGCGACGGTCAGCCGATCGGACAGCAGGTCGGCGGCGCGCTTGCCCTGCCCCAGCCCAAGCCCAAGCGAGAAATTGCGCGATGCGGTCGACGAGCAGGTCAGCACGAGATCGCCGAGCCCCGATAGCCCGCTCAGCGTCTCGATCTGCGCGCCGCGCGCGACGCCGAAGCGCGTCATTTCGGCGAACCCGCGCGCGATCAACGCGGCGCGCGCATTCTGCCCGAGCCCCGCGCCCTCGACCACGCCGCACGCGATCGCGAGCACGTTCTTGACCGCTCCGCCGATCTCCGCACCGATGACGTCATCCGACGCATAGGGTCGGAAATTCGGTCCGGCGAGGCGATCGGCGAGCGTCGCGCCGATCGCCGGATCGGCGCATGCAAGCGTCACCGCTGTCGGAAGACCGGCGGCAACCTCATGCGCGAAGGTCGGGCCCGACAGCACCGCGATCGGGGCGGCGGGGTGCAGCGCCCGCGCGACTTCGCCGACGAGCAGCCGCGTGCCGGCCTCGATCCCCTTGGCGCAGAGCACCAATGGCGTCCCGCCGACGGGCGTATCGGTCAGCACCGCGCGGACATGTTGTGCCGGCACGACGACCAGCAGCGCGTCACAGTCGGCAAGATCGGCCAGCGCCGAGGTTGCGCGGATCGACGGCGACAGCGCGACCCCGGCGAGGAAGCGCGTATTTTCATGCGCATCGTTGATCGCGCCGACGACTTCGCTCTCACGCGCCCATAGCGTGACCGGAGCGCCGCCGCGCGCTGCGACTTGCGCCAGCGCAGTGCCCCAGGCGCCGCCGCCGATGACCCCAATCTTCATGCCTTCACCCCCGCCCCACGCACAGCCTCGGCGCCCGGATCGAGCGGCCAGCGCGGACGTGGCGCGATATCGAGCGGATCGGTGAGACCGGCGGCGAAGCGCTCCGCCCCCGCCCAGCCGATCATCGCGGCATTGTCGGTGCACAGCCACAAGGGCGGCGCGACGAAGCGCAGGCCGTGGTCGCTCGCCAGCCCGCTAAGCGCAGTGCGCACTGCGGTGTTGGCAGCGACCCCGCCCGCGACCACCAAGGCGGTCGCCCCACCGGCGTGGTCGAGCGCGCGGATCGTCCGGTCCAGCAGGCAATCGACCACCGCCGCCTGGAACGAAGCGGCGATGTCATCGACCTCCCAGGTCTTGGCGTCATGCGCGCGCACCACCGCGCTTTTCAGCCCGGCAAAAGAGAAATGCGGCTCGGCCGAGCCCTTCATCGGCCGTGGCAACGGCACGATCGCCCTCCCACGCCCGGCGGCGGCCTCGACCGCGGGCCCGCCGGGAAAGCCGAGCCCGAGCACCTTGGCGGTCTTGTCGAATGCCTCTCCTGCGGCGTCGTCGATCGTCGTGGCGAGCCGGCGATAGCGCGCCACGCCCTCGACCAGCAGCAACTGGCAATGCCCGCCCGAGACGAGCAGCAGCAGATAGGGAAAATCGAGATCGGGATCCGACAGCCGCGGCGAGAGCGCATGGCCCTCGAGATGGTTGACCGCGATCAGCGGCTTGCCCGCGGCGTGCGCGAGCGCCTTGCCCGTGACGAGCCCGACCATCACGCCGCCGATCAGCCCCGGCCCGGCGGTCGCCGCGATCGCATCGACTTGGTCGAGCGTGACGCCGGCATCGGCGAGCGCGGCCTCCACCAAAGGCGCGAGCACTTCGACATGCGCGCGCGCCGCGATTTCGGGGACGACGCCGCCGAACGGGCGATGCGCCGCCTCCTGCCCGGCGAGCCGGTGCGCGAGGACGCGGCGGTCGGAGGTGACGAGCGAAGCCGCGGTTTCGTCGCAGCTCGATTCAAGACCGAGGATCAATGCCATGTCCTCGCCTGTAGCGGCTTGGAGGCGGCTTGTCGAAGCCGGGAGGCTTCGCCACAGTGGCACAAAAAGGGAGGGACTTTCTTGACGCATCCCCAGCTCAAACTCGGCACGCGCGGATCGCCGCTCGCGCTCGTCCAGGCCAATATGGTGCGCGATGCGCTGTGCACCGCGCATGGCTGGCAGATCGACGCGATCGAGATCGTCCCGATCAAGACGACGGGCGACCGCGTCCAGGACGTCGCGCTCGCCGAGATCGGCGGCAAGGCCTTGTGGACCAAGGAGCTCGACCGCGCGCTGCTGTCGGGCGCGATCGACTTCGCGGTGCATTCGATGAAGGACGTCGAGACGGTGCGACCGAGCGCGATCGCGATCGCCGCGATGCTGCCGCGCGCCGACGTGCGCGACCGGCTGATCGGTGCGCCGAGTATCGCGGCACTGCGCCACGGTGCCGTGATCGGGACGAGTTCGCCGCGTCGCGTCGCGCAGTTGAAGCGGCTGCGACCCGATTTCGAGACAGTCCTCTTCCGCGGCAATGTCGACACGCGCCTCGCCAAGGTCGCCGCGGGCGAGGTCGATGCCTCGATGCTTGCGGCAGCCGGGCTCGATCGGCTCGGGCGCCCGGGCGTCGGGGTCGGGATCGAGACTGACGTCATGCTCCCCGCACCCGCGCAAGGCGCGGTCGGGATCGAGGCGCGCGCCGACGATACCCGTATGCGCGACTGCCTCGGCGCGATCGACCATGCGGCGACGCATCTGTGCGTGCTGGTCGAACGCGGCTTGCTCGCGGCGTTGCAGGCCGACTGCCATTCGCCGGTCGCGGCGCTCGCGACGCTGGATGGCGACAGCGTCCTGCTGCGCGCCGAACTCTTCGCCGAGGACGGCAGCGCGCATGTGAGCGGCGAGATGCGTGGCGCGATCGGCGACGGGACGTTTGCCGATCGGCTTGCCGCCGATCTGCTTGCGCGCGCGCCCGAGGCGGTACGGCGCTTGTTCGCGGCGTGACGCGCGTGCTCGCGGTGCTGCGCCCCGAGCCGGGCAATGCCGCGACCTGCGCGCGTGCTGCCGAGGCGGGATACGCGACGCTGTCGCTGCCGCTGTTCGCGGTCGAGCCGCTCGACTGGGACGTGCCCGATCCCGCGCAGCACGACGCGCTGATCCTGACCAGCGCCAACGCTTTGCGCTATGGCGGCGCCGGGATTGCCGCGCTGACGGGCCTGCCGGTGCTCGCGGTCGGCCCGCATACCGCGGCTGCGGCGCGCGCTGCGGGGTTTGACGTCATGGCGATCGGCAGCGGCGACGGCGCGCAGATCGCGTCGGTCGCGCACGCGCATGGCATCCGCCGGGCCTTGCATCTGACCGGCCGTGACCGGACGCTGGCTGCAGACGGCGCGATCGCAAGCGTCCTGCCGGTCTATCAGAGCGTCGCAGTGCCCGTCGCGCCCGACGCGCTCGGCGCGCTCGACGGGACGATCGCCTTGCTCCACTCGGCGCGCGCCGCGCGTCGGCTCGAGACGCTGGTGACAGCAGCCGGGCTCGAGCGCTCGCACATCGCCATCGCCGCTTTCAGCGCAGCGATCGCCGCGACGCTCGGCGTGGGCTGGGGCGGCGTGGTGGCCGCCGCGACGCCCGACGATGCGGCACTGTTTGCCGCCGCGCTCGCTTTGCCGAGGGCGACGGGCGATTGACCGCCCGCGCCGACGCCCCGATAAGGTGATGATGGACGAACCCGCCCTCCCCGTCCCCGATCCCGCTTTGCCCGGATCGCCCAGCCGTGATTCGGCGTTCTCCGACCGACCCGCACCGCGCTTGCTGCCGCCGCTTTCCGCGCCGCCCCCACCCCCACTCCCGCCGCGCGCCGCGCGCGGACCCGGCTGGCGCGCGGGGATCGCGCTTGCGCTGATCGCGTTTCTGGTCGGCGCGGGGCTCGCCGCGCTGCTGGTGGTCAAATACGTCAAGACCGATGCCAAGCCGATCGCCACGGTTACGGTCCCGGTCGGTGCAAATGGGCAGGCGCCGCTCGTCATCGTGCCCAACAAGGCAGCCGTTGCGGCGCCCGCGCTTGAACTCGCTGCGCTGACGACGCGCGAGGCCGCGCTCGCTGCCGAGATCGACGCACTCGAAGCGCGCGCCGGGACGATCGACCGCGATTCGCAGCGCGCCTCGACCTATGCGACGCGCAGTCAGGCGCTGATGATTGCCTTTGCCGCGCGCCGCGCGATCGACCGCGGGCTCAATCTCGGCTTCCTCGAGGGGCAGTTGCGCTCGCGCTTCGCCGCGCTGCAGCCTGCTGCGGTCGCGACGATCATCCAGGCGGCACGCGCGCCGGTGACGCTCGAGGATCTGCGCGCCGGGCTCGATGGCGTCACGCCCGAGCTGCTCACTGGCGCCGCGAGCAATGGCTGGTGGCAAAGCCTGCGCGACGAGCTTGGCCATCTGATCGTTTTGCGCCGTGCGGGCACGCCCTCGCCGCTTCCGGTCGATCGCGTCGCGCGTGCGCGGCGGTTGCTCGAGGCGGGGCAGGTCGAGGCGGCGCTCGCCGAGGTGTCGCGGACGCCCGGCGTCGCGTCGGCCGGTCGCTGGACGAGCGCGGCGCGGCGGTATGTCGATGTCCGCCGCGCACTCGACACGATCGAGAGCGCGGCGATTCTCGCGCCGGGCGTCGATACCGTGCCCCCGCAGCCGCAAGCCGCGCCGGCCCAAGCGCCCGCTACCCCGGCTGAGGCAACGCCTTAAGCGCCGACGCGCTCGATCAAGGCCATCGCACCATGCGGTGCGCGGACTTTCGCGCCGTTGATGAAGAAAACGAAGGTTTCGCGCGGCGTCTTTGGCGCTGGGTCGGCGAGATAGGGCAAGTCGACGGGCGCACCGCCCTCGGCCCAGCGTCGTGCCGCGCCGGCCCAGCGATCGAGCGCCGCTGGCGCATAACCTGCGGGCTCTTCCTCGACCGCGGCCTCGAGCCGGGCATAGACCAAGTCCCCCGATACATCGGCGATCGCCGGATAGTCGGTCGAATCGGCATAGACGATCGCCACCCCGGCGGCACGCGCCAGCGCGACGAATTCGGGTGTCTGGAAGCTTTCGTGCCGGACTTGCACCGCGTGGCGCAGCGCGATGCCGTCCTGCTCGGCGGGCAGCAATTTGAGGAACGCGCCGAAATCTTCGGGATCGAACTTCTTGGTCGCCATGAACTGCCATAAGATCGGCCCGAGCCGGTCGCCGAGCTCGACGATCCCCTGCCCGGTAAAGCGCGCGATCGACTCGCCGGCTTCGGCGAGCACCTTGCGGTTGGTGCAATAGCGCGACGCCTTGAGCGCGAAGACGAAGCCGTCGGGCACCGCCTTCGCCCACGAGGCGAAGGTCGCTGGCTTCTGCGACGAATAATAGGTGCCGTTGACTTCGATCGCGGTGAGCTTGCTCGCGGCATAATCGAGCTCGCGCTTGTGCGGCCATTTCTCGGGGAAGAAACTGCCGCGCCACGGCTCGTAGGTCCAGCCGCCGATGCCGATGCGGATGTCGCCCGGTTTCATCGTCTCAGGCCGCCATTGCCGCGTCGCTGACGAACATGTTGGTGCGCCGCTCGTGCGCGAAGGTGCTTGGCTGGCCGTGGCCGGGAAGGAAGGTCGTGTCGTCGCCGAGCGGCCACAGCTTGGTGACGATCGATTCGAGCAATTGCGGATGGTTGCCGCGCGGGAAATCGGTCCGGCCGATCGAGCCCGCGAACAGCACGTCGCCGACGATCGCCAGCTTCGACGGCCCGTGATGGAAGATGACATGGCCCGGCGTGTGGCCCGGTGTCTCGTACACATCGAGCACCAGATCGCCAACGCTGACGGTGTCGCCCTCGACCAGCCAGCGGTCGGGTTCGAAATTGATGCCGGCGATGCCGTATTGCGCGCCGCTCTCGGAGAGCGAGCAGGTGAGGAAGCGGTCTTCCTCGTGCGGGCCCTCGATCGGCACGCCGAGCTGGTCGGCGAGGGGCTTGGCCTCGCCGCAATGGTCGATATGGCCGTGGGTCAGGATGATTTTCTCGACCGTGACGCCGTGTTCCTGCGCCGCGGCGAGCAGCTTGGGGAGGTCGCCGCCGGGATCGACAAACGCGCCGCGCATCGTCGCGGTGCACCACAGCAGCGTGCAATTCTGCTGGAGCGGTGTGACGGGAATGATCGCGGCGCGGAGCGGCGGCAGGGGGGCTTGGGTGCTCATGCGTCCGAGATACGGCGGACCACCGCGAAAACCAAGGGTTGCCCCGGGCAGCAAAGCCGGGGCATCTGCGAAACGACATATGGTGACGCGTCTTTCCCCGCCTTTCGTCCTGCTCGACGATGCCCGTGACGGCGGCGCACCGGCGCGGCTCTATCGCGATCCGGTGCGGATCGTCGCGGCGTGGACTCTCGCGCAGATCGCGCCCGCGCTGGCCGAACTGCGCGCCGCCCGGCGCGACGGGCTCCATGCGGCGGGGTTCCTGTCGTACGAAGCGGGGGCGGCGTTCGAGCCAGCGCTCGCCGAGCCGGCGGAATCGGACATGCCGTTGCTGTGGTTCGGGCTGTTCACCGACTTTGCCGAGACCGCGCCCGGCGATGTTCCCGGCCTGTTGCCCGATCCCGCGGGTGCCTGGATCGGCGCGCCCGAATCGACGATCGACAAGCGCCATTACGACACGCAGTTCGCAGCGGTGCAGGCGCTGATCGCCGCCGGGGATCTGTATCAGGCCAATCTCACGCATCTCGGCCAGATTGCGGTGCTCGGGGATCCGCGCTCGGCCTATGCGCGGTTGCGCGAGAGTGCACGCGCGGGGATCGGGGCGCTGATCGACACTGGCGCCATGGCGGTGCTCTCGCTTTCGCCCGAACTGTTCTTCGCGCTCGAGGGTGAGACGCTGACGTGTCGTCCGATGAAGGGGACGGCACTGCGCGGGGCGACGCCGGCCGAGGATGCCGCCGCCGCGCGCGCGCTCGCCAACGATCCCAAGCAGCGCGCCGAAAATCTGATGATCGTCGATCTGATGCGCAACGATCTTGCGCGGGTGGCGCGCGCGGGTTCGGTCGCGGTGCCGCACCTGTTCGAGGTCGAGCGCTATCCGACCGTCCACCAGCTCGTCTCGACCGTCACCGCGCAGATCGCGCCCGAGACCGATGCGATCGACGTGCTCACCGCGTTGTTTCCGTGCGGGTCGATCACCGGCGCGCCGAAGATCGCGGCGATGCAGGCGATCGCCGAGATCGAGCAGGGGCCGCGCGGGCTTTATACCGGGGCGATCGGTCGCTTCGATGCTGACGGCGATGCGATGTTCAACGTCGCGATCCGCACGCTGACGCTGCCGCATGGCGCGAGCCACGCGCGCTACGGGGCAGGGGGCGGGATCGTCGCCGATTCGCGCGCCGCCGCCGAATGGGACGAGGCCAGGGCGAAGACCGCCTTCATGACGCGCGATCCGCGGCCGTTCGACCTGATCGAGACGATGGCGTTCGATCCCGAACACGGCATCTTGCGGCTCGACCGCCATCTCGAGCGGCTGACCGCGAGTGCGCGCGCGTTCGGTTTCGCGTTCGATCGGCACAGCGCGCGCAATGAATTGCAGGCGGCGACCTTCCGGCTGCGCGCGGGGCGCAAAGTCCGGCTGCTGCTCGCGCGCAGCGGCGCGGTGGCGATCGAGGTCGCGCCGCTGCCCGCGGTGCGCGATGCGCCGCTATCGGTCGCGGTGGTGCCGTTGCCCGTCACGCCAGCGGATATCCGCTTGCGCCACAAGACCAGCGATCGTGGCTTCTACGATGACGCGCGGCGCGCGGCTGGCTGCGACGAAGTCGTGTTCGTGCGTCCTGACGGGCGGCTGACCGAAGGGAGCTTCACGACGCTGTTCGTGCCGCGCGGCGACACGCTGGTGACGCCGCCGCTCGCCGACGGACTGCTGCCCGGCGTGCTGCGCGCCGATCTCATCGCGCAGGGCCAAGCGATCGAGGGGGACCTCACCGAGGCCGATCTGACGCAGGATTTTTTCGTCGGAAACGCCCTGCGCGGACTGATTCGTGCGCGGCGCGTGGTTGCGACAAACGCTTCGGCACGATAAGCGCTCGCGCGAACCCGCCGCACCGCGGCATTTCCGCAAGGTCCTTCACATGCAGCCATCCGCCGCGCTCGTCCGCATCAAGCCCTCGCCAACGCTTGCGATCACGACGCGCGTGCAGGAGCTGAAACGCGCCGGCGTCGACGTGATCGGCCTTGGTGCGGGCGAACCCGATTTCGACACGCCCGATTTCATCAAGGACGCCGCGATCCAGGCGATCCACGACGGCAAGACCAAATACACCAATGTCGATGGCACGCCCGAGCTGAAGGCCGCGATCGTCGCCAAGTTCGCGCGCGACAACGCCCTGCATTACACGCCCGACCAGATCACGGTGAACGTCGGTGGCAAGCACACGCTGTTCAACGCGATGGTCGCAACGCTCGACGCGGGCGACGAAGTCGTCATCCCGGCGCCCTATTGGGTGAGCTATCCCGATGTCGTGCTGTTTGCAGGCGGCACGCCGGTGTTCGTCGCGGCGGGCGCGTCGCAGGGCTACAAGCTGCTCCCCGAGCAGCTCGAATCGGCGATCACCCCGCGCACGAAGTGGGTGATCCTCAACTCGCCGTCGAACCCGACCGGCGCTGCCTACACCGCCGCCGAGTTGAAGGCGCTCGGCGAGGTGCTCGAACGGCATCCCCACGTTTGGATCTTCGCCGACGATATGTACGAGCATATCCTCTACGACGGCTTCGAATTCGCGACGATCGCGCAGGTCTGCCCGTCGCTCTACGAGCGCACGCTGACCGCCAACGGCTGTTCGAAGGCCTATGCGATGACCGGCTGGCGGATCGGCTATGCCGGCGGCGCCTCGTGGTTGATCAAGGCGATGGCCAAGCTCCAGTCGCAATCGACGAGCAACCCCTGCTCGATCGCGCAGGCCGCGGCAACGGGCGCGCTCAACGGCGACCAGAGCTTCCTTAAGGATTGGGCGCGCGTGTTCCAGGGCCGCCGCGATCTCGTCGTGTCGATGCTCAACCAGGCCGACGGCATCACCTGCCCGCGGCCGCAGGGCGCGTTCTACGTCTACCCCGATCTGTCGGGCGTGATCGGTAAGTCGACGCCGGCGGGCAAGTTGATCGATACCGACGAAGCGTTCGTCGGCTATCTGCTCGACGATGCCAAGGTCGCGGCAGTGCAGGGCGCGGCGTTCGGCCTGTCGCCGGCGATGCGGATTTCGTACGCGACGTCGGATGCGTTGCTGACGCAAGCGTGCGAGCGGATCCAGACGGCGTGCGCCGCGCTGCGCTAACGGTCAGTTTCCGTTAACGCTGGGTTGCCAATAAGCCGCTTGCGAAACGATCCCGAGAAGCCGATTTGCTGCACCGCAGCGATTCGGCACGGGGCCGGGCGCGAAAGGTCAGAAGCAATGCGTAGCGTCTTGAAGTCCGATTTCCTGTGGAAGTTCGTCGGTGGGTTCGCGCTGGGTGCGCTGGCGCTCGTGACGCTACATCCGATGGAACCGGCGCGCGCCGCGACGGCGAGCCAGGTCGCCGCCGCACGCTAAACGACCTTCAGGCGTCGAGACTTTTCGACGCTTGCTCGAACATATCCTTCGACAAACCCGGCGTTTTGACGATCCGCGCCAGTTCCGCCCGCATCATGCCCCCGCGAGCTGCATCGTAGCGCTGCCAGCGTCCAAGCGGCGCGATCAGCTTCGCGGCAGTCTGCGGATTGATCCGGTCGAGCGCGATCAGCTGGTCCGCAAGCAAGCGATACCCCGACCCATCGACCGCATTGAACGCGCGCTGGTTCACCCCGAACGCCCCGATCAGCGCGCGCGCGCGATTGGGGTTGGTGAGCGTGAAAGCGCGATGCCGCAGCAATTCGGCGACCATCGCTCCGGTATCGTCACGCGGTGCCATCGCCTGCACCGAGAACCATTTGTCGAGCACCAGCGCATTGTCGCTGTAGCGATTGTAGAAGATGTCGAGCGCTGCAATGCGTTCGGCCGAGTCGCCGGCGACCAGCGTGGTCAGTGCGCTCTGCCGGTCGGTCATGTTGTCGGCGGCTTCGAACTGCGCGAAGGCGAGCGCGGCGGCATCGCTCGCGCCCGAGGCGGCGATGTAGCCGAGCGCGACCGATTTGAGCCGGCGTAGGCCCTTCGCCGCGGGGGAGTAGACATAGCCCGAACCCGTCGCCTGCGACTCGTCGTACGCCGCGCGCCAGTCGGCCTCGAGCGTCCGCCCGATCTCGCGCCGCAAGGCCTCGCGCGCGCTGAAGATCGCCTCCGGGTCGACGACCGCCATCTGATCACCGATGAAGCTTTCCGACGGAAGCAGTACCGCCTCGGCGATGAAAGCCGGATCGAGCGTCGCGTCGGCAAGCGTCCCCGCGACTGCCTTGACGACCGCAGCGGTGTCGGCGCGATTGTTGCCTGCAGCGGCGACCAGCGTATCGAGCATCAATTGCTGCAAGGCCTCGTAGCGCGCGAACGGATCATCGTCATGCGCGCCGAGAAAGGCGAGGTCGGCGGCGGTGCGGTCGGTCTCGAGGATCGCGGGAGCGGAAAAGCCACGGTTGATCGACAGCACCGGGCGTTCGGTGACGCCTTCGAAGACGATGCGTTCCTCGGCATCGGTCAGCAGGATCGTCTGTTCGGGCGCGACGGTCTGCGCGGTCTCGGCCCCGAACAGCTTGATGCGCAGCGGCAGCACGAGCGGCAGCTTGTGCTCCTGCCCCGGCGTGGGCGGCGTGCGCTGTGCGAGCACGAGTTCGGCGCGGCCCGAGCCTTCGGTGTGGTGCAACGACGCGGTGACGCGCGGCGTGCCTGCCTGGCCGTACCAGCGGCGGAATTGCGTCAAGTCGATGCCGCTCGCGTCCTCGAGGCTCGCGACGAAATCCTCGCAGGTCGCGGCGGTGCCATCGAAGCGGTCGAAATAGAGATCGGTCCCGGCGCGGAATTTCTCGCGGCCGAGGATCGTCGCAAGCATGCCGATGATCTCGGCGCCCTTGTTGTAGATCGTGGCGGTGTAGAAGTTCGAGATTTCCTGATATTCGTCGGGGCGGATCGGATGCGCGAGCGGGCCGGCATCCTCGGGGAATTGCGACGCGCGAAGCCCGCGGACATCCTCGATCCGCTTGACCGCGGCCGAGCCCTGATCGGCCGAGAAGGCCTGGTCGCGATAGACCGTGAAGCCTTCCTTTAGCGACAGCTGGAACCAGTCGCGGCAGGTGACGCGGTTGCCCGACCAATTGTGGAAATATTCGTGCGCGACGACCGCGGCGATCGCGTCGTAATCGTAATCGGTCGCAGTGTCGGGATCGGCGAGGATGTAGCGCGAGTTGAAGACGTTGAGGCCTTTATTCTCCATCGCACCGAAGTTGAAATCGTCGACCGCGACGATGTTGAACACGTCGAGATCATATTCGCGGCCATAGACGCGCTCGTCCCATGCCATCGACGTCTTGAGCGCGTCGAGCGCATGATGCGTACGGTCGATATCCGCGGCGCGGACCCAGATGCCGAGCTCGACCTCGCGCCCCGACATCGTCACGAAACTGCCGCGATTGACCGCGAGATCGCCCGCCACCAGCGCGAACAGGTAGCACGGCTTGGGGAAGGGGTCGCGCCACTCGGCCCAATGCCGTCCGCCTTCGAGGTCGCCCGAAGCGATCGGATCGCCATTGGCGAGCAACACGGGATAGCGCGCCTTGTCGGCGCTCATGCGGACATGATATCGGCTGAGCACGTCGGGCCGGTCGGGGAAATAGGTGATGCGGCGGAAGCCTTCGGCCTCGCACTGCGTGCACAGATTGCCGCCCGAGGCGTAGAGCCCCATCAATTGCGTGTTGCGTTCGGGCGCGATCTCGACCTCGGTCTCGATGACATGCGCCGAGCCGCTCAGTGGCAGGACCAGCGTCTCGCCGTCGAGCGTCCAGTCATTGACCGCGACGCCGTCGACCTTGACCGACAGCAGGGTCTGGCCGGCGCCATCGAGCCGCAGCGGCCGCTGATGCAGATCGCCGCGCTGGACGTGCAGCGTCGCTTTGACGCGCGTTGCCGCGGCATCGAGCGCGAAGTCGAGCGCGATTTCGGGCACTTGCCAGTCGGGCGGCGTATATTCCGCACGGCGCGTGACATGGGGCTGGGCGAGGCTGGTCTGGAGATCGAGCATTGACCAAGATGTAGGGTGGCTGTTTGCCGCTCGCTACCGAAATCGCGCCGTTTGTGCGTGCGCGGCGCTGTGCTACCGCGCTCGTACAGATGAAGAGGGCAGACATGAAGATCCGGTTCCTTGCGCTGGCGGCGATCGCGATGACGCCGGCGGCGAGCGCGCAGGACGCGCCGCTGCCCGACGATCAGGCCGCGATGAAGGCGCATGTGCTGTTCCTCGCTTCCGACGCGTTGCGCGGGCGCGAGGCCGGGAGCCCCGAATACCGGATCGCCGCCGAATATGTCGCGGCGCAATTCTATGCCGCGGGGTTGAAGCCAGCAGGCGACGGCGGCAGCTATATCCAGAAGGTGCCGCTCGTCAGCTATCGCGCGGCGGACAAGGGCGACGTCGTGCTGACGCGGCCCGGTGCGGCGCCGCTCGGGCTGGTATTCGGCGAGGACTATATGCCAGGCGTCGTGGCGGGCGCGGCGCAGACCGCGCTCGATGCGCCGGTGGTGTTCGTTGGCTACGGGCTCGTCGCGCCCGATTACAAGCGGGACGATTATGCCGGCGTCGATGTGCGCGGCAAGATCGTCGCGTTTTTCGGCGGCGCGCCGCTCAGCTTCCAGAGCGAGGAGCGCGCGCATTTCTCGAGCCCCGCGACCAAGGCGGTGATCGCCGCGGCGCACGGCGCGGTCGGCGCGATCGTGCTCACGCGCGCGGCGCTGCCGCAGGGCGGCGCGAGCTTCGACCGGCCGCGCACGACCTGGGCGCGCGCCGATGGGACGGGCGATTCGCCCGGCGTGCCGATTCTCGCGACGCTGAGTGGGACGGGCGCGGCCAAATTGTTCGCGCAGTCCAAGACGCCGTGGTCCGCGATCGCGGCGCGCGTTGCCGACAGCAACGCGACCTTTCGCGCGATGCCGCTCAACATCGGGGCGACGGTCGCGCTCAAGACGCGCTTCGAGCCTGGGATGAGCGGCAATGTCGCGGGGCTGATCCCCGGCAGCGACCCCAAGCTCGGCAAGGAAGTGGTCGTGCTGTCGGCGCATCTCGACCATCTCGGCGTCGGCACGCCCGATGCGAAGGGTGACGCCATCTACAACGGCGCCGAAGACAATGCCGTCGGCATCGCCGCGCTGATCGAGGAAGCGCGGCGCTTCAAGGCGTCGGGCAAGCCCCCGCGGCGCTCGATCCTGTTCCTCGCGGTCACCGCCGAGGAGAAGGGGCTGGTCGGTTCGGACTATTTCGCCAAGCACCCGACGCTGCCGATCCAGTCGATCGTCGCCGATGTGAACCTCGACATGCCGATCCTGTCCTACGCGTTCGAGGACATGACGGTGTTCGGCGCAGACCGCTCGACGCTCGGGCCGATAGTCGCGCAGGCGGTGGGGACGCTCGGCGTGACGATGTCGCCCGATCCCGATCCGGCGCAGGGGATCTTCGTGCGCTCGGACCATTATCGCTTCGTCCAGCAAGGCGTGCCCGCGGTGTTCCTGTGGCCGGGGCAGAAGGGGCCGGGCAAGGCGGCGACCGCCGATTTCTTCGCGCATCGCTATCACCAGCCCTCGGACGATCTGGCGCAACCGATCGACTGGCGGCAGGGGATTCGCTTCGTCGACGCCAATTACGCGATCGCCCGCGCGATCGCCGATGGCGATGCGCGGCCGCGCTGGAACAAGGGCGACTTCTTCGGGTTGCTCTATCATGGCTATGGCGCGAGATAATTTCGGTTCCCCGGCGAAGGCCGGGGCCCAGGCGGACGGACGGAATGGGCGAGCGCAACGGTCTTCGCAGCAGCCTGCGCTGCTGGGCCCCGGCCTGCGCCGGGGAACTGCTAAGGGCATGACATGCGTCTCCTGATCTTTGGGCTCGGCTACACCGCGCATGTGCTGGCCGCGCGGGTGCGCGCGGCGGGCTGGCAAGTCGTCGGCACGACGCGCGATGGCCGCGGCGACACGCTCCGCTTCGAGGACGGCGCCGCGATCGCGCGCGAGACCGCGGTCGCGACGCATGTGCTCTCGTCGGTCCCGCCGTCGGGCGAGATCGATCCGGTGCTTGTCTCCTACGGTCCAGCGCTCGCACGGAGCGGGGCGTGGCTCGGCTATCTCTCCTCGACCGGCGTTTACGGCGATGCGGCGGGCGCGTGGGTCGATGAAACCGCGCCGATCGGCACCGGCCGCCGCAGCGCACGCGCCGAGGCGGATCGCGACTGGCTGGCGCTCGGTGCGCGCGTGTTCCGCTTGCCGGGGATCTACGGCCCCGGCCGCTCGCCGCTAGACCGCGTCGCGAGCGGCGCTGCGCACCGCGTCGAATCGCCCGGCCAAGTGTTCAGCCGCGCCCATGTCGACGATATCGTGTCGGGCGTGATTGCGGGCTTCGATGCGCCGGCTGGTGCGTACAACCTCGCCGATGATGTGCCGGCGAGCCAGAACGACGTCATCACCTTCGCGGCGGCGTTGCTCGGGCGCGATCCCCCCCCGTTCGTGCCGCTCGACTCGCTCTCGCCGATGGCGCGCGGTTTCTATGCCGAGAATCGCCGCATCGCCAACGCCAAGGCCAAGCGCGTGCTCGGCTGGCGCCCGGCGTATCGCGACTATCGCGCGGGCCTGCGCGCCCTCAAGGCGATGACCAGCCCGCCGATCACCAGCGCGGCACCGGCGCCCGCCAGCAGCGACCAGCGATAGCCCTCGAACAGCGTCGACAGGCACATCGCGATGACGGGAACGAGCACGCCTGAATAGGCAGCCTTGGCCGGGCCGATCACGCGTAGCACGCCGAAATAGAGCGGGAAGGCGATCGCCGAGGCGAACACGCCGAGATACAGCGTCGCGGCAAGATAGGCGAAGGTGAGCTCGATCACCGGCGGACCCGTCGTCACCCACGCAAACGCCCCGTCGAACGTGGCGCCAAGCAGCATCGCGACCCCGAGCATCGGGATCATCGGATAGGCGCGCGCGGTCTGCGTGCCCTGCATCACGTTCGCCGAGGAGGCCGAGAAGATCGCCAGCAGCGTGAAGCCGATCCCGGTCAGCGCCTCGATGGGCCCGTGCGGATCGATCCGGATCTCGCGCACGAACAGCAGCGTGACCCCCGCCATCGCCACCGCCATGCCGATAATCAGCTGCCGCCCGAGCTGCTGCCCCAGGAAGATCCGCCCGAACACCGCATTGGGCAGCAGCATCAGCGCGAACACCACCGCGACCAGCCCTGACGTAATGTGCATTTCCGCGCGATAGACGAAGTTGAAGTTGAGGCAGAATTGCGCGAGCCCGAGCACCGCCGCGAAGCGCAGCCCGCGCGCATCGAGCCGCAGCGATTCACGCCGGATCAGCGCATAGCTGCACATCACCACGCCAGCGACGAGGAAGCGATACGTCACCGACCAGCTCGCTGGCACCACGCCGAGCTGCCCGCGAATGACGAGCCAGGTCGAGCCCCAGATCAGCGTGACGATCCCGAACGGAATCAGGATCGCGAGCTTGCTCGAACTGGGCGCTGCCCCAGCGCTCAAAGCGCGGCGATCGCGTCGGCGAGCGGCCGGATGTCGGCGGGATCCTGGTTCCACGAGATGACGAGCCGCGCTTCGCCCGGGCCCCAATCGTAGAAATCGAAGCCGAGCGCGCGCAGGCTCGCAGCTTCGGCGGCGGAGACGCGGATGAACACCTCGTTCGCCTCGACCGGATGCACCAGCCGGTCGCCCGCCGCGGCGGCGAGCAACGCTGCCCCGGTGTTGGCGTTGCGTGCGAGATCGAGCCACAGATCGCCCTCGGTCATCGCGAGCAATTGCGCCGCGAGGTAGCGCCCCTTGCACAGCAGCATCCCGGCGCGCTTGCGGCGGTAGAGCGTCGCGTCGGCGAGCGCGGTATCGAAGAAGATCAGCGCTTCGGCGTTCATCCCGCCATTCTTGATGAAGCCGAAGCTCAGCGCGGTGACGCCCGCGCGCCACGTCACGTCGGCGGGCGCGCACTCGAGCGAGGCGACCGCATTGGCGAAGCGCGCGCCGTCCATGTGCAGCCCGAGCTTGCGCGCCTTGGCGAGATCGCCGATCGCAGCGACCTCGGCGGGCGAATAGACGCGGCCATATTCGGTCGCATTGGTGATCGAGATCGCATGCGGCTGCGTCTGGTGGACGTCGTAGCGCGTCGCATCGAGCACCGCGCTGATCGTTTCCGGCGTCAGCTTCGCGCCGTCGCCATCGGCGAGGAACAGCTTGGCGCCGTGCGTGTAGAATTCGGGCGCACCGCATTCGTCATTCTGGATATGCGCGTCGCGGTGGCACACGATGCTGCCGTGCGGCGGGCACATCGCAGCGAGCGCAAGGCAGTTCGCCGCCGTGCCCGACGGCACCCACAGCGCGCGCACCTCGGTCTCGAACAGCTCGGAAAAGCGCGCATCGAGCGCCTTGCTCCAGCGATCGCCATCATAAGCGGTGTCGAGCACGTTGGCGTCGGCCATCGCGGTGAAGATCGCCGGGTGGACCGGGGCGGCATTGTCGGAGAAGAAGCGCATGCTGCGGTCTTGCGGACGGGCGTGCGCGGCGTCAACTCGTCCGGTCAGCGATCGTCCTGATAATCCCGATAGTCGCGTCCACCACGGTCAGGCTCGCGCCCGAAATCGCGGGGCGGGGCGCGCTCTTCGGGGTCACTCCGCCGACGATCGCGCTCGTCGGGCGGGTTCGACTGGAAGTCGAGCTCGCCGTTGCGCAAGCGCACACGGCCGATCCCGGGGATTTCGCCCTCGACCGGCGGAATGTTCGACGGATCGAGGAAATTCTCGAGCGTCTCGCCAATGCCGTTGGCGGCGTCGGGGTCAACCATTTCGTCTTCGGCAGGTGCCGCGACTTGCGCGGCACCGACTCCCAGCGCCTGCTGCATGAAATCGCGCCAGACGCGGGCCGGCACGCCGCCGCCCGACAGGCCGGCGTTGGGGGTATTGTCGTCGTTGCCGACCCACACGCCGACGACCAGCCCGTTGGCGAAGCCGACGAACAGCGCGTCGCGATTGTCCTGCGTCGTGCCGGTCTTGCCGTAGGTCTTGACCGAGAGCGCGGCCGCGCGGCCAGTGCCGGTCTCGGCCGAGGCGGAGAGCAAATCGAGCATTTCGTCATGCAGCGTGCCGTCGAGCGCGTGGCTGCGATCGGTCAGCGTCGCGAGCACGCCGCGCTCGGGCGGATCCTCGAGCCCGCGCGGGCGCACCGGATATTGCTCGGCGGCGACCGCGGCATAGGCCGCCGTCAGTTCGAGCAGCGACATGCTCGACGTGCCGAGCGCGATCGTCGCCTCATTGGGGATCGGGGTCGAAACGCCGAGGTCGCGCGCTGCCTGGATGACCTTGGCGACGCCGACCTGCTGCGTGATCCGCGCCGCCGCGACGTTCGACGAGCGCGCGAACGCCTGGCGCAGCGTGATCGGACCGAGATAGCGGCCATCGGCGTTTTTGGGTGACCAATTAGCGATCGTGATCGGTTTGTCGTCGATCACCGAATCGGGCGTCATCCCGCTGCGCATCGCGGCGAGATAGACGAACAGCTTGAACGCCGATCCCGGCTGGCGCTGCGCCTGTGTCGCGCGGTTGAATGGGCTTGCGGCATAGGAGCGCCCGCCGACCATCGCGACGACGCGTCCGTCGGGGCGCATCGCGACGAGCGCGATCTGCGCCTGTTTAAGGCCAGCGCGCTTCACCGCGCGCTCGGCGGCGGCCTGGAGGCGGCGGTCGAGCGTCGTGCGGACGGTCGATTCGGTGGCGATCTCGCCGGCATGGTCGCGCGCGGCGGGGAGCACCCAGTCGGCGAAATAGGTGCCGTTGGGGAGCGGGGCCTTCGCTTCGGGAACGACGCGCGCGGGGCGGACGCCCGCGGCTTCGTCCTTGTCGAGCAGCTTGGCGTCGACCATCGCCGCGACGACGAGCCGCGCGCGATCGCGTGCGCCCTGCAGGTTGGTCGTCGGCGCGAGCTTGGAGGGCGCCTTGACCAGCCCGGCGAGCATCGCCGCCTGGCCGATCGACAGATTCTCTGGCTTCCTTGCGAAATAGTGTCGCGCGGCGGCGCGCAGGCCATAGACGTTGTCGCCGAAATAGACGTTCGACAGATAGCGCGAGAGAATCTGGTCCTTGGTCAGCCACGCCTCGAGCCAGAAGGCGATCATCACTTCGCGGATTTTCCGCGCGGCGGTGCGGTCCGAATCGAGGAACGCGTTCTTGGCGAGCTGCTGCGTGATCGTGCTGCCGCCCTGGTCGCGTCCCTTCGACGTCACATTGTGGAAGAAGGCGCGTGCGATGCCGCGCGGGTCGATCCCCCAATGCGAGCGGAAGCGCCGGTCCTCGATCGCGAGAAAGGCGTTGGTGACATTCTTGGGGAGCTTGGCCGCGTCGACCGGCGCGTCGATCACCGCGCCGCGCCGCGCGAACGGCCGTCCGTCGTCGGACAGCAAGGTGATGCTTGGCGGCGTCGGCGGCTGGAGCGATTTCGACAAGGGCGCGGTCACCGCGAGCCAGCCGACCGCGAAGACGAACAGCACGATCAGCCCCGCGACGCCGCGCATGATCCAGCGCGTGACCGTACGGCGCCGGGCGGTGGGAAGCCGTGCTGCGTAGCGCTCGTAATCGAACGGCGGCTGCGGTGGATAGCCGGGATCGATGCGCCGCTCGGGCGGCGGCATGCCGTGCGTCAGTTCGAGCGCATCATCGGCCTGGCGCGAGTCCGCGTCGCGATCGGAGGAGAAGAAACGCATGACTAGATCCCGCAACGACGAGTGTGTGTATTAGTCATGTAAAACAGACGCGGCAAGCGGGGAGGCGACATTGCCAGGCCTGTAGCAGCCGACTGGCGGCCAAGCGAGCCGTTCCCCGCGCAGCGCACGGCGATCGCTTGCCGAATCCGGGCGGCGCAGCGTAGGGTCGCCGGCGACTTCCACCTTGAGGTGGACCCCTGACAACGCTATCAGAATAGCGTCGGGCGGTCGCGCCCCTCTGCCGAAAGCCTTGTTCATGTCCGACGCTCTCTCTGCTTCGCCTGTCGCCGGCCAGCCCCTGGTGGTGGGGATCGGCGGGACGATCGGCGGCATCTCGTCGACCGAGCGTGCGCTCGCGATCGCGCTAGAGGCTGCGGGGCAGGAGGGCTTCCGCACGCGGCTGTTCGGCGGTGCCGAGATGGGGCGGCTTCCGCTCTATGACCCCAAGGCGACGTCGCGCACCGCGGAAGAGCGCGATTTCGTCGATACCATCCGGCAGGCCTCGGCGTTGATCATCGCCTCGCCGGGCTATCACGGCAGCATCTCGGGCGTCGTCAAGAATGCGCTCGATCTGCTCGAGGAAACCGCGCGCGATCCGCACCGGCCGTACCTCGCCGACATGCCGGTCGGGCTGATCGCGACGGCGTATGGCTGGCAGGCGACGGGCAGCACGATCGCAGCGCTGCGCTCGATCGTCCACGCGCTGCGCGGCTGGCCGACGCCGTTTGCCGCCGCGGTCAATTCGCAAGTCACCAAGTTCGATGACGAAGGCGGCGCGAACGACCAAGCGGTGATCGACCAGCTGCGCATGGTCGGCCAGCAAGTCGCGCGCTTTGCCCCGCTGGCGATCCAGCATGGATGACGCGTTGCGCCAGCAGATCGGCCGACGCGGCGCGCTCGCGCTCGGTGCAGGGGCACTCGCGAGCAGTCCGTTGTGGGCCCAATCGCTCGTCGATCTCGGCTTTTCCGAGAACGATGGCCGACGCCCGCTGACCGATGCCTTTCCCGGCAAGACGGGCATGATCCTGCAGCGCACGCGCGGGCCATTGCTCGAAACGCCGCTGGCGGCGTTCGACGGCGCGCTGTCGGACGATCCGGCGACGCCCAACGACCGCTTCTTCGTCCGCTGGCATTATGCCGACATTCCCTTGTCGGTCGATGCCGCCGCTTTCCGGTTACGGATCAAGGGCGCGGTCAACCGCGCGCTGTCGCTGTCGCTCGATGCGATCCAGAGCATGCCCGCGGTCGAGATCGCCGCGGTCAACCAATGTTCGGGCAATTCGCGCGGGCTGTTCGGCCCGCGCGTGCCCGGTTCGCAATGGGGCAATGGCGCGATGGGGCATGCGGTATGGACCGGCGTGCGGCTCGCCGACTTGCTCGACCGTGCGGGCGCGAAGGGCAGTCATGTCAAATTTGCCGGGCTCGATCAGCCGCCGGGTGATGCGCCGTGGTTCGCCAAGACGCTGACGCTTGCCGAGGCGCGCAGCCGCGACGTGATCGTCGCATACGGCATGAACGGCGTGCAGCTCCCGCTGCTCAACGGCTTCCCGCTGCGGCTGATCGTGCCGGGCTATTATTCGACCTATTGGGTCAAGGCGCTCGATTCGATCGAACTGCTGACCGGCCCCGACACGGGCTATTGGATGGAGAAGGCGTACCGCATCCCGACCGCGCCGCGCGCGAGCGTCGTCCCCGGCGCGAAGGATTTCCCGACTGCGCCGATCGGGCGGATGCTGCCGCGCGCGTTCTTCACCAAGGCCGATGCGCAAGCCGTGCGCGGGATCGCGATGGGCGGCGATGCCGGCGTCGCGAAGGTCGAATGGTCGATCGATGCCGGCAAGAGCTGGCATGCGGCACAGCTCGGACGCGATCACGGGCAGTACGGCTTCCGCCGCTGGGCCGCGGTCCTGCCACGCGGCAGCCACACGGTCGCGGTGCGCGCGACCAATGTGCGCGGCATCACGCAAGCCGCCGACCCGATCTGGAATCCCGGCGGCTATATGCGCAATGTGATCGAAACCGCGAAGGTTACCGTATGAGCCGCGCGTTCCCCCTTGTTGCGCTCCTGCTTCTGCTCGGTGGGTGCCAGCGTTATGCCACGCCAGGCGAGACGCGCACCGGCGGCGGCGGCGCGCGCGCGATTGCGCTGAGCGCGCAAAGCATCACGCTGCCGACCGAAAGCGTCACCTTGCCTGCGAGCGCCGAGATCGTCAGCACCAATTGCACCGCGTGCCATTCGGCCGAACAGATCCTGACGCAACCTCGGCTCAAGCCCGAGCAATGGGCCGCCGAAGTCGCCAAGATGCGCACCGCCTACAAGGCGTCGATCGCCGAGACCGACGATCCCAAGCTCGTCGCGGCGCTGGTCGCGCTGCAGGATGGCACCGCGCGCTGAGCGCGGTTCAGCCGTAGGCGCGCCAGAAGAAGACGCCCGTCGTCACCGCGGTGACGAGCAGCGTCCACGCGCGTACCACGCCGGCGGGCAGCCGCTTGCCGAGATGCGCGCCGCCCCAGCCGCCGAGCATCCCGCCCGCCAGCATCGGCAGGCACGCGCTCCACGCGACGAGCCCGACCGCGATGAACACGATTGCGGCGGCGGCATTGGCGACCGCGAGCATCAGCGTGCGCGGCGCGAACAGCGCGCGCGGCGAGACCCCTGCGAGCAGGCCGTAGACCGCCGTCGTCATCAGCCCGACGCCGCCGCCGAAATAGCCACCGTACAGGCCAAGCAGGCCTTGCGCGACGATCAGCGTCCGCTGCCCGATCGCGACGCGACGCCGTAGCGCATCGGCTGCCGTCTTGCCGAAGGCGATTACCAGGAAGGCGAACAGCAACAGCCAGGGAATGACGAGATCGAACACATGGCTCGGCGTGAGCGCGAGCAGCGCGCTGCCCGCCAGGCCACCGACGAAGGTGATGGCGACGAGCGTGCGCAGGCCCACGCCGCCGATCGGACCGAGCTCAGTGCGGAACGCCCAGGCACTCGTCCCCGCGCCGGGCAGCAGCGCGACGTTCGAAGTCGCATTGGCGGTGTTGGCGGGCAGGCCGAGCGCGATGAGCGCAGGCAAGGTCGCGAAGCTGCCGCCGCCCGCAAGCGCGTTCATCGCACCGCCGAGGATGCCGGCGCCAGCGGCCAGCGCTATGGTAGGCAGAGTCACCCGTACCTCGTCATGCCGGGCTTGTCCCGGCGTCCACCGCGCCGCACATCCTGCCCGCGATGCTCTTGCTGCACGGTGGACCCCGGGACAAGCCCGGGGTGACGAAGCGAGGTCAGTCGAGCGCCGCCAGTTTCGCCTCGACCTGGCGGTCGAGTTCGGCGCGGCTCATCTTCTCGCTCGCGGTCTTCAACTGGCCGCACGCCGCATCGATGTCGCGCCCGCGCGGGGTGCGCACCGGCGCGCTGATGCCTGCGTCGAACACGATGTTCGAGAAGGACTTGATCCGCTCAGGCGTCGAGCATTCGTACGGCGCGCCCGGCCACGGGTTGAACGGGATCAGGTTGACCTTGGCGGGCAAATTGTAATGCTTGAGCAGCCGGACGAGCTCGCGCGCATCGGCATCGCTGTCGTTCTTGTCCTTGAGCATGACATACTCGAAGGTAATGCGCCGCGCATTGTTGGTGCCGGGATAATCGGCACACGCCTGCAGCAATTCCTCGATGCCGTATTTCTTGTTGATCGGCACCAGCTCGTCGCGGACTTCCTTGGTTACCGCGTGGAGCGAGATGGCGAGGTTGACCGAAATCTCCTCGCCCGCGCGCGCCATCAAGGGCACGACGCCCGAGGTCGACAGCGTGATGCGGCGGCGCGACAGGCCGAGCCCGTCGCCATCCATCACGATTTTCAAGCCATCGCGGACATTGTCGAAATTGTAGAGCGGCTCGCCCATGCCCATCATCACGATGTTGGTGAGCATCCGCCCCTCGGGCTGGCTCGGCCATTCGCCGAGCGCGTCGCGCGCGAGCATCACCTGGCCGACGATCTCGCCCGCGGTCAGGTTGCGGACGAGCCGCATCGTGCCCGTATGGCAGAAGCGGCAGTTGAGCGTGCAGCCGACCTGGCTCGACACGCACAAGGTGCCGCGGTCGGCGTCGGGGATGAACACCATCTCGTAATCGTTGCCGTCGTCCGACCGCAGCAGCCATTTGCGCGTGCCGTCGTTCGACACCTGAGCCTCGACGACTTGCGGGCGCGAGATGACGAAGCGTTGCTCGAGCCACGGCTGCATCGTCTTGGCGATGTCGGTCATCAGCGCGAAATCGCGCACGCCGCGATTGTAGATCCAGTGCCACAGCTGTTTTGCGCGCAGCTTCGCTTGCTTGGGGTCGAGCTGCGAGGTCTCGAGCGCGAGCCGCAGATCGGCCTTGGACAGGCCGAGCAAGTCGATACGGCCATCGGCGCGCGGCTCGAAAGCGCGGGGCACGGGCACGGGGTCGATATGGCCGGGAATGGCCATGAGGGTGGTCGCGGAGTTGGGCATGCGCTGGCACATAGCGTGTTTCGGCGGGTTTTTCTACCGGGGTGCGTTTCGCCGATCAGCGTATTGACCAATACCCCGATACCCTCGCGAAAGCGAGGGTGCCGCTTCTTCTTATGACACCGACAAAGTAGCGGGATCCCCGCTTTCGCGGGGAAGACGGAGGAAGTAGGTCGGCCGCTAGCGCCCCACACACCCGAGCGACGCCGCGTCGATTGCGGTCGCCGCGCCACGCAAGGCATAGACATCGGCGAACGGTGCGCCGCTTTTGGCAAGCGTCTCGACGCTCATGCTCCGGCTCGAGCGAAGCGCGGCGATGATCGCGGCGTCGGTCCGCCGGTCGGGTGCCCAGGCGTCGGCATTGCCTGCGACGAGTTCGAAGCGCCGCTCGCCGATCGACAGCGTCACGCGCGATTGCGGATTGCGTTCGCGGCTCAGCCGGATGTGGAGCTGGTTGCGGATGCCGCGAGCGGGCCAGCTCGCGATGCTCGCGAACGGGCGCCAGCGCGATGCGCCGCCCGCCTCGACCGGCTGCGCGATCGCATAGCAGCTGAGCGGCGCGGCATCGGTGAATGCGCCCCAGCGATCGAACACGCCGAGCGAATCGCGCGCCGCCGCGGGCGTCGCGACCATTAGTGCAAGCAGCGCCACGCGCTTCATGCCGGGGCGTGGCCCATGCCGCGATGCACCAGCGACTCGATGCCGTGCTCGATCGCGACGACCGATCCTTGCGGCAATCCCGGCGCCGCGGGCGCGCCATATCCGGGCAAATCGGCCATGCCGGTCATCACACCGCGCAAAACCCGGCTCGAAATTCCGTGCATGATGACGAGCCGGTCGCCGTGATCGCTCTCGGTATCGGTCAGCCATCCTGACACACGCGCCACAATCTCGGGATAGCTTTCGCCATCTTCTGCCGGGAACAGCAGCCCGTGCGTGCGGTCGACCACCGTGACGCCGGCATCGGCCAAGTCGGCATAATAGGCCCCGCCCCAGCTCCCCGTGCCGATCTCGACCAGCCGCGCGTCGGTCCGCGCAGCGTGCCAGTCGAGCTCGAGATGCTCGGCAATGATCGCCAGCGTCTGCAAGGCGCGCCCGGTTGGCGAAGACCATAACGTCAGTGCCGGTTTCGCTCCCAGATGCGCGCGCAGTGCCCGCCCCATCTCGTCGGCCTGGGCAAAGCCGGCGCGCGTCAGCGGGGTGTGTGGATGGTCGCCCTGCAGCCGCCCGGCGGCGTTGAACACCGTCTCGCCATGCCGCGCGATGAAATCCCTCCCCGTTCTTTTGGGGCCGCTTCGTGGCGGCTTGTGGGCGTTGGAATCCATGGCGTCGCTTTCAACCCCGTGTGGCGCAAAAGCAACGCTTTATCCCGTTGTCTGAGGTTCATGCAACGGCCTGCGCCGTCACCTATTTGAGCAGTCCCACCAGGGATCGGTGGATGTGTACCAATGGAGTTACCCCAATGCGCAAGTTCGCTCTCACCGCTGCAACCGCAGCGCTCACGCTCGGCCTGGCCGCTCCGGCCTTCGCCCAGGACGGCCCCCCGCCGCCGCGTGACGACGCAACCTTCACCGGTGCCCGTGCCGGCGTGATCCTCGGCTATGACAAGCTGCAGCCCGGCCGTGGCCCGAATTCGGACATCGGCAGCAACCGCAAGGCCGACGGCCTGACCTATGGTGGCGATATCGGCTATGACGCCGCCTTCCACGGCGTCGTGCTCGGCGTCGAGGGCGAAGTGACGGGGTCGACCGCCGACGTCAGCAACGCCCCCACCAGCGCCGGCGCGCTCGGCTATGGCCGCGTCAAGACCGGCCGCGATCTGTATGTCGGCGGGCGCCTCGGCTATGTCGTCGCCCCCAAGACGATGATCTACGCCAAGGGCGGCTATACGAACGCCCGGCTCGATTTGACCGCGAACAACGGCACCGTCACCACCGGCAACCACTACAACCTCGACGGCTACCGCGTCGGCGCCGGTGTCGAGCAGAAGATCGGTCGCACCACCTATGCCAAGGTCGAATATCGCTATTCGAACTATGGCGATGCGCGGCTCGAATACGCCAATGGCGGCAACACCAACAATTTCAGCGTCAACACCGACCGTCACCAGGTCGTCGCTGGCGTTGGTGTCCGTTTCTGAAGCAGACCGGCAAGCTTTTGCCGCGACAAGAAGGGGGTCGGAGCGCTTGCTCCGGCCCCTTTTATGTTTAAGGAAAGGGACACGGCGTATTGCCCCCCGATGTGCCGAAAAGCGCGCAGATTCGGTGGGATGTTTGGGCGATCTTTGCCCGGGGGAACGACATGAAGGCGACGATCGAACGCGCGACCCTGTTGAAGGGCCTCAGCCACGTGCAAAGCGTGGTCGAACGGCGCAATACCATCCCGATCCTGTCGAACGTGCTGATCGAGGCTACGCCTGAGGGCGGCCTCAAGCTGATGGCGACCGATCTTGACCTGCAGATCAACGAGACGATCGCCGCCGCGGTCGACCAGCCCGGCGCGACCACGGTGTCCGCGCACACTTTCTTCGACATCTGCCGCAAGCTTCCCGAGGGCAGCCAAGTCAGCCTCGCCGCGGCCGACGGCAAGATGACGATCATGGCCGGCCGCGCGAAGTTCCAGCTCGGCACGTTGCCGCGCGACGATTTCCCGGTGATCGCCGAGGGCGAACTGCCCGTCTCATTCGAGCTCCCCGCCGAGACGCTCAAGCAGATCATCGACAAGACGCGCTTCGCGATCTCGACCGAGGAAACGCGCTATTACCTCAACGGCATCTTCTGGCACGTCTCCGATGACGGCGGTGCAGGCGGGGCGGGGCCCGTGCTCAAGGCCGCTGCAACCGACGGCCACCGCCTCGCGCGCGTGACGATGCCGCGGCCCGAGGGCGCCGAGTCGATGCCCGACGTGATCATCCCGCGCAAGTGCATCGCCGAGCTGCGCAAGCTGCTCGACGAAGTCGACGGTTCGGTCGGCGTGTCGCTGTCGCCGACCAAGATCCGTTTCGACCTGGGCCAGGCGCTGCTGACCTCGAAGCTGATCGACGGCACCTTCCCCGATTATAGCCGCGTCATCCCGACCGGCAACGACAAGATCCTCAAGATCGATCCGCGCAGCTTCGAGGAAGGCGTCGATCGCGTCTCGACGATCGCGACCGAGAAGACGCGCGCGGTCAAGATGGCGCTCGACCGCGACAAGATCATCCTGTCGGTAACGAGCCCCGAAAACGGCACGGCGGCCGAAGAAGTGCCCGGCGAATATGTCGCGCTCGGCTTCGAGATCGGCTTCAACAGCCGCTATCTGCTCGACATCCTCGGCCAGCTCGAGGGCGACACGATCGAAGTCCATCTCGCCGATGCCGCCGCCCCGACGCTGATCCGCGAAAACGACAAGTCGTCGGCGCTGTACGTGCTCATGCCGATGCGCGTCTGAGCTCGCAGGCCGCTCGAGCCACACCGCGAGACGTGGCCGTTGGGCCGTTCTTGCGGGGTCGGCACGTGCGGCCCGCACTATTTTAGCGCTAGTGCTTCCCTCGCCAGCGACAGGGCGACGTTCGTTTTGATCGACCGGCCGATCGCCCTCTCCGCGCCGCCCGCTCTATGGCAACTGATGGCCTCGAAGCATCGCCGATATTGACACTTTGCGTGTCAGCGCTTACTGACAACCCTGTCAGTAGAGGATTCCCGCATGGCGAAGCTTCCCCCGTTCCCCGGCACGACTGGACGGCGCGATTGGCGCACCGCTTTCGACGCGATTCGCAAATTGCTCGCCAATGGCGACGATACGACACAAGTTTTCCGCATCATGCGCGCGCTCAACGTCGGCAACGCGCCGCGTAACTATGCGCGCCTGATCGCCACGAGCGACGGCGGGCGGCTCGCGAGCGAGCAGGTCGAATTGGCCGCGCGTCTGGGCGATCCGACGTTCGTCGCTGGCTTTGCGCCCGGCACGGTCGGCGCCACCTATCGCGATTTTCTCGCGACGACGGGCTATTCCGCCGATGGTCTGGTCGAGGTCAGCCAGATCGTCAGCGAGGATCAAGTCCAGCATCCCTATGCCTGGTTCGGCCGCCGCGTTCGCGACACGCACGACATCTGGCACGTGCTGACGGGCTACAAGGCCGACGAAAGTCTGGGCGAGGCATGCCTCGTCGCATTCTCCTACGCGCAGGTCGGAGGGCTGGGCTGGGCGTTCATCGGTGGCGCGGCGGCGTTGAAGAGCCTCAAGGTGACGCATGGCACGCTGTTCGCAAAAGCGGTGTGGGAGGGCTATCGCCTCGGGCGGCGCGCGCGGTGGATTTCGGGCGAGGATTACGAGCGTTTGCTCGCCGAACCGCTCGACGCGGCGCGGGCGCGGCTCGGCATCGCGACGCCGCACGCCTATCTCAAGGCGCAGCGCGAGCTTGGGCCCGAGCTCGCTTCCTATCTCAGCACGCGCGGCGACGCGGTTGCGGCACCCGAACGGCTTGCCGCCTGAGGCGACCACCCGGCCGGCCTGATCGGTTTGCCATGGCGTCGCCGGGTGGCGATGCAAAAGGCGGGTGGCACAACGTGAAAACCGGCTAAGGCACGCAGCGATGCTGACGCGCCTCGTCCTGACCGATTTTCGCAACCATGCCGACCTGACGATCGCCGCAGGCCCAGGCTTTGTCGTGCTGACCGGCGAGAATGGCGCGGGCAAGACCAACGTGCTCGAGGCGGTATCGCTGCTCGCGCCTGGGCGGGGCTTGCGCCGCGCGGGGCTCGGCGAGATGGCACGGCAAAGCGGGGCAGGCGGCTTCGGAGTCGCAGCCGACCTGCTCGGCGATGTGGCGATCGCGACGGGCACGCAAGCCGCGGCGCCCGAGCGGCGGATCGTTCGCGTCCAGGGATCGCCCGTCGCTGCGACCGCGCTCGGCGAATGGCTGACGGTGCTGTGGCTGACCCCGGCGATGGACCGCCTGTTCGTCGAACCTGCGGGCGAGCGACGCCGCTTCCTCGACCGGCTGACGCTCGCGCTCGCGCCGGGGCACGCGGTCCACGCCAATCGCTACGAGGCGGCGATGCGCGCACGCAATCGGCTGCTCGCCGATGACCTGCCGCCCGATCGCGACTGGCTGTCGGCGCTCGAAGCGCAGATGGCCGAGCACGGCGCGGCGATCGACGCCGCGCGACGCGACACGGTAACGGCGCTTGCCGATCGCCTGGCGGGGCAGGCCGACGGGCCGTTCGCGCGCGCCGGGCTTGCGCTCGAGGGGTGGACCGGCGGCGGTACGACGCTCGCCGTCGATCTCGCGCAGAGCCGTGCGCGCGATGCCGCTGCGGGGCGAACGCTGATCGGGCCGCATCGCGCCGATCTGGCGGTGACGCATCTCGGCAAGAATCAGGCGGCGGGTCTCTGCTCGACCGGCGAACAGAAGGCGCTGCTGCTCGGCATCATCCTCGCGCATGCCGAGCTCGTCGCCGAGCGGACCGGCAGCGCGCCGGTGTTGCTGCTCGACGAAGTGGCGGCGCATCTCGATCCGGTGCGGCGCGCGGCGTTGTTCGACCGGCTCGCGGGCACGGGTCAGGTGTGGATGACGGGGACCGAGGATGCGCTCTTCACCGATCTCGGGCGCGACGCGGTGCGCCTCACGCTCGGCGGCTGAACGCAAGCTGTCGGCGGAACTCACGCGGCGTTCAAGCGGTCGGGTGCATCTGCCGCTGTATGGCGGGGGCCATGGAGACTATCCGATGACGACATTTCGCAAGACCATTCTCGCCGCAACCGCCGCCGCGATCGCGCTTGGCGCGGGCGTTGCCCCGGCATCGGCGCAGGACCGCTGGGATTGGGGTGGTGGTCGCAACGGCGACCGCGAATACCGCCTGATCGGCGCCGGCGTGCCGATCCTCTACCCCGAACTGCGTCAGACCAACCGCGGCCGCGCGTTCGTGATGCGCAATTTCGACTATAACCGCGACGGCCGCGTCCAGCCGCGCGAGGCCGACGCCGCCAACCGCGCCTTCACCCAGGTCGCCGGCCCGCGTCGCGACCGGTTCGACTGGGAGTCGCGCGACCGTGTCGTCGTCGTCGAGCAGCGTGGCCCGCAAGGCGGTGGCTGGGATCGCGGCGCGATGCGCGGCTATGGCTTCCGCCAGACGTCGCGCGGCGCGATGATGCGGCTCGACGAGGATGTGCTCTTCGCCACCGACAGCGCGGTGCTGCGCCCCGGCGCGAGCGACAAGCTGCGGACGCTCGCCAATTACCTGCGATCGGAATCGGGCGTGCGCGTCGCGATCGACGGCTATACCGACTCGCGGGGGACCGACGCGCACAACCAGGTGCTGTCCGAACGCCGCGCCGATGCGGTCCGCACCGCGTTCGACCAGATGGGCGTGACGCGTGCGCGCTTCTCGGTCGTCGGGCATGGCGAGGCGAGCCCGGTCGCGCCCAACACGACGCCGCAGGGGATGCGCCAGAATCGTCGTGTCGAAGTCACCCTGCTCGGCCAGCGCGCCGAACGCTTCTAATCCCACTCACGGCCCCGGCGATCCTCGCCGGGGCCGTTTTTCATCGTGCAGCCGACGCATGCATGATTGCGCTCCGCGGATGCCGATTCGCGTTGTAGCGCACCCGTAACAAGCAGATATTCCGCCTCGCGCATCCGTCGATGCACTGCGGCCCCGGCATCCTATCGGGGGCGTTCCGAAGGCTCGCTCTTCCCATGAAATCGCTGGATCTGTGGCTCGTCGGCTTTGGCTTGCGCTGCGCGGGATTGCTCGTCTGCGAGTTGGCCTGTTTCGGCTTCGTCATCCCCACGCTGTTCAACCTGCATAGCGACGCGGCCGATGTCGGTGCGGCGCTGATCGCGCTCGCAGCGCTCGTCGCCGGCTTCCTGTCGGTCACCGCGTTGACACGCGAGTTCACCCTCCTCCTGCTGGACAAGGACCATGACTAAACTCGTTCGTTTCGCCCCTTTGTTGCTCATCCCGTTGATCGCGATCTTGCCGATGAGTTCGTGCAGCCGCGTCGAGCCGGGGCATGTCGGGATCAAGGTGAGCAATTTCGGCAGTTCGGCGGGCGTCGCCGATCATGCGCTCGGCGTCGGCTGGTATTTCACGCCGTTCGGCACCAACATCTTCGAATATCCGATCTACACCTCGACCTATGCCTGGACCAAGTCGACCACCGAACAGACCGGCGTCGACGAGGAATTCCCCTTCCAGGATCGCAACGGCCTCAACCTCTCGGCCGACGTATCGGTGGCGTATCGCGTCGATCCGGTGAAGGCGCCGATCCTGTTTCAGAAATACCGGATCGACATGGCGGGGATCGTCGCGGGGCCGTTGCGCAACGCGGTGCGCAGCGCGCTCAATGAGGAAGCCGCGGGGCTCGGCGTCGAGGAAATCTATGGCCCCAAGAAGGCGGCGCTGCTGTCGGCGGTGCAACGCGATGTCGACCGCTATTTCGAACCCGTCGGGCTGCATGTCGAGCAACTCTATTGGGCGTCGAACATCCGCGTGCCCGATCAAGTGCTCAACCAGATCAACACCAAGATCGCCAACGAGCAGGCCGCGCTCGCCGCGCAGGCCAATGTCGCGACGGTCAAGGCCAATGCCGATGCGCGGATCGCCGACGCCGAGGGCAAGGCGAAGTCATCGCAGATCGAGGGCGACGCGCTGCGCGCCAATCCCGAGATCCTGCGACAGCGCGCGATCGAGAAATGGGACGGCAAGCTGCCGACCTATAGCGCGGGCGGCGGGCAATTGCCCTTCATCATGGGCAAGTGAGTGCATCCGGCCCAGGATGCCTGCGTCCCGGGCCGGGAAGTGCCATTTCGCTTCCGTTTCGTGCCGCGAATCCCTATATGCTCGGCATGGCAGAAGACCCCAATACGAACGATTACGGCGCAGACTCGATCAAGGTGCTCAAAGGCCTAGACGCGGTCCGCAAGCGTCCCGGCATGTACATCGGCGATACCGACGACGGTTCCGGCCTCCACCACATGGTGTTCGAGGTGTCAGACAATGCGATCGACGAAGCGCTCGCCGGGCATTGCGACCGGATCGACATCACGCTGAACGCCGATGGATCGGTCTCAGTCGAGGATAACGGCCGCGGCATCCCGACCGGCATCCACACCGAGGAAGGCGTCTCGGCGGCCGAGGTCATCATGACCCAGCTCCACGCCGGTGGTAAGTTCGAGAACACGTCGGACGATAACGCGTACAAGGTCTCGGGCGGCCTGCACGGCGTCGGCGTCTCGGTCGTCAACGCGCTCAGCGAATGGCTCGACCTGACGATCTTCCGCGACGAGCAGGAGCATTACATGCGCTTCGCGTTCGGCGATGCGGTGGCGCCGCTTAAGATCGTTGGCCCCGCGCCCGGCAAGAAGGGGACGCGCGTCACTTTCTTCCCGTCGCCCGCCACCTTCAAGATCACCGAATTCGACTTCGACAAGCTCGAGCATCGCTACCGCGAGCTCGCCTTCCTCAATTCGGGCGTGCGGCTGTATCTCAACGATGCGCGCCACGCCGACCTCAAGACGGTCGAGCTCTATTACGAGGGCGGGATCGCCGCGTTCGTGAAGTATCTCGATCGCAACAAGGTGCCGCTCATGCCCGAGCCGGTGGCGATCTCGGGAACGCGCGACGACGTGACGATCGACGTCGCGCTCGAGTGGAACGACTCCTATTACGAGAACGTCCTCGCCTTCACCAACAACATCCCGCAGCGCGACGGCGGCACGCACATGGCGGCGTTCCGCGCGGCGATGACGCGTACGCTCAACAATTATGCCGAGAAATCGGGGCTCCTCAAGAAGGAGAAGGTCACACTGACCGGCGACGACATGCGCGAGGGTTTGACCGCGATCGTCTCGGTCAAGCTGCCCGACCCGAAGTTCTCGTCGCAGACCAAGGACAAGCTCGTCTCGTCCGAAGTCCGCCAGCCGCTCGAAAGCCTGATGGCCGACAAGCTCGCCGAATGGCTCGAGGAAAACCCTGCGCACGGCAAGGCGATCGTCGCCAAGATCATCGACGCCGCCGCCGCGCGCGAAGCCGCGAAGAAGGCGCGCGAGCTGACGCGGCGGAAGGGCGTGATGGATATCGCCTCGCTGCCCGGCAAGCTCGCCGACTGCCAGGAGCGCGACCCCGCCAAGTCCGAACTGTTCCTGGTCGAGGGTGATTCGGCCGGCGGTTCGGCCAAGCAGGGGCGTGACCGGCATTTCCAGGCGATCCTGCCGCTCCGCGGCAAGATCCTCAACGTCGAGCGTGCGCGCTTCGACCGGATGCTGTCGTCGAAGGAGATCGGCACGCTGATCCAGGCGATGGGCACCGGCATCGGCCGCGACGATTTCAACGTCGAGAAGCTGCGCTACCACAAGATCGTCATCATGACCGACGCAGATGTCGACGGCGCGCATATCCGCACGCTGCTGCTCACCTTCTTCTACCGCCAGATGCCCGAGATCATCACCGGCGGGCACCTCTACATCGCGCAGCCGCCGCTCTACAAAGCGACGCGCGGGCGTTCGGAAGTGTATCTGAAGGACGATAGCGCGCTCGACGAATATCTGGTCGAGGCGGGCGTCGCCGGCACCGTGCTCGAAGGCGTGCAGGGCGGTTCGCGTTCGGGGCAGGATCTGCGGATGCTGGTCGATCACGCGCGGCGGATGCGCACGCTGATGCGCTACATCCCGCGGCGCTACGATCCGACGATCGTCGAGGCGCTGGCGATGGGGGGTGCGCTCGACCCGGCGCTCGATCTCGAGGCGCGGCGCGAAGTCGTCGTCCAGGTCGTGCGCGGGCTCGACGCCGGCGATCCCGAGGCGCGCTGGTCGGCCAGGCTCGCCGAGGATGGCGGCTTCCATGTCGAGCGCGTGTGGCGCGGCGTGACCGATCATCACATCATCGAAGGCGCGTTCCTCGGCTCGGCCGAGGCGCGGAAACTGCATGGCCTCGCGGTCGAGCAGCAGGAAGCCTATGAGCAGACCGCACGGATCGTCTCGTCCAAGGCAGCGGCGGCCGCGCAGGCTGAAGCCGATGCGGCCGAGGATGGCGTAGCGGCAACCGAGGCGCCGGCGCAGGCGCCGGTGGCGACCGCTGCCAAGGGCTCGACGATGGTCGCACGGCCTTCGCAACTGCTCGACGCGATCCTCGCCGCCGGCCGTAAGGGTCTGGCGATCCAGCGCTACAAGGGTCTCGGCGAAATGAACGCCGAGCAATTGTGGGAGACGACGCTCGATCCGCAGGTCCGCTCGATGCTCCGCGTCGAGATCGAACAGGCCGATGTCGCCGACGAGATCTTCACGCGGCTGATGGGAGACGTGGTCGAGCCGCGGCGCGAGTTCATCCAGGAGAATGCGCTGAACGTCGCCAATCTCGACGTCTAGCGTACCACCAACAACACAAGGGGGAGTGGGTTGATGCGAGCATTTCTGACGGGCGTGGCGGCAACGGCGTTGATCGCCACCGTGGCAAGCGCAGCCGGGGTTCCGGCTTCGGTGCACAGCGCGAAGCAGACGCAGAAGGCGGTCGCGACCGCGCTTGCAAGCCCGGCGCGCGCCGACCAGGCAACCGATGACGCGCGGCGCAAGGCGGCCGAAGTGCTCGCCTTCTCGGGCGTCGGCCCGGGCGACGAGGTGCTCGATTTCCTCCCGGGCTCTGGCTATTGGACGCGCGCTTTCTCCGGGATCGTCGGGGCTTCGGGGCATGTCTATGCCGTGTGGCCTGCGGCGATGGCGAAATATGCCGCCAAGTCCGCGACCGCGCTCGAGGATCGCCATCTGTCGAACGTGACGGTCAAGGTGCTCGGATCGGGCATCGTCGCGGCATCCGAACCGGTCGACCTGATCTGGACCGTGCAGAACTATCACGATCTCGCCAACAATGGCGCGGGCGAAGCCGGGATCGACCAGATGAACGCAGAGGCGTTCAAGGCGCTCAAGCCCGGCGGCACCTATCTCGTAATCGACCATGCCGATGCGGCGGGGACTGGCCTGACGGGAACCGACACCAAGCACCGCATCGACCCGGCCGTGGTCAAGACCGAGGTCGCCAAGGCCGGCTTCCAGTTCGTCGGCGAGAGCGACGTGCTGCGCAATCCCGCCGACGATCACAGCGCCAAGGTGTTCGACCCGGCGATCCGCGGCAAGACCGACCAATTCGTCTTCAAGTTCCGCAAGCCGCGCTGAGCGGCAAGTCGGTATCCCATCGCCGTCATGCCGGGCTCGCCCCGGCATCCACCGAGCCGCAGATATCGAAGGCATTGGTCGCGACCTCGGTGGACCCCGGCATACGGCCGGGGTAACGGATCTGCTGGCTTAACCGAGCGCCGCGCGGAGCGTCGCGCGCACGCCGGTGCGGTTCGCGGTGTCGTATTCGACGATCGTCTGCAGGCTCTGCGCCATTGCGCGAATGAGCTTGGTGCCGACCCCCGTGCCGCGCGGCGCGGCGTCGGCGACCATGCCGATCCCGTCATCCTCGACTGCGAGCCGGAAATGCCCGTCGCCATCGCCGGTGAGCGACACGCGGACTTCGCCGCCGCTCGTCGGATAGGCGTATTTGCACGCGTTGCTGACGAGTTCTGTGACGATCACGCCGAGCGACACCGCGCGGTCGGTCGACAGGCGGATCGGCTCGGCTGCCAGCGACAGCACGCGCGGTGCACCCGGGGTCGACCAGGTCTCGCCCAATTCGTCGACCAGCGCGCCGAGATATTCGCGCATATCGACCTGCTCGACATCGTTGCTCGTGTAGAGCCGGCGGTGGACTTGGGCGATCGCGGCGATACGGCGCTGCGTATCCTCGAGCGCGAGCCGCGCATTTTCGTCGGCGAGCGCGGTCGATTGCATTCGGACCATCGCCGAGACGATCTGGAGCGAATTGGCGACGCGGTGGTTGACTTCGCGCAGCAGCGCCTCGAGCCGGGCGTTGCTCGCGCGCAGCTGATCCTCGGCGGCGGCCTTGTCGCGTTCGAGCGCGGCGCGTTCGAGCACTTGTCCGAACGCGCTGGCGAGCAGATCGAAGAAATCGGTGCCGACGGTCTTCACGACGTAATCGGCGGCGCCGGCTTTGAGCGCGGCGACCGCGATCCGGCCCTCCTCTGAGCCGGTGACATAGACCACCGGCGGCATTCCCGGCAGGATTCGCAGCCGCTCGAGCGTCTCGAGCCCGTCCATCCCCGGCATGTAATGATCGACCGCGATCAGATCGAACGGTCGGCCCTCGGCGACCGCCGCCTGGGCGAGCGCGATGCCCTCGGCGCCGCCCTCGGCGACCGAGAGCGTATAGCCGTAGCGCGCGAGCGTCCGCACGGCGAGGCGGCGCAAGCCCGCATCGTCGTCGATATAGAGGATCGCGGCGCCGGCGGCTTGGTTCACCCCTGAGGCTCGATGTCTGGTACTTGGATCACCGACAGGAACAGGCCGAGCTGGCGGATCGCGGTCGCGAAGCTCTCATAGTTGACCGGCTTGGTGATGTAGACGTTGCAGCCGAGATCGTAGCAGCGCTGGATTTCGACCTTGTCGTCGGTCGTGGTCAGCACGACGACGGGGGTGCGACGCAGCGGGCCGTCGGCCGACTTGATCTTGGCAAGGATGTCGGTCCCGCTCATGTCGGGCAAATTGAGATCGAGCAGCACGAGCGCGGGGCCGTTGCGCTGCGGGCCGTCCGCGCTGTTGAACAAATAGTCGAGCGCGGTCGTGCCGTCGGTAAAGTGCGTGATCGCGTTGAGGATCCCGGCACGACGGATGTTCTTCTCGATCAGGCGCGCATGCCCCTCATCATCCTCGATCATCACGATGCTGACGCTCTTATGATCGGTCATTGCTGGGGTTCCCGCGTGGCTGCTGTAGTGGGGTCGACGAAAATCTTGGGCAAATTCAAGCGGAAGGTTGTCCCCCGCCCAAGCTCCGACGTCACATCGATAACGCCGCCGAGACGATACGCCAAGGCGCGGACATGCGCGAGGCCGATCCCCTCGCCGGGCTGGTCCTGATTGCCGGCGCGCCGGAACAGGTCGAATACGCGCTGGTGATCGTTCGGCGCGATGCCGCGGCCGTTATCCTCGAACTCGAACGTCACGCGCTTGCCATGCGTCTTGCCGCGCACGACGATATGGCCGGGGCGATCGGGGCTGAGATATTTGACCGCATTCTCGATCAGGTTCGAGAAGATCTGCTCGATCGCGAGCCGATCGCTGACGAGCCCGGGAAGCGGGGCGTCGATCACCAACGTCGCGCCGCGTTGCTCGATCTGCGTCTGGAGGCTCGCCGCGATCGTCTCGACCATCGCGGTGACGTCGAGCCGCTGCGGCGCGATGACGCGGCGGCCTTCGCGCGACAGTTTGAGGATCGCGTTGATCAGCCGGTCCATCTTCTGCGTCGAGGTGCGGATGAAGCGGATCGCCTCGGGCAGATCCTCGCGCGCGGCAAGCCGGGCATCTTCGGTGACGATCTCGGGCGCGCGCGCTTCGGCGCGGTCAATCAGCGCGCCGATCTCGGTCGTCGCGCTTTCGAGCTCGGCGGTGAAGCCCATCACGTTGACCAGCGGGCTGCGCAGATCGTGGCTGACGATATAGGCGAAGCGCTGGATTTCCTCGTTCGCGCGCGTCAGATCGGCGGTGCGTTCCTCGACTTGCTCTTCGAGCGTGTCGGCGAAGTCCCGCAACGCATCCCGCGACGTCGCGAGATCGCGCGTATAGCGCCGCACCATCAGCAGCGATGCGATCGCGACGAGGATGACGAGCAGCCCCGCGATCGCCAGTGTGACATAGAAGATGCGGACGCTCGATTGCTGCGCGGCGTCGCGCTGGGCCAGCAGCCGCTGTTCTTCGGCCACCATCGCGTCGGCGCGCGCGCGCAGCACGAGCATCCGGCGCGCGTTGCTTTCCCCCTGGAACACCGTGACCGCGCGCGCGCTTTCGCCATTGCCCGTCAACGCGATCGTCACTTCGCGCTGCCGCGAAAGATCGTCGATCGATTGGCGGAACATCGCGAGATTGCGCTGCTGGCGCGGATTGTCGCGCGTCTGCGCAGCCAAGCGGTCGAGCGTGGCGGGGAGCGCGCGCATCGCCGCGCGATAGGTCGCGAGATAGACCGGCTTCGCCGTCAGCACATAGCCGCGGCGCGCGGTCTCGCTCTGCTCGATCAGGACGCGCGCACGCCCGATCGCCAGTTCGACCTCGTAGGTGTGGTTGACGTCGCGCGTGTGGCGCTCGTTTTGCGCCGTCGACCAGCCGGCGGCGACGCCGGCGGCGACCAAGGCGGCAAAGCCCAGCGCCATGCAGGCCACGAGGAACCGCCCCATGCGTCCCTCGCTAACGCCGAAACCGAGGAACGAACGCTTGAACATCGACACGTCCTTACGCAGCGACAACAACAATGACCAGTCTGGCTGAATTGACTGAAATCAAGTTTGCGCGCGTCAGTTGCGCGAACCGTTGCCGCTCCGCCGGGCCAGTTCGGTCTCGGCGGTGAACCGCACATCCTCGTCGCGGTCGCCCAGCATGATCGCGAGCGAATCGTCGCTGAGCTCGGCCCAGTCCTTCCCGCGATCGGGGCCTGGGCGAATGACGCGCGGCAACAGCCCGGGGACGCTCGACCAGGCGATCAACTGCTCGGGCCCGACCGTGTTCAGCATGTCACGCAAATGGAAGGCGGTGACATAGGCATCGGGAAAGGCGCGATGCGCGGGCAAGCCGCGCTCATGCTCGAGGCCCTCGGGCTTGCGCCAGTAGCGCAGCATCTGGTTGGAAAAGCTCGGCGTGTCAGGCCACAGCCGCAGCGCACATTTCCACGTGCAGATCCACGGCGCGTCGCGGGTTAGCGCCGGCGTGCAGAATTTCTCCTCCGCCGCCGAGCGGTGCGCGGCGAGCGCGATGCGCCGCGGATAGGGATCGAGCACGCCGCGCGCGACATCGTGCCAGAACGGCGCGTCGGCGACCTGCTCGTCGAGGATATGGTGGATCGCCTGCGTCAGCGGCGGGATCGGTCGGCCGGGATTGACCAGCCGCGATCCGCCCTCGCCCTGGATCTCCCAGCGGCCGTCCTTGCCGAGCGCGACGTCCTGCCAGCCGATTTCGCATACGCCGTGGAGCGGTGGGGCTTCACCTGTGGTCTCGAGGTCGATGACGCGGATGATCTGGGGGGGCGGGGGAGGCATCGCGCCTAGGTGGCGTGTTCTCGGCTGGATTGCGAGCGAAGAAGAAGGTTTGTTCGCGCAGAGGCGCGGAGGCGCGGAGGCGCGGAGGTGTTGTGCGGGGTTCGCGGTATCGCGGCCAATGCGCCAGGTGTGCCAGGGCACTCCGCCGACGTAAAAAAGCCCTGGGGGGACGCGAAAAGGCTCACACGCGCGCAACACCTCCGCGCCTCCGCGCCTCTGCGCGAACAAACCTTCTTAATGCGCCGCCTGCACCCCGCGCACGACGCCGCTCTTGCCGAGTTGATCATCGATCATTGCCAACAGGCGGTCTAGCGCAGCCTGATCTCGCGCTTCGGCGCGCGCGACGAGGACGTCCTGCGTGTTCGAGGCGCGGAGCAGCCACCAACCGTCCGGGGTGGTGACGCGCGCGCCGTCGGTCGAATCGACCTTGGCGCCTTCGGCCTCGAGCCGGGCGAGCACTTCCTCGACGACCGCGAACTTGCGGCTTTCCTCGATCTGGAAGCGCAGTTCGGGCGTGTTGACGAGCTCGGGCATCGCGCCGCGCAATTCGGTGATCGAGCGGCCGCTCAGGTGCGCTGCGCGGATCAGCCGGACGGCGGCGTAATGCGCGTCGTCGAAACCGTAGAATTCGTGTGCGAAAAAGATGTGCCCGCTCATCTCGCCCGCGAGCGGGCTGCCGGTTTCCTTCATCTTGGTCTTCATCAGGCTGTGGCCGGTCTTCCACATCAACGGCGTGCCGCCGAGCGCCGCAACTCGGTCGAACAGCATTTGCGACGCCTTCACATCGGCGATGATCGTCGCGCCGGGGAGTTCGTTGAGCACAGGTTCGGCCAGAATGGAGAGAATCTGGTCGCCCCAGATCACCCGGCCCTGCCCGTCGATCGCGCCGATCCGGTCACCGTCGCCGTCGAAGGCCAGTCCGAAATCGAGCTGCTTCTCGGCGACGAGGCGCTTGAGATCGGCGAGGTTCGCTTCTTCGGTGGGATCGGGATGATGGTTGGGAAATTTGCCGTCGACATCGGTGAACAGCAGATGATGCTCACCCGGCAGGAGCTTGACGAGCTTCTCGATGATCGGGCCCGAAACACCGTTGCCGGCGTCCCAGCCGATCTTGTAGCTGCCGCCGGCATAGCCCGCGACGAGGCGGCCGACATAATCGTCCTCGATGTCGAACGTCGAAACCACGCCGCGATCCTCTGCGTCGACCGTGTCCCAATCGCCGTCTGCGGCCATTTGACCAAGCGCTTGGATGTCGGCGCCGAAAAACGGCGCGTGCTGCAGCACCAGCTTGAAGCCGTTATAGTCGGCGGGGTTATGGCTGCCGGTTATCTCGATGCCGCCATCCACCTCTAGCGTCGCCTCGGCGTAATAGAGCATCGGCGTCGGACCACGGCCGATCCGCACGACGTCGATCCCGACCGCGACGAGACCTTCGATGAGCGCGGCTTCGAGCATCGGCGAGGAGAGGCGGCCATCATAGCCGACCGCGACGCGGCGGCCACCGGCGCGGCGCACGCGCGTGCCGAAGCCGCGGCCGATCGCGTCGGCATCGGCCTCGCCCAGCGTTTTCCCGACGATCCCGCGAATGTCATATTCGCGCAGCGAACTAGGGTCGAAACGATGCGTCATGCGGGCTCCTGCAATACTGGCTCTGACCCAAGCCGCGAGCGACCAAAAGGTTCAAGATTTCCAGATATTAGCGCCGCAGCAGGACGTCGCGCGCGGCGTTGATCCGGCGCGTCAGATCGGCCGAGCCGCCTCTATCGGGATGGACGGCGGACACCAAGCGCCGATGCGCCGCCCGGATCGTCGCTTCGTCGGCCCCCGCGCCGACGCCGAGCACCGCACGCGCCTCGGCCTCGCCGACCCGCGGCACCGGCTTGGGCCGCGGACGCAGCAACAGCCATCCGCCGATCAGGATTGCGGCGATGAGGAGCAGCTTGCCCATCAGGCGACGAGCGGGACGACGGTCTCGGGCAAGGCAAGCGCGCCCATCATCTCGCGCAGCTCCTGGCGCGCGGCGACGTGCGCTAGCCCCATCGACCCGAACTCGCCCGAATCGAGCATCGTCAGGCCGGCCGGGAACAGCTCGCGATAGATCACGCGCTCGCCGAGCCCAGGTACGATGCGGAAACCGACGCGCTTGGCGAGCTGGTCGAGCGCTTCGGATACGCGGCGCATGTTGCGCGCCTCGATGTGCTGGACGCGGTTGCGCAGGACCACCCAGTCGATCGTCGAGCCATCGGCCTTCGCCCGGATCTTCCGCGCGTCCCAGATCAGCTCGGCGTAGAAGCTCGGCCGCGTGACCTTGTAGGTCTCGGGATGGACTTGGCCGATCAAATCGAAATCGACGAAACTGTCGTTCATCGGCGTGACGAGCGTGTCGGCGCGGCTCGCCGCGATCCGCGCGAACGGATCGTCGCGGCCGGGGGTGTCGATCACGAGGAAGTCAGCATCTTCCGCCAGCGCGGCGAACACGTCGTTGAAGCGGTCCTCGCTCTCACCGTCATGCGTGGCGTGGCGCGGAATCGGCAGTTCGCGGCCGGTGCGCTGTACCGTTGCGGCACGATTGTCGAAATAGCGGCCCATCGTGCGCTGGCGATGATCGAGGTCAAACGCGGCGACTTGCGCGCCGCGCGCCTGCAGCGCGATCGCGACATGGACCGCGGTGGTCGATTTGCCCGTGCCGCCTTTTTCGTTGGCAAAGACAATGATATGTGGCTTTCGCGCAGCAGTCGCCAACGTGGTTGCTTCCCGTCTTGTTCGGTGGGGGCGAGCCTCATAGAAGGCGCGCCCAATCCAAGCGTCTTTACCGAAGGGCACCGACCCGTGCAAACCATCCGTACCCTCGAAGCGCTCCGTTCCGGGATTGGCGCCTTGCGCGACGGCGGCGCGAGCATCGCGCTCGTGCCGACGATGGGGGCGCTCCACGCCGGGCACCTCGCCTTGATCGAGGCGGCGAAGCGGCCGGGGCGCAAGGTCGTCGCGTCGATCTTCGTCAATCCGACGCAGTTCGGCCCCAACGAGGATCTCTCGCGCTATCCGCGCCGCGAGAGCGCGGACGCCCGGATGCTGGCCGACGCGGGCTGCGACCTGCTCTGGCTGCCGCCGGTCGAAGTGATGTATCCCACGGGCTTCGCCACCAAGATTTCGGTGTCGGGGGTGAGCGAGGGGCTCGACGGCGTGTCGCGGCCTGGGCATTTCGACGGCGTCGCGACCGTCGTCGCCAAATTGTTCAACCAGGTCCGGCCCGATATCGCCTTGTTCGGCGAGAAGGATTTCCAGCAGCTCGCGGTGATCCGCCAGATGGTCGCCGATCTCGATTTCGGGATCGAGATCCAGGGCGTGCCGACACAGCGCGACGATGACGGGCTCGCGCTCTCGTCGCGCAACATCTATCTCGACGATGCGCAGCGTGCGGCGGCGGTCGCCTTGCCGCGTGCGCTGGGCGTCGCGGCCAAGGCGATCGCGCGCGGCGACGCTGCCGACGATGCGCTGGCGAGCGCGCGCGAGGCACTGATCGCGGCGGGGTTCGTGGTCGATTATCTCGAACTGGTGGACGCGCTGACGCTGACGCCGGGCACCGATCCCGAGCGGGCGCGGCGGCTCGTTGCCGCAGCGAAAATCGGCGCGACCCGGCTGATCGACAACCTTGCCGTGCCGCCGCGCGATCATGCCTAATTGTCGTTAACCTTTTGTTGATCTCCCTGCGGCATGGTCGTGCTCACAGAGATGGTTAACGGGGGTTTACGACATGGGCACGAGCCTGAAGCACGCACAATTCCTGACCGACAGTCGCGTTGCCGACGCGGCGCTCGGGGATGCCGACGCCTGTTACGAACTCGGCATGGTCTATTCGAGCGGCGCCGCGGGCGTCGGGATCGACCTGATCGAAGCGCATAAATGGTTCAATCTCGCCGCCGTCGCCGGCAGCGAGATCGCCAAGGATTGCCGCCGCGACATCGCCGAGGACATGACCGCGCGCGAGATCGCCGCCGCGCAGGCCGCGGCGCGTGCCGTGCTCGTCAGCCGGCAGCGCCGCGCGGCCTGATCCTCACTCCGCCGCTGCCGCGACTTTCTTGGCAGGGGCTTTCTTTGCCGCGGGTTTTTTCGCCGCCGGCTTCTTCGCGGGTGCCTTCTTGACGGCGGGCTCGCCTGCCGCGGCTGTTTCGGCCGCAGGCTTCTTGGCTGCCGCTTTCTTGGCAGGCGCCTTCTTCGCCGCTGGCTTCTTCTTGCCCTTGGCTGGCGGTGCCGCCGCCGCGCGTGCGTCGATCAGCTGCGCCGCTTCCTCGAGCGTCAGCGCATCCTTCTCGATCGACTTGGGCAGCGTCGCGTTGGTCGTGCCGTCGGTGACGTAGGCGCCGTAGCGCCCCTCCATCAGCTTGATCTCGGCCTCGCTGCGCGGATGCAGCCCGAGCACTTTCAGCGGGGCCTGCGCGCCGCGCTGTTGCCGCCCACCACCCGCTGCAGCTTCGGCCAGCTTGACGACCGCGGCGTTCATGCCCGTTTCGAACACGTCCTCGGTCGATGTCAGCCGCGCATATTTGCCGGCATGCTTCAGATACGGACCATAACGGCCGATCGCCGCGGTGATCGGCTCGCCGGTCTCGGGATGCGTGCCGACGGTGCGTGGCAACGACAGCAGCTTCAGCGCCCATTCGAGATCGAGCTCGCCAATATCCTTCGGGATCGACGCCATCTTGCGCGTCTCGCCCTCGCCGATCTGGATATACGGCCCGAACCGCCCCGATTTGCGCTCGACCGGCAGGCCGGTCTCGGGATCCTCGCCAAGCGTCTCGGGTCCGGCATCCTCGCCGGCCGCACCCGGCTGTCCGAAGCGGCGGGTATATTTGCACTCGGGATAGTTCGAGCACGCCACGAACGCGCCGAACTTGCCGCCGCGCAAAGCAAGATGCCCCTGGCCGCAATGCGGGCACAGCCGCGGATCGCTGCCATCGGCCTGCGCCGGGAACAGATAGGGCTCGAGGAACTTGTCGAGCTCGGCGGTCACTTCGGACGGCTTCTGCTCCATCACCTCGGTCGTGCGCGGCTTGAAATCGCGCCAGAACGCCTCGAGCACCGCCTGCCATTCGGCACGGCCTCCCGAGACTTCGTCGAGCTCGTCCTCAAGGCCCGAGGTGAAATCGTAGCTCACATATTTCTCGAAGAAGCGTTCGAGGAACGCCGTCACGAGGCGCCCCGATTCCTCGGCGAAGAAGCGGTTCTTCTCGACGCGGACGTATTCGCGGTCCTTCAGCGTCTTGATGATCGAGGCATAGGTCGATGGGCGGCCGATGCCGAGCTCTTCGAGGCGCTTGACCAGCGACGCTTCGGAGAAGCGCGGCGGCGGCTGGGTGAAGTGCTGCTCGGCGGTGACGCCCTTCTTGGCGGGGGCGTCGCCCTCGCGCAGCCGCGGCAGGCGCTTGGCGTCCTCGTCCTGCGTGTCGTCCGAACCTTCTTCGTAGAGCGCGAGATAGCCGGGGAAGAGCACGACCTGGCCGGTCGCGCGCAGGCCGGTCTGGCCGGTGCCGTCGAGCATCTCGACCGTGGTGCGCTCCATCCGCGCCGACGCCATCTGGCTGGCGAGCGCGCGCTTGAAGATCAGGTCGTAGAGCCGCGCATGATCGCCGTCGCCGGCCTTGTCCTTGGCGAAATCGGTCGGGCGGATCGCCTCGTGCGCTTCCTGCGCGTTCTTCGCCTTGGTCTGGTAGACGCGTGGCTTGTCGGGGACGTAGCTCGCGTCATAGCGGTTGGCGACGGCGAGACGCGCGGCGGAGATCGCGCTCGAATCCATCTGCACGCCGTCGGTGCGCATATAGGTGATCGCGCCGTCCTCGTAGAGGCCTTGCGCGATCCGCATCGTATGGTCGGCCGAGAAGCCGAGCTTGCGCGAAGCCTCCTGCTGGAGCGTCGAGGTCGTGAAGGGCGGCGGCGGGTTGCGCGTCGCGGGCTTCACTTCTACCGTCTGGACGGTGAAGCGCCCCGCCTCGACCGCGGCCTTGGCGCGCATCGCCGTGCCCTCTTCGCCGATCGACAGGCGGTCGAGCTTCTTGCCCTCGAACTGGACGAGCCGCGCTTGGAACAGCGTGCCGTCCTGCTCCATGTCGGCCACGACCGACCAATATTCCTGCGCGCGGAAGGCTTCGATCTCGCGCTCGCGGCTGACGATGAGTCGGAGCGCGACCGACTGGACGCGGCCCGCCGACTTGGCGCCGGGGAGTTTGCGCCACAGCACCGGCGAGAGCGTAAAGCCGACGAGATAGTCGAGCGCGCGGCGTGCGCGGTACGCGTCGATCAGATCGGTATCGAGCTCGCGCGGATGCTTCATCGCCTCGGTCACCGTCGCCTTGGTGATCGCGTTGAAGGTGACGCGCTGGACGTCCTTGGGCAGCGCCTTGCGATTGCGCAGCACTTCCTGGACGTGCCACGAAATCGCCTCGCCTTCGCGATCGGGATCGGTCGCGAGAATCAGGCGGTCGGCGGTCTTGGCGAGATCGGTGATCGCCTTTAACTGCTTGGTCTTGTCGGCGTAATTCTCCCATTCCATCGCGAAGCCCTCATCGGGGTTCACCGATCCGTCCTTGGGCGGCAGATCGCGGACATGGCCGTAGCTTGCGAGCACGCGATAGTCAGAACCGAGATATTTCTCGATGGTCTTCGCCTTGGCGGGCGATTCTACGATGACAAGCTGCATGGTGGTTCAAAGCGTCCTTACGTGTACGCGCGAGGATGGAGAGACGAGGGCGGCGGCGTCAAGCCATGGGCCGAGCGCCAGGTCGAGCACGCGAAGCGCTTGGGAGCTGCGACGCGCGCCGCTTCGAGGGGGAGGGGAGAGCGCATCGCGGCGCCTCATGCCACAAGCGCCGCGCCCGGGGACAGCGATTTGTCGCGCCGCGCCAAACCCGTTATCCGCGCTCGCGCTCGGCCAGGTTGCTCCACGCGGTCAGCATCGCGCCCCCCAATTTGCGCCCGCGCTCGACCGAAACGTCGCGCAGCCGTCCGCCAGCCGCGGCGAGATCGCGCGAACGACTCGGCTGACGGTCGAGCCCCTCGACCTGCATCAGCCACAATTGCCGGAACGCCCCGCCTTTCTGGCGCAACAGCTGCTGCGGCGGCCCGTCTTCGATGATCCGGCCCTTGTCGACGACGATCACGCGGTCGAACCCGACGATCGTCGACAGCCGATGCGCCACCGCGATCACCGTGCGGTTGCGGACCAGCGCGTCGAGCCCGGCCTGCACCTCGAGCTCGCTTTCCGAATCGAGCGCGCTGGTCGCTTCGTCGAGCAGCACGACCCGCGCGTTCTTGAGGAAGGCGCGCGCGATACCGATTCGCTGGCGTTGTCCGCCCGACAGATTGGCGCCGCGCTCGCCGACGACGGTGTCGTAGCCGTGCGACAGGCGGCGGATGAAATCGTCGCAGCCGGCCGCCTCGGCGGCGGCGTGGACGTCCTCGTCGCTCGCATCGGGGCGCGCGATGCGGATATTGTCGATCACCGAGCGGTGGAACAGCAGCACTTCCTGCGGCACGACCGCGATCGCATCGCGCAGCGATTCCTGCGTGACATGGTCGATCCGCTGGCCGTCGATCGTCAGGTTGCCGATCTGCGGATCGTGGAAGCGCTGGATCAGCTGGAGCAGCGAGGATTTGCCCGCGCCCGATGAACCGACGATCCCGATCTTCTGCCCGGCAGGGACGGTGAGCGACAGATCGTGGATGATCGGATCGCGCGGATCGTAGCCGAAGGTGACGTTGGCGAGCTTGACGGTGCCCTCGCCGACGCGCAGCCGCGTCGCATCGGGCGCGTCGCTGAGCGTCTGCGGCACACCGATGATGTCGAGCGTTTCGCGCAGATAGCTGAACTGCTGGCTGGTATCGATCACCGCCATCGCGAGATCGCGCGAGCCGTTGAGGATGCGGAAGGTCATCGTGCTGATGATGACGACGTCGCCGGTCGAGATCGCGCCGGTCGACCAGCGCCCGATCGCCCAGACGAGCGTCCCCCCGACCATTACCGCCAGCGCAAGATCGTGGAGCCCGCGCATCTGCTCGACGAAGAACCAGCCGCGCCGCTGCGCATCGGCTTCCTTGTCGAGAAACCCCTCGAGCCGGTCGAGCTCGCGGTCGCGCGCGGCGAATGCCTTCACCACCCAGATATTGCCGATCATGTCGATCAGCTCGCCGCCCGCGCGCCCGGCATGTTGCGCAAAGGCGGTGTGGTGGACGTGGCCGCGCGCGCCGAGCACGATCAGGACCGCGGTGACGACGAGGAAGACGCCGCCGAGCACCGCGGCCATCGCGGCGTCGATCGTGACGAAGATCAGCATCGCGCCGGCAAACGCGATCAGCGGCGGCGTCACTTCGCGCAGCAGCCGGTGCATGATCGCGCCGAAAATCCCCGCCAGCCCCGAAATGCGGTGCCCGAGCGACCCGGCGCGCTGGTTCTGGAAGAACGGCATCTGGTGGCCGGTGAGGTAATTAACCATGTCGAGCCGGATGCCGACGCCCGAACTGACCGTCGCCTGGCCGAGCGTCAGCGCCGAGGCGCGCTGCAACAGACTCTCGAGGATGACGAGCCCGAGAAAGCCCGCAAGCGCGGCATAGACCGTGCCGCGCGCACGCACCCCGCCGGTCATCGCGTCGATCAGCAGCTTCATCGCATATTGCACGCCGATCGCGCTGATCGAGGCGGCTGCGACGAGCAGGCCGAGCGTCACGAAGATCCACGGGCGCGCGGCGACATAGTGCATGAGGAAACGTGTCGGACTGTGCAGAAAGGGCAAGGCATCGGCTCCGCGTAAGTGCAGGTCTGCTGCGGCGGCGTAACGATCGGCGCAAGCCGAAGTTTCTCGAGCGCCCGATATGCGCGGTGGTTGGAGCGTTTGACTGTGCAGAGTGGGCTCCCGTCCCTGCCCAGCGGTCAGATCTTGGCGTTATTCGCAGCCCCGACCGTGCTCAGCCGGAGAAATCGAGCAGCGCGACTCGACCGCCAGCGTGTCGTTCGAGCCGCCCGGCGAGTTCGAGCTCGAGCAGCACCGTCTGGACGATCGCCGGGCCATGGCCCGACTGGCGGATGAGTTCGTCGATCGCGACCGGGACGGGGCCGAGCAGACCGACGACATCGCGCCGTTCGGTGTCGGTCGCATCGGCGGGTGGCGGCGCGGCGAACGGCGTGCGGGTGGTGCGGACCATCCGGCGGTCGATCGGGCGTATGCTTTCGAGCACATCGGCGGCGTTCTGCACGAGCGTCGCGCCGTCGCGGATCAGCCCGTTGCAGCCTTGCGCGCGCGGGTCGAGCGGGCTGCCGGGGACCGCCATCACCTCGCGGCCGAGCTCTCCCGCCAGTCGCGCGGTGATCAGCGATCCCGATTTGGGCGCGGCCTCGACCACCACCGTGCCGAGCGCGAGCCCGGCGATGATCCGATTGCGATAGGGGAAATGGCGCGCGCGCGGCTCGGTGCCGGGCGGCTGCTCGGCGATGAGCAGGCCTTCGCTGGCGATGCGGTCCTGCAGCGCGGCGTTTTCGGGCGGATAGACCACGTCGATCCCGCCCGCGATCACGCCGATCGTTCCCGTCGCGATCGAACCGATATGCGCCGCGGTGTCGACGCCGCGCGCCAGGCCCGAGACGATCGTGACGCCGTCCTGCCCGAGTTCGGCGGCGAGCTGGCGCGCGAAGCGGCACGCCGCCGCCGACGCGTTGCGCGCGCCGACCATCGCGATCGTCGTGCGGGCAAGCAACTCGGTTCGCCCGCGCAGCATGACGACGGGCGGCGCATCGTCGAGTTCGGCGAGCAGATCGGGATAGTCGGGATCGCCGAGGAACAGATGCCGCGCGCCGAGCCGCGCGGCGTGCGCGAGTTCACGCTCGGCGAGCGCGACCGGCGCGATCGGCGGCGGAGCGCCACCGCCGCGGGTGGCGAGGTGTGGGAGCGCGTCGAGGGCTGCCGCGGCAGTGCCGTAGCGCGCGAGCAACTGTGCGTAGCTGACCGGGCCGATCTGCGGCGTGCGAATCAAGCGGAGGCGGGCGATCGCGCCGGTCTCCCGCCCGGTATCAGCCATGTTTGCTGCCGACGCGCGGCTCGACCCCGCCGACCAGCCGTTCGATGTTCGCGCGGTGCTTCCACACCACGATCAGCGCGAGCGCGAGCAGCAGCAGCACGAGGTCGAACCGCGAGAAAGAGGCGGCGCTCAGCGGCGCGCTGATCGCGGCGAGCATGCCGGCGAGCGACGAGATCCGGAAGATCGCGAGCAAGGCAATCCATACGACCGCATAGACCAGCCCGATCGGCCAATGCAGCGCGAGCACGATGCCGAGCAAGGTCGCGACGCCCTTGCCGCCCTTGAAGCCGAGCCAGACCGGGTAGCAATGCCCGAGGAACGCCGCGGCGGCGGCGATTACGCCAGCGCCGCCGAGATAGCGTTCGGCGATCCACACCGCCGCAAAACCCTTGAACGCATCGAGCAGCAGCGTCGCCGCGGCGAGGCCCTTGCGTCCAGTGCGCAGGACGTTGGTCGCGCCGATATTGCCCGACCCGATCGTGCGCAGATCGCCCGCGCCCGCCATCCGCGTCAGCACCACGCCGAACGGGATCGAGCCCAGCAGATAGCCAAGCACCAGCGCGGCGGCAGGTGCCATCCAGAAAGTTTCCATCGACACGGTTTCAGCCCCCAAGCGAACCGAGCATAGCATGCCCGGGCGTGCTGCGGGAACACTCTCGCGCTACCCGGTACTTTGTCAAATGCGACCAGCGCGGTATTGCGCGCCGATGGATGCACGGCCGGTACTGTTTTTCGACTCTGGGATTGGCGGGCTGTCGGTGCTCGGCGCGGCGCGCGCGCTGCTGCCGCGGATGCCGGTGGTGTATGTCGCCGATTCGGCGGGCTTCCCGTACGGCACCAAGAGCGAGGCCGAGATCGCCGCGCGCGTCCCCGCGCTGCTCGGGCGACTCGCCGAACGCTATCGCCCGCGGCTGATCGTGATTGCGTGCAATACGGCGTCGACGATCGCGCTCGCGGCGGTGCGCGAGGCGCTCGACGTGCCTGTCGTGGGAACCGTCCCGGCGATCAGGCCCGCCGCCTTGGTCAGCAAGACGCGCGTGATCGGGGTGCTCGGCACCAATGCGACGGTGCGCCAGCCCTATGTCGACGATCTCGCGGCGCGCTTTGCGAGCGACTGCACGGTGCTGCGCCACGGCTCGGCCGAGCTCGTCGAACTCGCCGAGGCCAAGCTCCACGGCCACGCGACCGATCCGGCGCGCTATGCCGCGATCCTCGACGGCCTGTTCGGCCAGCCGGGCGGCGAACGGATCGACACGATCGTCAACGCCTGCACGCATTTCCCGCTCGTCGCCGACGAGCTTGCCGCCGCCGCGCGGCACCCGGTGACCTTCGTCGATGGCAGCGCCGGGATCGCGCGCCGGATCGCGTTCCTCACCGCGGGGCAGGATTGGCCCGATGCAGCGGGCGACGGACGCGCGGTGTTCACCGCGAGCGATGCGTCGACCGATGCGCTGGCGCCGGCGCTCGCGCGCTTCGGTCTCGCGCGACGTGAGACATTATGACCACCCGTTCGATCACGCTGATCGCGTAAACGCGCTGGAATTCCGGGCGATGAAGGACTAGATCGCGGCGATGGACGTGGACACACCGCCTCGCGGAGTCGATTACTCCCGGATCTTCACGCAAGCGATCGATCGCTTGCATGTCGAGGGGCGCTACCGCGTCTTCATCGATATCCTGCGCAACAAGGGTGCGTTCCCCAACGCGCGCTGCTTTGCCGGGCATAACGGACCCAAGCCGATCACGGTGTGGTGCTCGAACGATTATCTGGCGATGGGCCAGCACCCGGAAGTGATCGCGGCGATGGAACATGCGCTCCACGACGTCGGCGCGGGCTCGGGGGGCACGCGCAACATCGGCGGCAACACGCATTACCATGTCGATCTCGAGGGCGAGCTTGCCGATCTGCACGGCAAGGAAGGCGCGCTGCTGTTCACCAGCGGCTATGTCTCGAACGAGGCGACGCTCGCGACGCTCGCCAAGGTGTTGCCGGGCTGCGTGATCTTCTCGGACGAGTTCAACCACGCCTCGATGATCGCGGGGATTCGCAATTCGGGGTGCGAGAAGCATGTCTTCCGCCACAACGACGTCGCGCATCTCGAGGAACTGCTTGCCGCTGCCGATCCGACCGTGCCCAAGCTGATCGCGTTCGAGAGTGTCTATTCGATGGATGGCGATGTCGCGCCGATCGCCGAGATTTGCGATCTGGCTGACCGCTACAATGCACTGACCTATCTCGACGAAGTCCATGCCGTCGGCATGTACGGCGCGCGCGGCGGCGGCATTTCGGAGCGCGACGGCGTCGCGCATCGGCTGACGATCATCGAAGGCACGCTCGGCAAGGCGATCGGCGTGATGGGCGGCTATATCAGCGCCGACCAGACGATCATCGACGTGATCCGCTCGTACGCGCCGGGGTTTATCTTCACGACCTCGCTGTCGCCGGTGCTGGTCGCGGGGGCGCTTGCCGCGGTGCGCCACCTCAAGGCGTCGAGCGTCGAGCGCGACGGGCAACAGGCGGCCGCCACGATGCTCAAGACGCTGTTTGCCGGGGCCGGGCTCCCTGTTATGGATTCGACGACGCATATCGTTCCGCTGATGGTCGGCGATCCGATCAAGGCGAAGAAGATCAGCGACATCCTGCTCGCCGAATACGGCGTCTACGTCCAGCCGATCAACTACCCGACGGTGCCGCGCGGCACCGAGCGGCTGCGCTTCACGCCTGGCCCCGCGCATGACGAAGCAATGATGCGCGAACTGACCGATGCCCTGGTCGAGATCTGGGGCCGGTTGGAGCTGCGCAAGGCGGCCTAGGCGACGACGATCGTCTCGGCCGTGCCCGGCACCGCGAGCGGCTGGTCGAACGCTACGACGAAGCGCTCGGCGTAGCGGTCGACTTCGGGCGACCGCATCACGTGCATGACGCGCGCCTCGACATCGGCGACCCAATAGTCCGGCACGCCGGCGGTCGCATATTCAGCCTGCTTTTCGCCGAGATCGGTGCCGAGTGTGGTCACGGCTATTTCGACGATAAGGACGACGCGATCCGGTGGGACTGGTCCGCTGGACGGTGCATCGGGGTGGACGACAGCAATGTCAGCACCACGAATCGTCAGTGGACCAATCCCGATCATTAGATCGACTGCCAAACGACGGTCTGTTGCGGAATAGGCGGTGATCAGCTTTGCGATCAGGCTGCCGTTCATCTCGCCATGCGAGAGGCCCCCGGACATCATCTTGCGCAATTCCCCCCGGACGAGCTCGACGTTCATGTCGGTGAAGGCGCCAGCGTCGTGCATCCGCAGATACTCGCGCGCGGTGAACAGCGTCTCTGGGACGGACTCGACGGCGAGGCGGACCGGCTTGTTCATGCCCGCAAGGATACCATGCCCGCGCCGCGCACGCGAGCGCCACGGAACCAGCGAGCGCCCGGCCCGTTTTCCCTTGAAATCAGGAGATTGCGCGATGGGTAAAGGGTGTATCTTGTGGCTGATCGGCGTGCCGATCCCCGTCATCCTGCTGCTGTGGCTGCTCTTCGGCCACTGATCGGTCAGGCGATCCCGAGCAGCAGCGTCAGCAGCCCGAGGCCGAGCGAGAGCGGGATCCGCAACCGCATCCACCACGCCGGGACGAGCCCGCGCCTGGCGAGCAAATGGTCGACGCCGAGCGCGGCGATCAGCGCGACACCCAGCAGGATCAGCGACGGCCCCGGCCACGGTTCGCCGACCGCCCAGGGGACTGCGCTCGCCAAGGCAAAAAGCGACGGCACGATCGCGGCGACCCACAGCCATTCGGGCGGACGCTCATGGCTCGCCGCGACACCCCACCACAGCCCGCCGAGGAAGCTCAGAATCAACGCGGCATAGGCATAGCCCATCGACAGTGCGGAAAAGCGCAACGCGCCGTCGCCGCTCAACACCACCGCTACCGCCGCGATCTGCGGTAGCAGGCCGGCAAGGCCGAGCCAGCGCGGAAGCTGTGGCGGGTTCATGCTGCCGGCCGCCGGATGCTGCCCGACCAGGCATAGCCGCGATACAGCGGGGTGAAGCGCGCGGTGCCACCGGTCTCGCTGGCGGCCTCGATCAGCGCAGGCTGGAGCGTCGCGCGCGGCGAGACGTCGAACTTGTCGAGCCACGCAAACAGCGCGCTGCGGAAAACCCGCGGCAAGCGCTCCTGCTGACCGAAATCGACCACATCGAGCCGGCCGCCCGGCGCGAGCTTCTCGGCACCCTCGCGGATCGCGCCGCGCCAGTCGGGGATCATCGACAGCGTGTAGCTCTGGAAGATCCGGTCGAACGTGCTCACACCGAACAGGGCCGTCGAATCGAACGCGGTCGCATCGCCTTGCGCGAGCACGATCTTGTCCGAGAGGCCCGCCGCGGCGACCTTCGCACGCGCAGTCTCGAGCATCGCTTCCGAAATATCGATGCCGAAAAAGCGCGCGTCGGGCCACGCCCGCGCGGCCGCGATCAGGTTGCGTCCGGTGCCGCAGCCGATCTCGAGCACGCTGCCGCCAGCGGGCGGGGCGATCCCAGCGATCAGCGCATCGCGCCCGAGCAGATAGTATTTGCGCGTCAGGTCATAGATGTGTCGCTGCGAGCGGTAGATCGCATCCATCTGCCCGGCATGCCCCGATGCCGCCTCGACCGCTGCCGCGTCGTTCATCCGAGCACGTAGAGGTGGACGCCGCCGTAGATCGAGGAGCGGTCGCGCTTGGTGTAATCGAGCGAATCCTCGGCGCGATACTGCCATTTGCCGAGGATCGCATCGGGCACGCGGCCGGGCAGGATGGTCGGCTCGCCCGCGGTGCGGAACAGCACGCGCGCGCCGGGCTTGGCGGTGCGCGTGATCTCGCTCCACAGGTCGCTCAGCTGCGCGTCGGTCATCCAGTCCTGCGCATCGAGCAGGATGTAGCGATCGAGCGAGGCGTCGCCTTGCTCACGCAGATATTCGGCGAAATTGACGTGGCAGACTTCGATCCGCGACGCGCGCGCGACGATCTCGTCATAATGGTCGCGCTGGAGATAGGGCGGCAGCGGGGCGGCGGCATCCTTGCCATAGCCACGGCCAAACGCCTGCCAGGCGAAATAATTGTCCTTGATGTCGAAATCGCAGGCGAGCTTCTCGAGCCGCTCGCGCAGCACGACCGCCATCTTCTCGTCACCGGCGAGCGCCTCGTACTGCGCGGGCGGGATGCCGAGCCCGAACAGCGATGCGGGCTGGTCGGTGATCCACTTGACGAAGCCCTTGTCGAAGAACGGCGCGAATTCGCGGTCGAAGATCTCGCGCTGTTCCTCGATCGATTTCGCGGTGAGCAGGATCTTGGGGTTCACCCCGTTGAGCCGTGCCAGCAGATGCGCGACGCCGATGAAATTGCCGAGCAGCCCGCGCTTGTAGACGTTCTTGGCGAACCCGCCGATCCGCCGGCGCCCGACCATGTCGCGGCCTTCCCAATAGGCGAGCGTCGTCGCGTCGAGGTGCGGGCGGATATAGGTCCGATAGGCGAGCACGTTCTGGCGGCTGTTGGCCTGCGCGAAGAAGCGGTGGAAGGCGTCGTAATCGGGCAGATGCCGTGCCGCGACAAGCTTCAATTTGTTGAGCGCGATATGCGCTGGGTTGAGATCGACCGCGGTGATCGCGCGTGGGTTGGCGGTGAGGTACGACATCATGTTGCACCCGCCCGAGGCGATCGTGACGACATGGCTGTCGGGCGTGATCGCGAGCGCTTCCATGTCGACCGCGGGATCTTCCCAGATCTGCGCATAGACGAGCCCGCGGAACGCGAAAGTGAAGGCGCGCTCGAGCAAACCCTGCTTTGACATATGCTTGTGCTGGAGCACCGCGTTGCGCACTGCGCGGTTCTTGACCGCGCGAGTGCCGGGGCGGTGGACGACGCGGTCCTTGAGCGATCGGAGGGCATTGGCCATGATGAACTCTCCCGCCGGACGATCACGCCAGGGATGCGGCGCGCGGTGGCGCGCACGCACTACGACGATCCGGTGACGCTTCCATGACGGGATAGCGTCTAAATGAAAAGGACCTGCCGGCTAAAGGGGGGCCGACAGGTCCGTTTACGCCACCGTTCGTCGCAAAGGAGGGGATCCGACGACGGTGTTACACGCCGCTGCTTGGGGCAGCGACACGGTAGCTACGCGGGGGTTGCATCGCTGGATGCACCCCGCTTCGACAATTTTTTACGGCATCATCACGGTGTCGATGACGTGGATCACACCGTTCGACTGCATCACGTTGGCGATCGTGACCTTACCCTTGTGGCCCTTGGCATCCATGATGCCCCAGCCGTTGCCCGACTTCATGAAGGTCAGCGTGCCGCCCTGGACGGTGGCATAGGTCGCCTTGCCCATGTTGGCCTTCGCCTTGGCGGCGATGTCCTGCGCGGTGATCGTGCCGGGGACGACGTGATAGGTGAGGACCGAGGTCAGCGTGTCCTTGTTCTCGGGCTTGAGCAGCGTGGTCACCGTGCCCTTGGGCAGCTTGGCGAAGGCCGCGTTGGTCGGCGCGAAGACGGTGAAGGGGCCAGGGCCGCTCAGCGTCTCGACCAGGCCGGCAGCCTTGACTGCGGCGACGAGCGTCGTGTGGTCCTTCGAATTGACGGCGTTCTCGACGATGTTCTTCGTCGGGTACATGGCGGCGCCGCCGACCATCGGATTGGTCTGGGCATAAGCGAGCGAGGCACCGCTGAGCGCAATCGCTGCAGCGACGATCGAGGTGCGGAAGGTGCGAGTCATGTGCGTTCTCTCCAACGGATCGCCCGGTGGTCCGGACGTGCCGGATATACGCTCGAAACCCGGGTATGGATGCAACCGGACCTATTGGAAATGTGCCGACGCTTTACCCGACGCCTAGACGCGCGACAGCGCACCCGTCGCGACCACCGGCCCGGTCGGCAGACCCGTCGGCGATCCGCCGATCGGCTCGAGCGAAACGGCAAGCGTTGCGCCCGCGGCAAGCCGCGCGCGATTGGCCGCATCGAGCGTCAACGCCGTGCCGCCATGCGTCTGGAGCAAGCCGAGCGAATGCGGCGTCCCGCCCGCTGGAATGACCCACAGTTCGGCGGTGCGCTTCGCGTCGGCCAGGCTCGCCTCGGTCAGCCGCAGCGATCCGGCGCGCGCGTCGTACACCACGGTGACCGGGGTGCCCTTGGCGGTCGGGGTGATCGAGGCGACCAGCGTCGGACCGGTCTCGACCACGACGCGGGGCGCGACCGGGGGTTGCGGCACGGGCAGCGGGCGGGTGAACAGCACGACGAGCAAACCCGCGGCGGCAACGCTCGAAAACGCAGCCAAGCTCGGCCAGAATTTGCTCGGCGCGCGCGCCGGCAGGGCGACGACGCTTGGCGCGGGGGCGCCATATAGCGAACGCTCGATCCGTGCGAACAGATCGGGCGCGGGCATTTCGGGCCACAGGTCGAACAATTGCGCGAGGTGCGTGCGCCACGCCTCGACCTCGCGCGCAAAGCCGGGCTCGGCGAGCACACGCCGGGTCGCGGCGGCGCGCGCGTCGCCGTCGAGCAGGCCAAGCGCGAATTCGCCCGCCATCGTGTCGGGCAGATCGTCGTCGCGGACGTCGGGGGGCAATACGTCGCTCATCCCTCGAGACACGCTTTGAGCCGCGCGAGACCGCGCCGCACCCAGCTCTTCATCGTGCCAAGCGGCACCGCCTCGCGCTCGGCGAGCTCGGCATAGGTCACGCCGTCGAAGAACGCCGTGCGGATCGCGGCGCGCTGGCGCTCCTCGAGACTGTCGAGGCAAGCGTGCAGCTGGTGCGTCGATTCGGCCTCGAGCAGCACGTCGCTGGCAAGTGGTGCGGTGTCGAGGATCGGGGGCGCATCTTCGATCGGCGATGCGCGGCGCACGGTCTGCGCACGCTGCCAGTCGATCGCGCGGTTGCGCGCGATCGTCGCGAGCCAAGTGATCGGGCTTGCGCGCGCGGGTTCGTAGGCGCCGGCGCGTTTCCAGATGGTGAGATATACGTCGTGCAACACGTCTTCCGCAGCCTGCCTTTCGCCGCAGATACGGTAGCAGATGCCGAATAGCTTCGCCGAGGTCAGCGAATAGAGATCGCGAAAGGCCGCGCGGTCTTCCTCGCCGGTACGGACCAGCGTCTCGACGAGCCGAAGACGCGCCGCTTCGGGTGTCCCGGCGGCGGAGTTGACGGAAGCGCGAGGCGTCGAATCTATCACAGATCAACACCCTAGCCAGCTGTTGCGGGTATCGCAATCGCCGTACGGCAATTCTGCTGGCTTGAGTGTGGCAATTGCGCGGATGCTTGGCTAAAGCGCTGCCGATCCGCTCAATCGAATTGGGAGCGCCTTCGCTTTGCGCATCGCCATTGCCTCCGACCACGCCGCCTTTGCGCTAAAGGGCATACTTGCCGCTTGGCTCGCCGGGCAGGGGCATGACGTCGTCGATCTCGGTCCCGACAGCGATGCGCGCGTCGATTACCCCGATTTCGGGTTCAAGCTGGCCGAAGCGATCGCGGCCGGATCGGCCGAGCGCGGTATCGCGCTGTGCGGGTCGGGGATCGGCATTTCGATCGCGGTCAACCGCAACCCGGCGGTGCGCTGCGCGCTCGTCTCGGAACCGCTGTCCGCCGCGCTGGCACGCGAGCATAACGACGCCAACGTCATCGCGCTCGGCGCGCGGCTGATCGGCGAGGACATGGCCAAGGCCTGCATTACCGCTTTCCTGACCACCGATTTCGCCGGTGGCCGCCATCAAACCCGCGTCGACAAGCTCGGCGCCCCAGCTCCCGCAAAGGATCCGGCATGAGCACCAATCCCACCACGCTCCACGACGTCCAGCCCGACGGTTTCTTCACGCGCGGCCTGGCCGAAACCGACCCCGCGGTGTTCGCGGGCGTCCAGCACGAGCTGACGCGCGAGCAGACGCAGATCGAGCTGATCGCCTCCGAGAACATCGTGTCGAAGGCGGTGCTGCAGGCGCAGGGCTCGGTGTTCACCAACAAATATGCCGAAGGCTATCCCGGCAAGCGCTATTATCAGGGATGCCACCCGTCGGACGAAGTCGAGCAGCTGGCGATCGACCGTGCCAAGCAGCTGTTCGACTGCGCCTATGTCAACGTCCAGCCGCATTCGGGCGCGCAGGCCAATGGGGCGGTGATGCTCGCTTTGGTGAAGCCCGGCGAGACGATCCTCGGCATGAGCCTCGATGCCGGCGGCCATCTGACGCACGGCGCGCGCGCGGCGATGTCGGGCAAGTGGTTCAATGCGGTGCAATACGGCGTCGATCCGGTCAGCCACTTGATCGACTTCGACGAAGTCGCGAGCCTGGCGCGCGAGCATCGCCCCAAGCTGATCATCGCGGGTGGCTCGGCCTATCCGCGGCAGATCGATTTCGCCAAGTTCCGCGCGATCGCGGATGAGGTCGGCGCCTATTTCCTGGTCGACATGGCGCATTTCTCGGGACTGGTCGCGGCCGGCCTGCATCCCTCGCCGCTGCCGCACGCGCATGTCGTAACGACGACGACGCACAAGACGCTGCGCGGCCCGCGCGGCGGCATGATCCTCAGCAATGACGAGGCGCTCGGCAAGAAGTTCAACTCGGCGGTGTTCCCGGGACTGCAGGGCGGTCCGCTCATGCACGTCATCGCCGCCAAGGCGGTCGCGTTCGGCGAAGCGCTCGAGCCCGGCTATAAGAGCTACATCGCCGCGGTGATGGAAAACGCCAAGGTGCTCGCGGCGACGCTCAAGGAGCGCGGCGCCGAGATCGTCTCGGGTGGGACCGACACGCATCTCGCGCTGATCGACCTCACCCCGCTCGGCGTCACCGGCAAGGATGCCGACGAAGCGCTCGAGCGTGCGAACATCACGTGCAACAAGAACGGCATCCCGAACGACCCGCTCCCGCCGACCAAGACCAGCGGCATCCGCGTCGGCACGCCTGCGGGCACGACGCGCGGCTTTGGCCCCGCCGAGTTCCGCGAGATCGGCAACATGGTCGCCGACGTGCTCGACGGCCTGCGCCAGAAGGGCGAGGGCGGCGACCCGGCGGTAGAAGCCGCTGTACGGGAGCGTGTTATTGCACTATGTCACCGGTTCCCGATCTACCCGGAGAGCTGACATGACCGATCCCGCTGGCGACGAGAAACCCAAGACCACCTTCGAAGACATGGCCCGCGCCGTTGGCGAGGATGTCGTCGAAGTGCTCGACAGCGCGGTCGACAAGACCAGCACGCTGCTCGGCGGCGAGGAAGGCAACCGGATCGTCGGCGGCGCCGTCGTCGGTGCGCTGGCGGCGATCGTGCTGCCGTTTTCGCTGATGACGGGCGCTTTGCTCGGCGCCGGCTATGCCGCTTATCGAAAGTTGAACAAATAAGAGATGCGCTGCCCCTTTTGCGGACATGAAGACAGCCAGGTCAAGGATTCGCGCCCGACCGAAGATGCCGGTGCGATCCGCCGCCGGCGCCAGTGCGAGGGGTGTGCAGCGCGTTTCACCACGTTCGAGCGGATCCAGCTGCGCGAGCTGACCGTGCTCAAGAGCGAGGACAAGCGCGAGCCGTTCGATCGCGAGAAGCTGCTGCGTTCGGTCTCGATCGCGGCGCGCAAGCGCCCGATCGAGGCGGTGCGGCTCGAGAAGCTCGTCTCGGGCATCCAGCGCCAGCTCGAGACACAGGGCGAAAGCGAAGTGCGCTCGGGGCGGATCGGCGAGATGGTGATGGAGGGGCTCAAGGGCCTCGATTCGGTCGCCTATATCCGCTTCGCCAGCGTCTATAAGGATTTCCGCGAGGCGCGTGATTTCGAGGAGTTCGCCGGTACGGTGAGCGAGGTCGGCAAGGCGTGAGCACGCTTCCGGCTGTTCCGCCCCCCGTCCTCGTCCTCGTCCGCCCGCAGCTCGGCGAGAATATCGGCAAGGCCGCGCGCGCGATGCTCAATTTCGGCTTGGTCGAGATGCGGCTGGTGTCGCCGCGCGACGGCTGGCCCAATCCCTCAGCCGGGCCGGCGGCATCGGGTGCCGATATCGTGCTCGAACGGGCGCGCGTCTATGAGACCGTCGCCGACGCGGTCGCCGATTGCAGCCATGTCTATGCGACCACGGTGCGCAAGCGCGGCGTGACCAAGCCGGTGGTGACCCCCGAACAGGCCGCTGCCGCGATCCATGCCGGGCCGGGGCGCGCGGCGATCCTGTTCGGGCCCGAACGCTCGGGGCTCGAGACCGACGACGTCGCGCTCGCGCGGACGATCATCACCGTGCCGATCAACCCCGAATTCGGCTCGCTCAATCTCGCACAGGCGGTCATCCTCGTCGCGTACGAATGGTCGAAGGGCATGGGGCTGGCGCAGCCGCCCGCGGTCGAACTGCACGAGCCCGCGCCGCAGGCCGAGCTCGACGGGATGATCGGCCAGCTCGACGCGATGCTCGTCGCGACCGACTTCTTCTATCCGCCTGACCGCACCCCGGTGACGCGACGCACGCTGCGCACCTTGCTGACCAAGCCCGCCTGGTCGGCGCAGGAAGTGCGGACGCTGCGCGGCGTGTTGTCGGCGCTGTCGGGGAAGACGCCGCGGCGACCTTGATCTGCGCGTAGCGGCGTTATATTGCGGTGTAGCAACGACTTACATCGAGCTGAGTTGGGTCACGGGGAACACCATGAAAACTGTCGTCGCTGTTGTGCTGCTGTGCGTCCCGAGCCTCGCTTATGCGAGCGACGCGGTCCCCGCGGCCACTCCGATCGAGAAAGAAAAGAAGGTCTGCCGCAGCCAGGAAGCGACCGGGTCGCTGTTCGTCAAGCGTGTCTGCCGCACCAAGGCCCAATGGGCGTCGCTCGACCTCGAGGGGCAGCGCTCGGCCGAGCACATGCAGAGCCGCGGCAACGGCGTCGACGTCCCGCGCTGAGCGATCAGCGTCGGTCGAACGCAGCGAGTTCGTAGGCGATCGACGCTTCGACCAGTTGCTCCCAGAGATCTGCGACGATCCGTTCGGGCACGCCGGCCGCCTGCGCCGCGGCGCAGGCATTGGCGATGACCTGGGTCTTGCGCGCTTCGTCGCGCACCGCGCCGCGCGCGGGTTTGATCCGCGCCGCGGCGTCCATGTACGCGAAGCGCCGTGCCAGCAGCGCGATCAGTTCGCGGTCGACCTGGTCGACGCCGGCGCGGACCTCGATCATGGTGGTGCAGTCGGGGCCTGACAGGATTTCGCTCATGCCCGCGGTCTTGGCGTGACGGGCCGCAGCTGTCCAGCTTGACTCACACGGCCCACGCGGCTAGGCGCCCACCTTCGCAAATGGCCCCGCACCCCGGTGAAGTGGTGGCCCTGCCTTGATCCTCCAAAGATCTGGATAGAGCGATACCGGGTATCGATCGCCTGCCCCGGCAGGTGGTCTTGTCACGAAGCACTTGCCAAGGAATATCTTATGTCGAAGCGTTCAAGCGCAAAGTACAAGCTCGATCGCCGGATGGGCGAGAACATCTGGGGTCGTCCCAAGTCGCCCGTCAACAAGCGCGAATATGGCCCCGGCCAGCACGGCCAGCGCCGCAAGGGCAAGGTCTCGGACTTCGGCATCCAGCTGCGCGCCAAGCAGAAGCTCAAGGGCTATTATGGCGACGTGACCGAGAAGCAGTTCCGCGCGTGCTACACCGAGGCAGCGCGCATGAAGGGCGACACCGGCCAGAATCTGATCGGCCTGCTCGAGCAGCGCCTCGACATGATCGTCTATCGCGCCAAGTTCGCACCGACCGTCTGGGCGGCGCGTCAGCTCGTTTCGCACGGCCACATCCGCGTCAACGGCGTGAAGTGCAACATCGCGTCGCGTCGCTGCTTCGTCGGTGACGAGATCACGCTGGGCACCAAGGCCAAGGAAATGGCGCTGGTGCTCGAAGCGCAGCAGCTCGCCGAGCGCGAAATCCCCGATTATGTCGCGCCCGACGGTGCGGCGAAGGTCACCTTCACGCGCGTGCCGGCGCTCGACGAAGTGCCCTATCCGGTGAAGATGGAACCGAACCTGGTGGTCGAGTTCTACAGCCGCTGAGGCGAGGCGCTAGCGAAGCTAGCGCCAGCCATACTCAGCGGCTCGGCCGGCGGTGCCCGAGGCACCGACCGACGCCGTGGCTTCGCCACGGCGCCGATCCGAACCAAGAAGGGCGGCCCCGCATCGGGCCGCCCTTTTTCGTGTCACTTGATGCCGAGTGACGTGCGCAGGAACGTATCGGTCTTGTCGAGCATCTTCGTGCGCGCGGCGGTATCGTCGAGCTGATGGTCGAGCCCCTTGAACTCGACCAGCTCGACTTGCTTGTGCGCGCTGCGCAGCCGGCTCGCCATCGTGCGCGATTCGCCGATGCCGACATTCTGGTCCATGTCGCCGTGGAACAGCAGCACCGGCGCGGCGATCTGCGCCGCGTTCAGCGCAGGCGATCCCTCGCGGATATGCGGGCCCTTGCCGACAAACGCATCGACCAGCGCGAAGCTCTCATAATGGTCGTGCTCGTGGCGCCACGTGTCGAGATCGGTGACCGGCGCGATCGCGACGATCGCCTTGAACAGCGCGGGGTCGAGGATCGGCGATTGCAGCGCGGCATAGCCGCCATACGACCAGCCGACGATCGCGAGCCCGCCCGGCGCGGCGATGCCCTGCTTGACCATCCAGCGCCCGGCATCGTTGACGTCGCCGATCGCGATGCGCCACGATTTGAAACCGTTCTGCTGGAACCATGTATCGCCATAACCGGTCGATCCGCGATAGTTCGGCTGGAGCACGGCGTAGCCGCGCGCCGCGAGGAACTGGACCAGCCAGTCGAAGCCCCATTCGTCGCGGTCGCCCGGGCCGCCGTGCGGCATGACGATCGCGGGCAGCCCCTTGCCCGATCCGCCCACCGGGAGCGTCAGATAGGCCGGGATCGGCGTGCCGTCGGCGGCGGGAAAGGTGATCGCCTTGACCGGGGCAAGCTTGGCTTCCTCGAGCGGCGGGCGCGCGAGCAGCAGAGCGTCGAGGTGTCGCGTCTTCTTGTCGAACACCATATACTTGCCGGGATCGACGTCGCTTCCGGTCCACAGCAACAGTTTCGATTCATCCGCGCTGGCGTCGATGAAGCGGACCAGCGGGGTGCCCGGCATCGCCTTGGACAGGCTCAGCGACAGCTTCTTGAGCTCGGGGTCGAAGAAATCGGTCTGGCGGCGATCGGTGACGAAGCTCACGCCGACCACGCGATTGTGACGCCCGATGCGCACCAGCCCGGCGACATCGACGTCGGGGCGCGAATAGACGAGCTCCCGCTTGAGGCTGCCATCGAGCGCGATCTTGAACAGCGCGCGGCGCCCGTCGAGATTGTCGAAGCCATAGACCACGTCGAGCGCGGGATCGACGGCATAGGGGTCGAACCCGGATTCGGTCTGTGCGTCGCCGGTGACGGTGCTGAGCGGCAGCCATTTGGTCGTGCCGGCCTTGCGATAGACATAGCGGATATGCGTCGCGCCATAGCCACTGCTCGTTTTCGGCCGGATGCCGGCGATGCGGACGGTCCCGCGCCCGTCGGAGATATATTCCTCGGTATCCGCGCGCGCGGGCTCGACGAAGCTGCGGCGCAGTGTCGCGGGATCGACGCGTTCGACGGCGAGCCCGTGGTCGGTCTCGTTGAGATGCGTGCCGGTACTGTATTCGGGAACGACTTGGCGCGTCATCAGCAGCGTGGCGCCGCTGGGGTCGCCCTGCCAGTCGATGATGCGCCCGCCATTCTGCATCACGCCAAGCGCGTCGGTCGAGGTCCTGGCGCTGAGCAGCTTGAGGTTCTTGCCATCGGCCTGCACCGTGATCAGCCGATCGAAGCCGACCATGTCGCTGACCTTGCCGTCGGTGAAGCGCAGCCCGCAGACCAGCCGGTCGTTGGTGGCCCATTGGCAATAATCGAGCTGCTCCTTCTCGCCGCTCGAGCCGAACACGCGGACCAATGGTTCGGCCGAATCGACCGTCAGCACGAACGCCGCGACGCCGCGATCGCCCGCGCTCATCAGCACGACGGCGCGTTTGCCATCGGGCGACAGGCTGATCTGCTGCACCGATTCGCGCGCGCCGAAGCGCTGTGCGTCGGTCAGCGCGGTGGGTGCGGTCGCCGCTGCATCCGGGGCCGCGCTCGCGGCAAGCGGTGATGTGGCAACGCAGGCGATCAGCGCTGCGCGCAGCATATGTCGTGTCATGGAATCCCCCCTATGATTCCGCACGATACCGCGTTTCCGATCCCCCGCAAGCGACCCGTTCCGGAGCGTTGCGCGTTTGATCGTGGCCTGCCAGAACGGTGCGCGAAATCCAGTAAAAGGGCTTGCCGATGCGCCTCTCCCCCACGTTTGCCGTGATCCTGGGCGCGGTTGCGCTATCGACGAGCGCAACCGCGCAAACCGCACCAGCGATATCCGTGCAGACGCTCAAGGAGGTCACCAAGACGCTGTCGTCCGACGCGTACGAAGGCCGCAAGCCGACCACGCCGGGCGAGGACAAGGCGACCGACTATATCGTCGCGCGCTTCAAGGCGGCGGGGCTCAAGCCGGGCAACAATGGCAGCTGGTTCCAGCCCGTCCCGCTCGTCGAACTCACCGCGCGCGACGTGACGCCGATGACCTTCAGCGGCGGCAAGACGCCGGTCGCGCTGCAATATCGCCAGGACGTGGTGCTCGCGACCTATCGCGTCACGCCGACGATCGCGATCAAGGATTCGCCCGTCGTGTTCGTCGGCTACGGCATCACCGCGCCCGAACGCGGGTGGGACGATTATGCCGGGGTCGACGTCCACGGAAAGACCGTCGTGATCCTCGTCAACGATCCCGACTGGCAGACGCCGGGCCGCGACGGGCTCTTCGAGGGCAAGGCGATGACCTATTATGGCCGCTGGACCTACAAGTTCGAGGAAGCCGCGCGCCACGGCGCGACCGCGGCGATCATCGTCCACGATACCGAGCCTGCCGCCTATGGCTGGGGCGTCGTCCAGTCGAGCTGGACCGGGCCGCAATTGGAGCTCGACGAGAAGGGCGACCATGCCGACCAGAGCGCGGCGATCGGCTGGATGCAGCTTGCCAAGGCAAAGGAGCTGTTCGCCAGCGCCGGGCAGAATTTCGAGACGCTCAGCGCCGCCGCCAAGACCAAGGGCTTCACGGCCGTACCGCTCGGCGTGACGGCGTCGGTCAGCTTCGCGAACACGATCAAGCGGCAAGCCTCGAAGAACGTGATCGGCATCCTGCCCGGCAAGACGGCGCCAAAGGACTATGTCTTCTACACCGCGCATTGGGACCATCTCGGCCACTGCGACGCGGTCAAAGGCGATGACATCTGCAACGGCGCGCTCGACAATGCGAGCGGCGTCGCCGGGCTCGTCGCGCTCGCCGAGGCCAATGCCAAGGCCGGGCCAGCGAAGCGCTCGCTCGTCTTCCTGTCGGTGACATGCGAGGAATGCGGGCTGCTCGGCTCGCGTTATTATGCCGAGCATCCGATCTATCCGCTCGCGCAGACCGTCGGCGGGGTGAATATGGACGGGCTCAACGTCAAGGGCCGGACCCGGGATTTCGTCGTGGCTGGCGCGGGCAAGTCCGAGCTCGAGGATCGCATGAAGCTGCTGGTCGAGGCGCAGGATCGCGTGATCAAGCCCGAGCCCAATCCCGAACGCGGCGGGTATTTCCGTTCGGACCATTTCAGCTTCGCCAAATTGGGCGTGCCGATGTTCGATGGCGGCGCGGGCGAGGATCTGCGCGTCGGCGGTGTCGCAGCGGGACACGCCGCGACGCTCGATTATATCCAAAACCGCTATCACAAGCCGCAGGACGAATATAATGCGGCATGGGATTGGTCGGGCGCGGTCGAGGACGTCCAGCTCTATTATGCGCTGGGGCGTCAGCTCGCCGACGGCACCGATTGGCCCAATTGGTACAAATCCGCGGAATTCCGCGCCGTTCGCGACACGAGTCGTGCAGGGAAATAACGTATGTCGAAGCTGCTGCCGCCCGCGGAATGGGCACCGCATGCCGCGGTGTGGATCGGGTTTCCGAGCCATCCCGAGCTGTGGGAGGACGATCTCGACGCCGCGCGCGACGAAGTGACGGCGTTCGGGCGCGCGGTCCATGCCGAGGGTCGCGGCGAGCGCGTCATCCTCGTCGCCGCTGACGAGGATGCGGCCGAGGCGGCACGCAGCCTGGCGGGGGATTTCGCCGAGATCGTGGTCGAACCGTTCGGCGACATCTGGCTGCGCGACACCGGGCCGATCGTGCTGTCGGACCACAGCGCGCGCGATTTCCGCTTCAACGGCTGGGGCGGCAAATACGATTTGCCCGGCGACGACGATGTCGGGCTGCGGCTCGCGGCGAGCAAGCTGCTGCCGGTCACGCCGTGCGACTGGGTGCTCGAGGGCGGCGCAATCGATGGCGACGGCACCGGGCTGGTCGTCACGACCGAGCAATGCCTGCTCAACCCCAACCGCAACCCCGCGCTCAGCAAGGCCGAGATCGAGCGTCGGTTGCACGACGATCTCGGTCTCGACCAAGTGCTGTGGCTCGGCGAGGGGCTGATGAACGATCACACCGACGGGCATGTCGACAATCTCGCGCGCTTCGTCGCGCCCGGCGTGCTGGCGATCCCGCAGGCCGCCGAGAACGATCCCAACTGGCTGGTCTATCAGCATGCCGCCGCTGCGGCCGAAGCGATGCCGGGGATCACCGTGGTGCGGATCCCGTCGCCCGGCCGCGTGCTGCGCGACGAGGAGATCGTGCCGGCGAGCTATATGAACTTCTATATCGGCAATGCCGCGGTGGTGGTGCCGCTCTACGGCGCGCCCAACGACCAATCGGCGGTCGCGGCGGTTCAGCAGCTGTTCCCGGGCCGGACTGCGGTTGGCTTGCGCGCCGATGCGATCCTGACCGGCGGCGGGAGCTTCCACTGCATCTCGCAGCAAGTGCCCGCCTGATTCGGAGTTAGAGCCGGCCGATCAGCCGTTCGATGGCGTGGTGATCGGTCGAGCTCTCGCCGCAATCGCGCTCGATCATCCGACGGATGCCTTCGAGCTCGTCCTGCGTCAGATGCTCGATCCCGATGAACGCGTTGCGCGCATCGGTGGTCGCACGGATGATCTCGTCGAGCTTGGCCTGGATCGCCGAGGCGTCGCGATTCTGCGCGTTCTGGATGAGGAACACCATCAGGAAGGTGACGACGGTGGTGCCGGTGTTGATCACCAGCTGCCACGTGTCAGAATAGTGGAACAGCGGCCCGGTCACGCCCCAGATCACGATTACCGACAGTGCGAGGACGAAGGCGGGCGGGCGCCCTGCCCAGCCCGTCGCCTTTTGCGCGATCGTTTCGAACAGCTTTTCCACGCCCAACTCCTTTTGCGTCTTTGAATCGGCGCGGCGAAGCCCGATATGGCGGCGCATGACCGAAATCACCGTCGCTGCGCTGCAACTCGCCTTCTCCGCCGATATGGACGCGAATATCGCGCATGTCTCAGATCTCGTGCGTGAGGCCGCCGGCAAGGGCGCGCAAGTGATCCTGCCGCCCGAATTGTTCGAGGGCGAATATTTCTGCCGGGTCGAGGACGAAGGGTTGTTCGCAAACGCCAAGTCCGTCGGCGTCCACAAGGCGGTGCTCGCGATGCAGGACCTCGCCAAGGAGCTTGGCGTTTACATCCCGACGAGCTTCTTCGAGGCGGACGGCCCGCATCATTACAATTCGCTAGCAATGATCGGCCCCGATGGCGGCGTGATGGGGGTCTATCGCAAGAGCCACATCCCCGACGGGCCGGGCTATGAGGAGAAATTCTATTTCCGCCCGGGCAATACCGGCTTCAAGGTCTGGCCGGGGCCGGATGCGACGACGCTCGGGGTCGGCGTGTGCTGGGATCAATGGTATCCCGAAACCGCGCGCGCGCTGATGCTGATGGGCGCGGAAGTGCTGTTTTACCCGACCGCGATCGGCAGCGAGCCGCACGACACCTCGCTCGACACCGCACGGCTGTGGCGGCGCGCGATGGTCGGGCATGCCGTGTCGAACGTCGTGCCGGTGGTCGCCGCGAATCGCATCGGCGTCGAGCACGGCCAGACCTTTTACGGGACGAGCTTTATCACCGACGAGCGCGGCGACATCCTCGCCGAGCTGGGGCGCGAGGAGACGGGCGTCATCACCGCGACGCTCGACCTCGACCGGGTCAAGCGCCACCGCGCCGCGTTCGGCTTCTTCCGCGATCGCCGCCCCGATCTCTACGGGCGGCTGGTGCAGGATATCTGACGCGGGAGGCTCAGCCCTGCGCGCGCAGTTCCAGCGCGCGGGCGAAGATCGCTTCGAACATCTCGGCGGTGAGGCGCCCGGTGCTCTGATTGTAGCTCGAGCAGTGATAGCTATCGATCAGCACGCGCCCGTCGGGCATGCGATGCTCGGCGCCGTGCGCGAAGCGGCATTTGGGGAGGCGTCCGCCGAGGATCTTGACCGCCGACTGATGCGCGACCTGGCCAAGCGCGATAAACACGCGCGCGCTCGGGACCGCGTCGGCCTGCGCTTCGAGGAACGGGCGGCAGGTGCGGATTTCCTCGGGTGTCGGCTTGTTTTCGGGCGGGAGACATTTGACCGCGTTGACGATCATCACGCCGTCGAGCTGGAGCGTGTCGTCGGGCTTGCCCTCATAGTCGCCAGTGGCGAGCCCGAACTTGGCGAGCGTATCGAACAACAACGGCCCCGAGCGATCGCCGGTGAACGGCCGCCCGGTACGATTCGCGCCGAACTGGCCAGGGGCGAGGCCGACGATGCCGAGCCACGCCTGCGGATCGCCGAAAGCGGGGACGGGGGCGTTCCACCACGCTGGATGTTCGACGCGTAGCGTCTCGCGCAAGCCGACGAGGCGTGGGCAAAGCGGGCAATCGCGCGAAGGTTCGGTTTCGGGCAGCGGGCTGGGTGCGAAGTTCATCGCGATGCGATAGGCAGGTTTGGGTGAGCAACTCAACCTGTACCCTGCACCAAGCCCCCTGCTACGCGCCGTGTTACGCTATCGCGATCGGATCGAATCGGCGCGGGCGGCATGGCAGCCCGGTGGCAGAAGTCGCCGCGGCGATCGCGGCGCTCGGCGGTGTCGTCGCCGGATCCCCTGTATTGAGCAGTGCGCCGATCGGACCGTCGATTCGACGCTTCGCCAATGCCGTCGTGCTGATCGAGAGCGAGGTCGCGCCGCCGGCGATGCTCGCGCGGCTCAAGGCGATCGAGCGCGCTTTCGGGCGGCGGCGTGGCGCGCGCTGGGGTGCACGCGTGATCGATCTCGATATCGTCGCCTGGTCGGGCGGCGCGTGGCGGTCGAAAGGGCTGCGCGTCCCGCACGCCGCCTTCCAGGATCGCGACTTCGTGCTTGCGCCCTTGTACGCGATTGCGCCCGTTTGGCGCGATCCGCGGACCGGTTTGACCCCGCGCCACCTGCTCGCGCGATTGCGCAAGGTTAAGCGCCTGGGTTGACCCATCCGGCAACCGCTCCTAACGCGAGCGCGGTGTGGGCCCATAGCTCAGTTGGTAGAGCAACGGACTTTTAATCTGTAGGTCATGGGTTCGAGTCCCATTGGGCCCACCACCGGCACGCAAGGATGCCTCGATGCCGCCCGCAGCCCCCGATGTCCGCCACCCGCCCTGGACGATTGTCGCGGTCGCGGCGCTGACCGGCGCTGGTGGCGCGTTGTTGTTGCTCGGCGCCTTGATCGATCGCGGATTGCAGTTCGGGTTCGACCGCGCGATCCTGTTATGGGCGCGCGGCGGGGTGGCGCATGGCGTGCCGCCAGGGCCGGCCTGGCTGACGCAAAGCGTCGTCGACGTGACTGCACTCGGCGGGCCGACCGTGTTGGTCCTGGTCGCCGCGCTGGCGGCGGGGCTGTTGATCGTCCAGCGACATTGGCTGACGCTCGCTTTGGTGCTGGGCGGAACGATCAGCGGATCGATCGTGGTAACGCTGGTCAAGGCGCTGGTCGGGCGGACGCGGCCGACGGTGACCGATCACCTCGTTTCGGTCTACAATGCGAGCTTCCCGAGCGGCCACGCCGCGAACAGCGCGTGCGTCTATCTGACGCTCGCGCTGTTGCTGCTGCAAATCACCGAGCATCGTGCGCTCCGGCGCTATGTGCTCGGCGCAGCGCTGCTGCTCGTCACGGCGATCGGGTGCAGCCGCGTCTATCTCGGCGTGCATTGGCCGAGCGACGTGCTCGCCGGCTGGACCTTCGGCGGGCTGTGGGCGGTCGCGTGGTGGTCACTAGGTGCCGCGCTGCGGTTGCGGATCGCGCGCGGCAAGACCTCCGCCTAGCCACCGATTCGAGCTTCGTTCATCTGCCCGCAAGGTGGCGCGGGCCACCGCTGCGCCTACACGGCCGAATCGTTTCCGGGAGTCGACGAAACGGTCTTGTGATAATATCACATAACATCTACTGCACTGCACAACGCATCTTGAAAGGCCGCCTCCCGCATGATCCGAGCCACTCTGTTGTCCAGCGCTGCGCTGCTGTCGTTCGCACCGATCGCCGCTTATGCCGCCCCCGAAGCCACGCCGGCATCGGTTGCCGCCAGCACCGATGACCAGACTGCACCGTCGACCGCAAAGAGCGGTCCCGACATCGTCGTCACCGGCCGCCTCGATGCCGCGCGCGCCTCGATCCAGCCGAGCCTCGGCGCGACGACCTACACGATCACCAGCGAGACGATCAAAGCGCTCCCTGGCGGGGAGAATCAGCAGCTCAACCAGATCCTGCTGCAATTGCCCGGCGTCGTGCAGGACGGCGGCGGCCAGTTCCATGTCCGCGACGACCACAACAACCTGCAATACCGCATCAACGGCACGATCCTGCCCGAGGGGGTCGCGGTGTTCGGCCAGACGCTATCGCCCCGCCTGGTCGAGCGTTTCGATCTGCGCACCGGCGCGCTGCCCGCGCAATACGGCCTGCGCACGGCCGGCATCATCGACATCACCACCAAGAACGGCTTCAAGAATGGTGGGCAGGTGTCGCTGTATGGCGGCACCAACGACACGGTGCAGCCAAGCTTCGACTATGGCGGGTCGACCGGCAACACCAACTACTTCGTCACCGGCAGCTACAAGCACAGCAATATCGGGATCGAAGCAGTCGATGGCAGCCGCACCCCGCTCCACGACAAGACCAACCAGTATCAGGGTTTCGTCTATGTCGATCACACGCTCGACGAGAACAATCGCGTTTCGTTCATGGGCGGCTATTCCGACCAGAGCTTCCAGATCCCCAATCCGCGCGGGCTGACCCCGGGCAACGGCTACAATGTCGCCGGTGTCACCGATTTCCGCAGCGAGGATCTCGACGAGCGCCAGCGCGAGCGCACCGCGTTCGGCCTCGCCAGCTTGCTGCGCGATGCCGGGCCGGTGACGCTCCAGGCCTCGCTGTTCGCGCGCTATTCGTCGCTGCGCTACACCCCCGACGTGACGGGCGAGCTGCTGTTCAACGGCATCGCGCAAAAGGCGTTCAAGCAGGACTTCACCTTCGGCGGCCAGCTCGAGGGCGTCTATCGCGCGTCCGACGCGCATACGCTGCGCGGCGGCGTGATCATCTCGCGCGATCGCAGCAATTCGAAGACGAGCAGCCAAGTGTTCCAGCTCGACGACACCGGCGCGCAGCTCGGCCAGCCGATCACCGTGGTCGACAACAGCGCGACGACCGAGATGACCTACAGCGTCTATCTGCAGGACGAATGGAAGATCGCCGAGCCGCTGATCGTCAATTTCGGCGGCCGCTTCGACCATTATACCGGCTTCCGCGCCGAATCGCAGTTCTCGCCACGGATCAATGCGGTGCTGACGCCGTCGAAGGGGCTGACGCTGCACGCCGGCTATGCGCGCTATTTCTCGCCCGCGCCCTTTTCGAACGTCGCGACGACGAGCGTCCTCAAGTTCCGCGGCACCAGCGCACAGGCGCCGGGCGACGACGGCGTGACGACCCCGCTCGCCACCGCCCCATTTGCCGAGCGGCAGGATTATTTCGACGTCGGCGCGCAGCAGAAACTGGGCCGCTTCACGCTCGGGATCGACGCCTATCATCGCCGGTCGCGCAACCTGGTCGACGAAGGCCAGTTCGGTGCGCCGATCATTCTCACGCCGTTCAATTACACGCGCGGGCGGATCGACGGGATCGAAGGCAATGTCTCGTACCAGCACGGGCCGGTGTTCGCCTACGCCAATTTCTCCTACGCCAAGGCGCAGGGGCTGGGGATCGCGTCGGGGCAGTTCAACTTCGACCCGGGCGACGTCGCCTATATCGCGCGCAACTACATCTATCTCGACCACGACCAGACCTATACCGGCTCGGCCGGTGCGTCGTATCACTTCGACCAGGGGTTCCTGCGCGACAGCAAGCTCGGCGGGAGCATGATTTACGGCTCGGGGCTGCGCAAGGACGGCGACGTGCCCAATGGCGGCAAGCTGACGCCCTATGCGGTGTTCAACCTCACCGCGAGCCACGACTTCAAGGGGCCGGGGATCGAGGTGCGCTTCGACGTGCTCAACGTGGCGGACCGGGTGTACGAGATTCGCGACGGTTCGGGGGTCGGCGTCGGCGCGCCGCAATTCGGCGCGCGGCGCGGCTTCATGTTCGGGATCAGCAAGACGATCTGATTTTTGCGCCTCCCCTCCCGCAAGCGTGAGGGGGGACGTTCAGCCCCGCTCGCCCAGCTTCCGCTCCCACGCCAACGCATCGCGGACGATGCCGTCGAGGTCGGCGCGCTGCGGTGTCCAGTCGAGCGTGGCGAGGATCGCGCGATTGTCGGCGACGAGTTCGCCGGCATCGCCTGCGCGGCGGCCTTGGATGACGCGGGTCAGTTTCATGTTGGTGACCCGGTCGACCGCGTCGAGCACTTCGAGCACCGAGAAACCCTTGCCGTAGCCGGCGTTGAGCGTGTGGCTCTTGCCGGGTTCCGCCACGAGGAGGTCGAGCGCGGCGACGTGCGCGGCGGCGAGATCGCTGACATGGATGTAGTCGCGCACGCCGGTGCCGTCGGGCGTGTCATAGTCGGTGCCGTAAACGCCGACGCTCGCGCGCTTGCCGAGGGCGGCTTCGACCGCGATCTTGATGAGGTGGGTCGCGCCGACGGTCGACTGGCCGGTGCGCTGCTGCGGGTCGGCGCCGGCGACGTTGAAATAGCGCAGCACGGCGTAGTTCAACGGATAGGCGGCGGCGACGTCGCGCAGCATCGCCTCGGTCATCAGCTTCGACATCCCGTACGGGTTGATCGGCACGGTCGGGTCGCGCTCGGCGACGGGCACCTTTTCGGGCGTGCCGTAGGTCGCCGCGGTCGAGGAGAAGATGAAGTGCTTCACGCCCGAGGTGACCGCGCTTTCGAGCAAGGCGCGGCTCGCGACGGTGTTGTTGCGATAATATTTGAGCGGGTTCGAGACCGATTCGGGGACGATGATCGATCCGGCGAAATGCATCACGGCGCGCACGTCATGGTCGCGCATCGTGCTGCGGACGAGCACGTCATCCTCGATCTCGCCGCGCACCAGCGTCGCGCGGCTGTCGACCAGCCAGTCGAACCCGGTCGAAAGATTGTCGAACACGACGACGCGGTGTCCCGCGTCGAGCAGCGCCAGCACCGCATGGCTGCCGATATAGCCCGCTCCGCCCGTCACCATTACCGCACCGTCGAGCATCTTCGTCTCCTGCCAGCGCCCACGCCCTACCCGTGGAGATTGCGTCGCGCCACCGCGTTCCTATCTAGGAACCCAGCAATAAAGGATTCGAAAATGGCTAGCGAAGTCGCAACGCTCGCGGGTGGATGTTTCTGGTGCACCGAGGCGGTGTTCAAGGACGTGATCGGCGTCGAGAAGGTCGAAAGCGGGTATATCGGCGGGACGGTGCCCGATCCGACCTACAAGCAGGTGTGCGGTGGCGACACCGGCCATGCCGAGGCGATCCGCGTGACCTTCGACAAGGATCAGGTGTCGTATGGCGAGATCCTCGACATGTTCTTTGCAACGCACGATCCGACGCAGCTCAACCGCCAGGGCAACGATGTCGGCACGCAATATCGCTCGGCGATCTTCCCCGCCGACGATGCGCAGCGCGACGCGGCCGTGGCGGCGATGCAGCGGGCCGCGAGCGACTGGCCCGCGCCGATCGTCACGACGATCGAGCCGATGTCGACCTGGTATCCGGCCGAGGATTATCACCAGGACTATTGGGATACCGAAGGTCGCGGCAATCCGTATTGCCTCGCGGTGATCCCGCCCAAGCTCGCCAAGCTGCGCAAGAGCTTTGCGGCACGGTCGAAGGCGGCGGTGGGGGCGTAACGCCTCCGCTCAAGTGTCGCGGTACGCCGCGCGTTTGAGCCGATCGTTGATCGCAGCGCCGATCCCCTCGCTCGGGATCGGCGCGATCGCGATCCGTGTTGATGGCGAGGCGTCTGCCGCGTGCAGCGCAGCGAACAGGTTGGTCGCGGCTTCTGTCAGCTCTGCGGTCGGCGATAGCGTGGCGGCGCCGGCTATCGTGCCGAAGCCGATCAGATATTCGTCGGGCGCAGCCGTGATGGCATTGAGGCGCAGCGGCTTGCTCGGCGCGTAGTGGCTTTCGAGCTGGCCGGGAGCGGTGATCGCCTGAGCTGCCGGGCGGTCTGCTTTCTCTGTTTCGGGCGAAAGCGTGTCGAACGCCGCCAGCGTCTCGCGTGTGATCGGCCCGGGGCGGAGCACGCGCAGGCCCCCCGCGGTCGCGACGATCGTCGATTCGAGTCCCGCTTCGGTCGCGCCGTCATCGACGACAAGCGCAATACGCCCGTCGAGGCTGGCGACGACATGCTCCGCCCGCGTCGGGCTGATCCCCCCGCTGGCGTTGGCGGAGGGCGCCGCCAGCGGCTTGCCCGACGCCGCGATCAACGCCCGCATCGCGCGGTGCGCCGGCACGCGCAGCGCGATCGTTGGCAGCCCCGCTGTCACCGCGGCCGCGATCCCGGCACCCGCGCGCAGCGGCAGCACCAGCGTCAACGGCCCCGGCCAGAACGCCGCGGCCAGCGCACGCGCGACGGGGTCGAACTCGGCGATCGCCTCAGCCGCCGCCATGTCGAGGACATGGACGATCAGTGGGTTGAAGCTCGGCCGGCCCTTCGCCGCATAGATCGCCGCGACGGCGGCCGAATCGGTCGCGTCGGCGGCAAGGCCGTAGACCGTCTCGGACGCGATCGCGACCGGCTGGCCGGCCACGATCAGCGCGGCGGCGGCGGCGATCGCGGCCTCGCCGTAGGGTAAGGTCTGCGTCGCAAAAGGCGGGTTTGGCGGGATCATCGGACAGGGCTATAGCCCGGCGCAGCAGCCCCGATAAGGGGCCCTGAGTCAGAGGATCCGCCATGTTCACCCCCGCCACTGCCGACCAGCGTTTCGTGCTCGATCACATCGTCGGCATCGCCGATCTCGCCGCGACCGAACGCTTCGCCGCCGCGAGCGACGACGTCGTCGACGCGGTGCTCGAAGGCGTCGGGCAACTCGCGGCGGGCGAATGGGCGCCGCTGCTGCGCGCCGGCGACACCGTCGGCGCGAAATGGACCCCCGAGGGCGTCGTCATGCCCGACGGCTTCGTGAAGGCGTATCACGATTATGTCGAAGGCGGCTGGGGCACGATCGGCGTTCCCGAAGAATTTGGCGGGCAGGGCCTGCCCTTCGCGATCCAGACCGCGGTGCTCGATACGCTCGGTGGCGCGAACATGGGCTTCGCGCTCGCGCCCACGCTGACCGTCGGTGCGATCGAGGCGCTGGCGCATCACGGCAGCCCCGAGCAGCAGGCGCTGTATCTTCCGCATCTCGTGACTGGCGAATGGACCGGCACGATGAACCTGACCGAGCCGCAGGCGGGCTCGGACGTCGGCGCGCTGCGCTCGACCGCGACGCCGCTTGGCGACGGAAAGTGGTCGATCAAGGGCACCAAGATTTACATCTCGTTCGGCGATCACGACATGGCGCCCAACATCGTCCACCTCGTGCTCGCACGCACGCCCGGCGCACCGGCCGGCACCAAGGGGATTTCGCTGTTCCTCGTGCCCAAGTATCGGCTGGCCGAGGACGGCACGCCGGGCGACTTCAACGACGTCCGCGTCGTCTCGATCGAGCACAAGATGGGGCTGCACGCCTCGCCGACCTGCGTGCTGTCGTTCGGCGACAATGATGACTGTATCGGCGAGCTGATCGGTGGCGAATTCGGCGGCATCCGCGCCATGTTCACGATGATGAACAATGCCCGCCTCAATGTCGGGCTGCAGGGCGTCCAAGTCGCCGAAGCCGCGACGCAGGCGGCGGTGGCCTATGCGCTCGATCGCGTGCAGTCGCCGCGCGCTGGCTCGCCCAGCAAGGAATCGGTCAAGATCGTCGAGCATCCCGACGTCCGCCGCATGCTGCTGCGGATGAAGGCGCAGACACAGGCGGCGCGTGCGCTCGTCTATTACGCCGCGGCGCAAGTCGACCGCGCGGCGCTCGGGCAAGCGGGCGCGCAGGACCGGCTCGAGATCCTCACCCCGCTCGCCAAGGCGCACGGCACCGACATCGGCAACGAAGTCGCCAGCCTCGGCATCCAGGTGCATGGCGGGATGGGCTATGTCGAGGAGACGGGCGCGGCGCAGTTCTTCCGCGATGCACGCATCACGCCGATCTACGAGGGCACCAACGGCATCCAGGCCGCCGATCTGGTCGGGCGCAAGCTGTCGATGGCCAATGGCGGCGTGTTTGCGCAGCTGATCGCCGACATGCGCGCCGAAGCGCAGGATGCAGGCCTGATCGGTCTGATCGACGCGTGCGACGAGATCGGGCGCGGCATGGCGGGGCTCGATGCCGACGACAAGCTTGCGGCAAGCTATCCGTTCCTGACGATGCTCTCGGTCGCGACCTGCGGCTGGCTGATGGAGCGTTCGGGCCGGATTGCGACGGGCGACGATGCCTTCTCGGCGATGAAGCGCGCGGCGTGCGCCTTCTACGTCGCGCAGATCGTCCCCGAAGCGCTGGGGCTCAAGGCGGCGGCGACGGCGAAGGCCGATGTGCTCTATTCGGTCCCGGCCGAAGCCTTCGCGGCCTGAGCTGAGCCACTGCCGCGCTCACCCCGAATTTTTCGGGGTAGGCGCGCCGCGGCCCCCGACCTAGCCTCCGGGGCATGAACATGCCGGTGAGAGACGGGGTCCGCGCGCTGACCGAGAAGGAGAAGCAGACGCTTCGCCTGATCGTGCGCGGGCATGATGCGAAGTCGAGCGCGCGCGATCTCGGCCTCTCGGTCCATACGATCAACGAGCGGCTGCGCGATGCGCGCCGCAAGCTCGCCGTGTCGAGCAGTCGCGAGGCTGCGCGGATGCTGCTCGCGGCCGAAGGCGGCGGTGTGCCGCCGGCCCCCGATTCTGTGGGGGACACGCCAATCGGGGAAGCCGCGGACGCTGCTCGGGGGGAACAGGAAACCGCGCCGGAGCTCGGCGTGGGGCGGGCACACCGCCAGCCCCGGTTCCTCATCGGAGGCTTGCTCATGACGTTTACCCTCGGTCTCTTGGCGCTCGTCGCGCTGCCTCAAGACGCGCCTGCCCCTCCGGGGCCGTCCCTCGCTGCAGAAACGCCCGATGCAGCGGTCGTGGATAAAGCGCGGCAATGGCTCATGCTGCTCGACCGCGCGCAGTGGAGTGAGAGCTACCGTGCGACGACGCCGTCGTTCCAAAAGCTCAACACGCTCCAAGTCTGGACAAAGGCGTCCGAACAGGCGCGTGTGCCGCTGGGCGAGATGCTGTCACGCAACTTCGTCAGCCAGCAGGAAGTGCCGACGCCGCCGCATGGCTACCAAATGGTGAAGTTTCGGACCCGTTTCGCCAATAGGACCGAGGCGATCGAGACGGTCACGCTCGAGCGCGAGACGGGTGGCTGGCGCGTGGCGGGGGTCACCGTCGGATAGGCGGTTACCGTGTAACGGCCCGGTCGGAAGCAGCGCTTCGCGGCCGGGCCAGGCTTTCAGGCCTTTTCGCGTTCGAGCAGGTCGGCGACGTCGAGCCCGAGCAATTCGATATGCGCGGCGATGCGCGGCCAGCTCGTCTTGACGAAATGCTCGCGCTCGGCGGCGCGGAGCTTTTCGGCGGCGCCTGGGAGCACGAACATCCCGACCCCGCGCCGGACCTCGACATAGCCGTCGTCCTGGAAACTCTGATACGCTTTGGCGACGGTCAGCGGGTTTGCGCCATGTTCGGCGGCAAGCGCGCGGACCGAGGGGAGCTGGTCCCCAGCGCGAAACTCGCCGCGCAGGATCGCGGCCGAGATCGTCCCGCGCAATTTGATATAGACTGGGCTGTCTTCGCTGTTCAGGGCTGTCATGCTGCTATAATACAGCAACCGCCAAAAAGGTCCACACCTCAGCCCTTCCAGTGAGAAATAATCTTGCTCGTATCCGGGCGGGGGCGTTCTTCTAATTGCTTGGCGGGTGTTCCGAGAAAGAAGAAGCCGACGATCCGTTCCGGGGCCGCGCCGAACGCATCGCGCACCGCATCCGAAGCGCTTGCCCAGCCGGTCAGCCAGCCGCCGGCAAAACCGAGCGCGTGCGTCGCCTGGAGCAGGTTCATCGCCGCGGCGCCCGCCGACAATTGCTGCTCCCACAAGGGGATAGGGCTGTCGACGCGCGGCGATGACAGCACCACCACCAAAGTCGGTGCCTGGTGCGCGAACTGTTCGAGCGATTCGAGCTCCTTTGCCGACGCGTTCGGACGCTCGGCGCGACAGGCGTCGGTGATCACGCGGGCGAGCGCGGCGCGCTGCTCGGGCGCGACGATCACGAAGCGCCACGGGGCGAGTTTGCCGTGGTCGGGGACGCGCGCGGCGATCTGCAGGATCGTGTCGAGCTGTGCCGCATCGGGCCCCGGCGCGACGAGATCGCGCGGTTTTCCCGAGCGGCGCGTGGCGAGGAGCGAGAGCGGGGTGGACGAGTCGTTGAGCATCGCCGCGCTGTAGCGGAACGCGCGCATATTTACACCGTCGTCCAAGCCGCTAGTCTCAACGGTAACAAGTCGGCGCCGAAGGTAGCGGCGCACGGACATTCAGGGAGCTTTCGTACATGGTGGACACCCCGACCGCGGATACTCCGCGCGAGCCGGATATTAGCCACGTCAATCCGGCGGCGGGCGAGACCTGGTTCGGACATCCGCGCCAGCTTGCGCGGATGTTCACCACCGAAATGTGGGAACGCTTCGGCTATTACGGCATGCGCGCGTTGCTCACGCTGTATCTCACCAAGCATTTCGTCTTCGGCGATCGCGCCGCGACCGGGCTGTACGGCGGGTTCACCGCGCTCGTCTATCTGACGCCGCTCGTCGGCGGGTATCTGGCGGACCAGTATCTCGGGTCGAAGCGTTCGGTGAAGTTCGGCGCGATCATGATGGCGGTCGGGTATTTCACGCTCTGCTTCGGCGGCCAGACAGCGGTGCCGTTCGCGACGATCGACGGCCAGCGCTATGACGTAACGGTCGAATCCAAGGCCGGGACCGAGCAGCGCTACATCACCGATCAGGGCAAGCGGCTGCAGGTGAAGGGCAATGACGACGGCACCGTCTCGCTGCTCGCCGCCGATGGCAGCAGCGCGCGCACGATCGAAAAGGACGGCTTCAAATCGGATGCCGAGCGCAGCCCGCTGTTCGTCACGATCATGCTGCTCGCGCTCAGCCTCGTCTCGGTCGGCAACGGATTCTTCAAACCCAACATCTCGACGATGGTCGGCGAATTGTACGCGCAGGGCGATCGACGCCGCGATTCGGGCTTCACGATCTTCTATATGGGCATCAATCTCGGGTCGCTCGCCTCGCAGATCCTCTGTCCGATCCTTGCCGAGACGTTCGGCTGGTGGGCAGGCTTCGGCCTTGCCGCGGTCGGCATGCTGATCTCGTTCACGTTGATCCAGTTCGATGGCGGCAAGCTCAACGGATACGGCGAACCGCCCGTGCGGAGCGGGCCCGACCGGACGATCCCGATCTTTATCGGCGCGCTCGTTGCGGTTCCGGTGCTGTATTTCCTGTTCGTCAATTTGATGAACTCGGTCCCGCCAGTGCCGGGTTCGGGCTTTATCGGCTATCTCGCGTCGCTGTCGTTGATGGGCAAATTGCTGTTCGGCACCTTCCTCGTCGCGATCCCGGGCATCCTGATCTGGTCGTTCGTGATCGGCGACAAGCGCGAATTCCAGATGATGCTCGCAGCGATGGTGCTGATCATCTTCAACGTCGTGTTCTGGACGCTGTTCGAGCAGGCCGGCTCGTCGCTGACGCTGTTCGCCGATCGCAACACCGATTTGCGGCTGTTCGGCGATTTCGCGATCTCGGCGCCGCAGACGCAGTTCTTCAACGCCTTCTTTATCGTCACGCTCGCGCCGATCATGAGCATCCTCTGGACCACGCTCGCCAAGCGCGGGCTCGAGCCGTCGATCCCGGTCAAGTTCGGTATCGCGCTGATCGGCGTCGGGGCGGGCTTCCTGTTCCTTGTGCTCGGCGCAGGGTTCGCCGGACCGGGCTTCCAGGTCGGCATCTGGTGGCTCGCTGGCTTGTACCTGATCCACTCGGTCGCCGAACTGTGCATCTCGCCCGTTGGCCTCTCGATGATCACCAAGCTGTCGATCGCGCGGATCGTCGGGCTGATGATGGGCGTGTGGTTCCTGTCGATCTCGTGCGCGCAATATGTCGCGGGCATCGTCGCGCAGTTCGCCAGCGTCGACACCGTCGGCGGGCAGGTGACCAACCTCAAGGTCAGCCTCGACACCTATACCGGCACCTTCACGACGATCGCCGAAGTCGCGATCGTGCTCGGGGTCGTGCTGCTGGCCTTGTCGTGGCCGCTCAAGAAGTGGATGCACGGCGTCAAATAAGGGGGAAAGACGATGGACGGCACGGAAATGGTGATCGCCGCGGCTGCGGCATTCGTTGGAACGCATTTCCTGCTGTCGCATCCGTTGCGCGCGCCGATCGTCAAGGCGATCGGCGCGAACGGCTTTATGGGCGTGTATGCGCTGGTCGCCTTCGCGACGCTCGGCTGGCTCGCGCATGCCTATAAGATCGCGCCTGCGAGCGTCCCGCTCTGGGCGGTCGGCGAGGGCATCTGGGGTCCCGTCACGCTCGTCATGCTCTTGGCGAGCATCCTGTTGATGGGCTCGCTGCTCGGCAATCCCGCGCTTCCCGGACCACCGACCGCGACCGCGCCTGCCAGCGCGCGCGGCGTGTTCAGCATCACGCGGCATCCGATGATGTGGGCGTTCGCGCTGTGGGGGCTGTGCCACATCGCGGTTTATCCGATCGCCGCGAACATCGTCGTGGCGGTGGCGATCATCGTGCTCGCGCTCGTCGGCGCGGCGTTGCAGGATCGCAAGAAGGAAGCGCTCCAGCCCGCTCTATGGCGCGACTGGGAGGGAAAGACGAGCTACTGGCCATTCGTCGCGATCGCGCAGCGGCGCGCGGCGTTCGGTGGCTTCCGGCCGCATGACATCGCGGGCGGCGTCGTGATCTGGCTCGCGGCGACCTGGGCGCATCTGCCGATCGCGGGGGTCGCGGCCGGGGTGTGGCACTGGATCTACCGCTAGCGGCCTTTCCCCGAGGCTAACCGACCCACCGTTCGCCCTGAGCCTGTCGAAGGGCCCATCGCCACTTGCCGACCGTCGGCGGGTTCAGGGCCGGACTTCGACGGGCTCCGTCCGGACGGAATTGGCGGACCGCGCCTCGATCAAGGGAAGCTAGCCGCGCTGCGCGTCGATCACGGCTTTGCCACCGGCGCGACGACCGCTGCCGGCGCTTTGGCCGTGGGTTGTGCGGGGACGTCGGGGATAAGCAACCCGGCCAGCGCCGCCGACATCAGATTGGCGAGGCTCCCCGCCGCCAGTGCCTTCAAGCCGAGCCGCGCGATCATCGGGCGCTGGTTGGGGGCGAGGCTGCCGGTCACCGCCATCTGGATCGCGATCGACGAGAAATTGGCGAACCCGCACAGCGCGAAGGTCACCACCGCGATGGTATGCGCGCTGAGGCCCTTTTGTGTGCCGAGGCTGATATAGGCGACGAATTCGTTGAGCACGATCTTCTGCCCGAACAGCCCGCCGGCGATCTGCGCTTCGGTCCACGGGACGTTGAGCAGCACCATGATCGGCGCGAACACCGTGCCGAGCAGCCCCTGGAAGCTCAGCGCCGGATAGCCGAACCATCCGCCGATTCCGCCGAGGATGCCGTTGGCGAGCGCGACGAGCGCGACGAAGGCGAGCACCATCGCGCCGACCGCGACGGCGAGCTTGACGCCGGTCTGTGCGCCCTGCGCCGCCGCCATGATGATGTTGGCGGGTTTTTCCTCGTCGTGGCTCGCATGCGGCATCGGTTCGCCGGGGACGCCCTCGGGTAGCAAGGCGGCGGGCCCCTGGCCGCTGATCCGCGCCTCGGAGAGCTGGATATTCTCCTCGGGATGGTCGCCGAGCGGCAGTTCGCCTTGGCGGACGGGCTCGTCGGGCATCATGATTTTGGCCATCAGGATCCCCGCCGGCGCCGCCATGAAGCTTGCCGCCAGCAGATATTCGATGCGGATCCCCATCGAGGCATAGGCCGCGAGGATCGTGCCGGCGACGCCCGCCATCCCGCTGGTCATCACCGTGAACAGCTGTGCCGGGGTCAGCCCGGCGAGATAGGGACGGATGACGAGCGGCGATTCGCTCTGCCCGACAAAGATGTTGGCCGCGGCGCACAGCGCCTCTACCTTCGACACCCCGATCACCGCCTCGATCGCACCGCCGAGCCAGCGGACGATGAACTGCATGATGCCGAGATAATAGAGGATCGACACCAGGCTGGCGAAGAAGATGATCACCGGCAGCGCCGCGATCGCAAAGCTGTTGCCGCCGATCTCGGGCTTGGCGAGCGGGCCGAACAGGAAGTCGACGCCGTTATGCGCATAGCCGAGCAGGTTCGCGACCCCGCCCGACAGGAATTGCAGCGCCGCGACGCCTGCCGGCACCTTCAGCACGAGCACCGCGATCGCGACTTGCAGCGCGAACGCCGCGCCGACGACGCGCAGCCGGATCGCGCGCCGATTGCTCGACAAAGCGAAGGCGATCAGCAGGATGACCGCAATTCCGGCGATGCCGATGAGAAGACGATTCATGTGGGTCGTTACTCGCGTTGAAACCGGCACGCGGCCCCCCGCGCAAGCGCGCCACCATACAGCGCCGCGCGGCGGGGGCTAGTGGCGGTTTGCTCTGCGCGCGAAACCGGCTAGCGTCGGCGCGATGAACACAGCTGCTTCTCCCGCGGTCGGCGTTATCCCGCGCTCGCTCTTCGCCTTCTCGATCTTCTACGGCGGGATGGTCTGCATCGCGGGCGTGCTCGGCAACAAGCAAGTCTCGCTCGGGCCGATTTCCGCGATCGGACCGGTCTTCGGCCTGGGGCCGCTCGCGGTCGAGGCCGGGATCTTCGCCTTCCTCTTGCTCGTGGTGACGTCGAGCGCGGTCGCCGAGCTGCATGGCGGTGCGGTCGCCAACCGGCTGGTGCGGATCGGCTTCGTTCCGCTGTTGGTGTCGATCCTGCTGTCGTGGATCGTCTGGATCCTGCCGCCGTCGCCCGCGATGCTGCCCGCCAATCGCGATGCGATCCAGCTCGTGCTCGGCGCGACGTGGCGGATCTGGGCGGGCGGGATCGTCGCGTACGGCGTGTCGCAGACGCTCAACGTGACGATCTTCGCGGCGCTGAAAGGCCGCGAGGGGAGCAGCTTGCTGTGGCTGCGCGCGGCGATTGCGAGCATGCTGAGCCAGGTCGTCGATACGTTGCTGTTCGTGACGATCGCGTTCTACGGCGAATTCCCGATCGGCCAGCTGCTCGCCGGGCAGATGCTGATCAAGGTGATCCTGTCGGCGCTGCTCGTGCCGCCGGCAATCTATCTCGCGGTGGCGATCGGGCGGCGGCTCGATCGCGGCTGACATATCACTCCAGCTTTCGCTGGGGTGACGGATTGGCTATGGGCGCGAACATGACCGATCATTCCCCCGCCCCCGAACTGCTCGCCAAGGCCGAGACTTTGGTCGAGGCGCTGCCGTACATGCAGCGCTACGCCGGCAAGACCTTCGTCGTGAAGTACGGCGGGCACGCGATGGGCGACCCCGAGCTCGCGCGCGATTTCGCCGAGGATGTGGTGTTGATGAAGGCGGTCGGGATCAATCCGGTCGTGGTGCACGGCGGCGGACCGCAGATCGGCGCGATGCTCAAGCGATTGGGGGTCGAATCGCGCTTCGTCGACGGCCTTCGCGTAACCGATGCCGAGACCGCGCAGATCGCCGAAATGGTGCTGGCGGGGTCGATCAACAAGGAAATCGTCGGCTGGATCGGCCAGGCGGGCGGCCGCGCGGTCGGCATTTCAGGCAAGGACGCCAACCTCGTCGTGGCCGAAAAGGTCGGTGGGCGGCGCGAGCCCGATCCCAATTCGGGGATCGAGCGGCACGTCGATCTGGGCTTCGTCGGCGATCCGGTCGCGGTCAACCCGTCGATCCTGATCAACCTCGCGCGCGACGGCTTCATCCCGGTGGTGGCTCCGGTCGGGCTCGGCGCGGATGGTGCGACCTACAATATCAACGCCGACACGATGGCGGGCGCGATCGCCGCCGCGCTCGGCGCCGAGCGCCTGTTCATGCTGACCGACGTGGTCGGCGTGCTCGACAAGGCGGGTGCACTCGTCACCGATCTCGATCCCGCGGCCGTCGCCGCGCTGCGCGCCGACGGCACGATCAGCGGCGGGATGATCCCCAAGCTCGAGACCTGCGTCCATGCGGTCGAGGGCGGGGTCGATGCCGCGGTCATCCTCGACGGGCGCGTGCCGCATGCGATGCTGCTCGAAATCTTCACGAAGCGCGGCGCCGGGACCCTGGTTCGCCGGTGAGCGTTGCGCCTCGCGCGGTCTGCGTCGCTAGGGGTGTTCGCACCTGCGGTAGCGCGCTAGAACCGTGATGAACACCACCCGGAGACGCGCGTGATTACCATCATCCAGATCCTGCAGGTGTTGATCGACGCGGTCACGCTGATCGTCATCGTTCAGGTGATCCTGTCGCTGCTCGTGTCGTTCAACGTCATCAATACCTACAACGAAGTCGTGCGCTCGATTTATACCGGGCTCAACCGCGGGACAGAGCCGCTGTATCGCCCGTTCCGCCGGATTCTGCCCGATTTCGGATCGATCGACCTGGCACCGTTCGCGGTGCTGCTGACGCTGCGGATCCTCAGCATCATCCTCAATAATCTGGCTGCCCATATCCTGAGCGGCACGCCGCTCTAAGGCGAAAGGCGCTAGCATGACTGCCGCACTCATCGACGGAAAGGCGTTCGCCGCCGGCTTGCGCGAGCGCGTCGCACAGCGCGTCGCGCGCTTTGTCGAACAGGCCGGCCGCGCGCCGGGGCTCGCGGTCGTGCTCGTCGGTGACGACCCCGCTTCGGCGGTCTATGTCCGCTCGAAGGGCAAGGCGACCACGGCGGCGGGCATGGCGGGCATCGAGCATCGCCTCCCCGCCGACGTGCCGCAGCAGGCGCTGCTCGATCTCGTCGATGCGCTCAACGCCGATCCCGCGATCGACGGGATCCTCGTCCAGCTGCCGCTGCCCTCGCATATCGACGAGCAAGCGGTGACGACACGGATCGACCCCGACAAGGATGTCGACGGCTTCCATCCGGTCAATGCCGGGCGCCTTGCCACCGGGCTGGAGGGCTTTGTGCCGTGCACGCCGCTCGGCTGCCTGATGCTGCTCAAGGACCAGCTCGGGGATCTGTCGGGGCTCGACGCGGTGGTGATCGGCCGCTCGAACATCGTCGGCAAGCCGATGGCGCAATTGCTGATCGCCGAGAGCTGCACCGTCACCGTCGCACATTCGCGCACGCGCGATCTGCCGAGCGTGGTCAAGCGCGCCGACATCGTCGTCGCGGCAGTCGGGCGACCGCAGATGGTCAAGGCCGCGTGGCTGAAGCCCGGCGCGACGGTGATCGACGTCGGCATCAACCGCACGCCCGAGGGACTGGTCGGCGACGTCGATTTCGCGGGTGCGCTCGACGTGGCGGGGGCGGTGACGCCCGTACCCGGCGGCGTCGGCCCGATGACGATCGCGGTGCTGCTGCGCAACACGCTGATCTCCGCCGAACGGCGCGAAAACGTCGTCGGTGAGGGCGCGCTTTGATCGAACTCTATATCTCGTCGCTCATCACCTTCTTCGTGGTGATCGACCCGCCCGGCTGCGCGCCGATCTATGCCGGGCTGTCGTCGGGCGCCTCGCCTGCCAATCGCCGGGCGATGGCGATCCGCGCGGTGCTCGTCGCCGCCGCGATCCTGTTCGCCTTTGCCGCGTTCGGCGAAGTGCTGCTCAAGTCGCTCGGCATCAGCCTCGATTCGTTTCGCATCGCCGGCGGGATCATGCTGTTCCTGATCGCGCTCGAGATGGTGTTCGAAAAGCGCACCGAGCGGCGTGAGGATCGCGCTGCCAAGGTCGCCGCGACGCCCGAAGTCGAGGATGTCTCGATCTTCCCGATGGCGATGCCGATGATCGCGGGGCCGGGGTCGATCGCGTCGGTGATGCTGCTGATGAGCCGCAACCACGGGCTCGAGCCGATCGCCGTCGTGCTCGCCGCGCTCGCCACGATCCTGGCGCTGACGCTCGCCGCCTTGCTGGCAGCGGGGCCGATCATGCGCGTGCTCGGGGCGAAGATCGAAGCGGTGATCACGCGGCTGCTCGGCGTGCTGCTCGCAGCGCTTGCGGTGCAGTTCGTGATCGACGGGGTGAAGCAAAGCCTCGGGTGATTGGAGAAAAGCCCCTCCCCTTAAGGGAAGGGGCATAAATCGTCAGTCCTTGATCCGCCACAGCCGCAGCGGCGACTTGGCCGGCATCGGCAGTTCCTCGAGCCAGTCGAACGTCTTGCGATGCGCGAGCTGGTCATAGAAGCCGCCGGGCGCGCGCACGCGGTAGATCGTCGATTCGGCCATGTTGGGGCAGACCAGCAGCAGCGTCGCACCGTGGCGCTTGGCGATCGCGCGGAAATTCTCCGGGCTTCCCGAGAAGGCGTGCTGGACGTCGAGAATCGCGGCGCCATTGCGGTGATACGGGCCCGCGACCGCATCGTGATGCGTGATCGTGATGATCCGCGGCCCCAGATCGACGAAGCTGAAGACCGTCTGCGCGGGATAGCGATCGAGCGGGCGCAGCGCGGTCATCGTCGGGCATTGGCCGCTCGCGCGGTCGATGATCTGGACGCGCTTGCTCGGTCGGTCGATCGGCAGGAAGCGGATCGCGAGCCCGGCGAACAGCCCCGAGCCGATCACCACGACCGCCGCCACCGTTCCAAGCACGCGCACCAGCGCCGAGCGATTACCGAGGAGGCTAGGGACGAGCAGCCAGCCGAGTGCGACCGCGCCCGGCACCGAGAGCATTTGCGCCGCGGGCCCCGCGCGCGCTTGCCACAGCAGCAGCAATGCCGCGCCGGTGACGAACAGCAATACCGTTGCCCAGGCGCCACGGAGCTCGGTCCCGCGCGCGCGCCACGTCGCGACTGCCGCGCCGATCACCCCGACGATCGGCATCGCCGCGACGGGAAAGGCGACGCGGAACGGATGGCTGTAGATCGGCTTGGCTTCGCGGATCATGTTGAGCCAGTTCTTCTGCAGCTCGGGCGAGGCTTGTTCGGGACGGCCGAGGCATTGCGGGAAGACGAGCGCGAAGCCGATGACGATGATCGCCCCCGCCGCGATCGCCAGGCCAAGCCGGACCCAGCGGTTCGCCGGATTCGCCCAGCCCATTGCGAACAACAGCGCGCCCGCCATCACCATCACGCTCAGCCAGACCGGCGTCAGCGCGTCGCAGCGCAGCACCGCATCGGCATAGGAGGCGAACAGCGCATAGCCGAGCCCGCTGCCAGCGCCGAGGCACAGTGCGTAGATCGCCAGCCGCGGCGCTTCGCCACGGTCCCAGATCCAGCGCAGCGTCAGGATCGAGCCGGCCAGCGCGGCATAGGGTAGCATCTCGAGCCCGATCGTCAGCGACACCGCGCTCGCCACGCCGACGATCGCCCCGCCGCGCGCGCCCTTGGGGTCGGACAGGCCGGCGACCGCGAGGCTCAGCATCGCGAGCTGCCAGCCGTGATGGTCGATCCGCTCGGGCATATACATCATCATCGTCGCCGAGCAGCACAGTAGCAGCACGATGCCGAGCGGCCAGGCATAGACGCTGACGAGGCGGCGCACCGTCGCGCCGATGCCGAGCATCACGATGCCGAGCGGCAGCAACGGCGCGATGCCGCAGGCGAGCATCTCGGCCTCGCGCGGCCCCACGAACGGGCGCAGCAGCACGATCAGCGCGGCGAGCGGCAGATCGACCAGCCGGCTCCAATGCATGTCGAAGCCGAGCGGCGGATTGAGCCGGTACTGGCGCAGATCGTACCAGCCCTGCCCGCCGAGCCAGGCGCGGACTTGCATCAGCCGCATATTGTCGTCGGTGTCGCCGAGCTGAAGGTAGTGGATTCCGGTCCAGCGTTGCGCGACATAATAGATCGCGATGCCGACCCATGCGATCAGGCTGAGGCGGACCCAATCCCGATCGAGCGTCCGCGCCACTGTACCGTCAACCATGTAAAACGCTTTCCTCGGGTCTCTCCGCCCTCTAGTGGCGCTATCGTAAAGGGCAAGCCAACGTGACAGCGATCCAGCGACAGATTGAGAGCCTGCGGGAGAACCCGCTCGTCGGGCAGCTCGTGCGCTTCGGGATCGCCGGTGTGATCACGACGGCGATCTACTCGGCGGTCTATCTCCCGCTGACGCACTTCGTGTTCGAGCAGCGCCACGCGGTCTATGCCGTGCCCTTCGCCTTTCTGGTGGCGGTGACGGTGGGGTTCTTCCTGCACAGCCGGTGGAGCTTCAAGGGGCACGGGTCGCGCGATCCCGGTCGGATGCAGCATGTCAAATTCGTCTGCGTGCAGGCCTCGGGCGTGCTGTTGAACGCGCTGATCACCTGGATCGGCACTGCCAAGCTGGGGTATCCGGCATGGGTGCCGCTGCTGCCCGCGGTCGCTTGCGCCACCGTCTTCACCTTTTTCCTCAATCGCCAATTGGTGTTCAAATAAATGGACCGCATCGTTTACGACCGCATGGCGGCACACGATTCCACGCACTGGTGGTATCGCGCGCGGCGCGACATCCTCGCCGACTATCTCGTGCGCGAGGGTGGCTTGCCCAAGGATGCGCGGATCCTCGAGATCGGCTGTGGGACCGGGCACAATCTGCCGATGCTCGCGCAGTTCGGGCGGGTCGAGGCGATCGAGATCGATCCCGCCGCACGCGCGATCGCGAGCGCGCGGCTCGGCGCGCCGGTGAGCGCGGCACCGCTTCCCGAGCTGCCGGGAATCGAGCGCGGCGCGTACGATCTGATCGCGGTGCTCGACGTGGTCGAGCATATCCAAGACGATGTCGCGGCGTTGAAGGCGATGGGCGAATGCCTCAAGCCCGGCGGCAAGATCCTGATCGCGGTGCCCGCGCATCAGTGGATGTGGAGCGCGCACGACGTCGTCAACCACCATCACCGGCGCTATTCGAAGGCGACGCTCGCCGCGGCGATCGGGAAGGCGGGGCTCAAGCACAATGGGCTGCGCTGGTTCAACTCGCTGCTCTTCCCGCTCGCGGCCGCATCGCGGATCGCTGGGCGGCTGCGCGGCAAGGACGACAGCGACGATTCGCCGCCGCACCCCGCGCTCAATGCGCTGTTCGAGCGGATTTTCCGGATCGAGCGGCATCTCGTCGGGCGCGTACCGCTGTCGCCGGGGGTTTCGATCCTGACCTTGGCATCGCCGAAGGAGGGCTGACGCTAGAGTTCCGTTCGTGCTGCGCTTGTCGAAGCACTGCTCGCAGCAGGCGCGGTCACCTGCGGAGCGGCGTGCCCTTCGACAGGCTCAGGGCGAACGGGCAGGGGCTCGACTTCCGCGCGATACCCCAGCGTCGCATGACCCTGGATCGGCCCCACCACATCGGCGACCAGATAGAGCGGCCGGCGCTTCGATTCGACATACAGCCGACCGAGATATTCGCCGATCATCCCGAGCACGAACATCTGGAACGCGCCGAGCAGCACGACGACGAGCATCGTCGAGGTCCAGCCCGCGACCGCGCTGCCGCTGAAGAAGCCGATCGCGATATAGAGGAACAGCAGCAGCGACGCCGCCGTCAGCGCGAGGCCCAGATGGCTGGCGAAGCGCAGCGGCGCGGTCGAGAAGCCAGTGACCGCGTCGAGCGCAAGCCGGATCATCTTGGCGAGCGGGTAATGCGTCTCGCCGGCATGGCGTTCGGCACGATCGTACGGGAAGGGCACCTGGCGGAAGCCGACCCACGCGACCATCCCGCGGATGAAGCGCGCTTGCTCGGGCATCGCCAGGAACGCGTCGAGCGCGCGGCGGCTCATCAGCCGGAAATCGCCCGTGTCGAGCGGGATCGCAGTGTCGGTGACCCGGTCGAGCAGGCGGTAGAAGATCGCCGCGGTGAGCTTCTTGAACGCGGTCTCGCCCTCGCGCGTGCGGCGCACGGCATAGACGACATCGGCTTGCTGCGCCGCCATCGCCGCGCGCATGTCGCTGAGCAATTCGGGCGGATCCTGCAGGTCGGCATCGATGATCAGGATCTGCGCGCCCGAGCACAGATCGAGCCCGGCGGTCAGCGCCAATTGATGGCCGTGGTTGCGCGACAGGTTGATCACCACCAGCCGCGGATCGGCGGCGGCGAGGCGCTGCATCACCGGCCAGCTCTCGTCGCGCGATCCGTCGTTGATCAGCACGATCTCGTAATCCGTGCCGACTGCAGCGTGCGCAGCGGCCGAGACGCGTGCGTGCAACACGTCGAGGCATGCCGCTTCGTTATAGCAGGGAATGACGATGGAGAGCGCGGGGCGGATCATGCGGCAGGTTTAGCGCCGCTTTGCCGCTACGTCATCGCCTATCCGCATCGCGCCTATGCAGGCGAGCTCACGCCTGAGCCCGCGCGCGCTCCTCGGCGAGCCGTTCGAGAATGACCAGCGGCACCGCGCCGTTGCGCAAAATTTCATGGAATTGCCGCACGTCGAACTTCGCGCCGAGGATCGTCTTGGCCTTGGCGCGCGCGCGCAGCCAGCTGACATGGCCGATCTTGTAACTGCACGCCTGTCCCGGCATGGTGCAATAGCGGTTGATCTCGCTCGTCGCGCGCGGGGGCGGGAAGCCGGTGATCTCGACCATATAGGCGATCGCCTTTTCGCGGCTCCAGCGCTTGGCGTGCATGCCCGTATCGACGACGAGCCGGCATGCGCGGAACAGCAGCGACTGATAATAGCCGATCCGCGAGAGTGGATCCTGGTCGTACACGCCGCTCTCGTCGGCGAGTTGCTCGGCATACAGTGCCCAGCCCTCGGTATAGGCGTTGAAGAAGCTCGTCTTGCGGATCAGCGGCCCTGCGGCGCCTTGCGCGATGCTGATCTGGAGGTGGTGGCCGGGGACGCCCTCGTGATGCGTCAGCGTCGGCAGCCCGTATTTCGGCCAATCGGTGATGTGCTTGAGGTTGATCCAATAGATCGCCGGGCGCGAGCCATCGAGCGCGGCGCGGTAATAATAGCCGTTCGACGCGCCGTCCTGGATTTCCACCGGCACGCTGCGGATCTCGAGCGGGGCGTCGGGCGGGTTGATGAACAGCGTTGGCAGCCGCGCCTGCATCGTCCGCACCTGGCCGTTGAGGCTTGCGAGCAACGCGGCGCGGCCTTCGGGCGTGTCGGGAAAGAGCTGTGACGGCGTGGTGTTGAGCGTGTCGAGCCGGGCGCTCACGCTGCCGGTGGTCAGCCCTTGCGCCTTGAGCAGCGAATCGAGTTTGGCGCCGATTTCGGCGACTTGGTCGAGCCCCATCTGATGGACTTGATCGGGCGTGAAATCGGTCGTCGTCGCGCTTGCCAGTGCGGCAGCATAGAGCGCGTCGCCATTGGGCACCGACCACAGCCCGACATCGGTCCGCGCGGTGCGGCGCAGTCGCGTGACGAGTGCGATCTGCCGGTCGAGCGCCGGATAGACGGCATCGGCAACGATTTTGGTCGCGCGGCCAGCGTAATCGCCGGGCAACTTGGCGGCCGTCGTGCGGCGCGTGAGCGAAGTGACGAGGCCGCTCTCGGCGGGGGCGGGCTTGCGCAAAGCGGCCATCTGCCCGAGCGCGAGATCGAGCGCGAAGGCGGGGGCGAGCAAGCCACGCTTGGCCGCTTCCGCCTGCACGGCATTCTCGGCATCGAGCACGCGCGCGAAATCGGCGAGGCGGTCGAGATAAGCTTCGGCATCTGCGGCATTCGCGACGACATGGCGCGAATTGAGGAAGTCGGGGACCCCGAAATAGGCGCCTTGCTGCTGCGTGATCGCATAGGGACGCTGCGGCGAGCCGACGCCGAAGCGCGCGGGGCCGACTTCGCGCTGGCGCAGCGAATAGAGCACGACTTCGCGGTCGAGCTTGCTCGCCGGGGAGAGCGTCGCGGGATCGATCGCGTCGAGCGCGGCGATCGCGCGGCGTGTCCGAGCGAGACCCTGCGCCCGATTGGCGAGCGAGGGGTCGTCGAGCCGGTGCTTCAGCGCGGCGTTGGCGCCCTTGTCGAGCCCGAGCTGCGTCGCGCTTTCGGGGCTTTCCTGCAGCCCTTCGGCGAAGATCCGGTCGAACAGCGCCGCGAGCGCAGCATCGCCCGGCGCGGCCGCGATCGCGGCGCGGGCAGCGGCGGCGGGAAGAAGGGCGAGCGCGCCGAACACGCTCGTCGAACACAGAAAATCACGCCGGTCCATCATCATCCCTTTGTCTGCCCGCAGCGCAGCCTAACGGCTCGCCCTTGGCGCGCAAGGGTGTCGGTCCGGCGGCGGCGTACTAGACGCGCGTCACCGCGTTAACCGCGTCGGCGGCGCGCAGCGCGGCGATGACATGCATCAAATGCTGGACGTCGTGGACCTCGACATCGATCGTATTGGTGTGGAAGCCGGTATCGCGGTTATCGAGCCGCAGATTGACGATGTTGGCCTTTTGCGCGCCGATGATCGTCGCGATCGTGCCAAGCGCGCCGGGTTCGTTCTTGACCTCGACCGAGATCCGTCCGGTCGCGCCCTCGGTCTTGTCGCCCCAGGAGAGGTCGACCCAATCGGTATCGTCGGCGGCACCGAGGATCGGGCAATCGATCGTATGGACTTCGATCCCGGCGTCGGGGCGGCGCAGCCCGACGATCCGGTCACCGGGGACGGGGTGACAGCATTCGGCGAGATCGAACGCGACGCCTGCGGTCAGCCCGCGGATCGAGATCGCGCTCGACTGCGGCGGCAAATCACGCATTGCGTCGACGCCGGCCGAGCCTGGCATCAACGCTTCCATCACCGCGGCGTCGGGAATCCGGCGGCGCGCGATCGCCTCGAGCAAGGCGGCTTCGTCGGACACCTTGAGACGCTGCATCGCCATCGCCTGCGCATTGCCGGCGAGCGGGGCGGGGAGACGCGAGACCAGCTCGTCGTACATCTTGCGGCCGAGCGCTTGTGTCTCGATCCGCTCCTTGTGGCGCAGATGCCGCCGGATCGCGGCGCGCGCCTTGCCGGTGATCGCGAAGTTGAGCCAGCCAGGCTGCGGCTCCTGCGCCTTGGACCGCAGGATCTGCACTTGGTCGCCATTGTCGATCACGGTGCGCAAGGGGACCACGCGCCCGTTGATCTTCGCGCCGACCGCCTGATCGCCGAGATCGGTGTGGACGGCATAGGCGAAATCGATCGGCGAGGCGCCCTTGGGCAGCTGGTGGAGCTCGCCCTTGGGGGTGAAGGCGAAGATGCGATCCTGGTACATCGCCATCTTGGTATGCTCGAGCAGCTCTTCGGGGCTCTCGGCATTGTCGAGGATCTCGACCAGATCGCGGATCCAGCTGACTTGTGAATCGGGCCGGACCTTGTCCTGCTTGTACGCCCAGTGCGCGGCGAGCCCGAGTTCGGCCTCTTCGTGCATGGCGCGCGTGCGGATCTGGATCTCGACGCGCGTATTGTCGGCATGGATCACCGTGGTGTGCAGCGAGCGATAGCCGTTGCGCTTGGGGGTCGAGATGTAATCCTTGAAACGCCCCGGCACCATCGGCCAGCGGCGGTGGATCACGCCGAGTGCGGTGTAGCACGCCTCTTCATCGGGCACGATCACGCGGAACGCCATGATGTCGCTGAGCTGCTCGAAGCTGATGTGCCGCTCGGCCATCTTCTTCCAGATCGAATAGGGGTGCTTTTCGCGCCCCGATACGTCGCCTTCGATTCCCTGGCGGCTGAGCAGCAGCTTGAGCCCCGACCCGATCTTGGCGATGCGGTCCCCGCCGCCGTCCTTGAGCTGGGCGAGGCGCTTGGTGATCGATTCGAACGCCTCGGGCTCGAGCTGCGCGAAGGCGAGCGTCTGCATCTCCTTCATGAACTCGTACATGCCGATCCGCTCGGCGAGCGGCGCGTAGATGTCCATCGTCTCGCGCGCGATGCGTTTGCGCTTGTCGGGATTCTTGATGAAATGCAGCGTGCGCATGTTGTGCAGCCGATCGGCAAGCTTGACCAGCAGCACGCGGATATCGTCCGACATGGCGAGCAGGAATTTGCGGAGATTTTCCGCGGCGCGCTCGTTCTCGGTCTGCGCTTCGATCTTCGACAGCTTGGTGACGCCATCGACCAGCCGCGCGACACTCGCGCCGAAGAGGCGGGTGATCTCCTCGGGGGTGGCGACGGTGTCCTCGATCGTGTCGTGGAGGATCGCCGTCGCAATCGTCTCGTCGTCGAGATGGAGGTCGGTCAGGATGCCGGCGACTTCGATCGGATGGCTGAAATAGGGATCGCCATTCGCGCGCTTCTGCGATCCGTGCGCCTGCATCGAAAAGACATAGGCGCGGTTGAGCAGCGCCTCATTGGCCGAGGGATCGTACTCCAGGACACGATCGACGAGTTCATACTGACGCAACATCTCAAACCAAGATGGCGTCACGAAGTGTTGCTTTGCAACATGTTTGCGCGAATCGCAGAAAAAAGCCCCTCTCGCACGCTTGCGAAAGGGGCTTCGATCGGTCTGTAGCCACGCTTATTTGGCGCGGGCGTTGCACTTGGCGAGCGCGTCGGCATCGAGCGGCTGGCCGGCAATCGCGAACGCCGAAAGCTTGCCGGCACGCTGCGCGATCATCTCGCACACGATGCCTTCGCGCTGCGGACCCTTGTTCGCGGTGAAGGCGGTGTCGTTCCACTTCCACACGGTGCCGTTGGTGATCAGCATCGTCTTGGCGGGCGCAGCGACCGGGGTCGCGGCGTAATACGGAGCAGCGTCGGCGGCGTGCGCGACGGTCGGCACGAAGGGGAGCGTCGCCACGAACGCGGCGACGGCAAGCGGAAGCGAACGGATCATGGGGAGACTCCTTGCCTTGTCAGTTTCGATCCGCTACCTAAATGCTGCAGTTGCGAGTTGCAAGTCAAAACGTAGTTTTGCTTCCCCCTTTACCTATAAATGCGTTAGGGTTTCCGATTATGGATGCAAAGTTGCGCGAGCCCTTGCGGGATTTGGTGGAATGCAGCCTCCCCGCGGCGCTCGAAGCGATGGGCGAGCGCTGGAGCTTCATGATCCTGCGCGCCGCGTTCAACGGCCTGCACCATTTCGAGGAATTCCAGTCCGAGCTCGGGATTGCGCGCAACATCCTTGCCAATCGGCTGGGGCGGTTGGTCGAGCATGGCATCCTCACGCGCACCGCGGTCGCCGCCGACCGGCGCAAGATCCAGTATGAGCTGACGGAGAAGGGCGCTGCGCTGTTGCCGACGATGCTCGCGCTGCGGCAATGGGGCGAGCGCTGGGAGACGGGCTTTCGCGCCAGCCCGGTGCTGGTCGACAAGCGCGACATGCGCCCGATCGCCCCGATCGACGTGCGCGCGTGGGACGGCCGCGTGCTGACCAAGCACGAATTGCTCTGGGCACTGCCCGAGGATGTTGATTATGGTGAGAACGGATTACGCGCAGCGGAGTGAAAATCCGCGCGCGACGGTAAAGGGGAGGCTGGCTTGACTGTAGATTCTTCCACGTTTCTTGCGTAACCTCGCCCGCGTGCCGAGCCTCCACATCCTCGCCAATCCGGCCCGTTTTCTGAAGCTTGCGCGTCCGCTCACGCCCGTCTTGTTCTGGCTCGGCGTCGGGCTCATCGGCATCGGCGTCTGGGGTGGTCTCACGCAAACCCCGCCCGACTATCTGCAGGGCGAGACCGTCCGCATCCTCTATATCCATGTGCCGACCGCATGGCTCGGCATGGGCGGATGGAGCGGGATCGCGATCTCGTCGCTGGTGTTCCTCGTCTGGCGGCATCCGCTCGCGATGATCGCCGCACGCGCGATCGCGTTGCCGGGGGCGGTGTTCGCCGGGCTGTGCCTCGCGACGGGGTCGATCTGGGGTCGCCCGACCTGGGGGACGTGGTGGCAGTGGGACGGGCGGTTGACCTCGATGCTGTTGCTGTTCTTCGTCTATCTCGGCTTCATGGCGCTGGTCCGGGCCGATGACGATCGCGGCGGCGATGGGCGGATCCCGGCGCTCTACGGGATCGCCGGATCGGTATTGCTGCCGATCATCCGCTATTCGGTGGTATGGTGGAATACGCTCCACCAGGGGCAGAGTATCGGCCTCACCAAATCGACGATCGATTCGTCGATCCTGTGGCCGCTGTGGTTCACGCTCGGCGGCTTCACCTTTTTCTTCGCAGGGATCGTGCTGATGCGGATGCGCACGATCCTCGCGCGCACCAAGGCCGAGGCGCGGCTGCGGCGGATGGCCAATGTCGTCGAGGTGACTGCATGAATCCCTGGCCGTTCGTGACGGCGGCGTATGCGTTGACCGGGGTCGTCTCGGTTGGGCTCGCCGTGTGGAGCTTTCTCGCGATGCGCGGCTGCGAAAAGAAATGAAAGCCAAGCATCAACGCCTCACGCTTGTCCTGCTTGCGATCGGTGCGGTCGGCGGGGCGAGTTTGCTCGCGCTCTCCGCGCTCAAGGACCAGGCGGCGTTCTTCTACGCGCCGGGCGACGTCAAGAAGGACGGCCTGCCGATCGGGCGTGCGGTGCGACTTGGCGGAATGGTCGCCGATCATTCGATCCAGCGGCTCGCCGATGGCGTTTCGATGCGCTTCGTCGTGACCGATGGCGTCGCGACGGTGCCGGTCGCCTATAAAGGCATCGCGCCCGACCTGTTCCGCGAGAAATCGGGCGTCGTCGCCGAAGGATCGTTCAACCCCGACGGCAGCTTCACCGCGACCAATCTGCTCGCCAAGCACGACGAGAAATACATGCCCCCCGAAATCGCCGGCAAGATGCACGAGACGAAGACGTTGCAGCAATGAGGGCGCGCCGTTCGTCACGCCATGCTTCGGCACCCCGGGCGCGCGCCGGGGTCCACCGCGCCGCACGCGCGGCGCTCGTTGCAGGGCGGACCCCGGGACGAGCCGGGGCCGACGCCCAAGGGGCGGCACTGTGATCGCCGAGGCCGGCCTTGCCGCTCTGTGGTTCGCCGCTGCGCTCGCGCTGTTGCAGCTCGTGCTGGCGGGAATGGGGGTCTGGCGCTCCACCCCCCTTCGCGCTGAGGCGACAGGCTCGGCGCGAACCGACGCGGAAACCACGCTCACCGCCGACATCATCGCCGCGGTCCGACCGGTCGCGGTGGTGCAGGGCGTGCTCGCCCTGTTCGCGATGCTGCTGCTCATCACGGTGTTCGTGCGCAGCGACATGTCGGTGCTGCTCGTCGCCGAGAACAGCCATTCCGACAAGCCGATGCTCTACAAGATCGCGGGCGCGTGGGGGAACCATGAAGGCTCGATGCTGCTGTGGGTGACGATCCTCGGCATCGCCGGCGCGGCGGTCGCGCTGTTGGAGCGCAGCCTCGCGACCCGCACGCTGATCGCGACGCTCGGCGCGCAGGCGGCGATCGCGCTTGGCTTCTACGCCTTCCTGCTGTTTTCCTCGAACCCGTTCGCGCGGCTCGATCCCGCGCCCGCCGATGGCAACGGGCTCAACCCGTTGTTGCAGGACCCCGGCTTGGCGTTCCATCCGCCGACGCTCTACATCGGCTATGTCGGCATCTCGATCGCTTTCTCCTTCGCGGTCGGCGCGATGATCACGCGCGATGTCGGGCCGGCGTTTGCGCGCGCGATGCGGCCGTGGGTGCTGGGTGCCTGGATCTTCCTGACGCTCGGCATTACCGCGGGATCGTATTGGGCGTATTACGAGCTCGGCTGGGGCGGCTGGTGGTTCTGGGATCCGGTCGAGAACGCCTCGCTGATGCCGTGGCTCGCGGCGACCGCCTTGCTGCATTCGGTCAGTGTGCTGGCGACCCGCGACGGCTTGCGCGCGTGGACGCTGATGCTCGCCGTCGTTGCGTTTTCGATGTCGATGATCGGCACCTTCCTGGTGCGTTCGGGCATCCTCACCAGCGTCCACGCCTTCGCGGTCGATCCGACGCGCGGATCGTTCATCCTTGCGCTGCTCGCCATCTATATCGGCGGCGCGCTGCTGCTGTTCGCGCTCCGCGTCGGCACGGTGAAGCAAGGCAACACCTTCGACGCGGTCAGCCGCGAGGGCGCGTTGATCGTCAACAATCTGCTGCTCTCGGTGATCCTCGCGCTCGTTCTGCTGTTCACGCTCTATCCGATCGTCGCGGCGGGCTTCGGGACGCAATTGTCGATCGGCAAGCCGTTCTTCGACAAGTTCATCGGTCCGATCGCGCTGGCGCTCGGCGTGGTGATGGCGATCGGGCCGATGGTGCGGTGGCGGCGCGACGATCCGGGCGTGGTGCTCGGGCGGATGATCGCACCCGTCGCGGTGACGGGCTTCGCGCTCGTTGCCTTGGTCGCGCTCGGCGGCGGGATCGCGTGGCTGCCGCTGTTCGGACTGGCGCTCGCGATCGGGCTCGCGGTGGCGAGCGTGTTGCCGCTGTGGGGGCGCAACCTGCGCCGCACGCCGCTCTTCACCTACGGCATGGTCGTCGCGCATCTCGGGATCGCGGTGAGCCTTGCCGGCATGGCGTGCGACGCCGCCTTCACGCAGGAGACGCTCGTCGCGGTGCGCGTCGGCGAGCCGTATCGCGCCGGGCCGTTCAGCGTGACGCTCGACGGGATCAAGCCCGTGGTCGGCCCCAATTGGTCGGCGCTCGAAGCGCGGCTGAGCGCGCGGCGCGGGGCCGACGGCGCGGTCTTCTATCTCCGCCCGCAATCGCGCTTCTTCGCCAATCCGGTGACGGTGACGAGCGAGTCGGCGATCGCGACGCGCTGGGACGGGCAACTCTACACCGTGCTCGGTGAGCCCGACGGCACCGGGCGGTGGCAGCTGCGGCTGTGGTGGAAGCCGTTCGTGACGCTGATCTGGTTCGGCGGCGCGCTCGTCGCGATCGGCGGCGCGCTGTCGCTGCTCGGGCGTTTGCGCCGCGAACGCCGCGTGCGGGTGCGCGAGGCGTACGCATGAAGCGCTGGCTGATCTGGGTGCCGTTCGCCGTCGCGCTGGGCTTGCTCGGCCTGGTCGGCTGGGGACTCTACAAGCCTGCGGACCGCACCGTCCGCTCGGCGTTGGTCGGCCAACGCTTGCCGCAGTTCGCGCTCCCGCCGATCGTGCCGGGCAAGCCGGGGCTCGCCACTGCAGCGTTTGCGACGGGCAAGCCGCGCTTGCTCAACGTCTTTGCCAGCTGGTGCATCCCGTGTATCGCCGAGGCGCCGCAATTGCTCAAGCTCAAGCAGGCCGGGGTCGAGATCGACGCCGTCGCGATCCGCGATACGCCCGCCGCGATCGCCGAGTTCCTCGCGCGCAATGGCGATCCTTATGCCGCGATCGGTGACGACAAGACGAGTTCGGTCCAGCTCGCGCTCGGATCGTCGGGGGTGCCCGAAACCTTCGTGATCGGCGGCGACGGGCGAATCGTACTCCAGCATGTCGGCGACATCCGCGCCGAGGAGGTGCCGGGGCTGATCGCGGCGGTGAGGAACGCGCGGTGAAGCGGTTGCTGCTCCCGCTGTTGATGCTGGTTGCGGCACCGGCGTTTGCCGACAGCAACCTTCCGCCCGCGCCGCTCGCCAATGTCCAGCTCAAGGACCCGGCCAAGGAAGCGCAGGCGCAGACGTTGATGCTGACGCTGCGCTGCGTCGTCTGCCAGGGCCAGTCGATCGCCGACAGCAATGCCGAGATGGCGGGCGACATGCGCGCGCTGGTCCGCACGCGGATCGCCGCGGGGCAGAGCCCCGAGGCGATCCGGGCGTGGCTGATTGCGCGCTATGGCGACTATGTCAGCTACGATCCGCCGCTCAGCGCGGTGACCGCTCCCTTGTGGATCGCGCCGTTGATCTTGCTGGCGCTCGGCGTCTGGTTCGCCCGTGCGAGTTTCAAGCGGCGGGCGAAACGATGAACCTGCTCATGCTCGCCCTGGTCGGGATCGTCGCGGCGGGGATGCTGTGGGGATTGGGCGTCGGGCGCCGCTTGTGGAGCTTTGTCGGCGCGGCGCTGATGCTCGGCGCGGCGGGCTTTGCGGTGCAGGCGGCGCGGCATGTGCCGGGCAAGCCGATCGCCGCTGATGTCACGCCGATCGCGGTCGATCCCGGGATGGTCGCGTTCCGCGAGGCGGTGTTCGCGCCGTCGCGCGAGGACAGTCTCGCGCTTGCCAGCGCCGATGCGCGGCTGGCGGCGGGCGACGCGCATGCTGCCGCCGATGGCCTGCGCCGCGAGATCGCGCTGCGCCCCGGCGACGCTGCCCTGTGGACCGGGCTCGGCTATGTCCTCGCGCTGCACGACACTGCGGTGTCGCCGGCGGCGAAGTTCGCCTTCCGTCGCGCGGTTGCGCTTGCGCCGCGCAGCCCGGGGCCGACGTTCTTCCTCGGCATGGCGTATGTCGATGCCGGTGAGGTCGCACAGGCACGGCCGGCCTGGGCGTTCGCGCTGAGCGTGACACCGCCGAACGCGCCGTATCGCGACGACATCGTCCAGCGGCTCGCCGCGCTCGATCAGTTCGACAAGATGGCGGCCGCACAGCGCGCGGCGGCGCGTTAGCGCACCACCAGCCGCGTGTAGAGGTGCCAGGTGGCGTAGCCGAGCCACGGCAGCACCACCGCCAGCCCGATCGCCGCCGGGATCATGCCAAGCGCGAGCAGCCCCGCGACCCGCACGCCCCAGCCGAGCACTTCGCGCGGATTCTCGCGCACCGCGGCGAGCGACGTGCGCACCGCCGTCACAGCATCGACGGGTTGATCGACCACCATCGGGAACGCGACGACCGCGACGACGAGCGTCGCCAGCGCAAACGCCCCGCCGGCAAGATTGCCGAGCACGATCAGCTGCCAGCCCTCCGCCGTGGTGAACAGCCGCGCGATCACGTCACCGGGCTGCATCGGCCCGACCGTGCCGAAGGTCGCTTGATAGATCGCATAGGCGACGCCGAGCCATGCCACGAAGAGCAGCGCGATTCCGCCGGTCAGCAGCGCGAGCGGCCAGCGGCTGCGCCCGTTGAGCGGATCGAGGAAGTGCCACCAGCTCGAGTCGCGGCCTTCCTCACGGCGCCGCGCGAGTTCGTAGAAGTCCGATGCCACGGCCGGCCCGGCGATCGAGAGCCCTGCGACGAGCGGAAAGAGCAAGGGCAGCAGCGGCGCGTTGAAGGCGAGCGCGACCGCCACGAAGCAGATGACGGGATAGAGCAGCCCGAGAAAGATCAGATCGCCGCGCTTTTCGGTAAAGTCCTTCCACCCCTCCGCCAGCGCCCAGGTCAAGTCGGCTGTCTCGATTCGTCGGATCTCGGGCAGATCGGCGGCGCGTGCGGGCAGGGCGGTTGCGTGTAGGGTGGCGGTCATCGGTTGGTCCTCGTCCTAAGCGTACTTTCCTTTGTCTTGGAGTGAGGACTGTACGCCCTTTGGCGAGCGCCGACAATATTAGCGCGAAAGCCTCAGCCGAACGGCCCGTTGAACTGCACGATCTTGCGGTTGAGCACCGCGGCAAAACTCACCCACAGGAAATAGGGCACGATCAGCGCCGCAGCGAAATGCGAGATCGGCCACAGCCCGACGAGCAAGGCGATGAGCGAGCCCCACAGAAAGACGACTTCGACCAGCGCCCAATCGGGCCGCCGCACCGCGAAGAAGAGCGGGCTCCACGCGAAATGGCACGCCGCGTTGACCGCGAACAGGATGACGACCGACTGACGCGCCGCCGCATCGGGCGCAGCTTGCCATGCGATCGCGGCGGACCAGGCGGCAAGTCCGAGCAGAATCGTCCAAGCAGGGCCGAACGCCCAGCCGGGCGGCTGCCACCAGGGTTTCCGCAGCGCCTTGTACCACGACCCGATCGGCGTCGCGAGGCCACCTGCCACGAGCAACACCGCAGCGCATCCGCCCGAGACGATCAGCGGGCTCATGCGGCGTTTCCGATCACTTTTCGACGACTGTCCACTTGCCGAGTGTCAAGCGCGTGGTACACATGAGCGATGGGCATGGCATTTCCCTTTTCGGCGATCGTCGGCCAAGACGAGATGAAACTGGCACTGCTGTTGGCCGCGATCGACGCGCGGATCGGCGGCGTGATGGTATTCGGCGATCGCGGCACCGGCAAGTCGACCGCGGTGCGCGCGCTCGCCGCCTTGCTTCCCCCAATGCCTGCCGCCCTTGCCGGGTTCCATCCCGAGGGTGCACCGCCGCCCGATCGCAAGGCAACGGTCCCCGTTCCCTTCGTCGATCTGCCGCTCGGCGCGACCGAGGACCGTGTGGTGGGCGCGCTCGATTTCGAGCGGGCACTCGGCGCTGGGGTCAAGGCGTTCGAACCTGGTTTGCTCGCGCGCGCCAATGGCGGCTTCCTGTATATCGACGAGATCAACCTGCTCGAGGACCATATCGTCGACCTGCTGCTCGATGTCGCGGCATCGGGCGAGAACGTCGTCGAGCGCGAGGGATTGTCGGTGCGGCATCCGGCGCGCTTCGTGCTGGTCGGCAGCGGAAATCCCGAGGAGGGCGAACTCCGCCCGCAATTGCTCGACCGCTTCGGCCTGTCGGTCGAGGTGCGCACGCCGCAGGATCTCGCCGCGCGGATCGAGATCCTCAAGCGCTGCGACGCGTTCGAGCGGACGCCTGCGGAATTCGCCGAGACGTGGCGCGCAGCGGAGAAGAAGACGCTGCGACGCCTCGCGCGGGCGCGGGCTGGTCTTGCGCACGTGACCGTGCCCGACGCGATCCTCGCCCGCGCCGCACGATTGTGCATGGCGGTCGGCGCCGATGGCTTGCGCGGCGAGCTGACGCTGATGCGCGCGGCACGCGCGCTGGCGGCGCTCGATGGCGAAGCCGTCGTCGGCCCCGCGCAGCTTGCGCGCGTCGCCCCGCTCGCGTTGCGGCACCGGTTGCGGCGCGGGGTGCTCGACGAGACGGGCTCGACGGTGCGGATCGAACGCGCGCTGGACGAACTGGCGGCGGCGTGAGCACGGCCGCCTCGCCGCTCGACGATGCGATGCTAGCGGCGCGGTTGTGCGCGATCGATCCAGTCGGCCTGGGGGGCATGATCCTGCGCGGCGGCGGAGAAGTGCGCGACCGCGTCGTCGCGCGCTTGCATGCGGACCTTCCCGAAGGCGCGCCGTTGCGGCGGATTCCCGCGCATGTCGATGACGATGCGCTGCTCGGTGGGCTCGATCTCGGCGCGACGCTCGCGCTCGGGCGGCCGGTGCGGCAGCGCGGAGTGCTCGCGGCCGCGGATGGCGGGATCGTCGTGCTGCCGATGGCGGAGCGAATCGCCGAAGCGACTGCGGCGCGGATCACCGCGGTGCTCGACGCGCGCGCGATCGATGCGGTGCCGGTACGCGTCGCGGTGGTCGCGTTTGATGACGGGGTCGAGGACGAAGCGCCGCCGCAGGCCTTGGTCGAGCGGCTGGCGTTTCGGATCGACCTGTCCGAGTGCCGCGGGGCGACTGACACGCTGCCATCCGACGCCGAAGCGAATATTGCAGGCGGCGACGCGCCAGCGATCGACCCTTGCGCGATTCTCAGCGGCGCTGCTGCCGCACTCGGCATCGATTCGGCGCGCGCTCCGCTGTTCGCGCTGCGTGCCGCGCGCGCGGCGGCGGCGTTGGCGGGGCGCAGCGAACCCGACGAAGCCGATGTGATCCTCGCGATCCGGCTCGTCCTCGGCCCGCGCGCGACGCGGGTTCCCGCCCCGCCGCAGGACGACAGCGCGACCGACGCGCCACCCCCGCCGCCCGAAAGCGAGTCGAGCGAGGAAGAGCGCGGTGCGCCCGAACCGCCCAACGACGTTGTGCTCGCCGCCGCGCTCGCCGCACTCCCGCGCGACGTGCTCGAACGGCTCGCGGCCGGCGCGGCACGGCGCGGGGTCAATCACGCGCGTAGCGCGGGCGAACGGCGCAAGTCGCCGCTGCGCGGTCGCCCGCTCGGCGCGCGTGCCGGGATTCCGCGTGGCGGCTTGCGGCTCAGCTTGATCGACACGCTGCGCGCCGCCGCGCCGTGGCAGAAGCTGCGCGAGCGTGGCGGCGGCGCGATCCGGATTCGCCGCGACGATCTGCGCATCCGTCGCTTCGAGACGCGTGCGGAAACGGTGACGATCTTCGCGGTCGATGCCTCGGGCTCGGCGGCGGCGGCGCGACTGGCCGAAGCGAAGGGCGCGGTCGAGCTGCTGCTCGCGCAAGCCTATGTGAAGCGCGCGCAAGTCGCTTTGGTGGCGTTTCGCGGGGTCGGCGCGGAGGTCTTGTTGCCGCCGACTCGCTCGCTGACGCGTGCGCGGCGTGCGCTCGCCGATCTGCCGGGCGGTGGCGGCACGCCGCTCGCCACCGGGCTCGACGCGGCGCGAACGCTCGCCGAAGCGGCGCGCGCGCGCGGACGTACGCCCTTCCTCGTCGTGCTGACCGACGGACGCGGCAACATCGCCGCCGATGGCAGCGCGGTGCGCGAGCGTGCCGAGCGCGACGCCGAGCAAGCCGCGCGCGCGATCGGTCAGGCCGGAATCGGCGCGGTGTTCCTCGATACCGCGGCGCGCCCCCGCCCCGAGGGCGCGCGACTCGCGCTGGCGATGGGCGCGCGCTACCTCCCGCTGCCACGCGCCGATGCCGCGGCGATGCACCGCGCGGTGTCGGCGGCGCAGGCCGCATGAGCCGCGCGCGCTGGGAGGCCGAGGGGCGCGACTGGCCCAATCGCGCCGCGAGCCGATTCGTCGATACCGCGCGCATTCGCTGGCATGTCCAGATGATGGGGACGGGGCCGGTGTTGCTGCTGCTCCACGGCACAGGCGCGGCGACGCACAGCTGGCGTGATCTTGCACCGCTGCTGGCGGAAAATTTTACCGTGGTCGCGCCCGATCTGCCGGGGCACGGTTTCACTACTGGGCGCCCGGTCGGCGGGCTGGCGATGCCCGCGATGGCGCGCGCGGTGGGGGAACTGCTCGGCACGCTCGGGCTCGCGCTTGATCTGGTCGTGGGGCATTCCGCGGGTGCGGCAATCGGGGCGCGGCTGGTGCTCGATGGCGGCGCTGACCCCGCGCGGCTGGTCGGGCTCAACCCCGCGCTGATGCCGTTTCCCGGGCTGGCTGCGGCGCTCTTCCCGACGCTCGCGCGAATGCTGTTCGTCAATCCGTTCGCGCCGCATCTCGTCGCGGGGCTCGCGCGCGGGCCGGGCGATGCGAAGCGCTATCTCGAGCGCGCGACAGGCTCGACGATCGACGCGCGCGGGGTCGATTTATATCGGCGGCTGTTCTCGACCTCGGATCACGCCGCGGGCGCGATCACGATGATGGCGGATTGGGATTTGGACTCGCTCGCGCGCGATCTGCCGCGCGTTCGCGTGCCGACGCTTCTGATCCACGGGTCGTCCGATTCGGCGATCGCGCTGGCGTCGGTCCGCCAAGCCGCGGCCTTGCTGCCCGACAGCCGGTTGGACGTGCTCGCCGGGCTGGGCCATCTCGCGCACGAAGAACGTCCCGCCGATGTCGCCGCCTTGATTCGAGGGTTTGCGGATGCCGAATAGCTATTTCGCCTTGCTCGACATGGCGATCGTCGGGGTGCCGACGATCCTCTTCGTCGTCTGGCAACTCGTCTCGATCAACCGCGAGATCGCGCGCGACAAGGCCAAGAAGGCCGAGCGCGACGAATCACCAGAGCGCGCGGGGCATCCGGTAGGGGAGCATCGACTGAACGATCGGTGAGCGGAAGCGCGCGAGCGACAGGCTTTCGTGCACCGCGTCGACGCTCTCGCCGAACAGCCGCGTCGAAAGTCCCGAGCGCGCATAGAAGGGCGCGTCGATCCAGGTCCGCGTCACAAGCGGGGTCGCATCGGAATCGGCGCGTGTCGCACGCGCGACACGCCAGCCGGTATGCGGGAGCCGCACGCGCGGTGGCGGCGCGACGTCGTGCCAGCGGCCTTGCCGATCGAATTTGAGCGCCAGCTCGAACGGATCGCCACCGCGGCGTCGCCCCTCGTACAGCACGGCCACGTCATTGCGCAGGTGCGCACGCGACCAGTGCCAGTCGTCGAACCCCGCCTCGAGGGGCTCGTCGCCGAAATTCGAGTCCCAATAGCCGCTGCCCGACCAGCCCAGATCAGGATGCGTCATCGCCACCTCGACGCGCGCGCGCGGGGCGACGGGGTGCCAGCGGTGCCGCGCCGCGGGATCGAGCGCGAAGGCGGTGGTGCCGATCAGCTCCGGGGTGACGCGGACGGTGCCGCGCACGCGGTAGGGCAGCGGTGCCGAACGTTCGTCGATCGCGATCACCAGCGTATCGCCGTCCCAGCTGAGCGCGCTCGGTCCGACCTGGAAATGATCGGCGTCGCGCCGGACATGGCGCGCGCCGCGCTCGGTCATCGCCCATGCCCCACCGCGCGGACCGCACAGCGCGACGTTGATCGCGCAGTGATTGTCGGGCCGTCCGCGCCCCGAAAGCTTGTAATAGGGCGAGAAGACGCTGCCGATAAACGCGATGATCGTCAGGCCGAAGCGACGGTCGGCGCTGACCGCGTCGATATACCACCAGGCATAGCCGTTCGAGTCGACATGGACGTCGAAGCGCGGTCCTTGAGCAGGCAGTCGACGGCTAGGTGGCCGGACAAGGCCGCCATCGGGACGCCCGCGCCCGGATGGGTGCTCCCGCCCGCGCAATAGAGCCCAGGGATCCGTGTCCGGCTGCCGGGGCGCTGGAAGGATGCCGCCCACCCGTGCGAGGCCCGTCCATAAAGGGCTCCACCCGTCCGTGGGAACAGGCCGTTGAAGCCACTCGGCGTCGTCAGCACCGTCGCCTCCTCGGGCAAGTCCAGCGTCAGGCCAGCGCGCTGCAGCGTGGCGTGCATCGATAGCGTGCATTGCTCGATCTCCGCTTGGGAAAGAGGGGACGTGTCGCCGGTGGCGGGGGCGTTGACGATGATCTGGACGCGCTCGGATGCGCCGGCGCCCGCGCCTGTCGTCGCGTCGCGGTCCTGTGCGCAGACATAGACGGTCGGGTCGGCGGGAACGCGGCCGGCGGCGAGCTCGGCGAATTCGGTCGCCGAGTCGCGTGCGAAGAAAACATTGTGGCGCAGCAATGGAAAGCCGCGCGCGGGTGTGTTCGCGCACCATACCAGCGCCGAGAGCGAGCGCTTGCGCGCAGGTTGCCGAGCGACCGCGCGCCGCACTGCCTGGCCGAACGCACCGTGCGCGATCGCTGCGGGATCGGCATTGCAGACGATCGCAGTCGCGCGGATCTGCTCGCCCGAGGCGAGCCGCACGCCGCTCGCACGCCCGCGCTCGACCAGGATCTCGCTGACCGGTTCGCCATAGCGGAAGACCGCGCCGTTCCGGATCGCCAGCGCCTCGAGCGCCTTGGCCAGCGCATGCATCCCGCCCGCAATCAGCCAGACCCCGGCGGCCTCGACATGCGCGACGAGCATCAGCGTCGCCGGGCAGTGAAACGGCGAGGATCCGCAATAGGTCGCGTAGCGCCCGAACAATTGCCGCAGCCTTGGGTCGGGAAAATGATCACCGAGCGCCGACCACAGCGTTTCGTACGGGCGGATGCGGCTGAGATCGGTCAGCCCGCGCAACCCCATCCGCCAAGTGAGCCCGAGCGGGTTGGTCTGCGGCGCGCGCAGGAAAGGCGCTTCGAGCGTTTCGAAGATATGGCGCGCCTCGGCGCAGAACGCGCGGTAACCCGCCGCTGCGCGCGCGCCGGAAAAATCGCCGATCGCGGCCTCGCTTTCCGCAGGATCGGCGAACAGATCGAGCCGGTCGTCGCCCCAGGCGTGGCGCGCGAGGATCTTTGCGGGGGTGAGCGCGACATGCGCATCGAGCGACGCGCCGCAGGCGGCGAAGATTTCGTCGAACACATGGCGCAGCGTGAAGACCGTCGGCCCGCCGTCGACCGCCGCGCCGCCCGCCATGACCTGGCGCATCTTTCCGCCCGGGGCAGAGGCTGCCTCGACCACGGTAACCGACACACCGCGCGCGGCGAGCAAGGCCGCGCTGACCAGCCCGCCGATCCCGGCGCCGATGACGAGCACTGTATCGCGTCTGTCCACCGTAATGAATCCTCGATCCAGCCAGTGTCCACTCGACTGGACACTCAGTTTCGTCCACCAAGGGCGACATGTCAAAGCCTGTCTTGCGCAAGTCCGTTCTGCTCTCGGCCCGCACATCGTGGCTGGCATGGCGAAACGGGCTGCTGGGGTCGCCGCGGTTCCAGCGCTTTGCCGCGCGCTGCTGGCTGACGCGCCCGATCGCCCGGTCGCGGGCGCGCGGGCTGTTCGATCTGGTGGCGGGCTTCGTCTATTCGCAGACGCTCGCGGCGTGCATCGCGACCGGGCTGCTCGATCGACTCGGCGACGGACCGCAGACGTGCGACGCGCTCGCCGCGCAGATCGACCTGCCGCCCGAGGGCACGCTCAGGCTGCTGCGCGCGGCTGCGGCGCTGCGATTGGTCGAACGACTCGGCGATGCCTGGGTGCTGGGCAGCGCGGGCGCGGCGCTGCGCGGCAATGGCGGGATCGCCGAAATGGTCGCGCACCACGGCTTGCTCTATGCCGATCTGGCCGATCCCGTGGCGCTGCTGCGGCGCTGTGGCGGCGGCGGGGCGCTCGCGAGATATTGGGGCTATGCCGAAGCGCCGGGCGCCGGCGACGCCGAATCGGTCGCGCCCTATTCGCGGCTGATGGCAGCATCGCAGCCGCTCGTCGCGGCGCAGACGCTCGACGCCTACCATTTCGCGCGCCACCGGCGGATGCTCGATATCGGTGGTGGCGAGGGAGGATTTGTCGAATCGGTCGCGGCGCGTGTGCCGACGCTCGAGCTCGCTGTGTTCGATCTGCCTGCGGTCGGCGAACGCGCGCGCGCGCGCTTCGCCGCCGCGGGGCTTGGCGGGCGGACGTCGATTCATGGCGGCAGCTTCCGCAGCGACCCCGTCCCGCAAGGGTACGATCTCATCACGCTGGTGCGTGTGCTGCACGACCATGATGATTCGGTCGCGCTCGCCTTGTTGCGTGCGATTCGTGCCGCGCTGCCCCCCGGCGGTCGCCTGCTGATCGCCGAGCCGATGGCGCAGACACCGGGCGCCGAACCCGCCGGAGACGCCTATTTCGGCCTGTATCTGCTCGCGATGGGGTCGGGCCGTCCGCGCGCTCCCGCCGAGATTCGCGCGATGCTCCACACCGCTGGCTTCGCTCGCTCGCGGCTGCTGCCGACTGCGCTGCCGATCACGTGTCGTGTGGTCGTCGCGGAGGCCTGACGATCAACCGTCAATGATGATTGACAAAACAAAGTGTCCATATAGATTGACACCAAGACGACCCGTAACGGGGCGCGGCAGGGGAAGCACGGTGGATACACTGGCGATCGTATTGGAGGAGCCCGGACAGCTCGCCCTGCGTCGCCTGGCGTTGACCGCGATGGGCCGCGCCGACGTCCTGATCGAAATCGCCTGGAGCGGGATCAGCGCGGGCACCGAGAAATTGCTGTGGTCGGGCAAGATGCCCGCCTTCCCCGGCATGGGCTATCCGCTGGTCCCCGGCTATGAATCGGTCGGCCGGATCGTCGATGCGGGCCCCGAGGTCCGCGCGCGCATCGGCGAATGGGTCTTCGTTCCCGGCGCCAATTGCTATGACGGCGCACGCGGCCTGTTCGGCGGATCGGCGCGGCGCGTCCTGTTGCCTTCGGCGCGCGCGATCCCGGTCGACGAGTCGCTCGGTGCCGACGGGATCCTCACCGCGCTCGCCGCAACCGCCTATCACGCCGTCGCAGGTGGCACGCCGCCCGAGCTCGTGATCGGGCACGGGATCGTCGGGCGGCTTGCGGCGCGGATCACGGTGGCGCTCGGCGCGCCGGCGCCGACGGTGTGGGAGACCAATCCCGATCGGCGCGATGCGAGCGGCTATGCAGTGATCGATCCCGCACAGGACGAGCGCCGCGACTATGCGACGATCTGCGAGGCGAGCGGCGCGTCCGATATCCTCGACGCGATCGTCCCACGGCTCGCCAAGCGCGGCGAGATCGTGCTTGCGGGATTCTACGACCGGCTCGATTTTGCCTTCCCGCCAGCCTTCCAGCGCGAGGCGCGGCTGCGCATCTCGGCCGAATTTACCCCGGCTGATGTCGCCGCGACCACGGCGCTGATCGCATCCGGCGCGCTGCGGCTCGACGGGCTGATCAGTCACCTTCGGCCGGCCGCCGAAGCCGCCGACGCCTATCCGGCGGCGTTCGGCGATCCTGCTTGCCTCAAGATGGTCCTCGATTGGAGTGCGGTATGACGATGCTCGACCCAGGCCCGCTGCGCGACGAAGCCGCGTACGAGCCCGATCCCGTTTCGACCGGGCCGGTGACCAAGGAAACGCAGATCATCGCGATCTACGGCAAGGGCGGCAGCGGCAAGTCGTTCGCGCTCGCCAACCTCAGCTACATGATGGCGCAGCAGGGCAAGCGCGTGCTGCTGATCGGTTGCGACCCCAAGAGCGACACGACGTCGCTGCTGTTCGGCGGAAAATCGACCCCGACGATCATCGAGACGAGCTCGAAGAAGAAGCTCGCCGGCGAGGAGATCGGGATCGAGGACGTCTGCTTCCAGCGCGACGGCGTATTCGCGATGGAATTGGGCGGCCCCGAGGTCGGCCGCGGCTGCGGCGGGCGCGGGATCATCCACGGCTTCGAGACGCTCGAGAAACTCGGCTTCCACGAATGGGGCTTCGACTATGTCCTGCTCGATTTCCTCGGCGACGTGGTGTGTGGCGGCTTCGGCCTGCCGATCGCGCGCGACATGTGCCAGAAGGTGATCGTCGTCGCCTCCAACGACCTGCAATCGCTCTATGTCGCGAACAACGTCTGCAAGGCGGTCGAATATTTCCGCAAGATGGGCGGCAATGTCGGCGTGGCGGGGATGATCCTCAACAAGGATGACGGCACTGGCGAGGCCAACGCGTTTGCCGAGGCCGTCGGGATTCCGGTGCTGACCGCGATCCCCGCGAACGAGGATATCCGCAAGAAGAGCGCGAACTATCAGATCATCGGCAAGCCCGGCGGACAATGGGCGAGCCTGTTCGAACAGCTCGCGCTCAACGTCGCCGAGGCGCCGCCGTTGCGCCCCACGCCGCTCGACCAGGACGGGCTGCTCGGGTTGTTCTCGGCCGACGTGACGGGCGCCGACTACACGCTCCGGCCTGCGAGCCAGACCGACATGCGCGGCGTCGCCTATGTCACCAAGCCGACGCTCGAGGTCGTGTACGATGCCGTCTGACGCTGGTCTCCTTGCGCCTTCGCTCCCTGGAGGGGCGGAGAGGCGCCCGGATCGCATCGATCTTGCGACCCAGAGCGGTGGCTGCTCGAGCGGCGCAACCCTGCGCGAAGCGGCCGAACTCGCCGGCAAATCCGACGTCCTCGCACGCTACGACGCCGATTACCCCAAGGGCCCGCACGACCAGCCGCAATCGATGTGCCCGGCGTTCGGCTCGCTCCGCGTGGGCCTCAGGATGCGCCGCACCGCGACGATCCTCTCGGGCTCGGCGTGCTGCGTCTATGGCCTCACCTTCACCTCGCATTTCTATGGCGCGAAACGCAGCGTTGGCTACGTCCCCTTTTCGTCCGAGACGCTGGTGACGGGCAAATTGTTCGAAGACATTCGCGACGCCGTCCACCAGCTCGCTGACCCGGCGCTGTACGACACGGTGATCGTCACCAATCTGTGCGTGCCGACCGCGAGCGGCGTGCCGCTGCAATTGCTCCCCGACCAGATCAACGGCGTCCGCATCATCGGGATCGACGTCCCCGGCTTCGGCGTGCCGACGCATGCCGAGGCGAAGGACGTGCTTGCCGGCGCGATGCTCAGTTATGCGCGCAAGGAGGCCGAGCAGGGCCCCGTCGCCGCGCCGAAGCAACGACCCGACCGGCCGAGCGTGACGCTCCTGGGCGAGATGTTCCCGGCGGACCCGCCCGGAATCGGGCTGTTGCTCGAACCGCTGGGCTTGGCCGCCGGCCCGGTCGTCCCGACGCGCGAATGGCGCGAGCTCTACGCCGCGCTCGATTGCGCCGCGGTGGCGGCAATCCATCCGTTTTACACCGCGAGCATCCGCGAGTTCGAGGCGGCTGGCCGCAGCGTGATCGGCTCGGCGCCGGTCGGGGCTGACGGGACGGCGGCATGGCTCGACGCGATCGGCGCGGCATGCGGGATCGCTCAAGGCAAGGTCGATGCGGCCAAGAACCGCTTTATCCCCGCGATCCGCGGCGCGCTCGCCGCCAAACCCATTGCCGGGCGGATCACCGTCTCGGGCTATGAAGGCTCAGAACTGCTCGTTGCGCGCCTCCTGATCGAGAGCGGCGCGGACGTCCCCTATGTCGGTACGGCATGCCCGCGGACAGTGTGGTCGGATCCCGATCGCGACTGGCTCGAGGCGCATGGCTGCCGCGTGCAATATCGCGCGAGCCTCGAGCAGGACATCGCCGCGGTCGAGGCATATGGCCCCGATCTCGCGATCGGCACGACGCCCGTCGTCCAGCACGCCAAGCAGAAGGCGATCCCGGCGCTCTATTTCACCAACCTCATCTCGGCGCGCCCGCTAATGGGGCCGGCCGGCGCGGGGAGCCTCGCGCTCGTCGTCAACGCCGCGCTCGCCAATCAGGCGCGCTTCGACAAGATGACGCGTTTCTTCGACGGGGTGGGGACGGGGCCGTCGGCTGGCGTGTGGGAGACTACGCCGGTCGACCGGCCCGAGTTCAAGGCAAAATACGCCGCCAAACGCATCGCCGCCGCCAAGGCGGAAGAAAGCGTCGGGGTATGACGCTGATCCTCGATCATGATCGTGCCGGCGGCTATTGGGGCGCGGTCTACGCCTTCACCGCGATCAAGGGGCTGCAGGTCATCATCGACGGCCCGGTCGGCTGCGAGAATCTGCCCGTCACCTCGGTGCTGCATTACACCGACGCGTTGCCCCCGCATGAATTGCCGATCGTCGTCACCGGCCTCGGTGAGCAGGAGCTCGGCCGCGACGGCACCGAAGGCGCGATGAAACGCGCCTGGGCGACGCTCGATCCCGATCTGCCCGCAGTCGTCGTGACCGGCTCGATCGCCGAGATGATCGGCGGCGGCGTCACGCCCGAGGGCACCAATATCCAGCGCTTCCTGCCGCGCACGATCGACGAGGATCAGTGGCAGTCGGGCGACCGTGCGCTGACCTGGTTGTGGACGCAGTTCGGGCCCAAGAAAGTGCCCGCGCTGCGCCCGCTCAAGGAAGGCGAGCGCCCCAAGGTCAACCTCATCGGCCCGATGTACGGCAGCTTCAACATGCCGTCGGACCTCGCCGAGATCCGCCGCTTGGTCGAGGGGATCGGTGCCGAAATCGGGATGGTCTTCCCGCTCGGCAGCCATCTCGCCGATGTCCGCAAGCTCGCCGACGCGCGCGTCAACGTCTGCCTTTATCGCGAGTTCGGGCGCGGGCTGTGCGAGGCGCTCGAACGGCCCTATCTCCAGGCGCCGATCGGGCTCGAGAGCACGACGCTGTTCCTCCGCAAGCTCGGCGAATTGCTCGGGCTCGATCCCGAGCCGTTCATCGAGCGCGAGAAGCACACGACGATCAAGCCGCTCTGGGATCTGTGGCGCTCGGTCACGCAGGACTTCTTCGGCACCGCAAGCTTCGGCATCGTCGCGACCGAGACCTACGCGAGAGGGATCCGCGCGTTTCTCGAAGGCGATATGGGGCTGCCATGCCACTTCGCCTTCGGGCGCTCGGCCGGGATCAAGCCCGACAACCAGGCGGTGATCGACGCGATCCGCAGCAACCCGCCGCTGATCGTGTTCGGCAGCTTCAACGAGCGGATGTACATGGCCGAGGCCGGCGCGCGCGGCGTGTACATTCCGGCGAGCTTCCCCGGCGCGGTGATCCGCCGCCACACCGGCACGCCCTTCATGGGCTATGCCGGCGCGACGTATCTCATCCAGGAAGTGTGCAACGCGCTGTTCGACGCGCTCTTCCACATCCTTCCGCTTGCCGGCCAGCTCGACACGGTCGAGGCGACGCCCGCGCGGATCGAGCGTGAAGTCGCGTGGGAAGACGCCGCCAAGGCGGCGCTCGACGAAGCGGTCGAGCGCGAGCCCGTCTTGGTGCGGATTTCCGCCGCCAAGCGCATCCGCGACGCCGCCGAACGTGGCGCGCGGCGCGCTGGCGAGGCCTCGGTTTCGCCGAGCCGCCTCGCGCACGCCATCACCGAAAGCCGCGGCGGATGACCGCGCGGCGTTCTTTCCCGCGTTCGCGCGGATCCGAAATCCCACGGCAGGTGCCGCGCGGATGCAGCCGGGGAGCGCATCCAACGCTCCTGATCGTGGTCGTCAGAATGGAGACGCAGCAATGAGCGATAATCGAGAAGAAAGGTTCGGGCCGGGGACCTATTTGACCCCGGAAGAAGCGAAGGAGTTTCACAAGCTCTTCATCACCAGCTTCGCTTTGTTCACCGCAGTCGCGATCGTGGCGCATATCCTCGTGTGGATGTGGCGGCCCTGGATCCATTGATATTTCATCGTAACGAGGAGACCACGTCATGTGGAGAGTTTGGCTTATTTTCGATCCGCGGCGCACGCTCGTCGCTCTGTTCGCCTTCCTGTTCGTGCTGGCGCTGCTGATCCATTTCATCTTGCTCAGCACCGACCGGTTCAACTGGCTCGATGGTCCGCACACCGCACCAGCGGCGGCGACCGCACCGGCGACGACGCCCGCGCCATAGCGGGCGCGCGCTCAAGCGGATGGGGCGTGACAGCCGTCCCATCCGCTTGATGCCGGTATTGGGGAGGGATGGCGCCCGCCGCAGCACGACGCTGCGGGCTGGCGATGGAGGATGGCGTCATGGCGCTGCTGAGTTTCGAACGAAAATACCGCGTCCGCGGCGGCACGCTGCTTGGCGGGGATCTTTTCGATTTCTGGGTCGGGCCGTTTTTCGTCGGCTTCTTCGGGGTGACGACCGCCTTGTTCGCGGGGCTCGGCACGGCGTTGATCGTCTATGCCGCGTCGCTCGGGCCAACCTGGAACATCTGGCTGATCAGCATCGCGCCCCCCGACCTCCGCTATGGCCTGTCGCTGGCGCCGCTTCGCGAGGGCGGCTTCTGGCAGATCATCACGATCTGCGCGGTCGGATCGTTCGTGTCGTGGGCGCTGCGCGAAGTCGAGATCTGCCGCAAGCTCGGCATCGGCTATCACGTGCCGGCCGCGTTCGGCGTCGCGATCTTCGCCTATGTCTCGCTCGTCGTGATCCGCCCGATGCTGCTCGGCGCGTGGGGCTTCGGCTTTCCCTACGGCATCTTCAGCCATCTCGATTGGGTGTCGAACACCGGCTACCAATATCTCCATTTCCACTACAATCCCGCGCACATGCTCGCGGTGAGCTTCTTCTTCACGACGACGCTCGCGCTCGCGCTGCACGGCGGCCTGGTGTTGTCGGCGGCGAACCCCGCGAAGAACCCCGACGGGACGCAAGGCGAGGTGCGCTCGCCCGAATATGAGGACGCCTTCTTCCGCGACACGATCGGCTATTCGGTCGGCACGCTCGGCATCCACCGGCTCGGGCTGTTCCTCGCGCTGAGCGCAGGTTTCTGGAGCGCGATCTGCATCATCATCTCGGGACCGCTGTGGACACGCGGCTGGCCCGAATGGTGGAGCTGGTGGCTCAACCTGCCGATCTGGTCCTGAGGGGAGACGTCGCGTGGCAAGCTATCAGAACATCTTCACCCAAATCCAATTGCGCGGCGCGCCCGAAATGGGCCCCGCCCTTGGACCCTATGATTTCCCGCGGCTCGGGAAGCCCGGCTTCTCCTACTGGATGGGCAAGATCGGCAATGCGCAGATCGGGCCGATCTATCTCGGCGGGCTTGGCATCCTGTCGCTGATGTTCGGCTTTCTCGCGTTCGAGGTGATCGGGCTCAACATGTGGGCGTCGGTCGGCTGGGACCCGATCCAGTTCGCACGGCAATTGCCGTGGCTCGCGCTCGAGCCGCCCGGGCCCGAATATGGCTTCCAGCTGTTCGTGCCGCTGGCGAAAGGCGGCTGGTGGCAGATCGCGGGCTTCTCGATGTCGACCTCGGTGCTGCTGTGGTGGTTGCGTACTTTCCGGCGCGCCAAGGCGCTGGGGCTGGGCACGCACGTGCCCTGGGCGTTTGCAAGTGCGATCTGGCTGATGCTGGTGCTCGGCTTCATCCGGCCGATGCTGATGGGGAGCTGGGCCGAGGCGGTGCCGTTCGGCATCTTCCCGCACCTCGATTGGACCGCGGCGTTCTCGATCCGCTATGGCAATCTCTTCTATAACCCGTTCCACTGCCTCTCGATCGTCTTCCTGTACGGATCGACGCTGCTGTTCGCGATGCATGGCGCGACGATCCTCGCGGTCGGACGCTATGGCGGCGAGCGCGAGCTCGAGCATATCACCGATCGCGGGACCGCGGCCGAGCGCGCGGCGCTGTTCTGGCGCTGGACGATGGGGTTCAACGCGACCTACGAATCGATTCATCGCTGGGCCTGGTGGTTCGCGGTGCTGACCACGCTGACCGGCGGGATCGGTATCCTGCTGACCGGCACCGTGGTCGACAATTGGTATCTGTGGGCGATCCAGCACGGCTATGCGCCCAATTATCCGGGCACGGGCGTGATCGATCCTGCTACGCTTCCGGGAGCATCGCAATGAGCGGCGTCAGCAAGATCCTTGGTGTCGCGGGGCTGGCGAGCGCAATGCTGCTCGGCGGGTGCGAGGTCGGACCGAAGATCACGCAGCAGACCGGGTATCGCGGCACCGGCGGCGACCAGATCATCGACGTCCGCCATATGGTGAAGGCGTCGGCGATCCCCGCGCCGCCTTACGCGCTCCCCGACGATAGCGGGCCGCGCGCGCGCGAAACCTATCAGAACGTCAAGGTGCTCGGCGACGTTTCGACCGAACGCTTCAACCATCTGATGGCGTCGATCAACCAATGGGTCGCGCCGCCCGAACAGGGCTGCAATTATTGCCACAACCCCAACAACATGGCGTCGGACGAGAAATACACCAAGGTCGTCGCGCGGCGGATGTTGCAGATGACGCGGCAAATCAACGGCAAATGGTCGAGCCATGTCAAGGCGACGGGCGTAACGTGCTACACCTGCCATCGCGGCAATGCGGTGCCGGCGTATAAATGGGCGATCGCCGAGGGCGTCGCCGATCCCAATTCGATCGTCCGCAACAAGCATGGCCAGAACACGCCCAACGTAAGCGTCGGCTATGCCTCGCTGCCCTACGATCCGTTTGCCACCTATCTCAACGGCAAGGCGCAGATCCGCGTCGCGGCGAGCAGCCAATATCCCTCGCCCGATCATGTCGTGTCGATCAAGGAAGCCGAAAAGAGTTATGGGTTGATGATGCACATGAGCACCGCGCTCGGCGTCAACTGCACCTATTGCCACAATACGCAGTCGTTCCGATCGTGGACGATCAGCCGGCCGCAGCGCGTCACCGCCTATTACGGGATCCGCATGGTGCGCGATATCAACGGCCAATATATCGACTCGCTGGCAAGCGTGTTCCCGGCCTATCGCAAGGGACCGCATGGCGACCCGTACAAGGCGAATTGCCAGACGTGTCACCAGGGCCAGTCGAAGCCGCTCGGCGGGATTTCGATGCTCGCGGCGAACCCGACGCTCAAGGCGCCGCCAATGCCAACCGCTGCACCCGAGGGTGGTGCCGCCGGGAAGGCGGTGCCCGCGGTGCTGGCCGACCCGCAGGCTATGACGCGGCGGCAATGATGGATCGCGCGCCGCAGCCGCCTGGCTGCGGGCGTGTGTCCGGTCGGGAGCAGTCTGCATGGACGGCCTGAGCTTCCACAACCATCCGCTGCGCGCCGAGCTCGCCGAGGAAATGCACGTCCGCCGGCTGCCGCGGTTCGCCGCGCCGTGCCGGTTGATGCAGATCGTGACCGTGCTCGGCGAAGAGGGCGCGAGCGGTGCGGCGGCGCATTTCGAGCGGATCACGCGGCACATCGGGACACGCGTTGCTCCCGATACGCGCTATGCGGTGGTCGACTTCGGCACCACCAAGCTCGTGCTCGAACGGCATACCGAGTTCGCCAGCTATACCTTCCTCAGCGAAGGGGCGTTCGACGAGCCGTTCGCGACCGACCTGTTCGATCCGCTGGCGCCCGATATCGCCGCCGATATGCCCGGCGCGGTGATCCGCGCGACGCAGATCGCGGTCTATCCGCCCGGCACCGATCCGCCCGCCGAAGCGCAGCTCGACCGGCTGTTCGCGCCCGATGCGCTGATCCGCTGCCAGATTGCCGGGGGCAAGGCGACGATGCTGTCGGACTTCCGGCTCAACACCGACGGGTTCGGACGCCTGCTGCTGATCGACCATGGCCTTGAGCGTGACGAGCCCTCGCAGCTCGTGCTGCGGCTGCAGGAGCTCGGCAATTATCGCAACATGGCGCTGCTCGGCCTGCCGCTTGCACAGCGGCTCACCCCCGACGTCTCGCGGCTCGAGGCGCGACTCGCCGACCTGACGCACGCAGTATCCGAGCGGCGGACACAGGACGACAATCTGCTCGACGAGCTGACCTATCTGTCGGCCGAGCTCGCGCGGCTGCTCGCCGAGACGCGCTATCGGATGAGCGCGACGCGCGCTTATGCGCAACTCAGTCTCGATCGGCTCGAGACGCTCGGGATCGGGCGGATCGCGGGCTATCAGACGCTCGCCGACTTTACCGAGCGGCGGCTGACGCCGGCGGTGCGGACGTGCGACAGCTTCTCGGCGCGGCTCGACGATCTGTCGCAACGCGCCGCCTGGACCAGCGAGCTGCTCCGCACGCGGATCGACATCGCGCTCGCCAAGCAGAATCGCGATTTGCTCGAATCGATGGACACGCGCACGCAGCTGCAATTGCGGCTGCAGCAGACGGTCGAGGGGCTCTCTGTGGTGGCGATCAGTTACTATGCCGTGGCGCTGATCGGCTATCTCGCTGCGCCGGCGCATGCCTGGAAGGAATGGGTGATGGTCGGCGCGGTGCCGCTCGTGTTCGGCGCGGCGTGGCTGTTCGCGCGGCGGGTGCGCAGGCGGCTGGAAGAGTAGACGCGGGCGCCGGACTGTCCGAGGTTTTTCGCCGAGATCGGCATGTCGCTTCAATAGACCAAAACGGGTGCTTCGCCGAGACTCGTCACCCCGGGCTCGTCCCGGGGTCTACCGTGCTGCAATCGCATCGGGAGCCGTGTCGCGCTCAGCCGTGGACCCCGGCACAAGGCCGGGGTGACGGAGAAGGGCGTTGCGAAAGACTCGGCGTGTATTTCGCCCCCTAGCGCCGCCCCGCTGGCGCGGCCCCGCTCACGCCGCCGCCCTCACGCCGCCATCGCGCGGCGCGCGAGCGCGCATTGCGACCAGATCTCCGACAGCGCGTTGACCAGTTTGTCGACATCGCCGTCCGAATGGACCGGCGACGGCGTGAGGCGCAGCCGCTCGGTGCCGACCGGGACCGTCGGATAGTTGATCGGCTGGACGTAGATGCCGTGCTGCTCGAGCAGCCAGTCGCTGATCATCTTGCACTTCTTGGCGTCGCCGACCATCACCGGGATGATGTGGCTGGGATTGTCGATCGTCGGGATGCCGATCGCGTCGAGCCGCCGGCGGACTTGCGCGACGCGCGCCTGGTGCTGCGCGCGCTCCCACCCGCTGGCCTTGAGATGCCGGATGCTCGCGGTCGCGCCAGCGGCGAGGGCGGGCGGCAGCGCGGTGGTGAAGATGAAGCCGCTCGCAAAGCTGCGGACGTAATCGCAAAGCGCGGCCGAGGCGGCGATATAGCCCCCCATCACGCCGAACGCCTTGCCGAGCGTGCCTTCGATCACGGTGATGCGGTCCATCAGCCCGCGCTCCTCGGCGACGCCGCCGCCGCGCGGGCCGTACAGCCCGACGCCGTGGACTTCGTCGAGATACGACATCGCGCCATGTTTTTCACAGACGTCGAGGATCTCGGCGATCGGTGCGATGTCGCCGTCCATCGAATAGACGCTTTCGAACGCGACGAGCTTGGGCCGCGACGGGTCGATCTGCGACAGCTTGCGATCGAGATCTTCGGGGTCGCTATGCTTGAAGCGGATGCACTCGGCGCGGCTGTGGCGGATTCCCTCGATCATCGAGGCGTGGTTGAGTTCGTCCGACAGCACGACGCAATTCGGCATCCGCGCGGCGAGCGTGCCGAGCGCCGCCCAGTTCGAGACATAGCCCGAGGTGAACAGCAACGCCGCTTCCTTGCCGTGCAAATCGGCGAGTTCGGCCTCGAGCACGACATGCGCGTGCGTCGTGCCCGAAATGTTGCGCGTGCCGCCGGCGCCCGCGCCACACGCATCGAGCGTGGCGTGCATCGCGTCGAGCACTTTGCGGTGTTGGCCCATGCCGAGATAGTCGTTCGAGCACCATACGGTGACATCGCCGATGCCGTCCTCGGCATAATGATTCGCGCGTGGGAAGCTGCCGGCCTTGCGCTCGAGCTCGGCGAAGATGCGGTAGCGCCCGTCCTCCTTCAGCGCGTCGAGCTCGACCTGAAAGAATGCCTCATAATCCATGGCGTACCCCTCCTACTCTCTTATCGCGGCTTTTGCCGCTTGGGTCTTTGCCGACGCCCACTGCCACAGTTTGGCATCGCGCAGCGGCAACACAAGAAAAAGATGCTCGACGAGCCCCAATGCCGCGAGCCCTGCGAGCAAGGTCGCGGTGACGGCCGCGCCGCTTTGCGCTGGCGCGGCTTCGGCGACGCTCCACGCCCACCCGGCGAGCGCGCCCGAGCCGATCACCGACACCGGCAGCAGCGCATTGCCCGCGCGGGTGCGGAAATAGCTCTTGAGATAGGCGAGATGCGCCGGGAAGACTTCGTCGCTGAGATTGGGCACGCCGAGATACAGGTTGAACTTGGCGCTAAGCCGCAAGCCGAACAGCAAGAGGAAGGTCAGCGGCGCGCTCTGGTTGGGCTGGCGCCAGGTCAGCGCGAACAGCAGCAGCGCGGTCGCCGCGATCGCGATTTCGTGATGGATCACCGTCGCGGTGGCGAGCTTCAATCGCGTCCAGCCAGTCGCCGCGGGCGGGCAGGGCGCGCGATTGGGGCCAGCGACGAACCCCATCAGGAAGCCCATTTCATGCCAGCCCCAGATCACGATCGCGCCTGCGAAGCCGAGATAGGCGCCGCCCCAGCTCGCATCGTCGGCCGACCACCACACCGCCGCGGTCGCCGCCACTGCCGCGACGCCTGCCACGCGGAAGCTCGTGCGGAAGGTCGCGCGCGGGCGGCTGTCGAGCCACACCACCGCCGCGGTCCCGATGAACCACATCACGAGCGCGAACAGGAGCGGCGGGATCGTCACCAGGCCGGAACCAGCCGGGCCGAGGCGGGGATCGCGTTGCGCTGGACGGGCGTCAGATACAGATGCGCGAAAGTGGCCGCTGCCGCGCCGATCAGCCCGACCCGCTTGATCGCGCCGATCACGCCGCCCTGCGCCTTGGCGGCATCGATCCCCGCGGCGATCCGCCGCATCCGCACGAGCCCGGCGCGGAAGCGCGGCGAGTCGGTGTCGAGCACGAGCGGGAAGACCTGCCGCGTGATTTGCGAGCAGACCGTGAAGACGCGGTGGTCATAGACGTCGGGATCGATCCCGAGCGCTTTGTGGAACGCCGGCCGGTTGTGGTCGCGGACATACATTGTCGCGTACACCGCGACGAGGAAGAAGCGGATCCACAGCACATTGTGCCCGCGCAGCAATTTGGGATCGGTCCGCATCAGGATCGCGAACGCCTCGCCGTGGCGGAACTCGTCGTTGCACCATTCCTCGAACCAGTTGAAGATCGGATGGAAGCGCCACTGCGGATGCTGCGCCAAGTGCCGGAAGATCGTGATGTAGCGCGCATAGCCGATCTTCTCCGACAGATAGGTCGCGTAAAAGATGAATTTCGGGCGGAAATAGGTGTATTTCTTGGTCTTGGTCAGGAAGCTGAGGTTGACCCCGATCCCGGCGTCCTTGAGCGTATCGTTGATGAAGCCCGCATGGCGGCTTTCGTCGCGGCTCATCAACCGAAACAGCGCCTTGATGTCGGGATTCTGCGCGCGCTTCTGGATCTCGGCGTAGAGGATGCAGCCCGAGAATTCGGCGGTGAGCGAGCTCACCAGGAAATCGATGAATTCCTCGCGCAAGCCATCGGGCAAGCTTTCGATCACGCCGTCAAAGGCATTGGTGCGGCGAAAATGGCGGCGGTTGGGGTCGGCGACCATCTCGGCGATCAGTGCGTCCCATTCGGCGCGCACCGGCGAGACGTCGATCCGGTCCATCGCGGCGAAATCGGTGGTGTAGAAGCGGGGGGACAGCACGGTATCCTCGCGCGCGATCGCGAGCGTGTCGGCGCCGTGGGGGGTGATCGGCGTGATAGCGTTCATGACAGTTTCCGATCCGAAAAGCTGACTTCGTACAGTTCGTTCATCTCGAAATGGCCGCAGAGCTTGGTCCACAGTCGCTCGATCGGCCCGGCGCGTTCGACCGTCGCGATCCGCTCGAACACGCGCGCGCTGCCAAAGGCGACGTGGATCGGATCTCCATGGACGCGGACACGGTCGCCCGGATTGATCGCGACACCGCCGGCCAGCTCGACATGCGCGCAGAGGAACTCGTCGCTATGCTCGACCTCGATCCGGCATGGCGTGTCGAAGCAGATGCGGCGGAACGGGCTCATCGGGGGAGCTCCGGCGCGCGCAGCAACGCGGCAAAGGCAGCGCGGTTGGTGGTGCCGAAGGCGTTGAGCTCGATCGAGCGCCCGGTCGCGCTGTCGGTCAGCGTCAGCTCGCCGTCGCGCCACTGCGTCAGCGTGAAGGGCGCCTCGCTGCCGATCCCGTGCATCCGCCGCTCGCGCGCGAGCCCGCGCATCACGCCGCGGATGAAGCCTGTTTCCTGGCCCGGGACGATCGTCCCCGCGGTCTGGCCGGTGCCGACATCCTCGATCCGCACGCCGCGATCGGCCGCATCGAGGAAGCGCAGCGTGCGCGTTTGCAGCGCTGCGACATGCGTCGTTTCGCGCAGCGCGGCAGGCGAGCCGGCGGGCGGGATATGCGCGATGCGGACGGTCGCGGTCAGCAGGAAGGCGAAGCCGACCAGCGACCCGGCAAGGATGAGCGCGCCGCGCGGGAGCTGCTCGGCGTGATGGGCGTGGCTCATGCCGCCACCGCCTGGCGCAAGCCGTGACCTTGCGCTGCTGAAGTTACCGGCACTGCGACCTGGCCGCCCGGCTGCACCTCGAGGCACGCGCGCGCGATCAGTGACGCGACCTGCGCCGCGTCGGGCAGCGCGCGCAGCATGGGTTGCGCCGCGGCGACATGCCACGGCCGCGCGTGCGGCCACAGCGCGAGATACCCGAGCCGACGCTCGCCGACCAGCGTGAGCGGGATGTCGCCCGATCGATCGCCCTGAACGGCAAGTCCGACGGTGCCGATCATCGCCAGTGGCAGGTTGATGCATTTTGGAAACGCGACGCCGATGCGGAGCACGACGCGCCGGTTGGTCAGCGTATAGAGCGTGGTGCGCGCCGCGCCCCAAGCGAGCGCGCGCAACAGGCCGACCGCGATGATCCCGAACATCGCGGTCAGCGCGACGCCCGAAAGGTCGGCGGGACCGTGAATGCCGCGCGCGACCGCGGCGACCACCGCCCACACCCCGAGCACGCCGAAATAGGCCGTCACCGCGCGCGTATGATAGGCGCGGCGCGCGAGCACCCGCCAGTCGGGCGCGCCCTGCCACACGATCCGCTCGCCTGGCGGGAGGAGCCCGGGCAGCCCCGGGATCGGCTCGTAATCATGTTCGGTCACAGGAAGGGCTCCTGACGGGCGGGGGTGGCATAGAGATAACCGCCGCCGAAATAGCCGAGCACGCGATCCTCCTCGTACAGGGTGATCGTGTCGGTCGCGATGCGCGGCGCGTCGGCGAATTGCGCTGCGGTGATCGCGTCGCAGGCGACATGGCCGCGGCGGCGGTCGATCGTCACCATCATCATCGGCACGAGGATCGCGCCGGTTCCGGCGGCGCCGTCGACAGCGAGATAGCGGACCAGCCGGTCGGCACGGTCAATCCACAGTTCGGTGACGATGCCGGCCTGGCGTCCGTCACAGCCGAAGATCGGCATGCCGCGCGGATCGGGATCGCGCCGTTCGATCGTGATGTCGAGCGCGGCGCCGAGCGGGACGATGCGTGGATGTCCCTCCATGTCGATGTCGGGGTGCTTGGCGCGGTTGGCGTAGGCGGCGGGCCCGATGCCGTCGACCAGCGGGTTGCCGGTCGGCGCATAGGGCGCGCCGGTGAAGCGGTCGGTCTGGCGTGCGGCGATCTGGAAGGGTTCGCGGCCCTTGGTCGGCGTGGTGACGGTGCCACGGCCGAACGAGAGCTTGAAGGTCTTGGCGATCGCGGTGTGGAAGGGGCCGCCTTCGGATTCGACCCGCCCGGTCAGCTCATGCTCGAGCGGATAGCCCTCGCGGCGATCCTCGCGGCGCAAGTAGAAGACCAGGCAGACGAAGAACAGCACGAAGGCGTAGAAGACGAGCATCGCCACATCGATGCCGGGGGTGAGGGTCGGGTGCATGGGCGGTCTCCCCTGGGTTCAAGCCGGAAATTCGGCCAGGCCGAAGCGAATGGTCTGCGAGGGTGCGACCGGGCGGACGAGCGGCCCGAGCACGACGAGCGTGGCGAGCAGCAGGATGATCTCGACGCCGTAGACGACGCCGTAGCCGGTCGCCGGATCGGCGAGCGTCGGGCCGAGGTCGCGCGCGGTCGCAGCGGCGCTGGTCACGTCGCGGACGATCGCGCCGATGGCGATCGCCGCACCCGCGCAGGTCGCCTGCACCGCACCCCACGCACCGAGCGCAAGGCCGTTGCGACCGTCGAGCTCTGCGCTGTCGGAGATCGCCATCGCCGCAGTCAGCGTGCCGACCGAGAAGAGGCCACCGCCAAAGCCGATGATCGTCGCGCCGATCGCCAGCAAAGCGCTCGCGTGCAGCGGCGCTGCAAAGATCACGCAAAGGAACGCCGCGATCCCCGCGACGCCGCCGAAGCCCGCGAGGCGGTGCGGTTCGCCACCATCCGCCAGGCTGCGCGCGGCGAGCGCGAAGCCGCTGAGCATGCCGACCGCCCACAAAGCGGTGAGCGACGTCGTCGCGCCGACCGACAGGCCGAGGATCTGCCCGCCGTAAGGTTCGAGCAACACGTCCTGCATCGAGAAGGCGGCCGATCCCAGCCCGGTTGCGACCAGCAGCCGCAGCGTGCGCGGGCGCGCGATGAACAGCGCCCAGATCTCGCGGAAGGGGGCGGAGTTTTCCTCGGGTGCGGTGCCGCCACGACGCCGCGCTTCCTGCTTCCACAAGGCGGTGATGTTGAGCACGACGGTCAGCACCGCTGCGCCCTGGACGATCTGGACCAGATGCGTCGGGGTGAAATGGTCGAGCAGCCGGCCGATGACGATCGCGCTGACCATCATTCCGAGCAGCAGCATGACATAGAGCAAGGCGACGACGCGCGGCCGGCTTTCGGCTGGCGCAAGATCGGTCGCGAGCGCGAGGCCGGCGGTCTGCGTCGTGTGCATCCCCGCGCCGACCATCAGGAAAGCGATCCCGGCGCCGATCTGTCCGACGATCGTCGGGCCGTGCCCGAGCCCCGTCATCACCAGCAGCGCGAACGGGAGCAAAGCGAAGCCGCCGAACTGGAGCAGCGTGCCGAACCAGATATAGGGAACGCGCTTCCAGCCGAGGATCGACTGGTGCCGGTCCGATTTGAAGCCGATCAGCGCGCGAAGCGGTGCGAACAGCAAGGGCAGCGACACCATCGCCGCGACCGCCCATGACGCCATGCCGAGCTCGACGATCATCACGCGGTTGAGCGTGCCGGTGAGCAACACCGCCGCCATCCCGACCGAGACCTGGAACAGCGACAGCCGCAGCAGCCGTCCGAGCGGGAGTTCGGTGGTGGCGGCATCGGCAAAGGGCAGGAAGCGCGTGCCGAGCCGTCCCCAGAAGGCGCCGCTCCGCACCGTCGCGAGTCGTCCGGGCTCCGCCACTGCGCGCGGTGCGAGCGAGGCTTTCAAGGCGGAGAGGTCGCTCACGCCGTCACCAGCTCGAGCGCATGGCTGGTATAGAAGCTCGCCGAGATGCGCCGGTCGCGCCCGATCCGGCTGGTCGGGACCGCGTTGGTGATGAGCGTGCGGAGCAAGCGATCGCGCACCGGCAGGATCGCGGGCGAGCGGTCGCTGCGCGGGAACAGCCGTCCCATGCCGAGCATCGCCATCAACAGCGGCGTTTGCGGCGCGAAGGTGAAGACGATCGAGCCGTGCGTGCGTTCGGCGAGCTGTTGCAGCACCGCGACGATATCGAACGCGCGGTAGTGGATCAGCGAGTCCATCGCGACGACATGGTCGAAATGCCCGAGCGCGGGATCGAGCAGATCGCCGACGCGCCAGTCGATCGCCAGATGCGCCGGTGCGCGGTCGCGTGCGATCTGGACGAGGCTGCCCGCGACGTCGATCGCCACCACTTGCGCACCGCGCTCAGCCGCCGCCACCGCGAGCGCGCCGGTGCCGCAGCCGGCATCGAGCAGGCGAAGGCCCGTCATGTCGGCGGGGAGCCACGACAGCAGCGTATCGCGCATCGTGGTGCGCCCGGCGCGCACCGTCGCGCGAATTCCGCTGACCGGGGCGTCCGACGTGAGCTGCTCCCACGCCTTGGCCGCGGTGCGATCGAAATAGGTTTCGAGATTGCCGCGGAAGTGGGTGTAGCTCGCCGTGCTCATCGCGCGTGCCTCACACCGCTGTCATTCCCGCGAAGGCGGGAATCCATTGCAGCAACCCCCGCAAGCGACAGGAGACGTTCGCCCGTATGGATCCCCGCCTGCGCGGGGATGACGGTGAGGGAGCAGGCGGAGGAGCGCATCATTCGAACCCCAGAAATTCGAAGATCTCGCGATCCTTCATCGGTTGCGCATCGAGCGGCTCGCAGCCGGCCCACATCTGTGCGGCGAGGCGTTTGTATTCGAGGCAGGCGGCGTCGACCTCAGGGGTCGAGTCCATCTCGAACAGGGTGCATTTCTTGAGGCGCGAGCGGCGGATCGCGTCGAGATCGGGGAAATGCGCGAGCCGCTTCAACCCCGTGGCGGCATTGAACCGGTCGATCTCGTCGGTCGCGGCCGAGCGGTTGGCGATCACCCCCGCCATCCGCACGTCGTAATTTTTGGCCTTGGCCTTGATCGCCGCGACGATGCGATTCATCGCGAAAATGCTGTCGAAATCGTTCGCCGCGACCACCACCGCGCGCTCGGCATGTTGCAGCGGGGCGGCGAACCCGCCGCACACCACGTCGCCGAGCACGTCGAAGATCACGACGTCGGTTTCCTCGAGCAGATGGTGCTGCTTGAGCAGCTTGACCGTCTGCCCGACGACATAGCCGCCGCACCCGGTGCCGGCCGGCGGGCCGCCCGCCTCGACGCACATCACGCCGTTATAGCCCTCGAACATATAATCCTCGGGCCGCAATTCCTCGGCGTGGAATTCGACCGTCTCGAGCACGTCGATCACCGTCGGCATCAGTTTCTTGGTGAGCGTGAAGGTGCTGTCGTGCTTGGGGTCGCAGCCGATCTGCAGCACGCGTTTGCCGAGCAGCGAGAAGGCGGCGGAGAGGTTCGACGACGTGGTCGACTTGCCGATCCCGCCCTTGCCGTACACCGCGAACACCTTGGCGTTGCCGATCCGGTCATTGGGGTCGAGCCCGACCTGGAGTGAACCTTCGCCGTCGAGGCCGCGGATGGGTGGGTCGAGCAGAGCCATGCGAAATTCCTTTATGCCGCCACCGCAACGATGCCTTCGAGACGATCCTCGAGTTCATCGCTGGCGGCATGGAGTGCGGCGAGCGTCGCCGCGTCGGGAGTCCAGTATTTGCGTTCGGAGGCTTCGATCAGCCGGTTGGCGACACGCGCCGAAGCCTTGGGATTGAGCGCCGCGATCCGCTCGCGCATTTCGGCGTCGAGCACATAGGTTTCGCTGATGCGCTGATAGACCCAGGGATCGACCTCGCCGGTCGTTGCCGACCAGCCCATCGTCGTCGTGACGCTGCCCTCGATCTGGCGGACGCCTTCATAGCCGTGGCGCAGCAGCCCCTCGGTCCAGACCGGGTTGAGCACGCGCGTCCGCGTTTCGAGCGCGACTTGCTCCTGCAACGATCGCACCTTGCCGGTGCCTTGCGTCTGGTCGCCGATATAGACCGGCGCAGTCTGGCCGCCCTTGGCGCGCGTCACCGCGCGGCTGATCCCGCCGAGCGTATCGACATATTGGTCGATGCTGGTGATGCCGAGCTCGACGCTTTCGAGGTTCTGATAGGCGCAATCGACCGTCTGGAGTGCGGCCTTGAGCAATTCGGGCTGGCGTACCGGCGCGCCCTTGACCCCGTAGGCATAGCCCTTTTGCCGCTCGAAACTGTCGGCGAGCTCGTCGGGATCGGTCCACGCGCCGGTGTCGATCATCAGATTGACGTTGGCGCCATATGCGCCCTCGGCATTCGAGAAGACCCGCAGCGCCGCGGTTTCGAGGTCGCAGCCCTGCGCCGCGGCATGTGCGCGGGCATGGCGGCGGACGAAATTCTGCGCGTCGGGCTCGTCGGCCTCGGCCGCGAGCAACGCGGCTTGCGCGAGCATCCGCGTCTGGAGCGGCAACAGGTCGCGGAACACCCCCGACAGCGTGACGACGACGTCGATCCGCGGGCGACCGAGCTCTTCCAGCGGGACCAGTTCGGCGCCCGCCAGCCGGTTATAGCTGTCGAAGCGCGGGCGCGCGCCGAGCAGCGCGAGCGCCTGCGCGATCTGCGCGCCCTCGCTCTTGAGATTGTCGGTACCCCACAGCACCATCGCGACCGTCTCGGGCAGATGCCCCGAATCGGCGAGGCTGCGCTCGATCAGCCGCTGCGCCTGTGCTGCGCCGTCCTTGACCGCGAAGGCCGAGGGGATGCGGAACGGGTCGAAGCCGTGGATGTTGCGCCCGGTCGGCAGGATCTCGGGATTGCGCAGCAGATCGCCGCCGGTGACCGGGTGGATGTAGCGCCCGGCAAGCGCAGTGACGATACCGTCGATCTCGCCATTGGCCGACAGCGCGGCGTCGAGCGCGGCCATGTCCTTGAGCAACGGCGTGTCGGCGGCGCGCGTGCCATCGACCAAAGCGACGATCGTCTCGGGCGGGAGCGTTTCGCCGCGCGCCTGGAGCGTGGCGGCGATCATCGCGATCCGCTCCTCGCGGCTCGCCGCTTCGCCGGCGACGTGGAGGCCTTGCGGGATCAGCTCGCGCTCGATCTCGTAGAGGCGCGCGGCGAGGTCGGCGATCCATGCGTCGTCCTGCGCCGGCGCAGCCCCGGCATCGGCCGGAGCACGCGCGAGGTCGAGGTCGTTCGCCTGGTCGCGGATCAGCTCCGCCAGGTCGCGCGCTTCGTCGCTGCCCGGTGCGGCGACACGCCAGCGCTCGACCGACGCCTTCAGCGCGGCGAGGCCCTTGTAGACGCCGGCATTGGTCAGCGCGGGCGTGAGATACGATACCAGCGTCGCGCCCGAGCGGCGTTTGGCGAGCACGCCTTCCGAGGGATTGTTGGCGGCGTAGAGATAGATGTTGGGCAAGTCGCCGATCAGCCGGTCGGGCCAGCAGGCCGCGCTCAACCCGGTCTGCTTGCCGGGCATGAATTCGAGGCTGCCATGCGTGCCGAAGTGCAGCACCGCGTGCGCCGCGAAATCCTCGCGCAGCCAGCGGTAGAAAGCGGCGAAGGCATGCGTCGGGGCAAAGCGGCCCGCGAACAGCAACCGCATCGGATCGCCCTCATAGCCCAAAGCGGGTTGGAGCCCGACGAACACATTGCCGAATTGCCGGCCGAGGATCTGCACCGAAGTGCCGTCGGACTGCAATTTGCCCGGCGCAGGGCCCCATGACGCCTCGATCTCGGCAAGCCAGGTCTCGCGTGCGACGATCGCGTCGGCGCCGACCTTGGCGTGGACATTGGCCTCGGTCCCGAAGCGCGCGGCGTTGCCGCCGAGGATCGCCTCGCGGAGCGCATCGACGGTTGCGGGAATCTCGACCTGATAGCCTTCGCGCCCGAGCCGCGCGAGCGTCGCGTGGAGCGAGGCGAAGACGCTGAGGAATTGCGCGGTGCCCGCGGCACCGGCGTTGGGCGGGAAGTTGAACAGCACGATTGCGACACGCTTCTCGGCATTCTCGGCGCGGCGCAGTGCGATCAGCTTCAGCACGCGTGCAGCGAGCATATCGGCGCGCTCGCTGCAGGGCTGCATCGCGCGCGGTGTCGTGGCGTCGGGGAAGCTGCAGTGGCGTGCGCAGCCGGTGCAGGCGGTGCCGTCGGACTTGCCGCCGAACAGCATCGGAACGGTGCCGCCGTCGAGCTCGGGGATCGCGATCATCATCGTCGATTCGAGCGGGAGCAGCCCTTGCGCATTCGCCGCCCAGGCCTGGAGCGACTGGAACTCGACCGGATGCGCGGCGATGTAGGGGACGTCGAGCTTGGCGAGCACCGCTTCGGCCGCCGCGGCGTCGTTATAGGCAGGACCGCCGACCAGGCTGAACCCGGTGAGGTTGATCACCGCATCGACCGTCGCGACACCGTCGTGCTGGAACAGCGCCTCGATCGCCGGACGCCCGTCGAGCCCACCGGCAAACGCCGGGATCACGTCGAGCCCGCGCGCTTCGAGCGCGGCGATCACGCCGTCATAATGGCCGGCATCTTTGGCGAGGATGTACGAGCGCAGCATCAGCAGCCCGACGGTGCCGCGCGCATCGCGCCGACGCGGCAGCTCGGTCGCGGTGGTGGCGATGCGGCCTGGCAGCACGGGGTGATAGACGCCGACTTCGGGATACTCGCGCGGCGCCTGCGCCTTGATCGTCCCCCGCAGCGCGCGGCGCGGACCGTCTGCATAGCGGTCGACCAGCGCACGGATCATCTCGACGACATTGTCGTCCGACGCCGCGAGCCAATATTGCATCGTCAGGAAATAGGCGCGGACGTCCTGCGCGGTGCCAGGGACGAAGCGCAGGATCTTGGGCAGGCGCCGCAGCATCGCCATCTGCTTGGCGCCGCCGCTTGCCGCAGGCTTGGGGGATCCGCGCAATTTCTTGAGCAAGGCGAGCATTCCGCCGCTCGGGCGGTCCATGCGATAGTCGCCCATCCGCGTGAGCTTGACGACATCGCCGCCGGACATCAGCCCGACCATCGCGTCGCAGTCCTCGCGGCGCGCCTCGAGCTGAGGCAGAACCGCGCGGATATGATCCTCGAGGAAGAGCATCGTCGCCAGCACGATATCGCCGCGCGCGATGTCGGCGCGGGCGGCGGCGAGCGTTTCGGGCTTTTCCTCCCAATCGGCGGCGGCGTGGAAGCCGATCGTGATCCCGGGATTTTCGCGCGCGAGCCGCGCCTGCGCGCGCTGGACCGCGCCCGCCAGATGATTGTCGAGCGTGACGATGACGACGTGGACCGCGGTCGATCCAGAGCCGGCGGGGCTGGGTGCGCTAGCGGGCATAATGCGCCTTTGCGTCATAGAGCGTGTCGAGCGTGATCGCGGCGATGCCGTGCTCGGTGGCATAGCGCTCGGTGTTGCGGCGCGCCTTGCCGCGGACGAAGAACGGAATTTTCAGCAGCTCGCGCTCGGCCTCGGCGGACCAGCCCTCCCGATCCTTCTCCGCTTCGGCGGGGGTGTGGGCGGGGGCGGGGGCGGGGGACAGCTCGGCGCGTTCAGCCGAGGGGTGGAGGGGGGCGGGCGCGACACCTGCCGTTGCTTCCCCGCCACCGTTCGCTGACGGCTGAGGGGCCGCCTCCTGCGGTTCGCGGGGGAGGATTGGAGCGGCGCCATGCCCCAGATGACTCGCCCCCGCGTGGTCCGAAAACTCGAAATCGTCGCGAAACATCGTCAGCAGATGTTCCTCGAGCCCCATCACCAGCGGGTGGACCCATGTGTCGAACAGCACGTTCGCACCCTCGAACCCCATTTGCGGCGAGTAGCGCGCGGGGAAATCCTGGACGTGGACCGGCGCCGAGATCACCGCGCACGGGATGCGCAGCCGCTTGGCGATGTGGCGCTCCATCTGCGTGCCGAGCACGAGCTCGGGCTGGAGCTTGGCGATCGCGTCCTCGACTTCGAGATAGTCGTCGGTGATCAGCGGCTCGAGCCCGTACCGCTCGGCGGCGGCGCGAATCTCGCGCGCGAATTCGCGATTGTAGCAGCCGAGCCCGACCACTTCGAAGCCGAACTCGTCGCGGGCAACGCGGGCGGCGGCAACGGCGTGCGTTGCATCGCCGAAGATGAAGACGCGCTTGCCCGTGAGATAGGTCGAATCGACCGAGCGGCTCCACCATGGCAGCCGCGACGTATCGAGTGCGGCGGTCGGATCTACGCCGGCAAGCGCGGCGACCTCGGCGATGAAATCGCGCGTTGCGCCGTAGCCGATCGGCACGGTGCGGACGGTCTTCTGACCATGCGTGCGCTCGAGCCAGCGGCACGCGGTGTCGGCGATCTCGGGATACAGGCTGATGTTGAAATCGGCGTCAGGGATCCGGGCGAGGTCGGCGGGCGTCGCGCCGAGCGGGGCGACGACGTTGACGGCAATGCCGAGCGTCCCGAGGAGCCGGGTGATCTCGACGACGTCGTCGCGGTGGCGAAAGCCGAGCGCGGTCGGGCCGAGGATGTTGGCGCTCGGCGTGTGTGGGCCATCCTTGCGCGGCTCGGCCTCGGCCTTTGCCGACGGACACAAAGCGCGGACCAGCTGGTAGAAGGTTTCGGCCGCGCCCCAATTCTCCTTGCGCTGATAGCTCGGCAGTTCGAGCGCGATCACCGGGATCGGCAGCCGCAGCGCCGATGCAAGCCCGGCCGGATCGTCCTGGATCAGTTCGGCGGTGCACGAGGCGCCGACGAGCAGTGCCTGCGGCGCGAAGCGATCGATCGCCTCGCGCACCGCGGTCTGGAACAGCGCCGCGGTATCCTTGCCGAGATCGCGCGCCTGGAAGGTCGTGTAGGTGACCGGCGGGCGCTTGCCGCGGCGTTCGATCATCGTGAACAGCAGGTCGGCATAGGTGTCGCCCTGCGGCGCGTGGAGCACGTAGTGGACGCCCTCCATCGCGGTCGCGATCCGCATCGCGCCGACATGCGGCGGGCCTTCATAGGTCCAGACGGTCAGCTGCATCGCAGCCCCCGGTCGAGCAGAGCGGACGCGGACACCGACGTCATACCTTCAACACGTCGCGCCGCCGCAGCGGACGCGCGAAGAGGTCGGCGAGATCGCCCGCCTGGTCGAAGCCGTGGATCGGCGAGAAGACGAGTTCGATCGCCCATTTCGTCGTCAGCCCTTCGGCCTCGAGCGGGTTGGCGAGCCCGAGTCCGCATACCGTCAAGTCGGGCCGCGCCGCACGGACGCGGTCGAGCTGGCGGTCGACGTCCTGCCCTTCGCTGATCACCGTCTCGGCGGGCAGCAGCGCGAGCTCGCGCGCCATATGCGCGCGGTGGAGATAGGGCGTGCCGACTTCGAGCGGCACCATGCCGAGCTCTTGCGCGAGAAAGCGCGCCAGCGGCAGTTCGAGCTGCGAATCGGGGAGAAAGAAGATGCTCTTGCCGCCAAGCCGGTCGCGCGCATGGGCGATCGCACGCTTGGCACGTTCGCGGCCCGGGGCGATCACCGCGCGGAAGTGCATCTCGTCGATCCCGAACGCGACCGCGGCGGCGTGGAGCCAGGCGGTCGTGCCCTCGGCGCCGAACGGGAACAGCGCATCGAGCCGCACCGCGCCGCGATCTTCGAGCGCGCGCGCGGTTTCGCCGAGGAAGGGCTGCGCGAGCAGGAAGCGCGTGTTGGGCCCGACCGGCGGCATCGCGCCGGCGCGCCGCGCGGGGAAGCTGTGGACGCGCGGGATCCCCAATTGCGCGAACAGCCGCAGGAACTGGTCCTCGACCACGTCGGGGAGCGCGCCGACGATCATCAGCTCGGGCGCCGCACCAGGTGGCGTCGCGGCAAGCTCGGGCACCAGCGCGGCAAGGCACGCATCCTCGCCTTCGGTGAAGGTCGTCTCGATCCCGCTACCCGAATAATTGAGCACGCGCGTCGCGCCCGAATGCTTGAGCGACAGCCGCTGCGCCGCGCGCGACAGGTCGAGCTTGATCACTTCGGACGGGCACGAGCCGACCAGGAACAGCAGCTTGATATCGGGGCGGCGCGCAAGCAGCCGGTCGACGACGCGGTCGAGCTCGGCATTGCAATCGACCATCCCGGCGAGGTCGCGCTCCTCGATGATCGCCGTGCCGAAGCGCGGCTCGGCGAACACCATCACGCCCGCCGCCGATTGGAGCAGATGCGCGCAGGTGCGCGAGCCGACGACGAGGAAGAACGCGTCCTGCACCTTGCGGTGCAGCCAGATGATGCCGGTCAGCCCGCAGAACACTTCGCGCTGGCCGCGCTCGCGCAACACGGCGCGCGGGGCGGGTGCGCAGTCGCTGCTCGCGGGCAGGGTCAGCGCGGTCATGCCGTCACCGCTTGCAAGCGCGCGGCGTGGCCGTTGCTCTGCAGCCGGGCGGCGCGCAGCTTGAGCAGGAATTGCGTCGCGTTGACGACATAGGTGGCGTAGGCGGCGAGCGCGAGGAGCATCCGCCCGCGTTCGCTGCCGAGCCCGAACGCCAGCATCGCCAGATAAGCGGTGTGCAGGCCGAGCACGAGGAAGCTGACGACATCCTCCCAGAAGAAGGCGTCGGCGAACAGCCAGCGGTCGAACACCGCCTTTTCCCAGAACGACCCGGTGATCATGATCGTGTAGAGCGTCAGCGTCTTGAACACGATCGAGACGGTCGCCGCGGTCGCGCCGTGTCCGGTCGCGAGATAGCGCAGAACCAGCACCGTGCTGACCAGGAAGACGAGGAATTGCAGCGGCGCAAGCAGGCCCTGGACGAGCGTCCAGCGAGTCGCGTCGCGCCGCAGCCGCTGTTCGGGCGTGTAGAGCCCCACCGCTGCCGGGGGGCTCAATTTCGTGCCGGAACGCCCGCTCTGCTGCATTTCCCCGCTCCACTTGTCGTGCGGAAAGACTGGGCCAGCCCATTCCGAGTGTCAATATAAATTGACGTCCAATAATTATGACATAATGGTGCGGTGCCGCATCGATAGTGCGTTGTCATGGACTTCCGAGAGGCATAGGTTGCGAGTCGCCGGACCAGCCAAACATGGCCGCCGACGTACGTCGCGTGATCAACCAGACCGGGAGAGTCGGGGTGGCTTCGGTGCTCAGGTTCGAAGAGTTCGTCCAGCGCGGTCGTGCGCGGTTAAGTCGCTTGCGCGATCGATCTACGCTCGAAAGGCGCGATACCCCGCAGCCCGCGCCTCCGGCTGACAAGGCGCGCGCGCTAAATCACTTGATCGAATGCGAGATCATCCCGCGCTTGCTCGTTGCGCACGCCGCGCCGATTGCCGCGGCCGAGGGCATGCACAGCGATCGGATCGCCGAGACCGAGGTCGCGGCGTTCGCGCCGCTCGCGCTGCAAGTCGAGGCCGACGAACTGCTCGCGCATGTCGAGGCGCTGCTGGCCCGCGGCGTGTCGCGCGAGACGCTGCTGGTCGATCTGCTCGCCCCCGCGGCGCGGATGCTCGGGCAGTTCTGGGAAGAGGATCGCTGCGATTTCGTCGATGTGACGATGGGCCTGTGGCGGCTGCAGGAGGTCGTTCACGAAGTCTTCGGGCGTACCACCCCCGATGGCCATATCCCGCATCTCGCACGGCGCGCGCTGTTCGCGTCGCTCGAGGGCGATCAGCACAGCTTCGGCACCGTCGTCATCGACGAGCTGTTCTGCGCCAATGGCTGGATGACCGATCGCATCGCCGAAGCGACAACGGCGCAGTTGCTCGAGCGCGTTCGCGACACTTGGTTCGACCTGGTCGGATTGACGATCACGTGTGACTGCCATATCGCGCCCTTGCCTTCGATCGTGCGCGCTATCCGTGCGGCGTCTTGTAACCCGCGGATTTGCGTGATGGTCGGCGGACGAGTGTTTGCCCTTGATGCCAGCCGCGCCGCCGCGGTCGGTGCCGACGGGACGGCACCCGACGCGCGTGCGGCGGTTCGCGTCGCTGGCGAGCTGGTCGATGCGGTGGCACGGGAGGCTGTTGCGTCGATGACGGGCTGATCTAATTTCGGGTCGCGCGGGGCAGGCACCCCGCGGGACGAAGGACTTCAGGAGTATGAACGGTTCGGCGATGAACGATCGTCCCCCCCATCCTGCACCCAATGCCTTTTGCGATCCCGAAATGGTGGTGCGTACGCTTGCGCCCCACGCAGCCGTGTCGTTGCTTGCCTCGGTTGGCGATGTCGCGCTGGTGCTCGATTCTGCTGGCGTGATCCGCGACATCGCGGTTCCCAATGCCGAGCTCGACGCGCAGGGCGTGCGCGACTGGGTCGGCCAGCGGTGGCACGATGTCGTCACGTCGGAAAGCCAGCCGAAGATCATCGACATGCTCGCCGAGCATGGCGAGTCGACGCGCTGGCGGCAGGTCAATCACATCCTGCCCAGCGGCGACGTGCCGATCCGCTATCTCGTCATGAAAACGGGTGCCGATGGCAGCATCATCGCGATCGGTCGAGAGATGCGCGCGGCGGCGGCGCTCCAGCAGCGCTTGCTCCAGACCCAGCAGTCGCTCGAACGCGACTATATCAAGCTGCGCCAGGCCGAGGCGCGCTATCGCATGCTGTTCGATCTCGGCACCGAGCCGATCCTGATCGTCGATGCCGCGACGCGCCGCATCCGGGAGAGCAATCCGGCGGCGCTCAATCTGCTTGGCGTCACGGACGGGGCCCTTGCGGACCAGTCGATCGGGGCGATCGTCGCAGCCGAGGATCGGGACAGCTTCATCGCGCATCTCGGCGCGGCGAGCGCGACCGACGATCTCCCGTCGATCGCGGTCCGGCTCGCTGGCGAACACGGCAATGCGGAAATCTCGGCGCGGCTGTTCCGCCAGGGGCGCGCGGCGCTGTTGCTCGTGCGGATCGTCGCTGCTGCGCCGCAGCCAGTGCTCGCCTCGCATGCCGCGGCGGTGGAGGATGTCATCGAGCACATGCCCGACGCCTTCGTGCTGACCGATGCCGACCTCACTATCCTCGTCGCGAACGCCGCGTTCGTCGAGCTGGCGGGCGTTGCGTCGGCCGAGCGCGTGATCGGCGCGCCGCTCGGCACATGGCTCGGGCGCCCCGGTATCGATCTCGACCTGATCCTCGCGCAGATCCGCGATCATACCGCCGTCCGCAACGTCGCGACGATTCTGCGCGGTCAGAACGGCGCGCAGGAAGAGATCGAGCTGTCGGGCGTCGTCGCGCCGCAAGGCGATTCGCTATGCTACGGCTTCACGATCCGCAATGTCGCGCGGCGCTTGAGCAGCGTGGCGCCCGAGGAGCGCGCCGCGCCGCGATCGGTCGAGCAACTGACCGAATTGGTCGGACGGATGTCGCTCAAGGATATCGTCCGCGAATCGACCGACTTGATCGAGCGGCTCTGCATCGAGGCGGCGCTCGCTTATACCTCGGACAATCGCGCATCGGCCGCGGAAATCCTCGGGGTGAGTCGGCAAAGCCTCTATTCCAAGCTCCACCGGCACGGGTTGGGCAATCTCGTTTCGGGCGACAATTGACGCACTGACAGTCCTGCTTGACACGGCGAGTGTCAAAATCATTTGACGTTGGAACATGTCCGCCATAGCTTTGCGGCATGGCACGTGTGACGACTCCTTCGCTCGCTGCTCCGCAGCTTCCGCGGCTCCGCGACGTGCTCGAGCTGCTCAAGCCGATCACGTGGTTTCCCCCGATCTGGGCGTTCGGCTGCGGCGTGGCGTCGGCGGGCGTGCCGGTAGCGAGCCGGTTGCCGTTTCTCATCGCCGGGATCTTGCTCGTCGGGCCGCTGGTGTGCGGCACCAGCCAAGCGGTCAACGACTGGTTCGACCGCCATGTCGACGCGATCAACGAGCCTGGACGGCCGATCCCCTCGGGCCGGATCGCCGGCCAATGGGGTCTGTGGATCGCGATCATCGGTACCGTGCTGGCGCTTGTCGTCGCGGCGGCGACCGACCGCTGGGTGTTCGCTGCGACGTGCCTCGCGCTGGTCTTCGCCTGGGCGTACAGCGCGCCGCCGTTCCGGCTCAAGCAAAGCGGGGTCTGGGGGCCGATCGCGGTGGCGCTGACCTATGAGGGGCTGACCTGGTTTACCGGCGCGGCCGTGATGGCGGGGGCGTTCCCGTCGCCGCAGATCCTCGCGATTCTGCTGCTGTACAGTGCCGGCGCGTTCGGCATCATGACGCTCAACGATTTCAAGGCGGTCGAAGGCGATCGCGCGATGGGGATCCGCTCGCTGCCGGCGACGCTCGGCGTCGATCGTGCGGCGCGGCTCGCCTGTAGCGTGATGATCCTCCCGCAAATCGGCGTGATCGTGCTGCTCGGGCTGTGGCAGCACGCGCTCGTCGCGACGAGCGTTACCGCCTTGCTCGTCGGGCAGCTGGCGTTGATGACGCGCCTGCTGCGCGATCCGCTGCGCTTCACGCCGTGGTACAATGCGACGGGCACTAGCCTGTATGTCCTCGGCATGCTGGCCTCGGCGCTCGGGCTCGGTGGAGTGCTCGGGCTATGACGCGCGCGGCATCGCAGGCGGGGCTCGGCTGGGTCGGCATCGTCCGGTTGGGGCTGGTGCAAAGCGCGATCGGCGCGATCGTGATGCTGGCGACGTCGCTGCTCAATCGCGTGATGGTGGTCGAATACGCCTTGCCCGCGGCGCTGCCCGCCGGGCTCGTCGCGTGGCATTATGCGGTGCAGCTCTCGCGCCCGCTATGGGGGCATCGCTCGGACAGTGGCCGGCGGAGGACGCCGTGGGTGATTGGCGGGATGGCGGTGCTCGCATGCGGGGCGATGCTCGCGGTCGCGGCGGTCGGAGTGGTCGCGCAGTCGGCCGCGATGGGGATCGCGGTCGCGGTGCTCGGCTTCAGCCTGATCGGCGCAGGCGTCGGGGCGGCGGGGACGTCGCTGCTCGCGGTCCTCGCCACGCGCGTTGCACCCGAGCGCCGTGCGGCGGCGGCGGCGATCACCTGGATCATGATGGTCGTCGGGATCGTGGTGTCGGCGGGCGTGGCGGGCAAGCTCATCGATCCCTTCTCGTTCGCGCGGTTGCAACTGGTGGTCGACGGCATCGCCAGCGCCGCCTTCCTGCTCGCGACGGTGGCGATCTGGGGCGTCGAAGCTGCGGGCGGGACACCGCGTCCAGCGACGCCTGCTGCGCGCGTTCCGCTCCGCCCGGCGCTCGTGGCGCTGTGGGCCGATCGCCGCGCGCGCGGGTTTACCGGCTTCGTCTTCTTGTCGATGCTCGCATACGCGATGCAGGACTTGATCCTCGAGCCCTTTACCGGGCTGCGCTTCGGGATGACGCCGAGCCAGTCGACTCAGGTCTCGGGGATCCAGCATGGTGGCGTGCTCCTCGGCATGATCGTGGTTGGGCTTGCCGGCGGTGCGTTCGATGCGCGGCGCGGCACTACGCTGCAGCGCTGGATCGTCGGCGGGTGTATTGGGTCGGCGCTGGCGCTGGCGGGGCTCGCGCTGGCGGCGCGCGTCGGGCCGGGCTGGCCGATCCTTGCCAACATCTTTGCGCTCGGTTTTGCCAATGGCGTGTTCGCAGTCGCCGCGATCGGCGCGATGATGGCGCTGGCGGGCGCGGACGGCGAAGCGCAAGCGGGGTTGCGGATGGGCGTGTGGGGCGCGGCGCAAGCGATCGCGTTCGGGCTTGGCGGGCTGATCGGTGCGGTCGCGGTCGACGTCGGGCGTGCGACGCTCGGCTCGCTGCCCGAGACCTTCATGCTCGTGTTCGGCGCGGAGGCGCTGTTGTTCCTCATCGCCGCCGCTGTTTCGATCGACGCACCGCGCCGCGCCGGCGCGATTGGCCGCGAGGTGACGATATGACACCCGATTTCGACTGTGTTGTGATTGGCGGCGGGCCCGCGGGGGCAACCGCCGCGACCGACCTCGCGCGGAGCGGACGCCGCGTGCTGCTGCTCGACCGCGGCGGGCGGATCAAGCCGTGCGGGGGCGCGATCCCACCGCGCGCGATCCTCGATTTCGAGATACCCGAGCATTTGCTCGTCGCGCGTGCCACCGCCGCACGGATGGTCGCGCCATCGGCCAAGTCGGTCGACATGCCTGTCGGCGACGGTTTCGTCGGGCTGGTCGATCGCGCCGATTTCGACGAATGGTTGCGCGCACGCGCCGCGTTGGCGGGGGCCGAGCGGCGCACCGGCAGCTTCGCGCGGATCGAACGCGAGGACGGGCATCCGGTGGTCGTGCTGCGCGGTGCGCGCGGCGAGGCCGAGCAGCGCATTTCGACGCGCTGCGTGATCGGCGCCGACGGGGCACGCTCCGAGGTCGCGCGGACCGAGCTGACGGGGGTTCCGCCGGTACCGTGCGTCTTTGCCTATCACGAGATCATCGCCGCCCCTGCCGATGGCAGCGCCGATTTCGACCCGGCGCGCTGCGACGTCTTCTATCAGGGCAAGCATTCGCCCGACTTCTACGCCTGGGTGTTCCCGCACGGCGACACCGCGAGCGTCGGCGTGGGCAGCGCACGCAAGGGCTTCGCGCTGCGCGCGTCGGTCGCGGCGCTGCGGGCGCAGACCGGGCTCGATGCATGCGAGACGCTGCGCTGCGAAGGCGCGCCGATCCCGCTCAAGCCGCTCAAACGCTGGGACAATGGCCGCGACGTGCTGGTTGCAGGCGATGCGGCCGGCGTCGTCGCGCCAGCGTCGGGCGAGGGCATCTATTATGCGATGGCGGGCGGGCGCTATGCCGCCGAGGCGATCGAGGCGTATCTCGTGACCGGCAAGGCGGCGGTGCTGCGGCAAGCGCGCAAGCGCTTCCTGCGCGCGCACGGCCGGGTATTCTGGATCCTCGGGATCATGCAATATTTCTGGTACGCAAACGACAAGCGGCGCGAGCGCTTCGTCAAGATCTGCGAGGATCCCGACGTCCAGCGGCTGACCTGGGACGCCTATATGCACAAGCGACTCGTTCGCGCGAAGCCGGTCGCGCATGTCCGCATCTTCCTCAAGGACATGCGCCATTTGCTCGGGCTCGCACCGGCATGAGGCGCACACCATCCGTCGTGCACCCCGCCTGGGGCTTGCCGATCGCGGTTGCGGCGTGTGCCGCGCTGCTTGTCGCGGTGATGGGGGGGACGATCACCGAGATCGGGCCGTGGTATCACGGCTTGGTGCAGCCGCGCTGGGCCCCGCCCGAGGCGGCGTATGGCGTCGTGTGGACGACGATCTACCTGATCACCACATGCGCTGCGGTCACCGGCTGGCGCGCGATCCCCGACCGGCATGGCGCCGAGTGGATGATCGGGCTCTTCGCGCTCACTGGTTTCCTCAACATCGTGTGGAGCGTGCTGCTCTTCCGGCTGCATCGCCCCGATTGGGCGGCGGTGGAGGCGGTGGCGTGGTGGGTCGCGATCGTGGTGTGGATCTACACGCTGTGGCCGCGTTCGCTCGCAGCGGCTTTGCTGCTGCTGCCGTATCTCGGTGTGGTCACCTTCGCCGGCTATCTCACGATGACGATTGCGCGGCTCAACGGGCCGTTTGGGTGAGCGCGCTTGCCGACTGGCTCTATGCGCGGGGGCACGCGATCGACTTGATCCTCGGCATCGTGCTGCTCGAGGCGCTATGGTTGATGCGGTGGCAGGGCTGGACGCTGCGCGCGGCGGTGGCGTGTCTGTTGCCCGGTGTCATCCTGCTGCTGGCATTGCGCGCGGCATTGGTCGGGATGGCGTGGCCGTGGATCGCGCTCGCGCTGGTGCTGTCGTTTCCGGCGCACCTTGCCGACCTGATGCTGCGTGATCGCGGTAGGCGCGCGCGGCAAGCGCGGTAATCGGGGCGGGGGACCGCCACCCCAGGCCATCGCCCGGGGTGACGATCGCTCAAGCGGTGTTTACGAATTTGCCTTGAGATAGGCGATGACGTCGGCGCGCTTCTGCGGGTCGGTTGGCCAACCGGCAAACGACATCTTGGTGCCGGGGACGATGCGCTGCGGATTTTCGAGGTACTGGAACAGCTTTTCCTCGGTCCAGGTGATGCCGCTATTCTTGTTGGCGGTCGAATAGACGAAGCCCGGAATGATCCCGGCCTTGCGCCCGACGACGGCATGCAGCGACGGACCGATCTTGTTCACGCCCGCTTCGATCGCGTGGCAAGTCTTGCACGTGATGAAGTCCGCCTCGCCCTTCTTGGCGTCGCCGGTATAGGCGGCGAGCTTGACCCCGGCGATCGTGTCGACATTGTCGGCAGCGACCGCAGCCGCGGCGGCGGGCGCAGCGGCACCCGGTGCCGTCGCAGGCGCGGCGGCCGGCGCGGTGGCGGCCGCAGTCTCGGTCGTCGTGGTGGTGCTGGTCTGTTCGGTTTCGGCTTTCTTTGCGCACGCCGTCAGCGCAAGCGCGGCGCATGACACGCCGAAGATAATATGGCCAATCCGCATCGTTGATGGTGTGCGCATGATCCTGCTCCTGTTGGTCTGAAGTCTCTCCCGCCCGACATATTCGACACTATCGGCGCATGCCTGTCCAGCGGAATTGACACTGGTTTGCGATCCGCAGCGGCACGGGGGAGCGGTCTTCAGTGCCGCGCGCGGCGGTCGATCTCCTCGCGGCGCATCCGCCCGTCCTTGAGAATCGCCTGATGGTAGCGGCGCAGCGCAGCGCCGCTGCGCCGCTGCGCGCCGTCCTCGATCGCCAGCGCGGCGAGCATTTCGGCGGTGCGCGTCATCGGATCCTGCGCGATTCGCGCGAGATCGGCGTCGAACGGCGCGAAGGGGACGGGCTCGCCTTGCCACGCGACCAACCGCGCGCGCGCCTCGTCGATCGACTGGCCGTCGCGGTGGATCGCGAGATCGGCGAGCGCGCGCCCGATCCGGAACAGCCGCCAGTGGAGCTGGCCGAGCGCGGAGAGGGGGTCGTGTGCGTAGCCCCCGTCCTGCGCGATCCGCTGCTCGATCGCGATGCTCCAGCCTTCGGTGAAGCACGGTGCATAATCGAGCCGCAGCGGATGCGGATCGGCGATCGCCTCGATCGGGAGCTGGATCATATGCCCGGGGACGAGTTCGTGCGCGACGACGCTGGGGAGCGTCCAGCGCGGTCGATCGTGGACATGCGTGAGGTCGACTCGGTAGCCGCCGGGATGACCGGGCGTCGGCAGTGTGCGCGCACCGATCCGGCCGGCGGCGATGTCGGCGGCGCTCGGCCGGATCGCGGCGACGTCGAGCGCGTAGCGCGGCACCGGCCCGATCAGCGTCGGCACTTGCGCGCTGAACATCGCGAGCCAGCGGTTCATGTCGGCCACCGCGGCATCGCGACCGGCGTCCGAATCGGGGTACAAGTCGCGCTCTTCCTGCCACAGCCGCGTGAAGCCCGCGCCGGTCGTCGCGCCGTTGATGCCGATCGCTCCGAACAACCGCGCCGCCTGCACCTCGCAGCGCGCGCGCTCGCGCTCGAGCCGGTGCGTCGCGGCGTCGAGCGTGACGCCGTCGCCGAGCTTGCGGCGCAGCAGGAGCGTAAGCAGGCCTGCGTCGCGGGTGCCGCTCGGCTTGGCGCGCGGATCGACCCCGCGCGCGACGATCGCGGCATCGACCGCGAGCCCTGCGCGCGCCGTCACGAGATCGAGCCGCGCGGCCGGCGAGAGTGCGGCTGCATCGAAGGACGCGAGGAAGCGCAATGCCGTGACCGGATCGCGCTCGGCGCGTGCGGCGTCGAGTGCCGCGCGCAAGGCGTCGCTGGCCGCACGCGCGCGCCATGGCAGCAAGGCGAGCGCCGCGCCGCCGGCGAGGACCGCGCGCCGCGTCGTCATCGCACGCGGTCGGCGAGCGCCACGCGATTGTTCTGGCGCGTCACGTCGGCTGCGCCGTCGAGCGGATCGACCTGGACCGCGAGCTGTTGCGGATCGCGGCCGGGGGGGATCGTCAGCGTGACCGTGGCGGTGCGGGGCAGCAGATCGCTCGGCGCGGCGAGCGGGGCAAGCGGAACGCTGGCGAGCATCGCGTCACCCCACAGCGAGACGCGCGCTCGCGGCGTCGCGACCGCGCCGAGGCTATGGACGGTGACGTGCACGGTGCGCCCCTCGACCCGGATGTCGTCGCGGCCGATGCCGAGATCGGGCCGCGTCTCGACGGGCGCCGATGGCGTGACGAGCGCGAAATCGTAGACCGTCATCGCAGTGGGGGCGAACGCCACGGGCACGCTCGCGCTGCGTTCGAGCGTGATCGCCTCCGCTGGGCCGACCGCGATCATCGTCTTGCCGTCGTCGGTCGTCGTGCCGCGCGTCATCGACCAGCGGCCGGCGGTGACATTCCAGGCGGTCATCGTCGCGGCCTGTGGCGTCGCGCCGATATTGTAGCCGAGCACGCGGAAGTGCGTCGGCGTGGCGTTCGGCAGCAGGATCGCGACCTGTTCCGCAGCCCCGGCTTGGGCGAAGCGCCAGCTCACCGTGTTGCCCGGCCAGGTCTGGTTGCGCTTGAGCGCGATTCCGCCGAGCCGTTCGCGCTGGAGGATTTCGTTGGGCTGCTCGACACGGTCGGACCACCAATGCCCTTCGGTGTACATCGCCATATGCTGCGATTTGTCGGCGATCGCGTCGGCGTGGAGCGCGGCGAGCGTGCCGAGATCGCCGCTTGCCGACCAGGCGGCGTAGCGTGCGAACGCCTCGTCGCCCTTCGCCGCGCGGGCGAGCAACGCCAAGCCTTGCGGGAGCGCGGTGAAGGCGTTTTCGTTGAACTCGGCGAGCGCGGCGCCGCCGCCCTTGGTCGCGCGCGCTTCGATCGGGCGGAGATATTTCGCGTCGCCCGTGAAGCGCCACGCCGCCCACGCCGATTGCAACGGCGTCGTCACCCCGCCGCCGTCGCCGACGCGCGTGGCGTCACTGCGCCAGTTGATCTCGTTGGGGTAGGACCACAGCCCGTCGTCGCCCTGTTTGCCATGCGCCATCCAGCCATCGACCGTGCCGGTGACGAGTCCGCGCGCAGCGGCGTTGCCGTTGTAGAGGCCGAGCAGGATCGGCGCGTGCATCACCGTCCAGCTATACGGCTTCTGCCATTCCCACGCGCCTTCGCGGTACATCGTGCGCCCGCCATACCAGTTGCTGGCGAAGTGGAGATGGCCCGCGGGGTTCCTGAGGATCACGCCCTGCAGCGCCTTGGTGGTCGCCATCAGCCGTTCGACCGCGATCGGTTCACCCCAGTTGAGATAGAGCCGCTCCGCGTCTGAGTTGAGCCCTTCCTCATAAGCGTGGAGCTCGTCGGTGGTGATGTAGCCGAGGCCGTTCACGCGCATTCCGTTCTTGTACGACGCGTCGGCGAGCGCGCGCAGCGAGGCGTTGATCTTGTCGGGCTCGACGCCCATCAGCGCGAGGTCCGGCCATTGCTGCGTCAGATCGGTATCGTCGGAAATGCCGCCGCCGAAATCGCCGTACGGGACCTGGCGATGGTCGATCCACCAGTCGACGAACTGCCGCGTCAGCTTGAGATCCTCGAGCTGGCGGAACGCCCACAGCGGCACCCCCGCGGGGGCGGTGGGCTGCACGAAGGGTGGCATGTTCTCGGGCCGATAATCGATGTCGGCCCAATATTGCCGTGCGAGGACATTGTCGGGATCGACGCGCAGCAAATCGGTAACGTCACCGAACACGCGCGCGTAGAGCGCCTCGCGCTTCGAGGCGGTGTGCTCCTCGACAAGGAAGCCCCAATTGTCCTTCACCTGGTTGAGTCGGTCGGCGATATGTTCGGGTAGTGCTGCGGCGCGGTCCTTGAAGACCAGGCGGATCTTGGCGCCGTTGAGCGATGCCGCGTCGAAGCCCGCGTCGCTCGACGCGATGCTGAGATAGAGGCTGTCGTTCGACAGGATGCGGTCGCGCAGGTCGAGCCACAGCGTGCGCGCCTCGCCGGGGCGGACCGAGACCGAGAGGTCGATCATGTCGCGCGCGGGCCAGATCGGGTCCTTCACGCGGATGTCGAGCGCGATCGGGCCGCTGCCTTTCAGCGCGGGCAAGTCGAGCGCGATGCCGTCGAGCCCGTCATGGAGGTTCTGCCACCCGTAATCGAACGCGCGCGCGAGCGGCTTATCGGGATAGGCGTCGCCCAGACTCGCCGGGATGAGGATGTGGACGATCGGCAGGCCCGCGCTGCGCGGCTGGACGGGCGCACCGGCACCCGCCGCGCCCGCACCGACCGCGGCCTTGATCCCCGCGCTCGGCAACGCGACGACGGTGGTGCGCTCATCGGGCGCGTATCGCCCGGCGATGAAGCTTTCGAGCGGGGCGAGCGACGCGATCCGGGTCGAGGCGTTGGCATCGAGCGTGTAGGAAAGCTTGAAACGTCCCGCCGGCTCGGCCCCGGCCTGGACGTCATACGCCCACAGCTCCTGGATCGGTTGCTCCTGCATCGTGTTGACGAAGCTCAGCGTGCCGCCCTGCCGCTCGGGCGTGGTGGTGACGCTGCGCACGACGCCCTTCGCCCGCGTCGCGAGCGTTGTGGAGGTGCCGCCTCCCGACCATGACAGCGACCCATACGCCGCGCCGCGGATCTCGACGCGGTTGAAGCGCTCGCCCGCCGGGACGGTCAGATCGTAGCGCTTGCCGCCTTCGACATAGACGTTCCAGTCGGGCAGCTCGAAGTAATCGTCGCGGCCGGGGAGCTTTGAGCGGTTATAGACGCCGGGCCAGGTCGTCTCGGCGATGCCGTCGACGCCCTTCCACATCCATTGCTTGAGATCCTTGGCGTCGGCGAACTCGACCTTGCGCACGGTGGTGACGGGCGCGTCGAGCAGCGGCGGCAGCGTCTTGTCCCAGCCGTAGCGGTGGAGCCAGGCGGTGCGGCGTGGCCCCGTCTCCGGCGGTGGCGCCGGGGCAGGCTCGCGCTTGTCGGCCAGCGCCGCGACATCCGCAGCCTGCAGCATGTGGTCGTAGACGCGGATCTCGTCGAGATCGCTGCCGCGCATGAAATGATAGCGGCTCTGCACCTGGTGCGGCGACATCACGCGGCCGGCGAGCCCGAACTGGTCGAGCCCCGAATCGAGATCGGCGACTTGATCCTTGCGTGCGACGAGCGCGCCGTCGACGAACAGCTGGACGCCCTTGGTCTCGTCCCACGCGAAGGCGATGTGCTTCCAGGCATCGGCCGCAGGCGTCTGCGGGATCGTCCACGAGACGCGGATTCGCGACAAATTGGCGTCGGTGACGAAGGCGTCGAAGCCGTGGCCGTTCCAGTCGATCCGCAGGAACGCCATGTCCCAGCTGCTGTGATCGGCAAAGCCTGTGCGGAAGATCACGAACGGCGCCTGGCCGAGCGGGTCGCGCGGCCGCCAGAAGAAGCTCAGCGTGCCGCGCTGCGCGCGAAAATTGCCTGGCGCCTTCCACGCGACATAGCCGTCATCCGCCCAGCGCGCCGCGCCGCCGATCGCGCCATCGGGGACGACGGTCACGTTGCTGCGGAAATTCGGGACGGGATCGCCGACCGCCACATCCGCAGTCAGGCTGGCATCGGCCGAGGCGCGGAACAGCAGGCCGTCCCCGTGGCTTGGCGCGTCCTGCGCGATTGCCGGCGACGCGACCGCGATCGCGATCAGGCTCGCCAGTCCGACCTTACAGCGCATCGACGCGAGCCAGGCGCGGGGAGAGGAGATGGATCACGCCGACCGCGATCAGATAGACGCTGCCCGCGACCGCGAAGATCAGCGTGTAGCTGCCCGTCGTCTGGAGGATGTAGCCGGTGAACTTGGCCATCCCCATCCCGCCGATCGCGCCGACCATCCCGCCGATCCCGACGACCGAGCCGACCGCCTTGCGCGGAAACATGTCCGACGGGATCGTGTAGAGATTGGCCGAGAAGGCCTGGTGCGCGGCGGTCGCCAGCCCGACGATCGCCACCGCCGCCCACAGATTGGCGACATATTGCGCAAAGAAGATCGGCATGACGAGGAAGGCGCACGCCAGCATCACCGTCTTGCGCGCGCGATTGGCGCTCCAGCCGCGCTTCATCAGCTTCGACGACGACCAGCCCCCCGCGATGCTGCCGAAATCGGAGATGAGATAGATCACGACGAGCGGCGGGCCGAAGCTCTTGAGATCGAGGTGGTATGCCTTCGACAGGAAATCGGGCGTCCAGAACAGGAAGAGCCACCAGATCGGGTCGATCAGGAACTTGCCGAGCGCATAGGCCCAGGTCTCGCGATAGCCGAGCAGCTGGATCCACGGCATCTTTCCGCTCGCATCGGCGGGGTCGCTCTCGATATACGCAAGCTCGGCCGCCGACACGCGCGGCTGTTCGCGCGGGCGGCGATAGATCGCGATCCACGCGACGAGCCAGACCAGACTCGCCACGCCGGTGACGATGAACGCCATCCGCCAGCCGAAGGCGAGCGTGATCGCGGGGACGATCAGCGGCGTGATCACCGCGCCGATATTGGCGCCGGCGTTGAACAGGCCGGTGGCGAAGGCGCGTTCGCGTGCCGGAAACCATTCCGACACGGCCTTGATCCCCGACGGGAAATTGCCCGATTCGCCGAGCCCCAGCACCGCGCGCGCGGCGGCGAACTGCAAGGTCGATCCGGCAAAACCGCACAGCGTGTGGCCCGCGGTCCAGATGATGAAGGCGAGCGAATAGCCGACGCGCGCGCCGAGCCGGTCGACGATCGACCCGAAGCTGATATAGCCGATCGCATAGGCCGCCTGGAACCAGAAGACGATGTCGGCATAGGCGTTCTCGTCCCAGCCGAATTCGCCCGAGATGTTGGGCTTGAGCAGCCCGATCATCTGCCGGTCGACATAGTTGATCGCGGTCGCCGCAAACAGCAGCCCGCAGATCAGCCAGCGATACCGCCCGCTCGCGCCCGCCATTGCGGCGCTGCCCGTGCTGTCGATCGGAAATTCGGCCGTCGCCATCATCGCTCTCCTGTCGGCGGCCCTATGCTGGGCCTTTATTCCGAAAATCGTCGGGGTGTTGCTATTGCGCGGAAATGCTGCACGCCACCTGCAGGCGGTTATCGAAGATCGCGACGACCTTCGCACCGATCGCGACCGGATGCACGCCGCTGACCGCGCCGGTCGAGATCCATTGTCCCGCGGACAAGGCGATCCCGCGCGCCGCCATCAGCTCGAACAGGAAGCGCGCCGCGCCGAACGGGCCGTCGAGCATCGTCGCGGCGGTCGCCACGCCGGTCGTGACGCCGTCGATCGTCAGTTCGACCGGCCAGGCGTTGACGTCGATGTCGCGCCAGTCGGACACGTCGGCGCCGATGACGAGCCCGTTATTGTTGCCGAAGTCGGAAATGGTGACGCCTGCACCGTGATCGTTGATCCCGCCGAAGGGCGAGCTCGCGATTTCGATGCCGACGCAGACGCGGTCGATCAGCGCAGTCGCCTCGGCGAGCGTATAGTCGCGCTTGGCCGGGTCGGGCGCAGTGCCGATGCGCAGCAGGAACTCGGCCTCGGCGGCGGCGAAGCCACCGGCGAAGACGGGCATCGCGCGCGGCGTGTCGCCTTCGTCGAAGGTCCGGTCGGCGAAGATCGGGCCGGCGAGGCGGTCGGCGCCTTCGAACGGCGGGTTGATCCGCCCGACCTTCCAGCCGGCGATCGGCTTGTCGGTCAGCGCGATCGCGGCGTCCTGCATCGCATAGGCTTCGGCGAGCGCTGCTGGCATCGTGCCGGGATATTCGACCAGGGCGGTGGCGTTACGCCGCGCCGTGACGAATTCGCTGGCGATCCGCGTGATATTCGTTTGACCGGTTTCGGACGTCACGTGCCGCAATCCCCCCTCGTGCCGTTCGATCGGCTTGTCGCGACTGGGTATGGGAAACCGGTGTCATTGACAAGAGGGGGTGCGACGGATCGCGTCGCGCCCGCCGCTCAATCGGACGAAAGCATCGCCCAATTGCCATCGAACGCAGCCTGTGCGGCGGCGGCAATCGCTGCGACGGCGGCGGGATCACCGGCCAATTCGCCCGAAAAGCCGAGCTTTGCGGCGATCAGCCGATCGAGCACGGTGGCGGCGCCACCCTCGGCAGCGGCGGTGGCGAGTGCGGCGGCGGCCGGGTCGAGGATCGGCACGCCGGCACGTGCGCGCTGCATCAGGAAGGCGACCCAGCAGCCGAGCGCGACGACGACGTGCTGTGGCATTTCGCCGCGCGCACGATGCGCCGCGAGCGTGTCGCCGAGCCGATACGGAATCTTCTGGCTACCATCGGCGGCGATCTGGTCGAGCCGGTGGACGATCGCGGGGTTGCGGAACCGCGCGAGCACGGCTTCGCGATACGCGTCGTGGTCGAGCCCGGCGACCGGCTGCAGCGTCGGGATGATGTCTTCGCGGATCATCGCATCGACGAAACCGGCGAGCGCGACATCGCCCATCGCCTCGGACACGCTGGCATGGCCGCGCAGCAACCCGGCATAAGCGAGCGTCGAATGCGACCCGTTGAGCACGCGCAACTTGGCCTGTTCATAGCCCGCGACATTGTCGGTCAGCGTCGCCCCGGCGCGCGCGAGCGCGGCGCAGACGGGGGAGCCGACATCCTCGATCACCCATTGCGTGAAGGCCTCGCGCTGGACCGCGGCGCGGTCCTCGACGCCGAGCGCGGCGGCGACGGTTTCGTACAGTGCGGCGTCGCTGGCGGGAGTGATCGAATCGACCATCGTCCCGGGGACGAGCACTTGCGCTTCGATCCAAGCGGCAAGATCGGCGTCGGTCGTGGCGGCGAACGCCACCAGCGCGGCCTTCACCTTGGCGCCGTTATTGGCGAGATTGTCGCACGGCATCATCACGAAGGGCGGGGTGCCCGCCGCGCGCCGTGCGGCGAGGCCGCCGACGATCCAGCCGATCACGCTGCGTGGTACTGCCGGCGCGGCGAGATCGTGCACCACATCGGGATGCGCGAGATCGAGGCTGCCATCGGCTGCGAGGCAATAGCCCTTCTCGGTCACCGTCGTCGTGACGAGCTTTACCTCGGCGTCGGCGAGCAGCGCCTGCGTTTCTGCAGCATCGTCGGGGCCAAGGAAGCGGCTATGCGCACCGATCACGCGGAACCCCGGCGCGGCATCGCGAATCGCGAGCGTGTAGAGCCCCTGCTGCGCCGACAGCGCCTCGACCGTGGCAGCGCTGCGCAGCGAGACCGCGGCGATTCCCCAGCTCGGGTCGCCATCGAGCAGCGTGTCGATATAGCTCGCCTGGTGCGCGCGGTGGAACGCGCCCGGGCCGAAATGGACGATCCCGGTCGCGGGCGGGGCGGCGCGCGCGGGGCGGGCGATCGCGGCGGGGAGCGCGTCGAGCGCTGCATACTCAAGTCGGTTCACAGCGTGACACCCCGTTTCCAGATTGCGATCTCGCGCTCGCCATTGCGTTCGGCCGCGGTCGCAGCCCCCGAGGCGATCGCGCATAGCGTCGTGGCGAGCGCTTCGGCAACCGGCGCGAAACCGTGCTCGAGCACCGCGCCGGCGTCGAAGTCGATCCAGCCGGGTTTCCGCGTCGCGAGATCGCTGTTCGATGCAATCTTGAGCGTCGGCACGGGGAAGCCGAGCGGCGTGCCGCGGCCGGTCGTGAACAGGATCGCGGTCGTGCCCGCCGCGGCGAGCGCGGTGCATGACACGGCGTCGTTGCCCGGCGCTTCGAGCAGCGTCAGCCCGGTCGCCGAAACCCGCCCGCCATAGCCGAGCACCTGCGACACCGCCGCGCGGCCCGCCTTCTGCACCGCGCCGAGCGATTTTTCCTCGAGCGTGGTGATCCCGCCCGCGACGTTGCCGGGCGAGGGGTTCTCCGAAACGGGCTCATTATGATCGAGGAAATAGCGTTTGAAATCGTTGACCATCGTCACGATCCCGTCGAACACGCGCTCATCGACCGCGCGGTCCATCAGCAGGCGCTCGGCGCCGAACATTTCGGGGATTTCGGTCAGCACGACGCTGCCGCCCGCCGCGACGACGCGCTCGCTGATCCGCCCGACGAGCGGGTTGGCGGTCAGCCCCGACAGCCCGTCCGACCCACCGCACTTCACGCCCAGCACGAGCCGGTCGAGCCCGACCGTGCTGCGCTCGGCGCGCGCGAGCGCGACCAGCTCGGCGACCTTGGCGACGCCTTCGTCGATTTCGTCGCCGGCAAGCTGCGTCACCAGCGTGCGGATCATCGGGCGCCGCGCCGCCGGGATTTCCTCGAGCAACGCGGCGATCTGGTTCGATTCGCAGCCGAGCCCGACGATCAGCACGCCACCGGCATTGGGATGGCAGGCAAGCGCGGCGAGGATGCTGCGCGTCCCGTCGAGATCGTCGCCGAGCTGCGAACAGCCGAATGGATGCGTGAAGGCATGGACGCCATCGATCGCGCCGTCGCCGCTCGCGTGGGAGAGCGCCGCATCGGCGAGCGCGGCGATTCGCGTCGCGGTGCGCGCGACGCAGCCGACGGTCGGCAGCACCCAGATTTCGTTGCGCGTCGCGACTCGGCCGTCGGCGCGGACATAGCCCTGGAAGGTCGCGTGGTCCGGGTCGGCCGGCGGCGAGGCGACTGCGCCCGGCGTGAAGCGATAGTCGAGCGTCCCGTCGAGCGCGGTCGCAAGATTGTGCGAATGGACGTGCGCGCCTACCGCGATGTCGGCGGTGGCGGTGCCGATCGGGAAGCCGAACTTGGTCACGGGGGCGCCCTTGGCGATCGGCAGGATCGCGATCTTGTGGCCGCTCGGCGTGTCGGCCAGCGCCGTCACCTTCTGCGTTCCGAAGGTGAGCGTATCGCCGGAAAACGCGGGCTCGACCAGCGTCGCCACGGTGTCGTCGGGATGGATCAGAAGCGCTTTGGGCACGGCAAAGGTCTTTCGGTAACCGGTATCAGCGCTGTGCCCCAGCGCGCGCTCGCTTGGCAAGGCTTGCCCGTGTTTTGGTCAGGCCACTAGCCAAGCCCGCCCCGGGGCGATTATGTCATGGCCGATGAAGAGCAGCGGACAAACGACGATCAACGATGTCGCGCGGATCGCGGGCGTTTCGAAGAAGACCGTCAGCCGGGTGATCAATCGCTCGCCGCTGCTCAACGACGATACGCGCCGCCGTGTCGAGGATGTGATTGCAGAGCTCGCCTACATTCCCAACCCGCAGGCGCGCGCTCTGGCACTGCGGCGCAATTTCCTGATCGGGCTCGTCCACGACAATCCCAACGCGCAGATGGTGATGAACGTCCAGCAAGGCATTCTCGAAGCGCTCCACGGCACCGAGTTCGAGCTGGTGGTGCGCCCGGTCGATCGCGGATCGGCGACGATGCTGGTCGATCTGCGGCATTTCCTCGAACGCCAGCGGCTGTTCGGGCTCGTCCTGCTCCCGCCGATCAGCGAGAATGACACGATCGCCAAGCTGTGCGCCGAGATCGGCTGTCGCTATGTCCGCATGGGCTCGGCGCGGCTCGACGATGACGATCACATGGTCGCATCGAACGATTGCGAGGCGGTACGCGGCGCGACCGAATATCTCATCGCGCAGGGGCATCGCCGGATCGGGCTGATCGCCGGGCCGCACGGCTTCCGCTCGGCGCGCGAGCGGCGATTGGGCTTCGAGCAAGCGCTGGCCGATGCCGGGATCGCCTTGCCGCGCAGCATGATCGCCGACGGCAATTACACCTTCGAATCGGGGCTGACCGCGGCCGAGCGGCTGCTCGACCTGATGCCACGCCCGACCGCGATCTTCGCGTGCAACGACGAGATGGCGGCGGGCGTGATGCACGCCGCGCGGCAACGCGGGCTCGATATCCCGAAGGATCTGTCGATCGTCGGGTTCGACGATACGCCCGTTGCCGCGCATGTCTGGCCGCCGCTGACGACGGTGCGCTGGCCGATCGCTTCGATGGCGCGCTCCGCCGCGCTGAAACTCACCGCAGGGCTGGACGGCGAGGATATCGTCGAGGAGCCGTCGCTCTTCCTGTCGACGCTGATCCGCCGCGCATCGGTGGCGGCGCCAAGCCATTAGCGAATTTGCGGCGCGATCTTGCGACGCACCCTGACACCGGTTACCAAGCCCGCAAAGACAAGCGGGGCGGGAGATGATGATGACACGACCACTCGACCTGAACCCCGATCGGCTTTTCCCGAGCGACCCCTCGACCCGCGCGATCGCGCGCACGCTCTATGCCGAGATCGCCGACCTGCCGATCGTCAGCCCGCACGGCCACACCGATGCCGGCTGGTTCGCCGACGATGCAGCCTGGAGCGACGCCACCGCGCTGCTGCTCGCGCCCGATCACTACATCTTCCGGATGCTCTACAGCCAGGGCGTCGACCTCGATGCGCTCGCGATCCCGAGCCGAGCTGGCGTCCCCGCGACCGATCCGCGCGAAGCGTGGCGGCTGTTCGCGCAGAACGTCCACCTCTTCCGCGGCACGCCGTCGCGCCTCTGGCTCGACCATGTCTTTGCCGAGGTGTTCGGCTTCCAGGTCGCGCTTGATGCGACCACCGCTGATTTATATTACGACACGATCGCCGAGAAGCTCGCCAGCCCGGCGTTCCGGCCGCGGGCGCTGTTCGATCGCTTCAAGATCGATTTCCTCGCGACGACCGAAGGCCCACAGGACGATCTCGGCGCGCATCACCGGATCCGCGCGTCGGGCTGGCAGGGCCGTGTCGTCACCACGTATCGCCCCGATGGCGTGATCGACGTCGAGCATGAGCAATTCGGCCGTGCGATGACGCGGTTTGCCGAACTGACCGGCGAGGACGTCCATAGCTGGACCGGCTATCTCGCCGCGCACCGCAAGCGCCGCGCCGATTTCCGCGCGGCGGGCGCAACCGCGACCGACCACGGCCATCCGACCGCCGCCACCGCCAACCTGTCGGCGCACGAGGCCGAGGCGCTGTTCGCGAAGATCGTCGGCGGCAGCTGGACCCCGGCCGATGCCGAGCTGTTCCGCGCGCAGATGCTGACCGAGATGGCGGCGATGTCAGTCGAGGACGGGATGGTGATGCAGCTCCACCCGGGGAGTTTCCGCAACCACAATGCCGGCCTGTTCGCGAGCCACGGCCGCGACAAGGGCGCCGACATTCCGATGCGCACCGATTACGTCAATGCGCTGAAACCGCTGCTCGATCGCTTCGGCACCTCGACCGCGCTGTCGATCATCCTCTTCACGCTCGACGAAAGCGTCTACGCGCGAGAATTGGCGCCGCTCGCCGGGCATTATCCGTGCCTCAAGCTCGGGCCGTCGTGGTGGTTCCATGACAGCCCCGAGGGGATGCGGCGCTTCCGCGAGATGACCACCGAGACCGCAGGTTTCTACAACACCGTCGGCTTCAACGACGACACGCGCGCCTTCCTGTCGATCCCAGCGCGGCACGATGTCGCGCGGCGGATCGATTGCGGCTTCCTCGCGCAGCTCGTCGCCGAGCACCGGCTCGAGGATTGGGAAGCCGTCGAGCTCGCGCACGAGCTGACCAGCGGCCTCGTCCGCCGCGCCTACCGTATCGACCAACCCGAAGCCGCCGCCAAAGCGGCCTGACCCCGGAGAGCCTCCCCATGTTCGACCGTACCTATTACGCCACGCATCCCGACATGATGGAATGCGTCTCGAATGACAAATTGCGCGATCGCTATTTGATCCAGGACCTGTTCCGCGCGGGCGAATGCGTGCTCAACTACACGCATGCCGAGCGCTTCGTGATCGGCGGCGTCGCGGTGGCGGGCGGCGCGGTCAAGCTGCCCGACCAGACCGAGCCGGCCTCGGCGGCAGGGCATCCCTTCCTCGAGCGGCGCGAACTGGCCGTGGTCAATGTCGGCGCGGCGCAAGGCACCGTCACCGTCGACGGCGAGGTCTTCACGCTCGGCAACAAGGATTGCCTCTACGTCACGATGGGCGCGAAGGACGTGCAGTTTTCGGGCGAAGGCGCGCGCTTCTATCTAGCGTCGTGCCCGGCGCACAAGGCGTTCACGACCAAGCTGATCTCGACCAAGGACGCGACCGCGCTCGAGCGCGGTAGCCTCGCCGAATCGAACGAGCGGACGATCTTCCAGATGGTCATTCCCGGCATTTGCGACAGCGCGCAGCTGGTGATGGGCCTGACCGTGCTCAAGCCGGGTTCGGTGTGGAACACGATGCCGCCGCACATCCATGAGCGTCGCAGCGAAATCTATTTCTACTTCGAGCTCGACGATCTCGAGAAGGATCGCGTATTCCACTACATGGGCGAGGGCGAGGCCACCCGGCACATCGTGATGGCGAACGAGGAAGCCGTGATCAGCCCGCCCTGGTCGATCCACATGGGCTCGGGCACCAAGGCTTATGCCTTCATCTGGGCAATGGCGGGCGAGAACCAGGATTATACCGACATGAACGTGCTGGATATCTGCCAGCTGGCGTAGCGCAGCCTGCTCCCCTCCCGCTTGCGGGAGGGGCTGGGGGAGGGCAGTCGCAAAGGAGCGCGCCCTCTCCATTCCCTCCCCTAGCCCCTCCCGCACGCGGGAGGGGAGGAGAAGAACAATGACCAATCCCTTCGATCTCACCGGCAAGGTCGCCATCGTCACCGGCGCCAATACCGGCATCGGCCAGGCGATCGCCGTCGCGCTTGCCGCGGCGGGCGCCGACGTCGCCTGTGTCGGCCGCACCCCCGCCGAGGAGACCGTGGCGCAGATCCGCGCGCTCGGCCGCCGCGCCGAAATCGTCTCGGCCGATCTCTCGACGATCGCGCCTGTGCAAAGAGTCGTGGACGAAACCGTGGAAAAGCTCGGCGGGTTCGACATTCTCATCAACAATGCCGGTATCATTCGCCGCGCCGACGCGGTCGATTTCACCGAGGCGGATTGGGACGCGGTGATCGACACCAACCTAAAGTCGGTGTTCTTCCTGTGCCAGGCGGCCGGGCGCCACATGATCGCCAATGGCGGCGGCAAGATCGTCAACATCGCCTCGATGCTGACCTTCCAGGGCGGCATTCGCGTGCCGAGCTACACTGCGTCCAAGAGCGGGATCGGCGGCCTCACCAAGCTGCTCGCCAACGAATGGGCGGGCAAGGGGATCAACGTCAACGCGATCGCACCGGGCTATATCGCGACCAACAACACCGCGGCGCTGCAAGCCGACGAAAGCCGCAACCGCTCGATCCTCGAGCGCATTCCGGCGGGCAAATGGGGCGATGCGAGCGATCTCGGCGGCGCGGCGGTGTTTCTGTGCAGTGCGGCGGCGGCCTATGTGCAAGGGCATATCCTTGCGGTCGATGGCGGCTGGCTCGCACGCTGAGCCTGCGGCCGTCACCCCGGCCTTGTGCCGGGGCCCACCGCGCCGCAAGCGGGGGGCGCTTTGAGAAGTGGACCCCGGTACGAGGCCGGGGTGACGTAAGGGGTATCGACACATGACGTTTCTGGCTTTCGGCGAACTCATGCTGCGTCTGTCGCCGCCGGGGCGCGAGCTGTTGATGCAGACCCCCAAGCTCGACGTGTGGATCGCCGGCGCCGAGGCAAATGTCGCGAGCGCACTCGCCCGGCTCGGCCACGACGTCGCGGTCGCGAGTGCGGTGCCCGACAACGATCTCGGCCGCGCCGCGCTGACCAGCCTGCGCGGTTCGGGGGTCGACACCAAGGGCATCCTGCTGCGCGGCGAGCGGATGGGGTTGTATTTCGTCACCTCGGGCGCGGGCCTGCGCGCGACCGAAGTGATCTACGACCGCGCCTACTCGTCGTTCGCCGAAACCCCGACCGAAGCGTGGGACTGGGATGCGCTGCTCGACGGTGTCGATCGGCTGCATCTGTCGGGCATCACCCCCGCGCTCGGACCCGTCCCTGCCGCCAGCGCGATCGCCGCGGCGGAAGCGGCGGCGGCCAAAGGCATCGCGATCTCGTTCGACGGCAATTGGCGCGGCAAATTGTGGGAGCGCTGGGACAGCGACCCGCGCGGTATCCTGACGCAATTGGTCGCGCATGCCGACCTCATGTTCGGCAACCACCGCGACATCGCGCTGCTGCTCGATCGCGACTTCGGCAGCGATGGCGAGGATCGCCGGCGCGAAGCCGTCGACGCGGCGTTCGCGGCCTTCCCCAAGCTCCAGACGATCGCGTCGACCGCGCGGCACGTCGAACATGTCGATCTCCATCGCCTGTCGGCGCGGATCGATACGCGCGCGGGGCATGCGCAAACCGAGGAAGTCGTGCTCGCCGGGATCGTCGACCGGATCGGTGGCGGCGATGCGTTTGCCGCCGGCGTGCTCCACGCCTTGCGGCGCGGTGGCGACATTGGCGAGGCGGCAAAGACCGGCCTCGCGCTGGCCGCGCTGAAGCATTCGCTCCCGGGCGATGCTTCCTTGTTCCGCCAGTCCGATATCGATGCGTATCTGGCGGGCGGGCTCGATGTCCGCCGCTGAACTGACCCGCCGCGCGCTGCTCGGCAGCGGCGCGGCGACGCTGGCGCTGGGCGCGAGCGGGTTGCGCGCGGCGGGGACTGCCGCACCGCGCATTGCGTGTCAGGCTGGCCGCTTCGAGGGCGTCCGGGACGGCACTACGGTTGCGTATCGCGGCATCCGCTACGGCCGCGCCGAGCGCTTTTGCGCGCCGACGCCGTTCCGCTACGGCAGCGACGTCCACCGCGCCGATCAGTTCGGCCCGGTCGCGCCGCAGAGCGGGACCGGCTATGGCGCGCAATCCGAGGACTGCCTGTTCCTCAACATCTGGACCGGCCCGGGCGCGGCGCGCGCGAAGCCGGTGCTGCTCTACATCCATGGCGGGGCCTATTCGAACGGCAGCGTCACCGATCCGCTCAACGACGGCGCGACGCTTGCGGCGCGCGGCGATGTCGTCGTGGTCACGGTCAACCACCGGCTCAATGCGCTTGGTTACCTCTATCTCGCGCGGCTCGATCCGCGCTTTGCCGACAGCGGCAATGCCGGGCAGCTCGACCTGATCCTCGCGCTCAAATGGGTACGCGACAATATCGCGGCATTCGGCGGCGATCCGAACCGCGTGATGGTGTTCGGCCAATCGGGTGGCGGCGCGAAGATCGCAACGATGCTGGGGATGCCCGTCGCACGCGGCCTGTTCCAGCGCGCCGCGACGATGAGCGGCCAGCAAGTCACCGCCTCCGGCCCGCTCAACGCGACCGCCCGCGCGCGCGCCTATCTCGCCAAGCTTGGCGTCGACGAGCGCAACCTCGCGCCATTGCTCGCCATGCCGCCCGAACGGCTCGTCGCCGCGCTCGACGCGACCGATCCGATCCTCGGCGGCGGGGTGTATTTCGGGCCGGTGCTCGACATGAAATGGCTGGTGCGGCACCCGTTCTGGCCCGACGCCAATCCGCAGGGGCTCGGCATTCCGCTGATCCTCGGCAACGTCCGCGACGAGACGCGCGGCTTCATCGCGATCGACGGTCCCAAATTGAAGGGCCTCAGCTGGGACAATATCGCCGCACGGATGGCACCCGAATTGCGGATCGACGTGCTCCCCGAATGGGTCGTGTCCGAATATCGCGCGCATTTCCCCGATTGGTCGCCGGTCGACGTGTTCTACGGCGCGACCACGGCGGGGCGGAGCTGGCGCGGGCAAGTGATCGAGGCCGAGGCACGGGCGCGCGCCGGGGCGCCGGCCTGGGTCTATCAAGTCAATTTCGGGTCACGCACCGATCCGCGGCGCGGTGCCTTCCATACGATGGACATTCCGCTGGTGTTCGGGACGCTCGGCGCACGCGGGTCGCAGACGGGCACGGGCGCCGACGCGCGCGCTGCATCGCAGGCGCTGCAGGACAGTTTCGTCGCACTCGCCAAGACCGGCGATCCCAGCCATGCCGGCTTGCCCGCCTGGCCGCGCTACGACCTGACGCAGCGCGCGACGATGATGATCGATGCGGTGTCGCAGCGCGCCGACGATCCCCGCCGCTGGCAGCGCGAACTGTTTGCGCGCGTGCCCTATATCCAGCCGGGCAGCTGACTCAAAAACGCCGTTGACACCGGTTACCAAAGGCGACATTTAAGCGTCAGGACGAGATCGCCGCAGAGCGACCGTCGGGCAGGAGAGGTGCCATGCGCCGCACAGGCGCGCATTTTCCTCTCCTGTTCGCTGATCCGACGCTCCACCGCGGAGCCGGCCCAGCAACCGGTGTCAATCACCGCCGCGCGACGACGCATGGCGGTTAGGGGGGATGAGAAATGAGCACGCTTTCCAAGGGCCTGAAGCTGCAGCACGGTGTCTCGGTCGGCGCGATCGTCACCGCCTTGCTGCTCCCCGCCGCCGCGCTGGCGCAAGCCGCGCCGGGTTCGCCCGCGCAGCCGGTTGGCGCGCCCCCGGTCGAAAGCCAGGCTGCCGACACGGCCGCCGATGCGACCGGGCAGGACATCGTCGTCACCGGCTTCCGCCAGTCGCTCCAGGCGGCGCTCAACGTGAAGAAGAATTCGGTTGCCGCGGTCGATTCGATCGTCGCCGAAGACATCGCCAAATTCCCCGATCAGAACCTCGCCGAATCGCTCCAGCGCATCCCCGGCATCTCGATCCAGCGCGACGCGGGCGAAGGCCGCGCGATCACCGTGCGCGGCCTCGGCGCGCAATTCACCCGCGTCCGCGTCAACGGGATGGAGACAGTCGCGACCTCGACCGATGGCGCCAGCGCCAACCGTGACCGCGCGTTTGATTTCAACGTCTTCGCCTCGGAGCTGTTCAGCTCGCTCGTCGTCCACAAGACCGCCGAGGCTTCGCTCGACGAAGGCTCGCTCGGCGCTGTCGTCGATCTCAACACCGGCAACCCGCTCGGCGGCAAGAAGGCCGGATTCACCGGCGCGCTGTCGGTGCAGGGATCGTACAATACGCTGTCGAAGACGACCGGCCCACGGGTCGCTGGCCTGCTGTCGTGGCGCAACGATGCCGGCACCTTCGGCGCATCGGTTTCGGGCGCCTATTCGAAGCTCGATACGCTTGAGCTCGGCAACAACACGACGCGCTGGGCGCAGGCGCAGTTCGACTCGGTCAACGGCACGCCGTGCTATTACAATACGAGCGGTACGGGGGCGGCGCAGGTCTTCACCACGCCCGCGGCGAACAGCGGCGGCGTCTACCGTTCGAGCGCGGCGTGCGACAAGGCGTCGCTGGCGTTCCACCCGCGCATCCCGCGCTACGGGGTGATCAAGCACAACCGCGAGCGGCTCGGGCTTACTGGCAGCGTCCAGTTCGCACCGACCGAGAAGACCAAAATCTCGATCGACGGGCTCTATTCGAAGTTCAAGGAAACGCGCGAGGAGCAATGGGTCGAGGTGCTGTTGCGGAGCAACGAGCGGTCGATCGACTTGGTCAATCCGGTCTATGACGCGAACAACAATCTGATCTCGTCGACGCTCAACGACGCCTACAACCGCAACGAACATTATCTGCGCAAGTCGAGCACCGAATTCTACCAGATCGGCGGCACCTGGGATCAGGATGTCACCGATAAACTCCGCTTCACGCTGCTCGGCGGCGTGTCGAAGTCGGATGCAAGCATTCCGGTCGAGACCACCATCCTGTTCGATAACAAGGCGGCGCAGGGGTATCAGTACGACTATACCAACATGAGGAGCCCGAAGCTGACCTTCGGCGGTAATGTCGCCGATCCGACCAGCTACCAGCTCTCCGAAATCCGCGATCGCCCGTCCGATACGGTCAACAAGTTCCGCACCGCGCAGCTGCGCGGCGAATGGGACGTCGCCGAGGGTTTTCAGATCAAGGCGGGCGGCGTCTATCGCAAATTCAGCTTCGATACCGCCGGCTTCACCCGCGACACGGTGGTGTGCGGCAATGGCGGCAAGGATCTCGTACTCGGCACGCTGAACTGCTCGCCGACGAGCGCGATCGCGCCGGGGTCGGTGTACGGCTTCCCGGTGACCTCGGCATTGGCCGATATCGTAAGCCTCGGTTCGGCCGGGCAGCCGGCGGGTACGACCACGCAATTTGCCATCGCCAACATTCCTGCGGCGGCGGCCTACACCAACCTCTACAGCCGGACCCCGGTCGTCGATCCGGGCAACACGCGCAGCGTCTCGGAAGAGGTCAAGGGCGCCTATCTCGAGTTCGACACCAAGGGCGAGCTTTTCGGCCTGCGCTACGCCTTCAACGCAGGCGTTCGCTATGCAAAGACCAATCAGGTCTCGACCGGAATCATCAACAGCGCGACGCTGACGGTGAAGCGCGATTATGACGACTGGCTGCCATCGCTTAACGTGGCGCTGTATCCGACCGAGAACATCATCGTGCGCGGCGCGGTCGCCAAGGTGATGACGCGTCCCACGCTCGGCAATCTAACGCCAGGCGGCTCGGCCGATGGCAACAACTTCCGGATCACCAACGGCAACCCGTTCCTCGATCCGTTCCGCGCGACTGCCTATGATCTTGCGATCGAATGGTATTTCGCGCCGCAGTCGATCGCATCGGTCGCGGTGTTCAAGAAATCGATCGACAGTTTCCCGGTGTCGAACAGCGTCACGCAGACGCTCGCCGAGGCGGGGCTGACGCGCGACGTGCTGCTGCCGAGCTCGGCTGGCTACATTCGGAACGATCCGACCCAGCTCTACACCGTCTCGAACACGATCAACGGGACCGGGGCATCGCTCAAGGGGATCGAGCTGTCGGTGCAGGCGCCGTTCAAATTCCTGCCGGGCTTCCTCAAGAATTTCGGTGGGATCGCCAACGCGACCTTCATCGACAGCACGGCGAGCTACGGCGTGGTCGGGCCATCGACGCTGGTGTGCGCGACGCAGTTCACTTGCCGGCTCGTCGCGCCGGCCGCGGTGCAGCGGACCTCGACGCTGTTCGGGCTGTCGAAAAAGGCGTTTAACGGCACGCTCTATTATGAGGACAGCAAGTTCAGCGCGCGCGGCTCGATCAGCTATCGCGGGCCGTATGTCGACCAGAACAGCGGCACCGGCAACGTGTTCGAAGGCTATAACGCCACGACCAATATCGATGCGTCGGTGCGCTATCGCTTCACCAAATGGCTCGAGCTGTCGATCGAGGGCACCAACCTCACCGATACCTATCGCGATCGCTATACCGATCTCGATGCGAACCGGAATTACGAGAACAACCATTTCGGCCGCACGATCATTTTCGGCGCGCGCATGAAGCTCTGACCTAGAGCGCGTTTCCTCCCCTCGCGGACGGTGCCGGGTTCGGCATCGTCCGTTTTTGTTTCGGGCGCACGCCGCGGCTCGACGGTCGCGAGTTTGTCGGACCGTTTCCGGTCTGGGCACGGGCGCGGCGGCTCGGCTAGGAGAGTATGATGATTGATGTCGGACTGATCGGGTACGGGCTCGCCGGAGCCTCCTTCCATGCGCCGTTGATCGGCGCGGTGCCGGGGCTGCGACTGGCGGGCGTGGTGACCTCGCGTGCCGCGGCGGTGGCGCGTGACTGGCCGCAGGCGAAGGCGGTGGGCGATGCCGAGGCGCTGTTCGCCGATCCCGATATCGGCCTGGTGGTGATCGCCACGCCCGACCATCTCCATGCCCCGCTCGCCAAGGCGGCGCTCGAAGCGGGCAAGCCGGTCGTGATCGACAAGCCGTTCGTCACCGATCCCGCCGATGGCGCGGCGCTGATCGCGCTCGCCGAGGCGAAGGGGCTGATGCTGTCGGCATTCCACAATCGCCGCTGGGATGCCGACTTCCTGACCGCGCGTGCGTTGGTCGACGCCGGGACGCTCGGCGACATCGCGCTCGCCGAACTGCGCTGGGACCGCTTTCGCCCCGCGATCAAGCCCGGCTGGCGCGAGACCGCGGGGGCGGGGCTGCTCAACGATCTCGGCCCGCATCTGCTCGACCAGGCGCTGCAGCTGTTCGGGATGCCCGAGGCGCTGACCGCGGACCTCGCTACACAGCGTGCGGCGGCAACGACCGAGGATTATTTCGAACTCACGCTGCACTATGGCGCGCGTCGGGTGATCGTCTCGGCGGCAACCTTGCTCGCGGCGCCGCGGCCGCGCTTCGCGCTGCATGGGACGGGCGGGAGCTTCGTCAAACATGGCATCGACCCGCAGGAAGCCGTGCTGCGCGCGGGGCTGCCGCCGACGACGCCCGGCTTTGGCGAAGATGCGCCCGCCGCCTATGGGATGCTGACCGATGCCGAGGGCGTCGCGCGCGCGGTGCCGAGCGAACGGGGCGACTGGCGGGGTTATTACGAAGGGGTCGTGGCGGCGATCACCATGGGCGCGGCGGCGCCGGTCCCGGCGGAGGAAGCGCTGACCGTCATGCGCTTGATCGCGCTTGCGCGCGAAAGTGCAATGGGCGGACGGAGGCTTGCTATTTAAGCCTGCTTGGTGAGCGTGTCGACGGTGGATTGGGTTCGCGCAGAGGCGCAGAGGACGCAAGGAGGGAGGGTTGCCGGCGGCAGCCCGCCCCACTTTCGTACCGCACGTGCTGGCAGTCGCTTTCTCGCTTCGCGCGCTACCCCGCTGCGTCCTCTGCGTCCTCTGCGCGAACCCAGCCCGCTCGATCGAACGCGCTATGCCCCTGTCAGCGCGCCAAAGCCCCATGTTCGATATGCGGCAGGACATGCCGCGCGAACAGATCCGCCTCGGCCGCATGCGGGTAGCCCGAGAGGATGAACGCGTCGATCCCCATCTCGCGATAGGCGTTGAGCTTGGCGAGCACTTGGTCGGGATCGCCGACGATCGCAGCCCCACAACCCGAGCGCGCACGCCCGACGCCGGTCCACAGATTGGCCTCGGCATAGCCGTCGTCCGACGCGCCTTCGCGCAAAGCGGCCTGCGCCGCGACGCCAGCCGAGGTCGAATCGAGCGACTTCGCCCGGATCGCCGCGCCTTCGGCGGCGTCGAGCTTCGACAGCAAGCGGTCCGCCGCGGTGCGCGCCTCGGCTTCGCTATCGCGCACGATGACATGCGCGCGGTAACCGAACTTCAGCGTGCGGCCGTGCGCGGCGGCGCGCGCGGTCATGTCGGCGATGATGCCGGCGACGACTTCCTGCTTGTCGGGCCACATCAGGAACACGTCGCAGCCCTTGGCCGCTGCTTCGCGCGCGTCGGGCGACAGTCCGCCGAAATATAGCAGCGGTGCCTTGCCCGAAACGGTGCCGATGCGTGGCGGATCGATCTTCAATTTCCAGAACTCGCCGTCATGGTCGAGCGGGTCGCCGTTGAGCAGCGTCTTGAGGATCTGCATCGCCTCGACTGTCCGCGCATAACGCGGCGCCGAGCCGAGCGTTTCGCCGGGCATGTCCGACGAGATGATGTTGACGGTGAGCCGCCCGCCGAGCAGCCGGTCGATCGTCGCGATCTGGCGCGCGAGCTGCGGCGGCCAGGTCTCGCCGATCCGCACCGCCATCAGCAGCGCCATGCGCGTGAGCATCGGTGCGATCGCGGCGGCGAAGGCGGTCGTGTCGATGCCGAGCTGATAGCCCGAGGGCAGCAGGATATTGTCGAACCCGCCGCTTTCGGCCTGCAGCACGATGTCGCGGCAATGTTCCCAGCTCGATTTGAGCTTGGCGTCGGGGACGCCGAGGAACTCGTAATCGTCATCGCACAGCGCAGAGAACCAGCTGATCTCGCAAGGGAGCAGCGCGCTCATGGCAGCTTCTCCCCGCGCGCGGCGACGAGCACATCGTACCACGTCTGGCGCGTGAACTTGACCTTGTAGACGTCGGCGATCTCGCCGATCCGCGCGACATTCTGCGTGCCGACGATCGGGATCACGCGCGCCGGATGCGCCATGATCCACGCGTAGGTGGCTGCCGCGCGCGACACGCCCGCCGCGTTGGCGACGACATCGAGCGCCGCTGCGACATTCTTGGACCGATCGTCCTCGGGTGCGCCAAGCCGCCCGCCGCCGAGCGGCGACCAGGCGAGCACGGCCATGTCGCGCTCCATCGCGAGATCGAGCAGGCCGTTGGTGATCGGCTCGAGCTCGAGCGGCGAGAATTCGGGCTGGACGGTCGCGAGCGGGATCGTCAGCAGCGCGGCGAGCGCCTGCGTCTGTGCGATCGTGTAGTTCGACACGCCGACCGCGCGGACCTTGCCGCTGGAAACCATTTCCTCGAGCGTGCGCGCCACTTCCTGCGGATGCGCGAGAATGTCGGGGCGGTGGATCTGGTACAGATCGACCTGCTCGACCTGCAGCCGCTTGAGCGAGGTCTCGAGCGCGCGCACCAGATAGGTGCGGCTCGAATCATATGGCACGGGTGGGGTAATCCCGCCCTTGGTCGCGAGCACCATCCGGTCGCGCATACCCGGCGTCGCGCTGAAGATCTGCCCGAGCAGCGACTCCGCATCGCCGAACCCGCCGCTGCCGTTGAAGCCGTAGATGTCGGCGGTGTCGAACAGCGTGACGCCAGCGGCGAACGCCGCCTCGATCAGCGCGCTGCCCTCGGCCGGAGTGACGCCGGCGAAACGCCACATCCCCCAGGCAATCGGCGAGACCATGATTCCGCTCTTGCCGAGCGGACGCATTTCGGGTGTAAGTGTGATTTCAGACATCGTTGTCATATGAGGCGAATCCCGTGGTAGAGCAAGTGCGATATGGCCTGGTCGGCACTGGAATGATGGGCGTCGAGCACATCACCAACCTTGCCATCACGCCGGGTGCGGTGGTGACCGCGCTTGCCGATCCCGCGGCAGGGTCGCTCGGCTGGGCGAAGGACGCGCTCGGCGACAAGGCCGCGCAGGCGGCCGCGTTCGATTCGGTCGAGGCGCTCGCCAGCAGCGGACTGTGCGATGCGGTGATCGTCGCTAGCCCCAATTTCACGCACCGTTCGGTGCTCGAGCCGCTGTTCGATGCGGGGCTTCACATCCTGTGCGAGAAGCCGCTGGCGACGACGCTCGACGATTGCCGCTGGATCGTCGATCGCGCCGCGCAGACCGACACGGTCTTCTGGACCGCGATGGAATATCGCTACATGCCGCCCGCGGCCGAGTTCATCGCCGACATCCATGGCGGCAAGATCGGGCGGCTGCAGATGCTGTCGATCCGCGAGCATCGCTTTCCGTTCCTGGTGAAGGTCGCCGACTGGAACCGCTTCAACCGCAACACCGGCGGGACGATGGTCGAGAAATGCTGCCACTTCTTCGACTTGATGCGGCTGATCACGCAGAGCGAGGCCGTGCGCGTCTATTGCTCGGGCGCGATGGACGTGAACCATCTAGACGAAACCTATGACGGCGAGCGGCCCGACATCATCGACAACAGCTATACGACGGTCGATTTCGCCAACGGCGTGCGCGCGATGCTCGACCTGTCGATGTTCGCCGATGGCGCGGAGAATCAGGAAGAGATCACCGCGGTCGGCAGCGATGCGCGGCTCGACGTGCTGATCCCCGAGGGCGCGCTGGTCCATTCCCCGCGCGTCGGCTTCCGCAATCCCAAGCAGGCGACGCGCCGAGTCGTCCATACCGACGAGACCGCGCTCAACGCGGGCAGCCATCACGGATCGACCTTCTACGAGCATCAGCGCTTCAACGCCGCGGTCCGCGGGGCGGGACCAGTCGACGTCACCGCGCATGATGGTATGATGGCGGTCGCGATCGGCACCGCCGCCGAGATCAGCGCGCGCGAACATCGCGTCGTCGAAATGGCCGAGCTCGGAGTCTGAGCGCGAAGCGGAACTTTACTGCTGGCAAGCCTGATCACGCTGTCAGAACGATCAAGACGATAATACCCATCGCCAAGATGGGATTTTACCGAAGGGGATGATGATGAAAGCTCTTTACCTGACTGGCGCTGCCACGCTCGCGTTGCTCGCCGCCACGCCGACCTATGCGCAGACTGCGCCCGAACCCGCCCCGCAAGCCGAACCGGCTGCCCCCGAAGACGCCGCGCCCGGTGACATCATCGTCACCGCGCAGAAGCGCTCCGAGCGTCTGCAGGACGTGCCGGTCGCGGTGACGGTCGTATCGGGCGACGCGCTCGCCACGCAGGGCAAGACCAGCCTCGAGGGCGCGCAATATCTCGTGCCGTCGCTCAACTTCCTCAAATCGGGGACGACGCTCAACCAGTCGCTGTTCCTGCGCGGCGTCGGCACCTCGACCTTCTCGATCGCGGGCGAGCCGTCGATCTCGACCGTCGTCGACGGCGTCGTGTTCGCGCGCGCGGGTGAAGCGTTCGGCGATCTGGTCGACATCGATCAGCTCGAAGTGCTGCGCGGGCCGCAGGGCACGCTGTTCGGCAAGAACGCGTCGGCGGGCGTGATCAACATCATCTCGAAAAAGCCGACGAGCACGCTCGGCGGCTATGCCGAGGCGGGCTTCTTCACCGACAGCGAATATCGCGGCCGCGCGGTGCTCAACGTGCCGCTCGGTGACAGCGTGCGCTCGCGGTTGACGGGCTTCTACACCAATTACGACGGCAACATCCGCAACACCGCCAACGGCAAGCTGGTCAACGGCTTCGAACATTATGGCGGCCGGCTGCAGCTCGATGCCGATGCCGGGCCGAACGTGAAGCTCGCTTTCATTGCCGATTATCATCACAACAATGACGATTGCTGCGGCGAAGTGATCGCCACCGGGCCGATCAACGGCACCACCGGCCTTGTCACCACTAACGCCTCGACCGCGGTGCTGCCGACGCCACGCGGCGCCGACACGCGCGAGCTCGCGCAAAACCTCGTCACGCGCACGACCGAGACCGGCTACGGCTTCTCGCTCCAGGCCGATATCGAGGCGGGGACGCAGACCGTCACCTCGATCACCGCCTATCGCAACTACAAGAATACCGAGATCCGCGACGGCGATTTCCTGCCCGCCGCCTATATCGGCTTCAACCAGCTGCACGATTTCGGTCCGCAGACGGGCAACACCTTCAGCCAGGAATTGCGGCTGACCTCGCCCGGGCACCAGTTCCTGACCTATGTCCTCGGTGCCTATTATTCGCGCGCCGAAAGCGAGCGGATCTTCACGCGCAACGATCAGGTCTGCAATTCGCTGGCCACGCCCGCGCCGACCGTGCTGACGCCGTGCTCGAGCCCGCTCGCCGCACCCTCGACCTTCCCGACGGGTACGGCCGATTTCGGATCGGTGTTCAAGAATTTCGCGCTGTTCGGGCAGGGGACGATCAACATCGCGTCGCGCTTCCGCGTGATCGGTGGGTTGCGCTATACGGTCGACCAGCTCGATGTGTTCCACATCCGCCGCACGGCGCTCAACGGCCCCGGCATCAACACCAATTTCGACGCGGGCGTGTACAATAACGGTCTTGGCGGCGGTGTCTCGAACGGCGTGCCGTTCCGCGGCAAGGCGACCAACGAGAATCTGTCGGGCAAGGCCGGCGTCCAGTTCGACATTTCGCGCGGTTCGACCGCGTATGCGACCTACGCCCGCGGCTATAAGGGGCCGGCGTTCAACGTCTTCTTCAACCTGACGGCAACGGGCACCAACGTGATCGCGCCCGAGACGTCGGATTCGTACGAGATCGGGCTCAAGAACACCTTCTTCGGGGGCAAGCTGACGCTCAATCTGGCGGCCTATTACGCAAAATATCACAATTTCCAGGCGAACAATCCCGATCTCGTCGCGGGTGTGGTCGTCACGCGCTTCACCAATGCGGGTGACGTCTCGACGCGCGGCGTCGAGCTCGACACGACCCTCCGCCCGGTCCGCGATCTCAGCCTGACCGGCGGGCTTGCCTATACCGACGCGCATGTCGACAATTTCCGCGTGCCGGCACCAGGCGCCGCCGCGGTACCCAACGGAACGCCGCTTGGCTTCGCACCGAAGTGGAAGGGCAATCTCAGCGCCGACTATCGCGTGCGCACCAGCGGGTTCGCCGATATTCTGCTGGGCGCGCAGGGATCGTACCAGAGCAGCGAGCTTGGGCTGTTCTCGGCCGATGCGGTCCAGCGGCGGCTCGGCACGATCGGGGCGTACGGCCTGGTCAATCTGTCGGCCGGGCTCGTCAGCAAGGACGAGCATTACAAGCTGACCTTCCAGGTGCGGAACCTGTTCGACCAGAGTTTCGCCGCGTCGATCATCAATGGCGGGCCGGGCGGTGCGTATCGCTACCAGATCCCGCGCGACGCCGATCGCTACTATGGTGTGACCGGGCGCGTTACGTTCTGATCTGTCAAATCCTCCCTCGCGTAGCGGGGGAGGTGGCAGCCGAAGGCTGACGGGGGGGGCTTTCCGCAAGCGATGCGCATGCGGTGGCGCTCCCTCCACCATTCGCTAAATGCGCATCATCCTCCTCCCCCGCTTCGCGAGGGAGGATTTAGTGCGCGGCCACGAAGCCGTCGCCGCGCTCGCTCTCGTCGACCGGCACGATCACCGGGATCAGCAGGTGGATCGCCAGCAGCGCCACCAGATACGATCCCGCACAGATCGCCAGCGCCGGCGCGTAGCCCCAGCCATGCGCGAGCGCATAGGCCTGGAACTGGATCATCCCGATCGAGCAGAGATTGCCGCAGAACGCCGCGATCCCGATCCGCGAGCCGACCGAGCGCGCGGGGGTGATGTCGGTCGTCACGCCGAACACGTTGGTCGAGAAGCCTTGGTGCGCGAACAGCACGAGGCCGAGCAGCAGCGCTGCGCTCCACGGGCTCGACACCGACTGGACGAACACCACCGGCAACACGAGCAAGGCATAGCCCAGCATCGCGGTCTTGCGCGCACGGTTGACGCTCCAGCCCATCGCCATCAGCCGCGACGGTACGAAGCCGCCGGTCAACGCACCGCACGCCGCGAGCACATAGACGAGCGCCACCGGCAGCCCGAGCGTACCCTGCGGCAACCCGAACAGCCGGTGGAACAGATCGGGCAGCCACAGCAGCATGAAGAACCACACTTGGTCCGACAGCACCTTGGCGATCGCGATCGCGGCGGTCTCGCGGCTGCGCAACACGCTGAGCCACGGCACGCGCGCTGGCGCGACCGCGTCGAGCGCGACGGGCTTGATGCGGACCCCGAACCACACGACCACCCACACGACGCCGAGCCCGCCCGCGAGCAGGAACGCCGCCTGCCACCCGAACGCCACCGCCAGCGCGGGGATGAACAGCGGCGTTATGATCGCGCCGATATTGGGTGCGGTGTTGCCGATGCCGAGCGCGATCTGGCGGTCCTTGTGGTTGAAATAGGTCGCCGCCGATTTGACCGCAGCCGGCGTGCCGACCGATTCGGCGATGCCGAGCACGATGCGCGCGGCGAAGAAGGCGGGGACCGAGGTCGCAAAGGCATGCGCCATGCCCGCGAGGCTCCAGATCAGCACGCCGAGCGCGAAGCCGAGCCGCAGGCCGACGCGGTCGAGGAACCAGCCGGTGCCGAGAAACGCGAACGCCGTCGCGATCTGGAAGGCGGTGCCCATATTCGCATAGTCCTGATCGGACCATTTGAACTGCGCCTCGAGCGTTGGCTTGAGCAACGCGAGGATCTGCCGATCGACATAATTGAGCATCACCGCGACGAACACCATCGCGACGATGATCCAGCGCGCTGCGCCGCCCCTGATTGCCATTCCGATCCACTCCCATCTTTTTCTTGAGACAGCGTTGTCAGATAATCGCGCTTCGGGCTAGACCTTCTTCGCTCGGGCTTGTCCCGGGGATCGCCGCATCGCAAGACCCAAGACAGCGCTGTGGTGTACGGGAGACTGCGGGACAAGCCCGCGGCGGCGCAAGGGTGGAGCAAGATGGCGACCAAGCAACCGAAACGTCCGCTCCCGATGGCTGCCGATCTCTATGGCGATCTGTACGGCGACATCGAAACCGCGCCCAAGCATGACTGGCGCGGCTATGTCCCCGGGCTCGTCGTGGTGGCGATGGGGACGCTCGCCGCGGGCTTCCTGTCGGATCATTACGGCGTGCCGCTGACGCTGATGGCGTTGCTGATCGGCCTCGCGCTCAATTTCCTGAGCGCCGACGCGCGGTTGACGCCGGGCCTCGCCTTCGCCTCGCGCTCGCTGCTGCGCTGGGGGATCGTGCTCGTCGGGGTGCGCATCACCTTCGGGCAGATCGTCGCGCTAGGTCCTGTCGCCTTGCTGTGCGTCGTGCTGATCGTCGCGCTGACGATGGGCGCGGGGATCCTCGCCGCGCGGCGCTTCGGCTTCGACACCGCGTTCGGCATCCTCGCGGGCGGGTCGGTCGCGATCTGCGGCGCGAGTGCGGCGATGGCGCTGGCGACGACGCTCGGCGAGAAGCGCACGACGCAAGCGCAGCTGACGCTGGTGCTCGTCGGCATTTCGGCGATGAGTGCGTCGGCGATGATGCTCTATCCGCTCGTCGCGCACGCTTTCCACATGAGCGATCTCAAGGCCGGCTTCCTGCTCGGCGCGGCGATCCACGACGTCGCGCAGGCGCTCGGCGCGGGCTATTCCTATTCGGACGGCGCAGGCGGGATCGCCGCGATCGTCAAGCTGACGCGCGTGGCGTTGCTCGCGCCGGTGCTCGCGGTGGTGGCGATGGGGCTCGCGCGCTGGGGCGGCGGCGGCGAAGGTGCCGCCAAGGGGCCGGGGGTGCCGTGGTTCGTGATCGGCTTCTTCGTGCTCGCCGGGATCAATTCGTTCGGCGTGATCCCGCCAATCGTTGCGGGCAGCGCCGAGAAGGCCGCCGCGGCGATGCTCGCGACGGCGGTCACCGCGACCGCAATCCGCTCGCCGCTCGCGCAGCTGCTCGAGGCGGGGCCCAAGCCGCTGCTGGTGATCCTGATCGCGACGCTGGTGGCGTTCGGCCTGGCGCTCGCGGCGGCGCTGCTGCTGATCGGTTAGCGTGGTTTAGAACTGCTTTGCATCCCGCGTCCGTTCGCCCTGAGCCTGTCGAAGGGCACTTCGCCGCTTGCGAGCGGCGTGCGTGGAGCGCGGGGCTTCGACAGGCTCAGCCCGAACGGACGAGAGCGCACGCATTGAGCAGATACGGCGCGATCCCTCAGCCCTGCGCGACCGGCCCGGTCGATTCGCGCACGATCAGTTCGAACGCCACTTCGCGCCGCTCGATCGGCGCATCGGCGGGGGCGAGGAGCAGGTCGGCGGCCTGATACGCCATTTCGCGAGTCGGCTGGCGGATCGTGGTGAGCGGCGGCCAGACGAAGCCCGCGAGCGCGGCATCGTCGAACCCGGCGACCGAAAGCTGCCCCGGCACCGCGAGCCCGCGGCGATGCGCGACCGTGAGTGTGCCTGCCGCCATATCGTCGCTCGATGCGAAGATCGCGGTGGGCGGCGCGTCGAGCGCGAGCAACGCCTCCGCTGCGCGTGCGCCCGAGGCGAAGTCGTAGCTCCCCTCGCGCACCAGGATCGGATCGAGCGAAAGCCCTTCCTGCCCGAGCGCACGCGCATAGCCGCGCATCCGCTGACCGCTCGTCGCATAGCTCGGATGCCCGGCGATGAAACCGATCCGGCGATGGCCGAGCTCGAGCAGATGCGCCGTCATCACGCGCGCCGCGCGCTCATTGTCGATGAAGGTCGAGCTTGCCAGATCGACCGCACTCCCGGGCGAGACGCGAACGAAGCGCACGCCGCGCCGCTCGAGCAGATCGAGCACTTGCGGGTGATCCGACACCGGCGGGGTCAGGATCAGGCCGTCGACGTGCGTCGCATCGACCAGATTCTCGATATCATCGAGCAGTGTCGCGGCATTGCGGTCATACGGTTGCGCGATCATCCGCACGCCGTCCTGCGCGCAGCGATCGCGGATCCCCGACTGCATCTCATAGACATAATAGGGGCTGGGATTGTCGCAGATCAAAGCGATCTGGAAACTGCGCTTTCCCGCGAGCGAGCGTGCCGCCGTGCTCGGGCGGAAATTGAGTTCGGCCACCGCCGCCTCGACCTTGGCGCGCGTCTCGACGCCGACATAGCGCTCCTTGTTGAGGACGCGCGAGACGGTCTTGATCGATACGCCCGAAACTCGCGACACGTCCTTGATCGTCACGCGCAAAATGCCGGCTCCCCATTGCCCTGCCGCGGGGTGTGCCGCAGCAGGGCCGGGTCGGCAATACGCATCCACCCCGGGCGCGTGTTATGCCATCGTGTTGCGGCCGCGCTCGATCGTCGCGGTGTGGCCGATGCTCGCGCTGGTGTTCGCGGCCTTGATCGTCTCGAGCATGATCCAGTCGTTGCTCGCCTTGGTCGGCGTCAGCGTCATCGCCATATAGCCGCGACGCGAGGTGTCGCACCATTTGAGCTCGGGATTGGCGCGGACGAGCGTCGCTGCGATCACCTTGGGATCGGTGCGCGAAGCGGCCTCATAGCCGGGCGAGCTCACCGCGTGGCCGGCGAATTCGACGCCGGCGGGCTTGCCGTCCTGGCCGAGATCGTACGCCCAGGCATTGTGGCTGTCGCCCGACAGCACGATGAGGTTCGCGCCGAGCGCCTGCGCGCCCTTGAGGAAGCGCGCGCGCGCGGCGGGATAGCCGCCCCAATTGTCGTAGTTGAACGGCAGGCCCGCCTTGGCGGCGGCGACGCCGGCGAGGATATAGTTTTTCGCGCGCGCCGGGGCATCGGGGGCGACCCAGCTCAGCGCGTCCTGCGGCATCATCGTTTCGCCCATGATCGTGCCGAAGCCGACGACTTGCCAGCGTTGCCCGGCGCGGACCGATTGCGCCATCGCGTGGCTGAGCCAGCTTTCCTGCTGGCTGCCCATCATCGTCACCGCCGGGTCCATCCACGCGCCGTTGCGGAATGCCTTCAGCGCTGCGGTCGGATCGGCTTCCTTGAACAGCGGCGCCACGTCGGGCTGCTTGGTGCGCGCGAGGAGGCGCGTCTCGGTGCGGAACAGCGTGGCGAGCGTGCCGATCTCATACGCCTTCCACGGCTCGTCCGACACCGGCATCCATTCGCGATACGCCTGGATCGAGGCGGCGCGGCGCGCATTCCAGTCGCCTTCGTCGGCCTGATGATTCTCGGCGCCGCCCTCCCAGCTGTCGTTCGCCGATTCGTGGTCGTCCCACTGCACGATCATCGGCAGCTTCTGGTGGAGCGCCTGCAACGCCGGGTCGCTGCGATAGCTGGCATAGCGGATGCGATAGTCAGCGAGGTGGAGCAATTCGGTCGCGGGCAGCGGCACGCGGCCGGCGACTTGGTCCTTGAGCGCGGGATAGTCGCCGGTGCGATATTCGTAGAAATAGTCGCCGAGATGGATCGCGAGGTCGATGTCGTCGCGCGCGGCGGCGTGCGCATAGGCGTTGAAATAGCCATAGGGCATGTTCGAGCACGAAAAGGTCGCGGTGCGGAAGCGATCGACCGGGCCGACCGGGAGCGTGCGCGTCGTGCCGACGGGCGAGAAGCTGCCGTCGGGGGCGACGAAGCGGAAGTGATAGCGAGTCGCGGGCTTCAATCCGTCGACGGTGATCTTGGCGGTGAAATCGCGCCACACGCCCGTGATTTGCGAGCCGCCAGCCGCGACGCGCGCGAAATCGGGGGTTTCGGACAGTTCGACGCGGACTTCGGCGGTGTCGCCGGCGGCGGGAACGTAGCGCGTCCACAGCAGCATCGAATCGCTGGCAGGCTCGCCGCTGGCGACCGAATGCGTGAAGCCGCGCGCGCTCGTCACCGAGGGAGTCTGCGCGAAGCCCGGCACGGCAAACGCGCCGATCCCGAGCGAGCCGGTCAGCAGGAACGAGCGGCGGTCGATACGGATGGTCATGCGCGGATCTCCAGAAGATTGCGATTCCCTGCCACCGGGATATGGCGCGTTCGTGACAGCGGCAATCGTGCAGCGTAAGCCGCGTGGATGAGGGCGCGATGACACGATCGGTGGGTTTGCCGTGGCGCTGGCTGGCGGCCGCGCTGGTGGTGTTCGCAGCGCTCGCCTTGCTCCACCCGATCGACCATGACGAAAGCCAATATGTCGCGGCGGCGTTGCTGAGCGCGCAAGGCGAGCTCCCGTATCGCGACTATGCGTATCTCCAGACACCGTTGCAGCCACTGCTCTTTGCGCCGATCGCGTGGGCGGCGGGGTGGCATACGTGGCTCGCGTTGCGGTTGACCAATGCGCTGCTTGGCGTGTGCATCCTCGGCTGCGTCTGGCGCGCGGCACGCGAAGCGGGGGCGGGGGCAGGTGCTGCGCTGGCGACTGCCGGGCTGCTCGGCGCCTGCGACATCCTGCTGTTCAGCCTTTCGACTGCGCGCAACGACGCGCTTCCGGCGGCCTTGCTCGCCGCCGCTTTGATCCCGATCGGGCGGGCGGAGCGCGACGGCGCGACGCAGGGGTCTGCGGTGCTGGTCGGGGTGCTGCTTGCGGCGGCAGCGGCGGCGAAGCTGTCCTATGCGCTCCCGGCGCTGGCTTATGGTGGCTATGCGCTCTTCGACCGGCGGCATCGCCCGGTATCGGTGCTGCTCGGGGCGATGCCCGTGGCGGGGCTGGTGGCGTGGTGGTGGGCGCTCGCGCCCGCGGCGTTCGTGTTCGAGACGATCACCTTTCCCGCGGTGGCGCCTGCTGAATTCTACGCCGATCGACCGTGGAAGCTGTCGCTGCTGGGCAAGGCGATCGACACGCTCAAATTCCTCGCGCTGGGGCCGGCGCTGCTGGCGCTGGTCGCCATTCGCAAGCGGCTGTGGCGGCCGGATGTGCTCACGGTTCTGCTGGGCGCGGGGCTGGTGGCGGCATTGCTGCCGCTGCCGACCTGGCGGCAATATCTGCTGCCGGCGCTGCCGCCGCTCTTTGTAATGCTCGCGCTCGAATCGCAGCGCGCACGACCGGCGCGCTGGATGCGCGTAATGGTCGCGGTGAGCGTTGGCGCGGGGCTCGCCCCGACGCTGATCGAAGCGGCACAGTCGCGCGGCGCAACTTCGCTCCTCGCGGCCGTGAGTGAGGGGCGTGCGATCGCGCTTGCGCTCGACCAAGCGGGCGTCCGCGGTCCGATCGCGACGCTCTCGCCGCAATTCTTGGGCGCGACGCACGCGCTGCCCGATCGTCGCTTCGCGACCGGGTCGTTCTATTTCCGCAGCCATGCCTTGCTTCCCGCGCCCCGCGAGGCCGCGATGCATCTCGTGTCGGCCGATCGGCTAGTCGGGCTCGATCGCGCGCCGCCCGCGGCGATCCTGGTCGGGGGCGAGGGCGGCTGGAGCAGCGGCGATGCGACGCTCGATGCGCGGCTCGAGCGGTGGGCGCTGATGCGGCACTATCGCGCGGTGCCGATCGCGAGCGCGCGCTTCCGGCTGTACGTCCGCTGAGCCCTGCGCCCTCGTTTCGCCCGAATGTCGACCTAGCGACGCAGCCGTGACGGATATCGCCGCTTCCTCGTTCCGATCGTTCGTCGCGCGCGTTCCGCGTTGGGTGCTGCTGTTCGGGGTCGCGCTGCTCGTCCGCGCGCTGACCTTCGGCAACCCGATCCTGCATGTCGACGAGGAATTTTATTACGCCACCGCGCACGCGATCGTGCACGGCGCGATTCCCTATGTCGATGTGTGGGACCGCAAGCCGGTCGGGCTGTTCCTGCTCTACGTGCCCGCTGCCGCGCTGGGGCTGCCGCTCGGGATCTGGGCGTATCAGGCGATGGCGCTGGCGAGCGTCACCGCGACCGCGACGCTGATCGCGCGACTGGCGGATCGCGCGGGCTGGGCGAAGGGCGCACTGCCCGCAGCGATCGCGTATCTGCTGTGGCTCAATCTGCTCGAAGGCGAGGGTGGGCAGACCCCGGTTTTCTACAATCTGCTGATGGTCGGCGCGGCGAGCTTGCTCGCACCGCGGCCCGACGATGCTGCTTATCCGGCGCGCCGCCTCGCCCACGGCTGCGCCGCGCTGACGCTCGTCGGGCTGGCGCTGCAGATCAAATATACCGTCGTGTTCGAAGGCGCGTTCTTCGGGCTGTGGTGGATGGCGCGCGAGTGGCGGCTCGGCCGATCGTGGTGGGGCGTCGTGCTGCTCGCCACGCCGCTTGCGGTGCTTGCCGCTGTGCCGACGCTGGCAGTGTGGGCGTGGTTCGGGGCGCACGGGCTGGGCGACGCCTTTCTCTACGCCAATTTCGAATCGATCGGCGCGCGCGGGAGCGATCCGATACCGCGCGAGCTTGGTAATCTTGCGCTGATGCTGCTGATCGTGTCGCCGCTAGGTGCGATGGCGATCCTCGCGGCGCGGTTGCCGGCGCGCGACGACACCCAAGCACTGCGCCGCTGGCTCGTCGGCTGGGCGATCGTCGCGGCGCTCGGCGTATTGGTGTTTCGCGGCTATTTCGACCATTACGGCTTGCCATTGCTGGTGCCGTTCTGCGTCTGCGCGGCAGGCTTTTTCGCGCAGCATCATCGCGCGACGCGGGTCCGAGTGCCGCTGCTGATCGTCGTCCTGCTGGCGTCGCAGATCGTCCTGCTCGCCAAGCGCCATGAGCGCGGGACGCCCGCCGAACTCGCTGCGATCACGCGCGCGATCGGCCACGGGCCCGGCTGTCTCTATGTCTTTTCGGGTTCGCCGATGCTCTACCCGCTGGCGGATCGGTGCACGGTGACGCGCTACCGATTCCCGCGCCATATCGGCCAGGCGAAGGAACGCGGCGCGATCGGCGTCGATCAGCAGGGCGAGCTCGAACGGATCATGGCGCAGCGGCCCGAAATCGTCGTGCTCGGGCCCGTCTATAGCGGCGAACGCGCCGATTTGCGCGCGCTGTTCGAGCGCTATGTCGCCGCGCGCTATCGCCAGCGTGCCGATCTGCCGCTCGGTCGCGGCAGGATCGCGGTCTACGCGCTGCGCTGAAGCGGGAGCGCCCGCTTGTCGTCGACCAGACCCTGATAATAGGCCATCAGGTCGATCGCATGGTCGCGGTCGCTGCGGACCTTGGTCGCGGCCACCAGCACCGCGCGGCGCAGCACGCGCTGGTCGCGCGCGAACAGCCGATGGATCGCCATCGCCGCGCTTTGCGCATCGCGCGCAGTGTAGAATTCGGACGCGTGACGGTCGGCGACTTCGGCGCAGCCGCCGGTATCGGGAACGATCAGCGGCAAGCCACCCGCCATCGCCTCCGACGCGACGAGCCCGAACGGCTCGGCCTCCGAGCCATGGATCAGCGCGTCGCAACTCGCCACGATCCGCGCGAGCCGCTCGCGGTCATAGACCGGGCGGAACATGCGGATGTGCGGCGATCCCGCGATGCGCGCTTCGATCTGGCGGCTCTCGACGCCAGTGCCGAGCAGGATCAGCCCGACCGGCAGTTCGGAACCGGCACGTTCGACCGCGTCGATCACGAGGCGCCAGCGTTTCTCGGGATGATGGCGTCCAAGTCCGAGCAGCAAATGCCCGCTCGGCGGCAAGTCGCACTGCGCGAGCAGCGCCGCGCGGAGCCGATCGTCGCGCAGATCGGGCGAGAAATGGCCACGCTCGATGCCGAGCGGCATCGATGCGTCGATATGCACGCCGCGCCCCTTGAGCCGTTTTTCGAGCGCCGGGCCGTTGGTGACGACCGCATCGAAATGCTTGAGGAAGCGCGACATGTAGCGGCTGTACCAATCGAACGCCTGTTCGAGCCGCTCCTGCGGCGCCATCCCTTCGAACCAGCGCAGCGCATAGGCCGCCATGTTGTCGTTGTGCATGAAGAACGCCTTGACGACGCCCTCGGGATATTTGGGCTGCCACTTGCCGATCACCCAGGGCAAGCGCCACGGCGACGACGTCTCGACGACGTCGGGTTGCAGTTCGTCGAGCCAGCGCAGGATCGGCGCGGCGTCCCAGAACAGCCCGTAATTCTGGTCGAGTGGCAAATGGCCGGTCTGGATCCAGATCACCTTGCCGCCGCCCGGGCGTTCCTCGATCGCGTTTTCGCGACCGGGCGCGAGCACGATCAGCTCATGCCCGAGGTCGGACATGATCCCCATCTTGCGATCGATATAGGTCCGCACCCCGCCACCGGTCGGCGAGTAGAATTCGTTGACGTCGACGATACGCATCGCAGGATCAGCTCCCGAGCGGGCCGAAACCACCGAGCCCACGCAGATATTGGGCACGAATGGTCGTCGTAACAACCCCCTCGGGTACGACGATCCGCGCCATGTCGAGCTTGGGGCGGGTACGACCGAGCTTCACGTTGCTCGCAAAACCCGCGCCGTCGCTCCAGAAATTGAACTTGTTCTTGCCGTCGCGATTGTGCGTGAAGAGCAGCGCGTAGGGGCCGGGGGTCGGCACGCGGATGCACAGGCTGACCGGGCCGGTCTGCGGTGTCGGCAGGCGGACGCGGCGGAAGAACTTGCCTTCCTTGATCAGGTCGCGATCGTCCTTGAGGAAATCGGCCTCGGTCGCGGGATAGAGTTCGAGCTTCAATTCGCCGGTGCGGTCCTTCAACCCTTCGACGTTGACGCGAATCGCGGGCCCCCCGGTGCTGCACGCCGAGGCATCGCTGCCGAGCACTTGCGCAGCCTGAGCCGCAGCGGGGAGTCCTGTCACTGCGAGCAGCGCCGTCACCCCAGCCAGAATCTTGCGCATCTTCAATTCTTCCTCACCAGGCCGACCAGCCCGAAGATCGCGACCAGCACGACATGGACGAGTAGCGGCAGCGCCGCCGTCACTGCGATCAGCACCGACAGCTCGGCATCTTGCCCGATCAATAAGGTGGCGAAGGTGGCGAAAAGGAGGTCTTTGTTCGGCACCAGCGGCAAGCGTCCGACGATCATCCGCGCCGCCGACAGCAACAGCCACATACCGAGCGTGACCGTCGGCAGGCCGAAATGCCAGGTGAAGGCGATCAGGACGCAGCCGGCGATCAACCGCAGGCAATGGACCCCGAAGATCCACCACAAGGTCGCGCGCGGCAGCGAGAAGACGCGCTTCGAAAAGATCAGGAACGGCAGCGACATCGCGAACACCGCGACCACCGACCAGATCGCGTTGTGCAGACCGTGCGGGGTGAGCAGGCCGATGCCGAGCGGCATGGCGACGGCGATCATCGCGAGCGTCACCATGTTGCCGGCGATCGCCGAGAGGATGCTTACATCCTTCACCGCGCCGAACGGGGCGGCGACCATCGACGAGCGTTGACGTGCCCAGGCGTAGAAATACGCCTCGCCCGAATAATTGAGGATGTCGTTGGCGATTCGCTTCTTCGTCAGCGCGACGAAGCCGGCCGCGGGGATCCCCCACAGCCGCCGGAAGATGATGAAGTCGCCCGTCACCGGCGCGATATAGAGGAGCGCGAAGAAGAGGTAGAAGAGCGGGTTGGTCGGCATCGCCGCCAGGAGGCTGTCGACGCCGAGCGCGCGCAGCTTGAGCCCGAGCCAGACGATCATCACCACCGTGACCGCGGCGCCGAGATACGACGGCCAACGGCGCTTGAGCGGGGCCATCGGCTCCAATCCGGCAAGGTCAGCGGTGCCGGTCAATCCCGGCAAGGGGGGCAAAGGGGCGTAGGGTCCCGACCCGGGGGTCGTAGCGCCAGGTCCGGGGCCGGTCTTCATCTGTGTCACGTGGCGCGTTTGTCCGCTGGTTCAAGCCGGTCGAAGCGCTGCATTGGCCCGGCTTAGCGGCAGAAGTGTGGCGCGGGCGCGTCCGTATGTCGAGCAACGCGACGGCGTGCGTCATCGCACGAACACCGCGTTTCCTCGTTTCCGGGGAAACTTTTGCTACAAAGTGACGTTAGCGTCGCTCATCATGTTGAGTCCCAGACCCCCCGCCGCGCATATTCTCGCTTTTGCCCAAACGCTTGAGGGGGGTGGTGTCGAAAAGGCGCTGCTGCGGCTCGTCAAGGGATGGAGCGATCTCGGCCGGCGCGTGACGCTGGTGATCGGCGACGCCACGGGCCCGCTGTCGCGCGATCTGCCCGATAATGTCGAGACTCGGCTGCTCGGACGGTCCTCGATGATCGGCATGGGCGGCCTTGCTGCGGTTACGCACGAGATCGGGCCCGACGTGTTGTTCTGCCCCGGCAACCACTATTCGGCGCTTGCGGCCTGGACCAAATTGCGGCTCGGCAGCGCGTGTCCGCCGATTATTGCGAAGATTTCGAACGCGCTGGTTCGGCGCGACCACGGTCCTGCCTTTGCGATGGCCTATCGCCGCTGGCTGCGCTGGCATCCGAGCTTTGTCGACCGGCTGGTCGCGATGAGCCCCGCGATGGCGGAAGAAGCGTGTGCCGAGATGGGCGCGGATCGCGCGATGTTGAGCGTCATTCCCAATCCACCGGTCCTTGGCACTCGCGATGCGGTGCTGCCCGCCATGCCGGATGGGCGGTTCCTGCTCGGCGTCGGGCGACTCGCGCCGCAGAAGCGCTGGGACCGGCTGATCGATGCGTTCGATCGCATCGCCGATCGCGATATCGCGCTGATGATCGTCGGTGAGGGGGCCGAGCGTCCCGCGCTAGAGGCGCAGATCGCCGCACTCGGGCTTGGCGGGCGGGTCTCCTTGCCGGGGCATGTCGCCGACCCCACCCCGGTGATCGCGCGCGCCGCGGCGCTTGCGCTCGTTTCGGATTTCGAGGGCGTACCCGGAGTATTGCGCGAGTCGCTCGCGGTCGGAACGCCCGTCATCAGCACCGATTCGAGCGTCGCGGTGCGCGAGATCATCACGCGTCCGTCGCTCGGCACGATCGTCACGCCGGGGGACGCGGGCGCGCTGGTCGCGGCGCTTGACGACTGGCTTGCCCCCGGTCGCGCACGCCCGCGGCCGGTGCCGCAGCCGGGCGAGCATGCCGCCGAGGCCTATCTCGATCTGTTCGACGAAGTGGTGCTCGAACGCCGCTTTGCGATGGCGGCCTGACGCGCCGCCGCGCCGTCGGGATCAGGCCGCGGTCGGCTTGACCCGGTCAGGATGCGCGGCGGCGATCGCCGGCACCGCGCTGGCCGCCGCATCCGCCGCGACCAGGCGTGGCCAGGCATCGAGCGGGACGGCGAATCGGCGCGCGTTGTAGAGTTGCGGCACCAGGCAGATGTCGGCGAGATTGGGCGCCGCGCCCCCGAGGAAGGGGCCGGGCAGATCGGCAGTCATCGCTTCGAGCGCGGTCAGCCCCTCGATGATCCAGTGCCGGTACCACGTCTCGCGCGCGGCTTGATCGGCGCCGAACTGCGCGGTCAGTTGGTTGAGCACGCGCAGGTTGTCGATCGGATGGATGTCGGCGGCGATCACCAGCGCTTGCGCGAGCACGTGCGCGCGCGCGGTCGGATCGGTCGGCAATACGGCCGGCGCCGGATAGGCGGTGTCGAGATAGTCGATGATTGCGAGGCTCTGCGTCAGGATCGCGCTGCCGGTATCGAGCGCTGGCACCAGACCTTGCGGGTTGCGCGCGACGTAATCGGGCGCGCGCTGCGCGCTCTGGGTGAGGTCGATCGCCACACGCTCATGCGCGATACCCTTGAGGTTGAGCGCGATCCGAACGCGATACGCCGCCGAGGAGCGCCAATAATCGTAGAGGATCATGCCTCGGCGTCCCCCTCCGCCTCCGAGCTCCGCTCGAGCGCGACCTTGATCATCGCGGTCATCGGGTCGGCGAGCGTCAGCCCGATGATGCCGAACAGCGTGCCGGCAAGGATCTGCATCGACAGCGTCAGCGCCGGCGGCAGATCGACCGTCCGTTTGGCGACCATTGGGATGATGACATAGCCGTCGAGCCCCTGGATGAAGATATAGATGCCGATCGCGGCCAGCCCCGTATTCATCCCCGCACTGAAGCCGACCGAGATCATGATGATCCCGCTGGTGATTGCGCCGATATTGGGAATGAAGGCGAGGATGCCGGTGATGATGCCGAGCACCAAGGCCATCGGCACGCCCGCGATGGCGAGCGCGATCCCCGTCATAACGCCTTCGATCGCCATGCCGAACAAGCGCCCGGCGAGCAGCCGGCGCATCGTCTTGGCCATCTCCTCGATCGTGCCCGAGAAGCGCTTGCGCTGGTCGCTCGGCACCATCCACTGCAGCCCGCCTTCGTAGAGCCGCGGTTCCATCGCGATGAACAGGCCGATCACCAGCACCATGACGAGACTCGCCAGCGCGCCGAACGCAATGCCGAGATACGAGGTAAGCTTGCCGAACGACCCAAGCGCCTGCTGCATGATGCCGTTGAGATCGGCCTTGCCCGGCATGATCCCCTTTTGCGAGGCCCAGGTGATCAGCTTGGTCGCCTGGGTCATCAACGTCGCGCGCAATTGCTCGAACTGCTGGGTGATGCCGGCGCCGGTCAGATAGAAGACGATCGCGATGAACAGCACGGTCAGCACCACGACGATTGCGAGCCGATAGGCGCGGCCGATCGGCAGCACGCGGCCGAGCAGGCGCACCCCGCCGTCAAGCATCGAGGCGAAAACGAGGCCGCCGAAGATGATCAGCAATGGCTGAATCAGCAACACGACGAGCGCGATCGCGCCCGCCAGCCCGAGCCACACGGTCGCGCGCTTCAACTCCTGTCGGACGAAGGGATCGCGCAGTTCGTTGGGGGCCGGTTCGGTCACGATCTTGGCTTGGGCCGTGTCTTCGCTCACTGGGAACGCTCCGCATGCAGCGAGGTGCCGGCGCGCCCACCGCGGAACGATTGTCCCCAGGTCAGCGGGTTCCAGCTTCCCAAGCCTGTCTTGGAAAAGGTGATGAACTCGGCGCGACCGCCGAGATATTCCCACGGCACCGGACCACCCAGGCCCTGTTCGGCCAGCGAGAAGCGACTGTCGGCGCTGCGATCGCGATTGTCGCCCATCAGGAAGACGTGACCCGCCGGGATCGTGACTTCCTTATAGTTATCGCCGATCGACGGCCCGAGCTCGACGGTGTCGTAGTGCCGCCCGTTGGGCAGCGTCTCGGTGATGACGGGGACGTGGCAGACGGTCTTGCCATCGGGGGCGGTGCGCAGCGCGTCGTCGCCGAGATCGCAGGTCGCGCGTTCGGGCGCGGGGAGCTGGACACCGCCGTAATTGGGGATGTCGACATAATGCAGCGGGCCGCGCTTTACGGGCACGCCGTTGAGAATCACGGTGCCGTCGCGCACTTCTAGGCGGTCGCCGGGCAGGCCGATCAGCCGCTTGATGTAATCGGTCTCGGTGCCCGGCGGCGTGACGATCACGACGTCGCCGCGCTCGGGCAGATGGCCAAGCAAGCGGCCCTTGATGAACGGCAGGAGATGGAAGGTCGGCGAGACGAACGACCACCCGTACGGAAACTTGCTGACGACCAGCTGATCGCCGACGAGCAGCCCCGGCAGCATCGATTCCGAGGGAATATAGAAGGGCTTGGCGATGAAGGTATGGAAGCCGAGCACCGCAAGGATCAGCCAGAAGATGCCGCGCACTTCGCCCGCCCAATCGGTTCGCGCCTTTTTGGGCTGGGTTGCCGGCTCGTTCGGAACGGGCTCGGTCGTCTCTTGTGTGCGCAGGGCCGCATCCTCACTCATACGTGTCCTTCATGACCGCTTCGATGATCACGAAGGCCTGCGCCCAGGGGTGATCGTCGGTCATCGTCAAATGGAGCATCGCGACGTGGCCGTCGGGCGTGATCGCGTCAAGCCTCGCCTTTGCCCCGCCGGTCAGCGCCAGTGTCGGCGCGCCCGAGGGGGCGTTGACGACACCGATATCGCGCATGAACACGCCAGCCTTGAATCCGGTACCGACGGCTTTCGAAAAAGCTTCCTTGGCGGCGAAGCGCTTGGCGAGCGTGCCGGCCTTGGTGAAGGGGCGGCGGGCGGCTTTCGCTTGTTCGAGCGGGGTGAACACGCGATTTTCGAAGCGCGCGCCGAAGCGGTCGAGCGACGCCTGGATCCGCTCGATGTTGCAGAGGTCCGAACCGATGCCGATGATCATCGCAGATTCCCCTCCCGCTTGCGGGAGGGGTTAGGGGAGGGGCGTGCCTTCAGCGCCGCGCTCGTAGGAATCGGCCCTCCCCCAGCCCCTCCCGCAAGCGGGAGGGGAGCAGGTCGCGCGCCTGTCACCGCGCCGCGTCCATCGCCGCGCGCATCTGGCGGACGGCCTGGTCGAGCCCGACGAACAGCGCCTCGCCGACCAGGAAATGCCCGATGTTCAGCTCGCGCACCTGCGGGATCGCCGCGATCGGCGCGACATTGGCATAGGTCAGCCCGTGCCCGGCATGGACCTCGATGCCGTTCTTCGCCGCCAGCGCGGCCGCATCGGCCAGGCGGCGCAGCTCGGCGGTCTGCGCTTCGCCCGTGAGATCGCAATAGCGGCCGGTATGAAGCTCGATCACCGGCGCGCCGAGCCGGATCACGGCATCGATCTGGCGCGCATCGGGTTCGATGAACAGCGAGACGCGGATCCCGGCGTCGCGCAACGCCCCGACCAGCGGCGCGAGCCGATCGTAACGCCCGGCGGCGTCGAGCCCGCCTTCGGTCGTCACTTCCTCGCGCTTTTCGGGGACGATGCAGGCGGCATGCGGCGTGTGGCGCAGCGCGATCGCGAGCATTTCCTCGGTCGCCGCCATTTCGAGGTTGAGCGGGATCGTCAATTGCTCGGACAGCCGCGCGATATCGTCGTCGGTGATGTGCCGGCGATCCTCGCGCAGATGCGCGGTGATCCCGTCGGCACCCGCCTCGGCGGCGAGCAGCGCGGCGCGCACCGGATCGGGATAGCCCGCGCCGCGTGCATTCCGCACCGTCGCGACATGGTCGATATTGACGCCGAGGCGCAGTTCGCGGTTCATGCTGCGCGACTCCCGGGCTTGATCGCGGGGATCGCCGCGAGTTCGGGCGGCAAGGCGTCCGCCGCATAGGTCGGCACGTCGAGCCGGATCAGCGGGAAGAACGGCACGCCCAAATCGGCGGTCCCGCTCGAGCGATCGACCAGCGCCGCCGCCGCGACCGTCTCGCCGCCGGCGCGCGCGATCGCCGCGATCGCCTCGCGCGATGACAGTCCGGTGGTGACGACGTCCTCCATCATCAAAACCTTGGTGCCGGGTTCGATCCGGAAGCCGCGGCGAAGTTCGAACACGCCCTCGGGCCGTTCGAGGAACATCGCCGGCACGCCGAGCGCGCGGCCCATTTCATGCCCGGCGATCACGCCGCCCATTGCAGGCGAGATCACCGCGGCGATGCTCGCGCGCAGTTCGGCTGGCAAGCGCGCGACGAGCGCTTCGGCCAGCCGCGCGCCGCGCGCCGGGTCCATCAGCACGCGCGCGCATTGCAGATAGCGTGGCGAGCGCAGCCCCGACGACAGGATGAAGTGCCCCTCCAACAAGGCCTCGGCGGCGCGGAATTCGGCAATAACATCGGCGTCGGTCATTGGTGGTCCGTCCTGCAGGAAGAGCCGCCTGATTAGGGTCGCGCGCCGCGTCGCGCAACGATTGTGCCAAAAAAGGCGTCGGCGCGGGTTGAGGCGAAGGCATAGCCTGCTATACGCCAAGCGATAAAGGCGTATCCCCGCCTTGATAATGCCGTAAAAGCGGCGCTGCAGAGGGTAGAAGCAGACGATGCGTAGGATCGGGATCAAATCGATCGTGCTGGCGGCGAGCCTCGCGATCTCGAGCATCGGAGCGGCCGACGCCGCGCCGCAACCCGCCCCGATCGCGCCTGTCGCCAAACCCGTCGAAGCCGCGCCGGTCTCCGCGTCGCCCGCCACGGTGCAAGCCGCCCCCGCCGCAGTCGCTGCCCCCGCTGTCTCGAACGATCCGATGCTCGCGGTCGACGGCGCACCCGCGATGGCGATCGACCCCAAGGTCGGCCAGCCGGTCGACGGGCTGATCACGATCCAGCCGCAGGTCACGCCGAACGGCAAGCAGGCGCTGTGGTTCCACAATTGGCTGCTCGTGCCGACGATCACGATCATCACGATCTTCGTGCTGCTGCTGCTCGTCTGGGTCGTCATCCGCTATCGCCGCGCCAACAACCCGGTCGCATCGAAGACGTCGCACAACACGATCCTCGAAGTGCTGTGGACCGGTGTCCCGGTGCTGATCCTGCTCGGCCTCGCGCTCCCCTCGATCGGGCTGCTGCAGGCGCAGTACAAGCCCGCGCCGAAGACCGCGGTGACGCTCAAGGCGATCGGCAACCAATGGTATTGGTCGTATCAATATCCAGACAATGGCGGGTTCGAGATCACCTCGAACATGCTTAAAGAAGCCGGTGAGACCGGCAAGGGCGAGCGCGCACGGACCGCGATCGACGGTCCGCGACTGCTCGCAACCGACAACCGCGTCGTGCTCCCGGTCGGCGTTCCGATCCGACTGATCACGACTTCGAACGACGTGATCCACAGCTGGGAAATCCCGGCGTTCTGGATCAAGCTCGACGCCGTTCCGGGCCGCCTCAACGAGACGAGCTTCACGATCGACAAGCCCGGCGTCTATTTCGGCGTCTGCTCCGAGCTCTGCGGCGCGCGCCACGGCTATATGCCGATCACGGTCGAGGCGGTGACCCCCGCTGTCTATGCGCAGTGGGTCAAGGCCAAGGGCGGCACGATGCCGGGTGCGGCAGCAGCGCCCGCCACCGCCGAGCCCGCCACCGCCACGCCCGCGGTCGACGTGACCGCGAACGTCACCGGGCCGGTCGCCGACGGCGCAGCCACCGGACCTGTCAGAAACACGAGCGCGACGGCCAATGCCGCCGGCGCCGGCACAGTTGGACAATAAGCCATGACCGACTCCGCTCTCACCGGACACGCGTTCGACGCGCACCCACACTCGGATGCGCACGCGCATGACGATCACCAGATGTCGTTCTTCGCGCGCTGGTTCATGTCGACCAACCACAAGGACATCGGGACGCTGTACCTGATCTTCGCGATTGCCGCGGGGATCATCGGCGGCGCCATCTCGGGGCTGATGCGCGCCGAACTCGCCGAGCCGGGCATCCAGTATCTCGGCTATTGGGCAAGCTTCCTGCCCGGTGGCGAGCAGGGGCTCGATCATTCGCTCCATCTGTGGAACGTGCTGATCACCGCGCACGGCCTGATCATGGTGTTCTTCATGGTGATGCCGGCGATGATCGGCGGTTTCGGCAACTGGTTCGTCCCGATCATGATCGGCGCGCCCGACATGGCCTTCCCGCGGATGAACAACATCTCGTTTTGGCTGCTGATCCCCTCGTTCACGCTGCTGCTCGCTTCGCCCTTCTTCGGTGGTGCTGGCAACGGCTGGACGCTGTACGCGCCACTCTCGACCTATGGCGAGCCGGGGCCGTCGACCGACATGGCGATCCTGTCGCTCCATCTCGCGGGCGCCTCGTCGATCCTCGGCGCGATCAACTTCATCACCACCATCTTCAACATGCGCGCGCCGGGCATGACGCTGCACAAGATGCCGCTGTTCGTGTGGTCGGTGCTCGTTACCGCCTTCCTGCTGCTGCTTGCGCTCCCGGTGCTGGCTGCTGCCATCACGATGCTGCTGACCGACCGCAACTTCGGCACGACCTTCTTCGATCCGGCCGGCGGCGGCGATCCGATCCTGTACCAGCATCTGTTCTGGTTCTTCGGCCACCCCGAAGTCTACATCATGATCCTGCCGGGCTTCGGCATCGTCAGCCAGGTGATCTCGACCTTCTCGAAGAAGCCCGTCTTCGGCTATCTCGGCATGGCGTACGCGATGGTCGCGATCGGCGTGGTCGGCTTCGTCGTGTGGGCGCACCACATGTTCACCACGGGCTTGAGCGTGAACACCAAGATGTACTTCACCGCGGCGACGATGGTGATCGCGGTGCCGACCGGCATCAAGATCTTCTCGTGGATCGCGACGATGTGGGGCGGCTCGCTGTCGTTCAAGACGCCGATGCTGTGGGCGATCGGGTTCATCTTCATGTTCACCGTCGGCGGCGTCACCGGCGTCGTGCTCGCCAATGGCGGCATCGACGATTACATGCAGGACAGCTACTACGTCGTGGCGCATTTCCACTACGTACTGTCGCTGGGTGCGGTGTTCTCGCTGTTCTGCGGCTTCTACTACTGGTTCCCGAAAATGTCGGGGAAGATGTACAACGAGACGCTCGGCCAGATTCACTATTACGTGTTCTTCCTCGGCGTGAACGTGCTGTTCTTCCCGATGCACTTCCTCGGCTTGCAGAACATGCAGCGCCGCGTGCCCGACTACACCGATGCGCTGGCGCATTGGAACTGGGTCGCGACGCTGGGCTACAAGATCATGGCGGCATCGATGCTGGTGTTCTTCGTCAACGTCATCTGGTCGCTCGCCAAGGGCAAGCCCGCTGGCGACAGCCCCTGGGGCGAGGGTGCCACGACGCTTGAATGGACGCTGTCGAGCCCGCCGCCATATCACCAGTTCGAGACGCTGCCGCGGATCGACTGAGCTTGCGACCCTCGCCGCCCGTGCGGCGAGGGTCGATCTTTTTCTCCCCTCCCGCTTGCGAGAGGGGTAGGGGTGGGCGCGCGCTCACCCCGCGACTCAGCGCCCGTTTTGGAGCGTGAGCCCACCCCCAGCCCCTCCCGCACGCGGGAGGGGGGTAGAAATGAAATGACCGTAACCACGCTTACCCCCACCGCGACTCTCCCCGCCGACTGGCGCGATTTCTTCGCACTGACCAAGCCGCGCGTCATGCGGTCGGTGGTGTTCACCGCTTTGTGCGGAATGCTCGCGGCGCCGGTGCAGCTTCCGTTCGTGCTCGGCTTCACCGCGATCCTGTGCATCGCGCTCGCCGCAGGCTCGGCGGGGGCGCTCAACCAATGGTACGAGTCCGACATCGACGCGCTGATGAAGCGCACCGCCAAGCGTCCGCTTCCTGCCGGCAAGATGGAGCGCGAGACCGCGCTGCAGTTCGGCGTCGGGCTCGGGGTCTTCTCGGTGCTGTTGATGGGGATGGCGATCGGGCTGCTCGCCGCGACGCTGCTCGCCGCATCGATCCTGTTCTACGTGCTCGTCTACACCGTCGGCCTCAAGCGCCGGACGCCGCAGAACATCGTCATCGGCGGTGCCGCGGGTGCGTTCCCGCCGCTGATCGGCTGGGTCGCGGCGACCGGCAGCGTTTCGACGCTCCCGCTGCTGATGTTCGCGATCATCTTCCTGTGGACTCCGCCGCACAGCTGGGCGCTCGCGCTGCTGATCCGCGACGATTACGCCAAGGGCGGCGTGCCGATGCTCCCCGTCGTGGCGAGCGCGCGCACGACGCGCTGGCAGATGCTGTTCTACGCCGTGCTGATGGCCGCCGCGGCCGTGTCGCCCTGGCTGCTCGGCCTGGCTGGCGCGACCTACGGGGTCATCGCGGCGGTGACGTCGGCGATCTTTGTCGGGCTCACCGCCTGGGTCGTCGTACAGCGTGCGGCGACGCCGGCCGAGATGAAGGCTGAACGCTTCCTGTTCGTCTATTCGATCGGCTATATCCTCGCGATCTTCGCGACCCTCGCAATCGATCGGCTGACGACATGAACCCCGACCCGCGCCCCGACCTGTCGATCCCGCACGCCGACCTCGTCCGCAAGCGCCAGCGCACGCGCGCCGCGGTGCTGGGCGTGATCCTCGGCGCGTTCGTTGTCCTGGTGTTCGCGATCACCATCGCCAAGATCAAGGCGGGGATGCCGCACTGATGGTGCTCGACGGCAAGCTTCGTACCGCGCTCTTCGCCGTTCTGGGCATTTGCTTCATGACCGGGCTCGGCTGGGCGAGCATCCCGCTCTACCGGATGTTCTGCCAGGCGACGGGGCTCAACGGCACGACGCAGCGCGCGCTGCGCGCGCCGGGTGCGGTCAACCAGCAGATCCGCATCGATTTCGACACCAATGTCGCGCCGCACATGCCGTGGAAGTTCGCGCCTGAGAACCCGTCCGAGACGGTCGATATCGGCGCGCGCGACATGGCGTTCTTCACAGCGACCAACACGTCGGACAAGCCGATCACGGGCACCGCGACGTTCAACGTGACGCCGTCGCAGGCGGGCAAATATTTCACCAAGATCCAGTGCTTCTGCTTCACACAGCAGACCTTGAAGCCCGGCGAGACCGCAAGGATGCCGGTGATCTTCTTCGTCGACCCCAAGATCCTGCAGGATCCCGACGCAAGCGACGTCCAGACGATCACGTTGAGCTACACGTTTTACCCGGTGGATTCCGCGAAGGCCAAAGGCTAGAGCAGGGTCACGGGACGAGATAGAGACCAGAGCAGAGGGAAAACCCATGGCCGGTGCGAAGAACCACGATTACCATATTCTACCACCGAGCATTTGGCCGTTCGCCGGATCGATGGCTGCGCTCGTGATGGCAGCTGGCGGGATCATGTGGATGCATTCGTCCGCTGGCGGTGGTCTGGTGTTCTACGCCGGTTTGGCGGGCGTGCTCGCGGTGATGTACGGCTGGTGGCGCCAGGTCATCGTCGAGGCGCATGCCGGCGACCATACCCCGGTCGTCCAGCTCCACCTGCGCTACGGCATGATCCTGTTCATCGCCTCCGAGGTGATGTTCTTTGTCGGCTGGTTCTGGGCGTTCTTCGACTTCTCGCTCTTCCCCGCGCACATCGCGTACGATTCGGTCGCCAAGACCGTCAGTGTCGTCACCGACACGGCGGGCACATGGCCGCCAAAGGGGCTCGAGGTCATCAATGCCTTCCGCTTCCCGCTGCTCAACACGCTGATCCTGCTGACCAGCGGCACGACGATCACCTGGGCACACCATGCGCTGATCCACGGCGACCGCGACGGGCTCAAGAAGGGGCTGTGGTTCACGATCGTGCTCGGGCTGATCTTCAGCTGCATCCAGGCGTACGAATATGCCGACGCGCCGTTCCCCTTCAAGGGGCTCAATTATGGTGCGTCGTTCTTCATGGCGACTGGCTTCCACGGCTTCCACGTGATGATCGGCACGGTCTTCCTGATCGTCTGCCAGATCCGCGTCTATCGCGGCGATTTCACCCCCAAGCAGCATTTCGGCTTCGAAGCGGCGGCCTGGTACTGGCACTTCGTCGACGTCGTGTGGCTGTTCCTGTTCGTCTCGATCTATGTCTGGGGTGGCTGGGGCGCACCGGTCCACGCAGGGTGAGCCTGTGACCGAGCAGCGGGCGAAGGCCGTGGCGCCGACGCCCGTTGCCGCAGCGCTGAAGGGCCTGTGCCCGCGCTGCGGCGCGCCCGGGCTGTTCAAGGGCGTGCTCGACTTCGGCGATCGCTGCAAAGTCTGCGGGCTCGATTTCACCACCTTCAACGTCGGTGACGGGCCAGCGGCGATCCTGACGCTGGTGCTCGGCGCGATCGTCGTGGGGCTCGCGATCACGATCCAGCTGGCATACGGCCCGCCGATCTGGCTGCAGATGCTGATCTGGCTGCCGATCACCGTCGTCAGTGTGGTCGGATCGCTGCGGATCGCGAAAGCCGCGTTGCTCGGCTCCGAATATCGCACCGCCGCGCACGAAGGGCGGATCGCGCCGACCGAGACACTGCCGTGAAACGTGTCCCGCTGATCCCGACACTGATCGTCGGCATCGCGATCGTCGCGATGATCGGGCTCGGCATCTGGCAGCTCGAGCGCCGCAGCGAGAAGGCGGCGCTGCTCGCCCGCTATGCGCGCAACGTGACGTTGCCGCCGATGGCATTCCCGCGCGACCCGACCGACGCAAAGCTCCTTTTCCGCCGGGCGAGCGCGCTGTGCCTGCAGCCGATCAGCTTCGCGATCGAAGGTGGCCGCAACGCGCGCGGCGGCACCGGCTGGCGCCAGATCGCAAGGTGTCGCACGGGTGCCGAAGGACCGGGCTTCACGGTCCAGCTCGGATTCGGCACCGATCCGCACGCCAAGCCCGTCTGGAAGGGCGGGCCCATCACCGGATATCTGACCTACGCGCCCGATCATGCGGCGCTGATCGCCGGGATGGTCGGGGAAGGCGCGCCCAAGACGCTGATGCTCGTCGCCGATCCGCCGGCGGCTGGGCTCGACCCCAATCCCGGCCCCGATCTCGACGCGGTGCCCAACAATCACCTCGCCTATGCGGTACAATGGTTCGTGTTCGCGAGCCTTGCCGCAATTATCTATGCCGTGGCCTTGCGGCGGCGAACGGTTGCCGAGTCGGCTCCACCCCGCTAACCGCTACCGCCATGCGCTATATCAGCACGCGCGGCTCCGCGCCGACCCTCGACTTTCGCGACGTAACGCTCGCGGGCCTTGCCAAGGATGGCGGACTCTATCTGCCCGAAAGCTGGCCGAGCTTCTCGGCCGAGCAGATCGCGGGGATGCAGGGGCTGTCCTATGTCGAAACCGCGGTCGCGGTGATGCTGCCCTTCGTCGAGGGCACGCTGAGCGAAGCCGATCTGCGCACGCTGTGCACCCAGGCCTATGGCCGCTTCGCGCACGCCGCGGTGGTCCCGCTCGCGCAACTCGACCAACGCAATTGGCTGCTCGAGCTCTTCCACGGCCCGACGCTCGCCTTCAAGGACGTTGCGCTGCAGCTGTTGGGCCTGCTGTTCGAACGCTTCCTAACCGGATCGACGCAGCAGGTCACCGTGGTCGGCGCGACCTCGGGCGATACGGGATCGGCGGCGATCGACGCGCTTGCGGGGCGCGCCGGGGTCGATGTCTTCATGCTCCACCCCAAGGGCCGCGTGTCGGACGTTCAGCGCCGTCAGATGACGACGGTGATCGCGCCCAACATCCACAACATCGCGCTGGAGGATGCGAGTTTCGACGACGCGCAAGCGCTGGTGAAAGCGATGTTCAACGACCCCGCTTTCTCGGGCAAGTTCGCGCTGTCGGCGGTCAATTCGATCAACTGGGCGCGCCTGATGGCGCAGATCGTCTATTATTTCTATGCCGCCGTCCGGCTCGGCGCGCCCGAGCGCGCGGTCGCGTTCTCGGTGCCGACGGGCAATTTCGGCGACGTGTTTGCGGGATACGTTGCCGCCAAGATGGGGCTGCCGGTCGCCAAGCTGATCGTCGCGACCAACGTCAACGACATCCTCCACCGTGCGCTGAGCGCGGGCGATTATTCGCAAGGCACCGTCGTGCCGACGCCGAGCCCGTCGATGGACATCCAGGTTTCGAGCAATTTCGAGCGGTTGTTGTTCGATCTCGGCGGGCGCGACGGTCATGCACTCGCCGATCAGATGCGCGGGTTCGAGACGTCGAAGGCGATGCGCCTGACCAACGCGCAGCGCGAAGGCGCGGCCGCACTGTTTGCAAGCGACCGGATCGATCTCGACGACATGGCGCTGGCGATGCGCTGGGCGTGCGAGGCGAGCGGCCAAGTGATCGACCCGCACACCGCGATCGGCCTTGCGTCCGCGCGCCGTGCCGATCTGCCCGCCGACGTGCCGATCGTCACGCTCGCGACCGCGCACCCCGCCAAGTTCCGCGACGCGGTCGAGCGGGCGACCGGGCAGCGCCCGGTCCTGCCGGCACGGATGGGCGATCTGTTCGAGCGCGAGGAACGCTATGCCTCGCTGCCGGGCACGTTCGAGGCGGTGACGGCGTATATCGCCGAGCGGGCGAGCGCACGGTAATGGGCCCTTTGCTCACGCTCATCGCCGAACCCTGGCAGGATTACGGCCTCGTCGACTCCGGCCACGGCCGTAAGCTCGAGCGCTACGGCCGCTTCCGCTTTATCCGGCCCGAGCCGCAGGCGATGTGGGCGCCCGCGTCGGACAGCTGGGAAGCCGATGGCGACTTCATAGGTGCGTCGGACGAGGATGGCGGCGGACGCTGGCATCTCTCGCGCGACGTGCCGCGCGGCGGTTGGCATGTCCGCTGGAACGAAGTGCTGTTCACCGCGCAGAACACGCCGTTTCGCCATCTCGCCTTCTTCCCCGACATGGCGCCGCAATGGGAATGGATGCGCGGCAAGGTCGCCGAGGGCGATCAAGTGCTCAACCTGTTCGGCTATACTGGGGTCGGGACGCTCGCGCTCGCCGCCAAGGGGGCGGCGATGACGCATGTCGATGCCTCGAAGAAATCGGTCGATGCCGGCAAGGCCAACGCCTTCCTGTCGGACATGTCGGATCGCCCGATCCGCTGGATGGTCGACGACGCCGCAAAGTTCGCCGCGCGCGAAGTGCGGCGCGAGAAACGCTATGACGGGATCTTCCTCGATCCGCCCAAGTTCGGACGCGGCCCCGATGGCGAAGTGTGGAAGCTCGAGGAAGGCCTGCCCGGCCTGATCGCCGATTGCCGCCGCTTGCTCGACAAGGACAGCAAGTTCCTCGTCCTCACCGTTTATGCCGTGCGGATGTCGGCATTGGCGATCGGCGAGGTAGTGCGCCAGGCGCTGTCCGATCTCGGCGGGACGGTCGAAGTCGGCGAGATGGCGGTGCGCGAGGAAGCGCGCGGGCTGTTGCTGCCGACCGCGATCTTCGCACGCTGGACGCGGTAACGGCGCCGTTGCTCTGACGCTGGTCAGTGCGGCGTGGCGCGGTCGCGCAGCACGATCTCAAACACCAGGCCGCGCCCCGCGGGGCCGGGCGTGATCGTCAGCGTGCCGCCGTGCGCGCGTGCGATCCGCTCGACCAGCGACAGGCCGATGCCCGATCCTTCGACGCCGCGATCGGCGCCGCGCCACAGGCGGTCCTTTAGACGAGCAAGCTGCGCTGCTGGTACGCCGTTGCCGTCATCGGTCACACTCAGCCGCGCGCCGGGGCCCGCCCGGACGATGATCGCCGTGCCGACGGGCGTGTATTTCGCGGCATTGTCGACCAGATTCTCGAGCGCGAGGATGATCGCGTCGGGGTAGCCGTGGACCGGGGCGACATCGGTTGCAGTCTCGAATGCGATCGACCGGCCCGCGGTAACGATGCCCGGTGCCCGATCGGCGACCACCTGCGTGGCGAGCGCGACTAAGTCGAACGCCTCGGCCTCGACGGCATGCGGTTGCTCGAGCTCGGCGAGCGCGAGCAACTGACCGATGACGCGCGCCGCGCGATCGACCGACGCCATCAGATCGGCACGCACCCCCGCATCGGCGACCGCGTCGGCGCGCAGCCGGATCGCCGCGAGCGGGGTGCGCAGCTCGTGCGAGACGTCGGCGGCGAACGCGCTCTGGATGTGGAGCGCGGCGACCAGCCGGTCGAGCGCGGCATTGGTCGCCTCGGCGAGCGGCTCGGCCTCGGTGGGAAGCACCCCGCGCGGCAAGCGCGTGTCGAACGACTGTGGGCCGATCGTCGCCGCGATCGCCGACACTGCGCGCATCCGCAGCGTCAGCCGCCGCGCGAGCAGCACGCCGATCAACGGCACCAGCGCGGCGATCGGCAGCGTCAGCAAGGCGAAGCGCTTGAGGAAGGTGCGCACGATATCGTCGGTGATGACCTCGGGGTCGGTATCGTCCTGCGACACGACGATCCAGCCGCCGCGCGTCGGCAGGCTATACCCCTCGGCCGCGCCCCGACGGAAGAAATGCGCGCGACTGTCGAGCGGTGCCGCGGCAAGTACCGCGCGCCGCGCGGGGCCGCTGCTGCGGTCGATCCGCCGATCGCTGCCGAAGGTGGCGACCGCCATGCCGTTGGTCAGCGGGATGGCCGCGATCGTGCCAGCGCCGTCGGCGCGCGCCGCCGCGACGACCTGTGCCTGCCGAACGAGCAAGCTGCGCTGGAAACGATCGGCGGTCTGGTGGAGCAGCGTGGTCGCGCTCCACAGCAACACCAGCGTCGCGATCAGCGCGACCGCGATGTGCAGCACGACGAATTGCCCGAGCAGCGAGCGCGGCGCGCGCATCATGCCGGCGTGGCGAGCAGCATATAGCCGACGCCGCGCACCGTCTCGATCCGCGCACCCGTCGCCGCCTCGTCGAGCCGCTTGCGCAAGCGGTGGACATAGACCTCGATCGCATTCGATCCGAGATCGCCGTCGAGCCCGAACAGATGATCCTCGGCGATTCGCTTGGGGACGACCTTGCCGACGCGGCGCAGCAGCAGCTCGAGCAATTCGGTCTCGCGCGCCGACAGGCCGAGCACGCGCTCGCCGACCGAGGCGACGCGCGTCTCGACCGCGAAGCTGAGCGCGCCGCATTGCAGCGCGCGTCCGACATGCCCGTCGCGCCGCCGCAGGATCGCGAGCAGCCGCGCATGGAGTTCGTCGAGGTCGAACGGCTTGACCATATATTCGTCGGCGCCGGCGTTGAGCCCGAGAATCCGCGCGTCGATCGCCCCGCGTGCGGTCAGCACGAGGACGGGACGCGTATCGCCGCGCGCGCGCATTCGTATGAGAAGGCCCATCCCGTCGCCATCGGGCAGGCCGAGATCGAGCAGCAGCGCGGCATAGTCGCTTGCTTCGAGATAGGCTTCGGCGGCTTCGATCGTCGACGCATGGTCGATCGCGACGCCGCGCCGGACCAGCGCATCCGCCAGCGCCGTCGCGACCGCGGGCTCATCATCGACCAATAGTACGCGCATCGGACCTTTTCTGTGTGCACTGCGGCATCTGTAAGCCGACTGTAAGCGAGCGCGCCTAGGGCTGACAGCCAAATCACAGCAGGTCCTTCGATGCACACGACCGTTCCCCCCCAGGCGCTGCCCCCCACCCGTAGCCTGTCGCGCGCGACGCAAATGCGCTGGCTCGGTATCGTTGGAGGGGTGGCGATCGGCTTGGCGCTGTTGTGGAGCGCGCTCGCCGCGCTGTTCCACCACGATGCAGCACCCGCGCCGACGACGCCGCCCGGCACGCTCCGGCTGACGCGCGAGCAAATGGCGGGGCTCAAGACGCTGCGCGTCGGCGTCGGCGAGTCGGATCATCGCACGCTGGCGAGCGGTGCGATCACCGTCGACGGCGATCGCAGCACGCCGGTGCTGCTGCCCTATGCCGGGCAAGTCGTGAAAGTGCTCGCCGATGCCGGGCAATATGTGAAGCCGGGGCAGCCGCTGCTCCTGATCCAGACGAGCGATTTCGTCGATGCGCGCAGCGGCCTGTTCAGCGCACGCGCGGCGTTCCAGAACGCGCAAGCACAACTCGCCACTGCGACCCGCAATGCCGAACGCCAACGCCAGATCTTCGAGACAGCGGGCGGCGCGCAGAAGGATTACCAGCAGGCACAGACCGACCTGATCGCCGCGCAAGCGACCGCGCGCACCGCGGCGGCGGCGCTCGGCGCGGCGCGCGACAAGCTCGCGATCCTCGGCAAGTCGGCGGGCGAGATCGGCGCGCTCGAACGTGTCGGCGAAGTGTCGGGGATCCACGACCGCACGACGCTCCACGCCCCTGTCGGCGGTCTGATTGCGTCGCGCGACGTGGCGGCGGGGCAATATGTCGCGCAAGGCGGCGACAAGCCAGTGATGACGATCACCGATCCGTCGCACGTCTGGTTGATCGCGCAGCTCGCCGAGGGCGATGCGAGCGCAGTGCATGTCGGCGATAGCGTGACGGTCACCACCCCCGCGCTGCCGGGGCGCAGCTTCCACGCGACGATCGACCTGGTCGGCGCCGCGCTCGATCCGCAGACGCACCGCTTGCCGGTGCGCGCTACGATCGCCAATCCCGACGGCGCGCTGAAACCGCAGATGTTCGCCAGCTTCTCGATCCAGCGGCCGCAGCAGAGCGCGGCAATGCGCGTTCCGGTCGCGGCGGTGATCCATGAAGGCGATAGCGCGCGCGTCTGGGTTGTCCGGCCCGATGGGCTGTTGCATGCGCGCGCCATAACCGCCGGCGACGAGCAGGACGGCCAGGTCGTCATCCTGAGCGGGCTCAAGCCGGGCGAGCGGATCGTCACGGCGGGCGCGTTGTTCGTCAACGAGGCTGGTCTCGGCGAATGAACAGAATCGTCGAATTCTCGCTGCGCCAGCGGCTGCTGATCGTCGGCGTCTTCGCCGCCATGCTGGTGGCGGGGGCGGTCGGCTTCTGGAACCTCAATATCGAGGCCTATCCCGACCCCGTCCCGCCGATGGTCGAGGTCATCACGCAGACGCAAGGGCTGTCGGCCGAGGAGATGGAGCGCAACGTCACCATTCCGATCGAGGTCGGCATGGCGGGCATCCCGCACCTCACCGCGATCCGTGCGATCTCGCTGTTCGGCCTGTCCGACATCAAGATCCAGTTCAGCTACGATCTGACCAACGAAGCCGCCAAGCAGCAGGTGATCAACCGCCTGTCGCAGCTGCCGCCGCTGTCAGGTGGGGCGCAGCCGACGCTTTCGCCGACGAGTCCGGTGGGCGAGATCTATCGCTACAAGATCACCGCGCCGCCGGGCTATTCGGTGATGGATCTGAAGACGCTGCAGGACTGGGTGCTGCAACGCCGCTTCAAGCGGATCCCGGGCGTGATCGACGTGACGGGCTGGGGCGGCAAGCTGCGCGCCTATGACGTGGTGATCGACAACGACCGGCTCGCGGCACACGGCGTCACGGTGTCGCAGGTGCTCGCCGCGCTGTCGAAGAGCGACGGCAATGTCGGCGGCCAGACGATCAACTTCGGCGCACAGGCGGCGATCGTCCGCGGCGTCGGGCTGATCCAGTCGGTCTCGGGAATCGAAAACGTGCTGGTCGGCAGCGCGAACGGGCAGCCGATCCTGTTGAAGGACGTCGCGCGCGTCCAGATCGGCAACGAGCCGCGGCTCGGCATCGCCGGCTACAACAATGAAGACGACATCGTGCAGGGCATCGTGCTGATGCAGCGCGGCGCGCAGTCGATGCCGACGATCCAGGCGGTGCAGAAGGAAGTGTCCGACATCAACGCCTCGGGGCTGCTGCCGCCGGGCGTGCATCTCGACCGCGTCTATGACCGCTCCGATCTGATCAAGCTGACGATCCACACCGTGCTCGAAAATCTCGTCGCCGGGATCGCGTTGATCTTCTTCCTGCAATGGGCGTTCCTCGGCAATTTGCGCAGCGCGATCATCGTCGCGGCGACGATCCCGTTCGCGCTCGCCTTCGCGATCCTGATCCTCGTGCTTCAGGGTGAAAGCGCGAACCTGCTGTCGGTCGGCGCGCTCGATTTCGGGCTGGTCGTCGATGCGAGCGTGATCATGGTCGAGAACGTCTTTCGCCACATGGTCGAGCGTTCGGCGCATGTCGAAAACGGGCGGGGTCATTACACGCTGGCGAGCCGCTTCTCGGCGGTGCTCGGCGCGAGCCATGAGGTCAGCCGCGGGATCTTCTTTGCGGCGGCGATCATCATCGCGAGCTTCCTGCCGCTGTTCACGCTGACCGGAGTCGAGGGGCATATCTTCGGGCCGATGGCGAAGACCTATGCCTATGCCATCACCGGCGGGCTGATCGCGACCTTCACGGTCGCGCCGGTGCTCGCGACGCTGCTGCTCCCCGACAAACTGTCCGAGGTCGAGACGTGGATCGTCGGCAAGCTGCGCCGCGCCTACGAACCCGCCGCCGCCTTCGCGCTCGGCAACCGCGTGCTCGCGGTCGGGGGCGCGTTGCTGCTGCTCGCCGCGGCGATGGTCGGGGTGCGCTCGCTCGGGATCGAATTCCTGCCGCATCTCGAGGAAGGCAATATGTACATCCGCGCGAGCTTGCCCGCATCGATCAGCCTCGAGGCGGGGCAGCCGGTGGTTGATGGCGTACGGCGGATGATCGCCAGCTATCCGGAAGTCGAATCGGTGCTCTCGGCGCATGGCCGGCCCGATGATGGGACCGATTCGACCGGCTTCTTCAACGCCGAGTTTTTCGTGCCGTTGAAGCCGTTCGGCACATGGCCCGCGGGCGTCACCAAGGAGACGCTCACCGCCGAGCTGTCGAAGAAGCTCCAGGCGAAATACCCGGGCGTCGATTTCTCCTTCTCGCAATATATCGAGGACAATGTCGAGGAAGCCGCCTCGGGGGTGAAGGGCGCCAATTCGATCAAGCTGTTCGGTCCTGATCTCGCGACGCTCGAAAAGTACGCCGACCAGATCAAGGACAAGATGGCGCACGTGCCGGGCATCGTCGATCTCGGCGTGTTCCAGTCGCTCGGGCAGCCGACGGTGCGGATCGACGTCGATCGCGCGCGCGCGTCGCGCTACGGCCTGACGCCCGATGACATCAACGCGACCGTCGCCGCGGCGATCGGCGGGCAATCGAGCGCCGATCTGTACGAGAAGGGCACCGATCGCCACTTCCCGATCATCGTTCGCCTGCGCGCCGAACAGCGCGACAGCATCGATTCGATCCGTCGCATCACCGTCGGTGCGCCTTCGCCGAACGGCACGGGGACGATCCAGGTGCCGCTGTCCGAAGTCGCCGACGTGAAGCTGACCTCGGGCGCGTCGTTCATCTATCGCGAGCATCAGGAGCGCTACATCCCGATCAAATTCTCGGTCCGTGGGCGCGATCTCGGCGGCGCGGTCGATCAGGCGCGCGCGGAGATCACGCGCAGCGTCCATCTGCCGCCGGGCTATCATCTCGAATGGGCGGGCGAGCTCGACAATCTCAACAATGCCGTCGCGCGGCTCGAGGTTGTGGTGCCGATCAGCCTGCTGCTGATCCTGCTGCTGCTCTACGCCAATTTCGGCTCGATCCGCGACAGCCTGCTTGCTTTTTCGGCAATCCCGATGGCGATCATCGGCGGCGTGCTCGCGCTCGCGGTGTCGGGGACGGCGTTCAGTATCTCCTCGGCGATCGGCTTCGTGGCGTTGTTCGGCATCGCGGTGATGGACGGCATCCTCGTCGTCACGACCTTCAACCATGCGATCGACGAGGGCGTCGCGCGGGAAGGGGCGATCGCGACGACGGTGCGGCATAGCTTGCGCCCGGTGGTGATGACCTGCCTCGTCGCGGCGATCGGGTTGCTGCCGGCCGCGCTGTCGAACGGCATCGGCAGCCAGGTGCAGAAGCCGCTCGCTTTGGTCGTCGTCGGCGGGATGACGCTCGCGCCGATCCTGATCCTGCTCGTGCTGCCGGTGCTGATCGACCTGTTCTCGCATCGTGTCGCGCCCGAGGATCGCGGCGCCCATGGCCGCGATGTCGGGCATCATCCGCATCCCGCGGCCGAGGGGGAGACGCTGGCATGAAGCGGATCGCGATCAGCCTGCTCGCGCTTGGTGTGAGCGCCTGCGCAATGGAGCCGCGTGTGGTAGTGCCGCCGGTCGCGCTGCCCCCGGCGATGGCGCCGCAGAGCTTTGCGCCGCCGCAGGGGCCGACCCAGGCCACCCGGCTGGCCGAAGTCCCGCGCGAATGGTGGCGCGCCTTCGCCAGCAGCGAGCTCGATACGCTGGTCGCCGAGGCGCTCGCGCACGCCACGGATATCGCGGTCGCCGACGCGACCCTGCGCCAGGCGCGCGAGCAAGCGTCCGCCACCGCAGGCAGCGCGCTGCCGCAGGTCGACGCGAGTTACCAGGCGCAGCGCACGCGCGTGTCGAATGCGCTCTCGCCCGCGGTGATCGATTCGAACCAGCAGCTCTACACCCTCCACACCGCGCAGCTGAGCGTGACCTACAATCCCGACCTGTTCGGCGGTATCAAGACGCGGATCCGCTCGGCGCGTGCGCTCGCCGAGGTGCAGCGGCACCGGCTCGATGCCGCACGCACCACCGTGCTCGCCTATCTCGTCCAGGCGGTAATCCAGCGCGCCTCGCTCGCCGACCAGATCGCGGCGCTCCAGACGAGCGTCTCGGTCAATCGCGACATCCTCGCGCAATTGCTGAAGCGGCAGCAGCTCGGCGCGGTCGGCGCGGCGGATGTCGCGACGCAACAGGCGGCGCTCGCGACCGCACAGAGCGCGCTGCCGGCGCTGGTGCGCGCCGAGGCGCATCAACGCGTCGTCATCGCCACTCTGATCGGGCGTACCCCTGGCGGCGCGCTCCCGGCGCTGCCGTCGCTGGCCGCGCTCGCGCTGCCGCAGGATCTGCCGGTGCTGCTGCCGTCAGACCTGGTCGCGCGACGGCCCGACGTGGGCGCGGCGCGTGCGCAGCTCGAGGGCGCTGCGGCCGATGTCGGGACGGCGATCGCGGCACGACTGCCGAGCATCCAGCTCGAGGCCACCGGTGGCGGCACCGCGCAGCATTTGTTCGACATGTTCAGGAGCGGCAATCCGTTCTGGTCGGTGTTCGGCGGCGTGACGCAACCGATCTTCCACGCAGGCGCCCTGCGGCATCAGCAACGCGCCGCCGAGGCGGCACTCGATGCGGCCAAGGCGCAATATCGCGCGACCGTGCTCCAGGCGTTCGGCGACGTGTCGGATGCGCTCACCGGGCTCCGGACCGATGCCGACGCTTATGACGCGGCCTCGCGCGCGGGCGATTCGTCGGCGCGTGCGCTTGGCTTCATCCGGCGGCAGCTCGCGCTCGGCGATGTCGGGACGCTCGCCTTGCTCAACGCGACCGCGACCGATGCGCAGGCGCGCTCGCTCGTTATCCAGGCGCGGGCGGCGCGGCTCAGTGATACCGTCGCCTTGTTCCAGGCGGCGGGGGGTGGCGTGCCGCCGAGCTAAGCGCGGATCAATCGAAGTGGAGATAGGCCGGGTCGAAATCGGCGACGCGGCACAACGCGTCCCAATCCTGCACCACGAACATCCGGCGCTCGCGGGCGATCAGCTGCTCGGCCTCGAGATTTTGCAGCATGCGGTTGACGTGCACCGGGGTCAGCGCGGTCGCGTCGGCGATCTGTTCCTGGCTCATTGGCAGTTCGAAACGGCGTTGCGCGTCGTCGAGCGGCGGCCCTTCGCGCCGATAGATCAGCTCGCACAGCAAATGCGCGATCCGCGTCCGCGCGTCGCGCCGACCGACGTTGAGGATCCATTCGCGCTGGATCGATCCGTCGATCAAGCTGTCGCGCCACAACGCGCGCGCGACGTTCGGGCGCGCGTCGATCGTCGCGCGGATGGCCTCGATCGGAATCCAGGCGATCCGCGCCTCGTTGAGCGCCTGGACATTATGGTCGGCGGTGCGCAGTTCCTGATGGTGGAGATCGACGATATCGCCGCGGCGGTGGAAGGACAGGATCTGGCGCTGCCCGACGCCGGTCAGTTTGCTGCGAAAGGCGTGCCCTTCAAGGACCAGGCTGCAGTCGCGCACCATTTGCCCGTCGCGCAGGAGGTAGCCGTTGCCGCGCACGTTCTGCATACGAATCGGCCACGCCCGAATCGCCAGGAGGTCGTCTCCGTCGAGGTGCGAGACGCGCTGTAATTTGGCCAACAGCGGTACAAACGGGTCTTCGAGCACGTGTGCCCCCCGTTTCGCCTGGTCGAAGTCGTGCGGAGCAGTCTGCTGGTCCATGATAGCCCGAGTAATTTGGGGTGAACACTCCAGCGCCATAGGCTTGGCGTACTCGCTGACACCCGATACTGCGGAAAGCCTGTAAGAATGGCAATAATGTAGATCAATCGCGCTAAATAGTTCGACAATACTGTGCCGTATCTATGTCAGCGACGCGGAACCGCCCCAACCAAATTTATTGTAATGCGGTGCTCTGCGATAGGATGTTCGCGACGATGCGGTGCGTGAAGGCGTGGCGCGAACCGAGCGGCAATCCGATTCGGCAGTGGAGTCCGTCCGCTCGCAACGCGAAGTGCGTGCGCGCACCGAGTTGATCGGGCAGCGCCTGCTCGATCAGTTCGCGCCCGAAGCCGTGATGGTGGGCGTCGTTTTGCTCGACGGCGCCGCCGGTTTCGGTCCAATCGAGCCGCAGCTCGCTGGCCGTCGCCACCCAGGCGATCTGCAGCTTGCCGCCAGGGTGCGACAAGGCACCGAACTTGAGCGCATTGATGATCAGTTCGTGGAACGCGAGCGCCAGCGCTTGCGCCTGTGCGGGCTGGACCCATGTGATCTGGCCACCGATCGTGATCCGCGGATCCCATCCGAATTGGAATTCGCGCAGTTCATCGCGAATCAGCATTTCCAGGTCGTGCGATTCGCTGGGATGCCGGTGATAGCGTGCCAGGACGTCGAGCCGTGCGGCAAAGTGGTCCGCAATGGTATCGGCCGGCCCGCCCGAGGCAGGGCTTTGCGAGACGATCGATCGAATCGTCGTGATCAGCTGGGCCGCGCGGTCGCGCTCGTCGTCGAGCGCCGATCGTACCGCGCGGAGCTGTGCTTTCACCTCCGCCAAATCGGCGCGCAAGCCGGCGGTCTCGGCAAAGGGGGCACACTCCAGGGACATTCGGTGTCGGGCCACGGATTCCACCTCGAGCGGGTTTAATCCGCTCAAACGCTTTGCCGTGCAGGTCGGTTCCTCAATGCGCAGCGGTTGGCCCGGGCGAACGTCAGGCGGGTGTATCCCGTTGGGGGTGCCTGACGTTCGCCCTGCGGCGATCAGCCAGCCTTGTGCGGGCAGATCAGATACTTCGTCCCCGTCGCGCGGCGATTATACGCTTCGATCACGTCTGGCTGAAGCGCCTCGACCAACGAGATTTCGTGCGTGTAGTGGCTCGCAAAGGTCGTCGTCAGTTCGGCAACGACGCGATCCTTGAGCGCCTGGACCGCCTCGGCGCCGATCTTGACGAGGAATGGCGTCAGCAGGAAGCCGCTGAGCGACCAGCTGAAGCCGAAGCTGTTGCGGTTGAGCGTGGTCGGCGCGACGTCGAGCCCGCCATAGATATAGACTTGCTTGAAGGTGTCCGATCCGTAGCGGCTATAGGTCGTCATCCGCTTGACTGCGGCTGCCTCCATGCAGCTGAGCAACTGCCCGGCCAGCTTGCCGCCGCCGATCGCGTCGAAGGCGAGCGTCGCGCCGGTCTCGACCATCATCGCGGTCAGCGTCTCGAGGAAGTCGGGCTGGCTCGAATCGGCGACATGCACCGCGCCGATCCCGCGCAGCAAATCGGCCTGCGCCGGGCTGCGGACGACGTTGACGAGCGGGATCCCGTCCTTGAGGCAGATCTTGACGAGCATCTGGCCGAGGTTCGACGCGGCGGCGGTGTGGACCAGCGCGGTGTGGCCTTCGCGCCGCATCACTTCGGTCATCGCGAGCGAGGTCAGCGGATTGACGAAGCACGATGCGCCATCGGCGGGCGCGGTGCCGTCGGGGAGCACCATGCACTCGGCGACGCGCAGAACGCGATATTGCGCGTACATCGCGCCACCGAGCATCGCGACGGTCTTGCCGAGCAGCGCCTGCGCGGCGGGCGAGGCGCCGGCCGCGACGACGATCCCCGAGCCTTCGTTGCCGACCGGCATCGCTTCATCGAGCCGGCCCGCCATCGCGCGCATTCCGCCTGGCGGCACATCGGCGGTGACGAGCGGATGGCCGTCGCGCGTCGTCGCGACAGCGCTGCTCATGTCGGCGGCGCCGAACAGCAATCCCAGATCGGACGGATTGATCGGCGTTGCCAGCACCTTGACGACGACTTGATCGTCGCGCGGCGCGGGAACCGGCTGGTCGATCAGCGAGACCTCGAGATGCGCGTCCTTGGTGACGCGCGACAGCAATTGGAGGCCAGTGCTTGGAACAGGATCGGTCATCGGGATTTCCTCTCTTATAGTAGCGCCATCCCTAGCCGCTGAGTGACTCGCGCGCGAGTGCGAACGTGGTTCTCTCCCCGGCGACGGTTTGGTAGGGATCGAAGACGTCGGCGCGTGGCACGAAGCGAAGCGACGATGGTGTAGTGAGGCTTGATGGACAATTGCGCGACCGGGGTGACAGGCCTCGATGACATTCTGGCCGGCGGCCTTTCGCGCGGGCGGTTGTTTCTGCTCGAAGGAAGCCCTGGTACGGGCAAGACGACGATCGCCACGCAATTCCTGATGGCGGGCGTCGCGGCGGGAGAGCGCGCGCTCTACATCACCTTATCGGAGACCGAGGAAGAGTTGCGCGATGGCGCTGCATCGCATGGCTGGAGCTTCGCCGACGGGTTCAATATCTATGAACTCGTGCCGCCCGAAAGCCTGCTCGACGCCGATCAGCAACAGAGCTTGCTCTATTCCTCCGATCTCGAGCTTGGCGAGACGACCAAGCGGATCTTCGAATCGTTCGAGCGGATCGGGCCTGTGCGCGTCGTACTCGACAGCTTGTCCGAAATCCGTCTGCTGGCGCAAAGCTCACTGCGCTATCGTCGCCAGATCCTCGCGCTGAAGCATTATTTCGCCAAGGCCGACGCGACGGTCCTGATGCTCGACGATCTCACCGCCGATGTCGGCGACAAGACCGTCCACAGCGTCGCGCATGCGGTGATTCGGCTCGAGGAGCTGTCGCCGAATTACGGCGCCGAGCGCCGCCGCCTGCGCGTGCTCAAATATCGTGGCCGCAAATATCTTGGTGGCTATCACGATTTCGTCATCGGGACCGGCGGGATCCGCGTGTTTCCGCGGCTGGTTGCGGCCGAGCACAAGACCGCTTTTACGCGCGAGACCGTCGGGGTCGATGATCCCGCCTTCAACGCGCTGGTCGGTGGCGGGTTCGAGCGCGGCGCGAGCACCTTGATCCTCGGCCCGGCCGGGACCGGCAAGTCGCTGCTGACGCTCGGATTCGTCAAGGCTGCGGTCGCGCGCGGCGAGCGCGCGGCGATGTTCATCTTCGACGAAGAGCTCGGTCTGCTGTTCGAACGCGCCAAGGGGCTCGACATCGATCTGCAGGCGATGGTCGCGGCGGGCAATCTGGTGATCGAGCAGATCGACGCTGCCGAACTGACGCCGGGCGAATTTTCCGAACGCGTCCGCGCCTGTGTCGAGACGCATGCCGCGCGCACCGTGATCGTCGACAGTCTCAACGGCTATCAGGCGGCGATGCCCGAAGAGCAGGCGCTGATCCTGCACATGCACGAGCTTCTGCAATATCTGAACCGGCAGGGCGTGATGACCTTCCTGACGGTCGCGCAGCACGGGCTGGTGGGCGACATGAAGTCGCCGGTCGATGTCACCTACCTCGCCGATACCGTTATTTTGCTGCGATATTTCGAAGCGCGCGGACGGGTCCGAAGAGCGATTTCGGTCGTTAAGAAGCGGACCGGTCCCCACGAGGACACGATCCGCGAGTTCATGATCGGCGACAACGGGATCACGCTCGGTGAGCCGTTGACGGGCTTTCAGGGCGTGTTGCGGGGCGTGCCGACCTTGCTGGGGGACGACGAAGGGCTCCTTGGCACGAAGGCTTGAACGACCGTTGAACCGTACGTTTGCAGAAGGTGCCGTTGTGCTTGCGCCGCGTGGTCGCGATGGTGCGATCGCGCGAGCGATGCTGGCGGAAGCGGGGCTCGTCGCCGAGACGGTGCCCGACCTTGCGGCGTTGGTGGCGGCGCTGCGGCGCGGCGCCGGCTTTGCGATCATCACCGAGGAGGCGCTGCGCAACGCCGATCTGCGCGAGCTTGCCGCATTCCTGGCCGATCAGCAGGAATGGTCGGACTTTCCGTTCATCCTGTTGACCGAGCGTGGCGGCGGGCTCGAGCGCAATCCGGGTGCGGTGCGGTTGCTCGAGACGCTCGGTAACGTCACCTTTCTCGAACGGCCGTTTCATCCGACGACGCTCGTCAGCCTCGCCAAGGCCGCGTCGCGTGCGCGCATTCGGCAATATCAAGCGCGCGCGCGGCTCGAGGAAATCAATGACGGGCAAGCGAGCCTCAAGCTCGCGCTGTCGGCGGGCGGGCTCGGGACCTGGACGCTGGCGATGCCGGCGCGAACGCTCAGCGCCGCGCCCGAAAGCAAGGCGCATTTCGGGCGCGGGGCCGACGATCGCTTCGATTTCGAAGACCTTATCGACACCGTCCATCCGAAGGATCGCGCACTGCTCGAGGACGCGCTCGCGGAGTCGGTCGCGATGGGGGTCGATTTCGATCTCGAAGCGCGCTGCCTGTGGCGCGATGCGTCGCTTCACTGGGTACAGATCAACGGCCGCGTCGAACGCGATCCGTCGGGTGCGATCGTGCGACTGGTCGGGGTGTCGCACGAGATCACCGAGCGGCGGCAGGACGAACTGCGCCAGCGAGCGCTGCTCGAACTCGGCGACGCGTTGCGGCATATGACCGATGCCGACAAGATGTCGTTCCTCGCCGCGCGCATCCTCGGCGAGACGATGGGCGTCAGCCGCGCCGGGTACGGCACGATCGACCCGGTGCGCGAGACGATCACCGTCAAGCGCGACTGGAACATGCCCGGGATCGAGAGCCTCGCCGGCACGCTCCATTTTCGCGATTACGGCTCGTATATCGAGGATCTCAAGCGCGGCGATACCGCGGCGATCGCCGACGCCCGGCTCGACCCGCGCACCGCCGACGGCGCGAGCGCGCTCGAGGCGATTTCGGCGCGCGCGTTCATCAACATGCCGATCGTCGACAACGGCCAGTTCGTCGCCTTGCTCTATCTCAACCATGCCGAGGTCCGCCCCTGGTCGGCCGAGGACATCGCGTTCATCCGCGATGTGGCGAACCGCACGCAATCGGCGATCGAACGCCGCAACGCCGAGACGGCGCTTGCGGACCTCGCGGATTCGCTCGAGCGCGAGGTCGAAGTGCGAACGCGCGAGCGCGACCGCACCTGGCAGAATTCGCAGGACCTGCTCGGCGTGATCGACCCGCACGGGCGGTTCGTCGCGGTCAATCCCGCCTGGACCGAAATCCTCGGCTGGTATCCGCGCGAGATGGAAGGGCGAGCCTATGACGACTTCGTCCATCCCGACGATGCGCTCGCCTCGCAAGCCGCGTATCGCCAGGCGCAGGTCGAACCCTTGCGCCAGTTCGAGAACCGCATCCGCCACCGCGATGGCAGCTATCGCTGGGTGTCGTGGGTGGCGTCATCTGGCGATGGGCTGATCTATGCCAGCGGGCGCCACGTGACCGCCGAGAAGGAAGCGCGGCTCGAGCTCGAGGCGGCGCAGGCGCAATTGCGGCAAGCGCAGAAGATGGAGGCGGTCGGACAGCTGACCGGCGGCATCGCGCATGATTTCAACAATCTGCTGACCGCGATCTCGGGCAGCCTCGAGCTGATGCAGATCCGCGTGCGCCAGGGCCGGTCTGGCGATGTCGAGCGCTATGTCGAGGCAGCGCAGCAGGCGGCCAAGCGCGCGGCGGCGCTGACGCACCGCTTGCTCGCTTTCTCGCGCCGCCAGACGCTCGATCCGCGGCCGACCGACATCAATCGGCTGATCGTCAGCCTCGACGATCTGCTGCGCCGTTCGGTCGGGCCGACGATCGAGCTCGAAGTGGTGGGCGCCGGCGGATTGTGGACCGCGTTGATCGATCCCAACCAGCTCGAGAACGCAGTGCTCAATCTGTGCATCAACGCGCGCGACGCGATGCCCGAAGGCGGGCGGATCACGATCGAGACCGCGAACAAATGGCTCGACGAAAAAGCGGCTGCCGAGCGGCAATTGCCACCGGGCCAATATGTCTCGCTATGCGTCACCGATACCGGTTCGGGAATGAGCGCCGAGACGATCGAGCGCGCATTCGACCCGTTCTTCACCACCAAGCCGCTCGGTGAGGGGACTGGGCTCGGCCTCTCGATGATCTACGGCTTCGTCCGCCAGTCGGGCGGACAAGTGCGGATCTATTCCGAGCTCGGGCAAGGCACGACGATGTGCCTCTATTTCCCGCGCGTCGTCGGCCAGCACGCGATCGACGAAGTGGCGCTGCCGACCGAAGCGACCTTGCCGCTGGCGAGTGGCGAGACCGTCCTCGTCGTCGATGACGAGGATGCCGTACGGATGCTGGTGACCGATTTGCTCGCCGATATCGGCTGCAACTATCTCGAGGCGGCCGATGGTCCGGCGGGGCTCGCGATCCTCGATTCACCCGTGCGGATCGACTTGTTGATCACCGATGTCGGGCTGCCCAAGGGGATGAATGGGCGTCAGCTCGCCGATGCGGCGCGGCAGAAGCGGCCCGATCTCAAGATCCTGTTCATCACCGGCTATGCCGAGAATGCGGTGATCGGGAATGGCCATCTCGATCCCGGGATGCACATCCTGACCAAGCCGTTCCCGATGGACGTGATGAGCGCACGGATCCGCGATTTGCTCGGGACGGGGGGCGAGGGCGCGGTCGGGAACGGCGCGTAACCGCGCCGACGCGCTAGCCCTTGAGGCGTTGCGGTAGCCCGGCGATCACGAAATCGACCTCGCTCACCACCGCCGCGACGCGCTGGTTGAGCAGCCCCGCTACGTCGCGGAAGCGGCGGGCGAGCGCGTTGTCGGGGACGATGCCGAAGCCGACTTCGTTCGAGACCAACACGATTCGCGCGCTGGCCCGCGCGAGTGTCGCGACAAGCGTTTGCGCCGCGGCATCGGTATCGGCGTCGGCGAGGAGCAGGTTTGACGCCCATAGCGTCAGGCAATCGACGAGGATCGTCGCGCCCGGCCGGTCCTCCGCCGCAATCGTCTCGGCGAGATCGAGCGGCGCTTCGATGGTGCGCCAGCGCGCGTCGCGGTCGGCGCGGTGGCGCGCGATGCGGTCGGTCATCTCGCCGTCAAAGGCTTGCGCCGTCGCGATGAAGACGAGGTCGCCGCCGCTCGCCTCGGCAATCGCCTGCGCATGGCGGCTCTTGCCCGAACGCGCGCCGCCGAGCACCAACAGGCTTTTGGTAAAGGTCGGCATCGGCAGCGTCCTTATCGCGGCTTGCGCGCGGCAAGCGGATTGGCGATGGCACCCGGAATGCCGCAAGTCGAGAGCTAGAGCCGTGTCCGTATTGACGATCCATGGCGGCCGCATCGATGCCGCGGCGCTGCGCTATCCGGCGGCTCCTTTGCCGTGGCTCGATCTGTCGACCGGGATCAATCCGAACGGCTATGATCCTGCGGCGCTGACGCTGGCCGATCCGCGCGTGCTGCCCTCGCCGAGCCGGCTGGCAGCGCTCGAGGATGCGGCGGCAGCGGCGTTCGGCATGACGTGCGGGGCGATCGCGGCGCTGCCGGGGAGCGAGATCGGGCTGCGCTTGCTCGCGACGATGGGGCTGCCGGGGCCGGCCTGTGTCGTTGCGCCGAGCTATGGCTCGCACTTTGCCGCTTTGCCCGATGCCACGCCGGTCGCGAGCGCTGCGCTGGCCGGCGCGGAATGGCGCAGCGCGTTGCTGGCCAATCCCAACAATCCCGACGGGCAGGTGATCGCGCCCGAAACGCTGCTCGACCTCGCTCGCTCGCGCACTGCGGATGGCGGCTGGCTGGTGATCGACGAAGCGTTCGCCGATTGTGTCGCTGGTGCGAGCGTGCTGCCGCTGCTGCGCGACGACGACCGCGTGCTGGTGTTTCGCTCGTTCGGGAAATTCTACGGTCTCGCCGGGGTGCGGCTCGGCTTCGTTTGCGGGGCCGAGGCGATCGTTGCGGGGTATCGCGAGCGGCTCGGAAGCTGGCCGGTTTCATCGGCTGCGATCGAGCTCGGCATCGGCGCATATCGCGATACGCAGTGGCGCGCGGCGATGCGGATCGATCTTGCTGCAGCTGCTGCTGCGCTCGACCAGGTGTTGCGCAGGCACGGCCTCGCGCCGCGGGGGGATTGCCCACTGTTCCGGTTAGTTGAGACGCATGATGCTGCGGTGGTGTTTGAGCGGCTCGCGACGGCGGGGATTCTGACGCGGCCCTTCGATTATGCCCCCGGCTGGCTGCGGATCGGTTTGCCGGGGAGCGCGGCTGCCTTGGCAAGGCTCGATCGGGCGCTGGGTGGTGGTTGAGCCCATCGCGCTCGGCGCGCTCGCGCTCGACGCGGTGCTCGGCTGGCCGGGCGGGCTGTATGCGCGGATCGGCCATCCGGTCGGGTGGTGCGCGCGGCTGATCGCGGTGTGCGAGGCCCGCTGGAATGGTGCAACGCGGACGCCGCGGGCGCGGTGGATTGGCGGGATTTTGACGGTGCTGCTGCTGGTCGGCAGCGTCGGCGCCATCACCTGGGGAACGACGCTGGCGCTGCGGGCGCTGCTAGGCGGTTGGGCATGGATCGGGATCGCGGTGCTTGCCTGGCCGGGGCTCGCGCAGCGCAGCCTCGACGATCACGTCCGTCCCGTCGCGGCGGCGCTCGAGGCGGGCGATCTTCCTGCGGCGCGGCGTGCGGTGGCGATGATCGTCGGGCGCGACACCGCCGCGCTCGACGAAGCCGGCGTCGCGCGCGCCGCGATCGAGAGTCTCGCCGAAAGCTTCTGCGACGGCGTCGTCGCGCCGTTCTTCTGGCTGCTGCTGGGGGGACTGCCGGGGCTGTGGATCTACAAGGCGCTCAACACCGCCGACAGCATGATCGGCCACCGTGAGCCGCGCTGGCGGATGTTCGGCTGGGCGGCGGCGCGGAGCGATGACGTGGCGAACCTGGTGCCCGCGCGCCTCGCCGGAATGATTCTCTGCGCGGTCGGCGGGGGCGGCTGGGCGACGCTGTGGCGCGATGCGGGGAAGCACGCCTCGCCCAACGCCGGCTGGCCCGAGGCGGCGATGGCGGGGGTGCTCGACGTCCGGCTCGCCGGGCCGATCGCCTATGATGGCGTCGTCGCCGAAAAGCCGTGGATCGGGACTGGCGCCGTGGAGATCGGCGCGCGCGAGATCCGTCGCGCGCTCGGCGTCTATCGGCGGGGGTGCGCATTGCTGTGGATCGTGGCAGGGGGCATCGTATGGGTGCTGTGATGCTGCAGGGGACGGGGTCGGACGTCGGCAAGTCGGTGCTGGTCGCCGGCCTGTGTCGCGCGCTCGCCAATCGCGGGCTCGTCGTCCGGCCGTTCAAGCCGCAGAACATGTCGAACAATGCCGCGGTCACCGCCGATGGCGGCGAGATCGGCCGCGCGCAGGCGACGCAGGCGTTCGCCGCGCGCGTCGCGCCGCATGTCGACATGAACCCGGTGCTGCTCAAGCCGCAGGGCGACCGCACCTCGCAAGTCATCGTTCACGGGCGCGTGCGCGGGACGCTCGGCTCGGCGAACTGGCGCGAGGGGCGTGCCGGGCTGCTGGACGCTGTGCTGGCGAGCTATCACCGCTTGCGCGCGCAGGCCGATATCGTCGTGATCGAAGGCGCCGGGAGCCCCGCCGAGATCAACCTGCGCAGCGGCGACATCGCCAATATGGGGTTCGCGCGCGCGGCGGGGGTGCCGGTGGTGCTGGTCGGCGATATCGATCGCGGCGGGGTGATCGCCTCGCTGGTGGGTACGCGCGCGGTGATCGATCCCGCCGACGCGGCGATGATCCACGGTTTCCTGGTCAACAAGTTTCGCGGCGACCCCGCACTGTTCGACGATGGCTATCGCGTGATCGAGGCGCGCAGCGGCTGGCGCGGGTTCGGCGTGGTGCCGTGGCTGCCCGAAGCGGTACGCTTGCCAAGCGAGGATGCAGTCGTGCTCGAACGCCGCAGCGTCGGTGGCGACGGGCGGATCGTGATCGCGTGTCCGATCACCGCGCGGATCGCCAATTTCGACGATCTCGACCCGTTGCGGCTCGAGCCCGATGTCGAACTGGTGATGGTGCCGCCTGGTCAGCCGATTCCCGATGCGGCGCTGATCGTGCTCGCCGGATCGAAGGCGACGATCGCCGACCTTGCGTTCGTGCGCGCGCAGGGGTGGGACATCGATATCCTCGCGCACCACCGCCGCGGCCGGCCGGTGCTCGGGCTATGCGGCGGGTATCAGATGCTCGGGCGCGTCGTATCCGATCCGCATGGGATCGAGGGGCCGGTCGGCGCGGTCGCGGGGCTCGGCCTGCTCGACGTCGAGACCGAGATCGGGCGCGCCAAGACCGTCGGCGCCGTCAGCGGCACGGCGCTCGGCGCGGCGTTCGATGGCTATGAGATCCATATGGGGCGCACCACCGGCCCCGATACCGCTCGGCCTGTCGGCCAGTTCGGCGATGGCCGCGCCGAGGGGGCGATGAGCGCCGACGGGCTGGTGTGCGGCAGCTATGTCCACGGCTTGCTCGGCGATGCGCGCCAGCGCGCGGCGTGGCTCGCGCGGATCGGTGTCGACGGTGCCGGGCCCGATCACCGCGCGTCGATCGATGCCGCGCTCGATGCGATCGCCGCGACGCTCGAGCGCCATGTCGATATCGACGCGCTGATCGCGCTATCGAAGACCGCACGCGACGATCGCGAGCAATAGCCCGGTCTCGACCAGTTCGATCCCCGCGCCGTGGCAATCGCCACTCACCCCGCCGACGCGCCAGCGCAGCCACAGGCCGAAACCGAGCACCAGCACTGGCGCGGCGAGCACAGCGGGCAGCGCGACCGCCGTCGCGCCAAGCACGAGCGCCCAGCCGATCAGATCGCGCGATCGCACTGCGGTGGCGACGCGCGCGCCGAGCCCGTCACGCAGCGGCGGCAGCCAGCGCGCCCAGGCAAGCGGCCCGATCCGCGCCGCAAACGGCACGAAGATCACGGGCCACCACGCGATGCCCGCGAGCGCATGGAGCAGGACGAGCTTGGCGAGCAGCTGCAGCCCGATTGTGACGACCCCGAAGCTGCCGATATGCGGATCGGCCATCACCGCGAGCAGCCGCGTCCGGTCGCCATGCGCCGCGCCGAGCCCATCGGCAAGATCGCCAAGCCCATCGAGATGCAGCGCGCCGGTGACGGCGACCCACGCGATGAGCGCAGCAAGCGCGCCGACCCAAGGGTCGATCTGGCCTGCTGCCCAGCCACTCGCCGCGACGAGTCCGCCGATCGCTAGCCCGACGATCGGGTAAGCGCGGATCGCGGCGGCAAAATCGTTTCCGTCAGCCGCGACCTGCGGCATCGGCAGCCGAGTCAGGAAACCGAACGCGACGATCAGCCGCCTCATGCCGACAGTCCGACGATCTGCGCGGCAAGGCTCGGTTCGCGCCAGACACGTAGCGACAGCAGGGCAGCGTAGGGAAGGTCGATCGACCAGGTCTGCGCTTGCGAAAACCCGCACAGCGTGGCGAGCGCGGCGCGCATCGCGCCGGCATGCGTCACCACCAAGGTCGGCACGGTGATGTCGCGGCACGCCGAGCCGACGCGCGCGGCGAGGCTCGACCAGCGCTCGCCTTCGGGCGGCGGATTGGCGTCGGGATCATCCCAGAAGGCGGAGAGCGCGGCGGGGTCGATCGTCGCGGGCGCGTGCCCGTCCCACGCGCCGAAATCGAGCTCGCGCCAGCGCGGGTCGACCGACACGCCAAGCCCGTGGTCGCGCGCAATCGTTTCCGCACAGGCGCGCGCGCGGATCAGGTCGGAGCTTACGACGGTCGCGACATCGAGTCCGACGGCCCGGCCCACGCAGTCTGCAAGGCCTTGCGCCGTCACCGCGCTGTCGGTCCGCCCGAGCAGCGTGCCCGTCAACTCGGGTGCGCCGTGGCGCAGCAGGTGGAGCAGGACCGGCGCGCTCACGCGCCCGAGACGCCGGCTTCGGCAAAGGTCGCCATCTCGGCATGCGCGGCAAGTGCAGCGCGGATCACGCCCGCGGCCACGGCGGCACCACTCGCCTCGCCGAGCCGCATGCCCAGAGTGAGCAGCGGCGTAAGCCCCAGCTGCTCGAGCAAGCGCGCATGCCCCGGCTCGGCCGAGCAATGCCCGGCGATGCAATGGTCGGTAATCGTGGGATGCGCCGCAGCGATCGGCGCGAGCGCGGCGCTGCAGATGAACCCGTCGAGCACCACCACCACGCCCGCCAGCCGCGCGGCGACGACCGCGCCGGCGATCGCCGCAATCTCGCGCCCGCCGACACGGCGGAGCGTCTCGAACGCGGTCGTCGGGGCATCCGCATGACAGGCGAGCGCGGCCTCGACCACCGCGACCTTGCGCGCGACCCCCGCGGCATCGACCCCCGTCCCGGGACCGACCCAGTCGGCAGCCGCCCCGCCGAAGCTGCGCGCGCATAGCGCCGCGGCAGCGGTCGAATTGCCGATCCCCATCTCGCCGAGCACGAGCAGATCGACACCGTCGCGCACCACCGCCGCACCGGCATTCAGCGCGGCGAGGCATTCGTCGGCCGACATTGCGGGTGCGCGGGTGAAGTCGGCGGTCGGTCGGTCGAGTTCGAGCGGGACGACGACCAGTTCGAGCCCCGCCGCCGCGGCCAGCGCGTTGATCGCAGCGCCGCCGTTCCGGAAGTTGCGGACCATTTCAGCCGTCACTGCCGCCGGGAACGCGCTGACGCCGTGCGCGACGATTCCGTGATTGCCCGCGAACACCGCGACGCGACCATGCTGGATCCGCGGCGCGCCGAGGCCCTGCCACCCGGCAACGAACACGGCGAGGTCTTCGAGCTGCCCGAGCGAACCCGGCGGCTTGGTCAATTGTCCCTGCCGTTCCGCCGCTTCGGCTTGCACGCTGCGATCGGGCCCGGGCAGCGCGGCGAGCGCGGCCTCGAACGCTGCGACCGAGGCGAACGCGGTCATTCGACGACGAAGCCGGCCGGCGGCGTGCGCGTGATGAAATGCCCCTTCACCCCCGCGGGCCAGCTGCGATAGGGCACTTGGCCCACGTCGCTCTCGGCATAGAGCAGCGCATAATCGAGGATCGCGCGCGCGGCCTCGGCGCTCGGCTCGAAGCGCCCGAGCACATAGCCGACCTTGCCCGGCGCGCGCAGGTGCACCGTGCAGAAATCCTGGCAGGCGAACAGGCACGGCATTTCCTGCACCGCGACGCCGTCATAGCCGGGCTCGGCCTGGACCGCGCGCAACGCCTCGACCAGCCGCGCCCCGCCGCGCACATTGGCGGCATCGTCGCGGGCGTCGGCGGAAAAGCGGCACGTGTTGCACGCGACGACCGCTGGGCCGTCGGTCACTTCGCGCAAGGTCATGCCGTCACCGGCTGCGGCGCGGCCGCCGGGGCTGGCACGCCGGCCGCGGTGAGCACGCGGTAGAGCGCGTAGAACGCAGCGAGGATCGCGGCGTAGCGCACGAACTGGCGCTGCACGATCGGCAGCGACAGCGCGACATCGGCATGGCCGATCACCGGCGCCCAGAGCAGGATCGCCAGCTTGAAGACGGCGAAGGCCGCGACATAGGCGATCGCGAGCCGCGCGACGGTCGAGCGCGCCGGCACTCGGCTATCGACGAGGCTCGATACGATCGCGCACGCCACCGCAGCGGTGCCGATCGCGACGCCGGTCAGCGCGGTCGCGGCATCCCACGGATAGCCCAACACGCAAAACCCGACCGCTTGGCTCACCGCCCAGGCGGCAACCATCAGCAGCACGCCGTCACGGCGATCGAGATGCACCGCCGCCAAGGCTGCGAGCGCGGGAAAGGGCGTGGCGCAAGCGAAGATCAGCGTGGTGAGCGTGCTCGCGATGGTAAAGAGCAGGATCCACAGCAGATCGGCCTGACGCGCGTGAAGGTCGGTGGTCATCGGCTTTCCCCCCTCAAAACCGGCCACGGAAGCCGGCATAGACGCTGCGGCCAAGCGTGCCGTAGCGATAGATCGTCTGATACTGCGCATTGAACAGGTTCTCGATCCGCCCGAACAGCGCGACATGCTGGGTGACCGGCAGCTCGGCGCGCAAATCGACCAGCGTGTAGGGGGCAAGCCGCGTGAAGTGCGCCGCGTCGTTGAAGGTTTCGCCCGACCAGCGGACCGCAACGCCGCCCGAAATCCCGCTCGGCAGCGTATAGGTCGCCGATCCGTTCGCCGCATTGCGCGGGCGCCGTGCGAGTTGCAGGCCATCGGTCGCGCCCGGTGACCAGTCTTCCGAGAGCGAATAGGTGTAATTGCCGTCGATCAGCACGCGCTGCCCGAGCCGCAGCGCGCCTTGCGCCTCGACGCCGCGGGCGAAGGCGCGCGACACGTTGGCGTAATAGCCAAAGCGCGCAATCGTCGTGCCGGGCTGGAAGCACACCGCCGTCGTCGGAACGTCAGGGCAGCTGGCAAAAGTGATCAGGTTGGTCGAGCGGCGCTCGAAATAGCTGCCGCCGAGCGTCAGTGCGCCACCCAGCAGCCGCTGTTCGACGCCGGCTTCCCAGCCCTTGGCCTGTTCGGGCCGGAGCGTCTGGTTCCCGTATTCGGAAAAGAGCTGGTACAGCGTCGGTGCCTTGAAGCCCTCGCCATAGCTCGCGCGCAGCGTCGTGCCGCTGCGCAGCGCCCACACCGCGCCCGCCTCGAACAGCGTCTTGCTGCCGAAGCGGCTATGATCGTCGTTGCGCACCCCGCCGCTGAGCGTCAGCCCGTCGGCCACCGTCGCGGTGAGCTTGGCATAGACGCCGGTCAGTGCGGCGCGTGCCCTGTCGGGCGCCGGGATCGGCGTGCCGAGCGTGCCGTCGGGCGACACGGTGCGGAAGCGCGAAACCTCGTGTTCGACGCCGAACACCGCGTCCCAGTCGGTCGCGATGCCGAGGCTGCCTTGATATTCGAGCCGCGAGTTGCGGCCGTTCGCGTCGAAGGTCAGCGGTTGCGGCAGCTCGGGGCTGTAATTGTCACGCTGGATATCGGTATAGCCATAGGCGACGCGATTGCGCAGCCGCCCGCCGAACAGATCGACGTTGAGCCCGGCATAGCCGACGAATTGCGTATCGACCGAAAAGTCTGCCGAATCGCCGGCAAAGCCATCGAGCTCGACGCGACCCCGCGCATAATAGCCGCGGACGTCGGCGCTGATCCCGTCGGCGAGCTTGAGTTCGGCGCGTCCGGTGACGCTCTGGTTGGTATAGCCGTCGGTCTCGGTGCCGCCGAACGCCGGCGCGATGGCGGAGATGCCGGCGGTGGTGAAGCTCTGCGCGCCGATGCGGAAGGTCAGCGGCCCGGTCTTGCCGCCGATCGCCGCGCGCGCGCTGACGGTCTTGCGCGATCCGGCCTCGACGTCGAAGCTCCCCTCGATCGGCTTTTGCGGCAGCGCGGTGACGATGTTGACGACGCCGCCGATCGCCTGGCTGCCCCACAGGATCGATTGCGGCCCGCGCAGCACTTCGATCCGGCTCGCGTCGCCGGTGAGGAGGTTGGCGAAATTATAGCCGCCGCCGGGCGACGAGGGATCGTTGAGCTTGACCCCGTCGATGACGACGACGGTCTGGTCGGTCTCGGCGCCGCGGATGCGCAGCGAGGTATTGGTACCATAGCCGCCGTTGCGCGACATGCTGACGCCGGGCGTGCGAACCAGGAGCTCGGTGACGCCGATGTCCTGGCTGCGATCAATCGCAGCCTTGTCGAGCACGGTGACCGAGGCTGCGACACGCTCGATCGCGGTCGGCACGCGCGTTGCCGTGACGACGATGTCGGCGCTCGCGTCGGTCGGAATGTCGCTCGCCGCATCGGGGCGTGGCGCTTGCTGGGTATCGTCGGGGCGTGGCGGCGTGTCGGCGAAGGCCGGCGTCGCGATCAGCAGGCCGAGTAGCAGGCCCGAGGTCGATGGGTGGAATCGTTTCATGGCAGTCCCCGCTTGTAGACAGTCGGAGACCTGAAGCGCGCAAGGGGGAGGGCGCGAACCATCCCGCCTGCACGATGCAGGTCGGCGATGTCGTCACGCGGGGTCTTCCCCGTTCGCTCGGCGCACCCTGGCCGGTCGAAAGACGACTGCGACGGGCAGGTCTCCTGGCTCACGGGTCACCGTCGTTCCGGCCGCCTTCTCAGGACCCGAAGGTCCCAATGGCAAATGGCCGGGCAACTCGCCGCTTACAGTTGCAGGGGCAGCCGGGGTTTTCCCGTTCCCTTTTCATCCCCGTCGCCGGGGAACCTATCGCAGGACGGCGCGTAGCGGGGGGACGGAAACGGGTCAATCACCTGGATCAGCTCGCGCGGTCGCGCTACGCCGCCCGTGCAATGCGGCGCGGTTCGGTTATGGTCGCTGGGCAGAAACGAACCCTCGAGCGGGAGTCTAGCGGTGCGTCTCCTGATTGCCGATGACGATGCGCGCGCGCCGCGCCAGCTCGCGAGCGATCTCGGGGCGCTGTCGCACGAGGTCGTGATCGTCGGCGATGGCCGGACCGCGCTCGCACGGGCGACGCAGGAAACGTTCGACGCGGTGCTGCTCGAACTGGTGCTGCCCTATGTCGGCGGGGTCGAGATCACGCGTACGCTGCGCGAGCGCGGGCTCGATCTGCCGATCGTGCTGCTGAGCGTGCATGGCGATTTGCCCGACCGGCTCGCCGGGCTCGATGCCGGCGCCGACGACTATCTCGTCAAGCCGATCGCCGCGGTCGAGATCGAGGCGCGGTTGCGCGCGATCCTGCGGCGAGCGACGCGCAGCGGGGGGCACGGCGTGATGCGTGCGGGCGACATCGAAGTGAACGAAATCAAGTATCGCGCACAACGCGGCGGGCGTGTGCTCGCTTTGCCCAAGCTCGAGTTCCAAATGCTGTGCGAACTGATCCGCAACAAGAATGCGATCGTCACGCGCGCGATGTTCTATCGCAACGTGTGGCGCTACGACGGCGAACCCGCGACCAATGTCGTCGAATCCTACATCCGGCGCTTGCGCGGGCATTTGAATGCTGCCGGCGAGCCAGACCCGATCGAGACGATCCGCGGCGTCGGCTATATGCTGGTCGACCACGGCTGAACCGCGCAGGCAAAGAAAAACCCGGCCCGAGCAATGCTCGGACCGGGTCTTCCCGCCTAGTGCCGAGTGATCAGAACTTGGCGGAGAGTTCGAAGCCGTAGGTGCGCGGCGCGTTGAAATTGCCATAGTCGCCGAGAATGCCGCCGTATGCGGTCGAAATCAGCGCACCGGTCGCGCTGTAGTTCTGCACCGGCGTCGAGTTCGCCGACGAGCGACGATAGACGTAGGTCGTGTCGAGCAGGTTGCGCGCCCAGACCGAGACGGTGACCTTGTTATGGTCGTTCACCGCGATGTCGGCGAGCGCGAGGCGCCCGTTCATCACGAAGCTGGCGTCGGTCTTGGTGCTCTCGAGCTGGAAGCTGTACTGGCTGCTCGAATAGTTGCCGTCGAGGTGAAGACGGACGCTGGCATCCCCGATATTCACCGGAACCACGTAGTCGAGCGCGGCGGAGGCCGCATTCTTCGGCGTGTAGACGATGTAGAGCTGCTGCGGCGGCGCACCTGGCGTCAGCGGGTTCACGGCCGAAGGTGCCTTCCAATAGGTGTAGGCATACGAACCGGTCAGCGTCAGCTGCGGGATCGGCTTCACCGTCAGGTCGATTTCGACGCCGCGGATCTTCGATTTTCCGGCATTAGTGGTCTGCTCGATATGCGCGCCGTTGGTCGGGCTCGAGCCGTTGGTGTCGAAATAGTCGAAGTCGAACTGCGTGTTGCTACGATCCATGATGTAGCCTGCGACGTTGAGGCGCGCGCGGTGATCCCAGAAGTCGGCCTTGGCGCCGATTTCGTACGACTTGACCGCTTCCGGACCGAAGGCGTTGAACTGCAGCGAGCGGTCGTTCGCACCACCGGCGCGGAAGCCGGTCGCATATTTTGCGTAGAAGTGGATGTCGCGCGTCGCGTCGAACGCGATGTTGAACATCGGGTCGAAGCGGCTGATGCTGTTCTTGAAGCCGAACGGTGCAACGACGCCGGTCGCACCGGCAAGATCGGTACGGTTGTTGATGACGTAGAGGCTGCCGTGACGGTCGTCCTTGGTCCAGCGACCGCCTGCCGTGATGTGCAGCACGTTGCCGAGCGCCTCGGGCGAGAAGGTCAGATTGCCGAACACCGAATAGTTGTGGTCGGTCGCGGCGCTGGCGCGCGTGATGAACTGGCAGCTGTTGGCGAATTGCGGTGCAGTGGCCGCCAGCGTGTTGTTGCACGATGCATCATAGCGCTGAAGGCCCGAGTTCGCCCCCGTGATCGCGCTCGAATTGCCCGGGATCGGGCTGCGGATCGTATAGGCGGTGCCATCGGCGTTCCACTGGTTGGTCAGTGGGGTGGCGGCATATTCGCTCGCCTGTTCGGTGTAGTAATACGCGCCGACGACATAGTCGAACTGCGGTACGCTGCCGACCGCCTGGAATTCCTGGCTGAACTGGTTCTGCTTGAGGAACGAGAGGCTGTAGCGGCTGAACGTGCCGGTCGTGTTGATCGCGGTCGGGTTCGCGGTGTTGACGACGAACGGCGAGAACGAGCTGCGCTCTGGGCCGCCGGAGTTGTCCCACTGATCGGTCTTGACGCCGCGCCATGCGGTGATCGAGCGCAGCTCGATCCACGGTGCGAGCTTGTACTTCAGATTGGCCGAGAAACCGTGCGTGATGTCGACGCTCGGCTGCTGCGGGACGCCGACATCGGAGATGTACTGGCGCTCGGGATGGACGCCGACGAGCGGCGCCTTGGGCGCGACGCAGATCGGGCGCCCGGCCGCCGACTGCGCTGCGGTGATCGTGCCGCCGCAAGCAGTGCCGGTGCCGGGCACGAACAGCGAGGTGCCAAGGACGCCGGTCGCGCCGTTGGTGTAGGAGCCGACAGCATATTTGCCGGGGTTGTAGTTGAGCAGCTGGCTGAAGTTCGGGCTGTTCTCGTCCTTCGCGTAATCATAAGCGAGGTCAGCGGTGAAGCCGTCGATCGGCTGCCAGCGGGCTGCGACGCGGCCGCCCTTGCGGTCGTAATAATTCCAGCCGGTCGCACCCTGGAGCCGGTTCTTCACCGTCGGATCCTGATGCTGATACACGCCGTCGAACTTGAGCGAGATGTTGTAGAAGCTCGGCAGGTCGAGGTGCAGGTCGGTGTTGCGGGCGCCGTAATTGCCGATGCCAGCGGTGACGCGCGCGTCGAACACGCCGGTCGGGGCCTTCGAGACGAGCGACAGCGCGCCGCCTTCGGTGTTGCGGCCGAACAGCGTGCCCTGCGGACCCTTCAGCACTTCGATGCGCTCGATGTCGAACAGCGCAGCGTTCAGGCCCTGGGTCTTACCCAGCGCGACGCCGTCGATATAGACGCCGACGCCGCCGTCGCGCGCGGTCTGGTTCTGATCGTAGGGGACGATACCGCGGATACCGATCGTCAGCGCCGACTGGCGCGCTTCGAAGGTCGCGACGCGGAGCGACGGGATCGAGCCATCTGCGAGGTTGAACAGGCTGAGCACGTGGCGATCGGCGATGCCCTGTGCGCTGAGCACGCTGATCGAGATCGGCGTCTTCTGCAGGTTGGTTTCACGACGGGTCGCGGTGACGACGATGTCGCCGATGCCGGCGCCCTGCTCTTCGGGAGCTGCGGCGGGCGTCGTCGCCTGCGTGTCGGCGACCGGTGCGGTGGCCGCGGCGTCGGTGGCCGGAGCGGTCTGCGCCAGGGCTGGCGAAGCGGTGAGAGCGATTAGCGCGCCGCCCATGAGCAGCTGCAGGCGGAAGCCCGAACGAACGATCATTGTGATATCCCCTGAACCAGTCGGGCCGTTTAGCCCCGGTCCGGCTCGGCTAGCGCTCGATTGGGTCAGGAATGTTACATTCGCTGCAACCGGCGTATTACCAAAATATCATTTTCGCGTCATAAACCGCGCTTCGATCGATGGCGCCGCCGCGCGGGATCGTTACGTCGCGTAAAATGCAGCGCAAGCGCGCCACTGTACCGGATCTTACGCGCGTTTTTCGGGAAACGATTATTTACGTATTTACCCAAGTGCGGCTAACTTGTCACACAGCGGCGTCTTGTCATGCGCTGCTCTCGTGCGCGCATCGGCGTTGCTGATGTCTGATCTGTGCGAGTCGCACCCCTTACCCGAGTTTTGCGCCGCCCGGACTTTGCGACTAGAGCGCCTCGCGTCATGTCCATATCTTCCCCCACCGCGATCGGCCTCGATTTTGGCACCACCAACTCGGTGGTCGCGCTGTCGCGGGATAGGGCTGCCGAACTTGTCGCGCTCGATGCGCCCGACGCGCGCGACCCCGTCTTCCGCTCGGCCTTGTGCTTCTGGGAAGACGACGGGCGCCATCCCGGGGTGCCGAGCGGGCTCGCCGCCGATGCCGGGCCATGGGCGATCCGCGAATATCTCGAATTCCCGCAGGACAGCCGCTTCCTGCAATCGTTCAAGTCGGTGGTGGCGAGCGCGAGCTTCGAATTCGCCAACGTCTTCGAACGCCGCTTGCGCTTCGAGGAGCTCGGCCAGTTGTTCCTCGCCAAGCTCGCTGCACGCGCCGGCGGTGCGCTCGACGGACAGGCGGCGCGCGTCGTCGTGGGGCGGCCGGTCGAGTTTGCGGGCAGCCGCCCGAACGAGACGCTCGCACGGACGCGCTACGACGCGATGTTCGCCGGGCTCGGTGCCGAGATTCACTATGTCTACGAACCGATTGGCGCGGCGTTCAGCTATGCGTCGCGGATCAGCGACCCGGCGACGATCCTGGTCGCCGATTTCGGCGGCGGGACGAGCGATTTCTCGGTGGTCCACATCGCAGCGCCCGGAGCGGCGCGGCGCTGTACCCCGCTCGGCGCGGCGGGCGTCGGGATTGCGGGCGACCGCTTCGACTATCGGATCGTCGACCATCTCGTCATGCCGTTGCTCGGCAAGGGCGGGTCGTATCGCTCGATGGGCAAGGTGCTCGATATTCCGGGGGGCTATTTCAACGATTTCAGCGACTGGTCGCGGCTCGCGCTGATGCGCAACCGCCGCACGCTCGCCGAACTCGACAAATTGCGCCGCAACGCGGTCGAGCCGGATGCGATCACGCGGATGATCGCGGTGATCGAGCAGGAGCTCGGCTATCAGCTGTACGACGCGGTCGGGCAAGTGAAGCGCGCGCTGTCGAGCAGCGAGGACGCGCATTTCCACTTTGCCGGTGCGGGGCTGACGGTCGAGGCCGATGTCACGCGCGCCGAGTTCGAGACGTGGATCGCGCCCGACATCGCGCGGATCGGCGACGCGGTCGACCGCGCGCTGGCGACGGCGGCAACGCCGGCGAGCGCGATCGACCGCGTCTTCCTGACCGGCGGTACCTCGCTCACCCCGCGCATTCGTCGGCTGTTCGACGAACGCTTCGGCGAGGAGCGGATCGCGACGGGCGGTGAACTGACCTCGATCGCGCACGGGCTGGCCTTGATCGGTCAGCAGGATGATCTGGCCGCGTGGGCGGCATGAAAAGGATGCTACGATGACCGACCGGGTAAAAGTCTATTTCGACGGCGGTTGCCGCCCCAATCCGGGCAAGATGGAATATGCCTATGTCATCGCCGGCGTGGCGCATGCCGAGCTCGACGCGGGCATAGGCTCGAGCATGGATTCGGAATGGCTCGCGCTGATCGCGGCGCTGAAGGGGGCACAGGCGCTTGGCCTCACCGACTTCGTCTTGCTCGGCGATTCGGTCGCGGTGATCGACATGGCCAATGGCCGCACCAAGTGCCGCGGCGACAGCGTCCCGCATCTCGCGGCGTTCCGCGCGCTGTTCGCCGACGGCGCGATGCCCAATCTGCGCTACATCAAGCGTACGCAGAACCTCGCCGGGATCGCGCTGGAGCGCGCGCGGGCGCGGTGACGCTGCTCTACAGCTTCCGCCGCTGCCCCTATGCGATGCGGGCGCGGCTGGCGTTGCTGGCGAGCGGGGAGCCGTTCGAACTCCGCGAGATCATGCTGCGCGACAAGCCCGCGGCGATGCTGGCGGCGTCGCCGAAGGGGACGGTGCCGGTATTGGTGTGCGCCGACGGGCGCGTGATCGACGAAAGCCTCGAGATCATGCTGTGGGCGCTCGGGCGGGCCGACCCCGAGCGCTGGCTGGCGGGGTATGACGCGGCGCTGGTCGAGACGTTCGACACGCAGTTCAAGCACCATCTCGACCGCTACAAATATGCCGAACGCCACGGCGCCGATCCGATCGTGCATCGCGACGCCGGTGTGGCGATGCTCGGGCTGCTCGAAGCGCGACTGTCGGACAGCGCGAATCTGTGCGGGGCGCAGCGCGGGCTGAGCGACATGGCGATCTTCCCGTTCGTCCGGCAGTTCGCGGCGGTCGACCCTGACGGGTTCGCCGCGCAGCCGATCGCGCGGGTGCAGGCGTGGCTCGCACGCCATGTCGCGTCGCCTCTGTTCGAGCAGGCAATGCAGCGTTTCGCCCCGTGGGCGCCCGGCGACCCGCCGATTGTGCTGAACGCAAGCGCCTAACCATCCTCACCGGCACGGGGAGGAGGACCGTGAGCGTTAAGCGAACGGTGAAGGGGCTCGCCGGAAGGACAACGCTTGCGGCTAGCCCCTCCGTCAGCCTTCGGCTGCCACACCCCCGTGCCGGGGAGGATCGGAGCCTATGCCTCCGCCAGATGCGCCAGCGCGGTATGAATCTGCGCGACCACCGCCGCGCCTTCGCCGACCGCGGCGGCGACGCGCTTGGTCGAGCCCGCGCGGACGTCGCCGATCGCGAACACCCCAGGCCGGCTCGTCTCCAGCGGCAGCGCGGTACGGCCATAGCCTTTGGCCTCGTCGATGAAGTCGTCGCCGGTCAGCACGAAGCCCTTGGCATCGGTCGCGACGCAGCCGTCGAGCCATGCCGTATTGGGATCGGCGCCGATGAACAGGAACAGATGCCGCATCTCGCAGTGCGACTGCGCGCCATCCGCCCGGTTGCGGAAGGTCGCGCCGGCGAGCGAGCCCTGCGCATCGCCATCGAGCGCGACGATTTCGCTGCCGACATGCAGCTCGACATTGGGGAGCGCGGCGATCCGATCGATCAGATAGCGCGACATCGTCGCTTCGAGCGGCCGCCGCACGATGAGATGCAGCCGGTCAACGTGCGGCGCGAGGAACACGACCGCCTGCCCCGCCGAATTGCCACCGCCGACCAGCGCGACCTGCTCGCCCGCGCACAATTTGGCCTCGATCGGCGACGCCCAATAGGAGATGCCCGCGCCTTCGAACGTGGCAAGATCGGGCACGTCGGGGCGGCGATAGCGCGCGCCCGAGGCGATCACCACGCTGCGCGTGCGCAGCTGCCGGCCCTCGGACAAGTGGAGCGACAGGGGCGCGCTTCGTTCCTCGACGGCGCACTCGAGCCGCTCTGCGCATAGCGGGATCGCAACCTCGGCGCCGAACTTGAGCGCCTGGTTGAACGCGCGGCCGGCCAGCGCCTGGCCCGAAATGCCGGTCGGGAAGCCAAGGTAATTCTCGATCCGGTTCGACTGGCCCGCCTGGCCGCCCATCGCCACTTCGTCGAGCACGATCACGCCGAGCCCCTCGGACGCGGCATAGACCGAGGCGGCGAGGCCAGCCGGCCCAGCGCCGACGATCGCGACGTCATAGACCTTCGCCGGATCGAGCTCGGCGACCATGCCGAGACAGGCCGCGACTTCGCTCGTGCTCGGATTGCGCAGCACGGTGCCGTTGGGGCAGATCAGCAGCGGCAGTTCGGCGGGAAGCACGCCGAGCCGTTCGACCACGTCGTGGCCTTCGCCATCGACCGCGGCATCGAGCACGAGGTTGGGATAGCCGCTGCGCGTCAGAAAGCCCTGTAGCGCGAGCACCGCCTTGCTGCCGGGATCGCCGATCAGCACCGAGCCCGATCCGCCCGCCTCGATCAAGCCGACGCGGCGCAGGATCAGCGCGCGCATCACGACTTCGCCGACATCGGCCGATCCGACCATCAGCGCGCGCAGATGCGCCGAATCGAACGGCAGCGCGGTGCATCCGGCTTCGCCCGCCGTGCCGCCGGCGAGCGACGGGCGCCCGGCAAGCTGGCTGACTTCGCCGCTGAACTGGCCGGGGCCGTGGACCGTGACAGGCGCTTCATCGCTCAACCCGTCGCGGCGGTGCACCGCGATCCCGCCGCTGAGGACGAGCCAGGTCGGGGCATGCTCGTCGCCGATCGCGAAGATCGGCGAGCCGGGTGCGAAGCTTTGCGCCGGGCCGCTGGCGAAGCGCGACGCGGTTTCGACTTGCGCCGGGGTGAGCACCGGGAAGGCCTGTGCCTGACGCGTGTCGATCGTGCTCATGCGAAAGCCCCTGTTCGAAGTGTGCCGATGCGCACGCCTTTAGCACAGTTGGCGCTGCTTGAGCTCGAACCGTCGCATCGCGACGACGCTTGCGCTCAGCGTGCGCAGTAGCTGTCGAGAAACGCCTGATGCGTCGGCATCCGGCCGACCGCGCCCGCGATATTGCCCTTGAGATCGGCAAAGGCGCGCGCGAGATGCGCGTCGCTCAGCACATGCCCCATATGGTGGTAGCCGCCGGGCTCGAGCCGCTGGCCCAGCATCACTTGCAACCACGAATCCGCCTGGAACAGATCGTCGGCGGTCTGCGGCGTGAGCGCGGATTCGGCGAACAGCGCGATCCGCTGCGCGAGCGTATCGGGAATCTCCATCGTCGCGCAGCGCTGCCAGAAGGGTTCGCGCCGTTCGTTCAGATGATAATGCAGGATAATGAAGTCGCGCACGCGCTCGAGTTCGGTCTCCGCCAGATCGTTGTAGCGCCGCACGACCGAATCCTTGATCCCGGCAAAGGGAAAGGATTGGATCAGCCGCGTGATGCCGATCATGATGAGATGGATGCTGGTCGATTCGAGCGGTTCGACAAAACCACTGGCGAGCCCCAGCGCGACGCAGTTCTTGTCCCACACGCGTTTGCGCCGCCCGGTGACGTAGCGGATCGTCCGCGGCTCGGTGATTGTCTCGCCGTCGACCTGCGCGAGCAGTTTCTCGCGCGCCGCGTCGTCCGACAGATACTCGCTGCAATAGACTAGCCCGTTGCCGACGCGGTGCTGGAGCGGGATCTGCCACTGCCAGCCCGCTTCATGCGCGATGGCGCGTGTGTAGGGTCGGGGCGGCGCGACGGCCTTGGTCTGTACCGCGAGCGCGCGGTTGGTCGGCAGCCAGTGGCTCCAATCCTCATAGCCGGCGTTGAGCGTCTGCTCGATCAGCAGCCCGCGAAAGCCCGAGCAATCGACGAACAGATCGCCGTCGATACGGCGTCCGTCGTCGAGCTCGAGCGCTTCGATGAACCCGCTCTCGGCGTTCTGCACGACACCACCGATCTTGCCCTCGATCCGCGTGACGCCGCGCTTCTCGCTGAAATCGCGGAGGTAGCGCGCGTAGAGCCCGGCATCGAAATGATAGGCATAGTTGATCTTGGCGTCGTCGGCGGTGGCGAACTTGCCTGCCTCGGCGGCGGCAAGCTCGAAGCAATAGGCGCCGAGCTCGTCGGCGATCCCCGCCGCGCGGCCGCGCAGCCACATATGCTGGAAGTCGCCCATCCAGATCGACTGGCCGACGCGCCCGAACGAATGGATGTAGCGATCGCCGTCGCGCGCCCAATTCTCGAACGCGATGCCGAGCTTGAAGGTCGCTCGCGTCGCGCGCAGGAAGTCGCGCTCGTCGAGTTCGAGCAAGCGGTGGAAGGTGCGGATCGTCGGGATCGTCGCTTCGCCGACGCCGACGGTGCCGATCTCGTCGGATTCGACCAGCACGATCTCGAGCAACGGCCCGAGATGTTTCGCCAGCGCCGCCGCCGCGATCCAGCCCGCGGTGCCGCCGCCTGCGACGACGACGCGCTTGATCGTCTGGTCGGGCGAGGGGGCTGCGGTCATCGGTTGAGCCTTTGCAGAAGCTGCGCGCGCAGCCGTCGCGCGGTGAGATCGGTCAGTGGCGCGAGCGCCCCGTGCATCGGCTCGGGAAGATGCGCGGCGGGGAGGTCGGCCGGGCCGAACACATAGTAATCGAACAGCGCGCGCCACGCCTGCTTTTCGGTATCGGGCCGGTCGCGCAAGCTCAGCAAGCCGTGGAGGATGGTGTTCATCGGGCTGTCGAGGAAGCGCGGCGCGTTGTTCCACCAATAATTGACGAGCACGTTGAAGCCGTCGAGCGCCTCGACATTGTGCCACCACAAGGCTGGATAGACGAGCACGTCACCCGGCTCGAGATCGAACACCTCCGCGCTGGCGAGCGCTTCGGCGAAGCGGGGATAGCGTGCCAAATCGGGCGCACGCGCGTCGACCATGCTGACGACCTGGCCGCCGGGCGTCGGCTCGAGCGGGCCGGGATAGAGGTTGGCGATCTGCGCGGGCGGGAACAGCGTGAAGCGGCGACGCCCGACGACGCAGCAGGCGATGTTGTTCGACATGTCGAAATGCGTCGCCGCGGTGGTGCGGTTGCCGATCCAGATGCTCGCGAGCGGCGTCGCGCCTGCAAAATCGGCGGCGAGGTCGTTCTCGGCGCGGAAGCCCGGGAGATAGGTGTCGAGGTCGGTCGAGCCGACGTAGAGCGACGGCGCATCGGGCGCGTCGAGCGTCGACAGCATCCGGTCGAGATAGGCGTCGAGCGCGACGCGCGACGCGGTGAAGTTCATCCCCGTGCCGCTCTCGTCGTAGAAGAAGCGGCCGCCGATCTCGGGCGCGCCGGTATAGCCGACGACTGCCGCACCGCGATCGAACCGCTTGAGATAGGCAGCGGCGGCGGCGGGACTTTCGAGCCCGGCGCGCACGATCGGCCAATCGCGCACCAAAGCGCGCAACACCACCGGACGTTGCTGCGCGATCAGCGTGGCGGGGTGGAGTGGCAGCGTCATGCCGCGCGGCGCTTGCGGTTCTTGAGCTCGATCAGCCGCGTGACATTGCCGAGCGAGGACGCGACGAGGAACGCATGCTGGAGGAAACCCGCGCGGTGCAGCGCATCGAGCGCGGCGGCGTCGAGCCGGGCGAGCCGCTCGGGTCCGATCGTGAAGCAATCGGGCACGCTGTAATGCGTCTCGTCGTCGAGCGCGATGTCGAGCGTGATCGGCTCGATCAGCTCGGCTTGCTCGAACGCGGCGAACATCGGCGCGCGCATCGCGATCCCGTCATGGATCACGCGAAGCACCTTGACGATATGGTCGAGATACGGCGACTGCCCGCCGTGCGGCAGGAAGACCGGCTGGCCATCGGCTGCACCGACGCGCGCGTGGTCGAGATCGACGTGGAGCATCGGTTCGGGCTCGCTGACGCCGTCGCGGTCGACCATGCCGATCAGGAAGGGGCCGCGCTGGTGGAGCGCGGGGATGTGGCGCGCGTCCCAGCCGCGCGGATCGAGGAACAGATTCTCGTCGCGGTCGAGCCCGAGCAAGGCGACGGCATAGAAGGAACCCTCCGCATCGCGCCGAAACACGATCGGATAGTCGCGCTGCGCCGCCTCGAACTCGGTCGGGAAGACGACGCATTGGTTGACCGCATCGCCGAAGCGCGCGGCATGGCCGATGGCAACACGCAGATCGGCATGCGCGATCGTATCGAGGAGAACGGTGTTGGTCATGCTGTGATGGTCATGGAGACGTGATAATCGCCGATCGAGGGAGCGCCAAGCACGGCGCCGACAAATCGTGTCGTATCGTGTACTGGCCGGACGATGCTCCCCCCTCAAGCATCGTCCGGTCAGGCTTCACGCGCTAGAAGCGATAGCGCGCGCCGAACAGGAAGCGGCGTTGCAGCTCCTGTGCGAACCAGACGTTGTTTTCCGAGCGGCCATAGGTGCGCAGGCTCGAATTGGTCAGATTGATCGCTTCGAGCGACAGCGCGATCTTCTTGTTGAGATCATAGCTGATGTTCATGTCGAGCTGACCGAACGGCTTGGTGTAGACCGGGTTCTTGTAGCTGTCGCGATTGAGCGACGAGAGGAACTTGTCGCGCCAATTGTAGCTCAGCCGCGCCGAAATACCGTTCTTGTCATAGATCAGCGTGGCGTTTGCGGTGTTCGACAGCCCGGTCAGCGCGAACTGATCGATGTTCGGATCGCCGCCATTGTTGAAGCCGACATCGCCCTTCACATAGGTAAAGCTCGCCGAGACGCCGATGCCGGTGCGCCCGAAGAAATACTGGCCGGCGATCTCGAAGCCGTAGATCTCGGCGTCCTTGTTGTTGATCGGGCGCGAGATCGTGAAGTTGTAGAGCGGATCCACCGCGGTGCCGTTGATGTCGACCGCCGAGAGGATCTGGTTGACGAACGCCTGGTCGACCGTCTTGGTCACCGCGCTGTAATGCGCGTTGAACTGGCTTGCCGCGGCCGCGGCACCGTCGCGTTGGAGCAGCGCCGAGTAGGTGAACAGGTTGACGTCGCTGATATCGGCGCCGAGCGCGCTGAGCGCGGCCTTTGCCGCCCCCGACGTCGTCCCCGCAGCACCCGAACTTGGGTCGCGCAGGCCGAACAGGCTGCCGTTCGACAGGCCGGTGCCGATGAAATTGTGCACACGCTTGTCGAAGAAGCCCGCCGAGACATAGCTGTCGGGCTTGAAGTAATATTCGAACGACAGATCGATATTGTCCGAAATCAGCGGCGCCAGGTTGGTGTTGCCGGTGTTGGCGGTGGCGACGCCGCCGATCGCCGTCGGCCGCCCTGGCGCGAACACGCTCGTCGAGGAGAAGAGGTTGTCGTAATTCGGGCGTGCGATCGTCCGGCTCGCCGAGAAGCGACCGATCAAGTTGCGCTTGAGTTCGACCTGGAAATCGAACGACGGCAGGATGTTGTCGTACGATCCGATCGCCACCAGCGGTTGCGGGGTCGATCCGACGGTGATCGTGAAGTCGTTGTCGGCGACCCAGGCGATTTGCGTCGGCACGGCCTGGAGCGAGGTCGCGACGTCCTTGGTGTGCTCGTAGCGGCCACCTGCGACGAGGCTTGCTTCGTGGCCCGCAATGTCACCCTTCCAGGTGACTTGCGCATAGCCCGCGTAGATCGTTTCCTTGACCGAATTGTTCTGGTTGGCGGTGATCGAGATCGCGTTGCCCGTCTTGGCATAGGCCGGCGACAGCGCATTGTAGAGCTTCAGCGTATCGCCGCGGAACGCGATCAGGTTCGCGCCGCTCGCCTTGGGGTCATAGCTGCTGAACTTGCACAGCAGGCAGAATTGCTGGAGCACGCCCGGCGCGAGCTTCTGGACGTCGCCGGGGGAAATCGACGCTCCAATTGCCCAGCGTCTGCTGCGTCGACACGAGCTGCTGGTTGGTGTCGCTGTCGCGGTACAGGCCGCCAAAGTCGAACCGGCTCCCGCCGCCCAGATCCCAGCCGAGGTCGGCGCGGACTTCCTTGACCTTCTGCTTCTGGCTCGTGGAGTACGTGCGCGCGATCGACGAGCCGACGTCGTTGACGTCGAGGATGCCGTTATGGTTGCCGCCGGGGAGCGTGGAATCGTTGACGACGATGTCCTGCACCGGGATCAGCCCGCTATAATCGACCGAATGCGCCGAAATGACGGTCGCGCCGAGACCGACCAGGGTCGAGCTCGTGCCGTTGGGGTTGTTCGGCAACACCGACGATTTGCCGTAATGGCCGTCGATCGACAGCGTCAGATTGGGGGCGATGTCCCATTTGGCGTTGAGGCCGTAATCCTCGAGCTGGTTCTTCTGCGCGCGCGCCTGCTGCTCGAAGCCGGTGTCCTTCACGCCGGCGATCGTCTCGTGGAGATAGGTCGTCGTCGCGACCGCCTTGTTGCTGTCGAAGGTGACGACGTCGAACGGGCGGTTGAACCAGTTCGATTCATCCGAGCGCTGCTCGCTCTGCAGCGTGCGCGCGTAGAGCGCATCGGCGGTGATCGTCAGCGAGTCGGTCGGCTTGAACTGGACGATCGCCTGGCCGTTGAGCCGCTCATACTTGTTGTCGGAGAAATGATAGCGGCTGTCGTTCGGCACCGAGACCAATTGCTTGGGGTCGGTCGGCTTGTTGTTGATCTTGGTGGCGGCGTTGACGAAGCCGTTGCCCGGATCGAGGAATTCGGACAGCGTCTTGATGTTCCACGCGTTCGACGTTGCCGACACCGTCGAGAAATGGCGTTGCTGATAGCTGCCGAACAGCGAGATGCCGAAGGTCTGGTCGGGGTTCGACCAGCTGGCGAGTCCGGTGACTTCGGGTGTCACCACCGACCCGCAATCGACGCAGTCGCTCGCGCTTGTATCGTAGTTGAGCTTGCCGCCGAGCGACCCGTTGAAGCCCGACGTCCGTGAATCGAGCGGGCGGCGCGTGACGACGTTGATCGTCGCGCCGATCCCGCCCGAGGGGACTGCTGCGCGGCCGGTCTTGTAGACTTCGAGCGTCTTGACGCCTTCCGAAGCGAGGTTGGAGAAATCGAACGAGCGCGTCACGCCAACCGCGCCATCCGCGCTTTCGTCGCCGCCAACGGTCTGGACGTACGACGAGGCGAGCGTGCGGCCGTTCAAGGTGACGAGGTTGAAGCTCGGGCCGAAGCCGCGGACGGTGACTTGCGCGCCCTGGCCGTTGACGCGGTCGATCGACACGCCGGTGATGCGCTGGAGCGATTCGGCGAGGTTGGTGTCGGGGAACTTGCCGATATCCTCGGCCGAGATCGCATCGACAATGCCCGTCGAATTGCGCTTGATCGAAATCGAGCGTTCGAGCGAGGCGCGCACGCCGGTTACGACGATGTCGTCGGGGTTCGTGGCGGGGTTCGCCGCTTCGGGCACTGCATTGGTCGCGGTGGCGCCCTTTTCGGGAGCGAGCGTGCCGGGCGCTGTATCGGCCTGTGGCGTGCCTTGTTGCGCGGCAACGGGTGCTGCCTGCGCCTGCGCGGTTTGTGGAAGTGCGAGTCCGGCGGCGAGCGCGATGAGCGAAGCCGACCACACTTGGGCCGACGCGTGATGATAGGCCTTCATGGACCCCTCCCTGCTGTGTGCGGCCTTATCTGGCCGCTCCGATGACATGCCGACCCCCTGCTGAACCGGCTGGGATAGCGCTATCCTTTTGTCCTACGTTGTCAAGATGAATTTCCGGGTCGCACCGGCGGTGATGGGGAGGCGCGCATCGCCAATATCGTGTGCAGATGCGAGAAAAACGTACATCTTAAAGCAGATTATGGTCTGTTGCGCGCTTTCGCGCCTCGACCCGAATGTGGGCGACCGGGCAGCCTTCCCCTTTTGCCGCTAGGGATCCCGTGCGCTTTCTTCTGTCAACGCAGTCATACCCTCTAGCGTGAGGGCGGGCGATCTGGTCTATTCCGCGCTCCTCTGGATCGGGATGGCATGAAGCGAACAACGATTGTCGACGTAGGGCGGCTCGCCGGGGTGTCGGCCAAGACGGTATCGCGCGTGCTCAATGGCGAGCCGCATGTCAGCGCGGACGTCCAGCAGCGCGTCCGCGCGGCCGCCGACACGCTCGATTACCACCCCAATGTCTTCGCCCAGGCGCTGGTGCGGCGCAAATCGAACATGATCGGGCTGGTGTATGAGAACCCCAGCCCAAGCTATGTCGTTGAATTGCAACGCGGCGTGCTCGAGCGGCTGACCAACGAGCGCTATCGCTTGGTGGTGATCCCGATCCGCTCGGTCCAGGAAAATGCGAGCGAAGTCGTGGGTCTGCTGCGTTCGGCCGCGCTCGACGGGGTGGTGCTGGCGCCGCCGGCGTCGGACCATCCGCTGATCCTCAAGCAGTTGCACGAAGCTCGGATCTTCTGCGCGCGGATCGCGCCGACGCGGATGATCGACGCCGCGCCGAGCAATCTGGTCGACGATGTCGCCGCCGCGCGCGAGATCGCGGCGTATGTCATCGGCCTTGGCCACCGCGACATCGCCATCATCCGCGGCGATGCGACGCATCCGTCGAGCGAGGCGCGGATGCTCGGCTATACCCAGGCGTTCCACCAGGCGGGGCTCGAACTCAAGTTCGACCGGATCGAGCCTGGCCTGTTCACCTTCGACAGCGGGCTCGCCGCGGCGCGCCACATCCTCGCGCGGCCCGATCGGCCGACCGCGATCCTGTCGCAGAACGACGACATGGCGGTCGGCGCGATGATGGCGGCGCGCGAGTTCGGGCTGTCGATCCCCGGCGATCTGTCGGTCGTCGGGTTCGACGATTCGGAAGTGTCGCGGATCACCTGGCCGCGGCTGACGACGGTGCGCCAGCCGGTGTTCGAGATGGCTGTCGCAGCGACCGAGATGGTGATCGCCCAGCTCGAGGATCGCGCGCCGATCGCGCGGATCCTCCACCCGCATACGCTGATGATCCGCGAATCCGCCGCAACCCCGCGCGCCTGATGCTGCGCCGTTTCGAAGCGTGGTTTTATGGCGTCGGCGATCTCGGCTTCAACTTCGTGTGGCAGTCGATCGAGCTGTATCTGCTATTCTACTATATCCGTGGGCTCGGCATCGCGCCTGCGGTCGCCTCGGCGATCTTCCTGGCGGGGGCGGCGGTCGACTGGCTGACCGATCCGCTGATCGGTGCGGTGGCGGATCGGCTGGCACCGCGGATCCCGTTGCGCGCCTGGGTCTCGATCGGCGGTCCGCTCTCGGTGCTGTTGCTGTGCCTGGCCTTCGCGCCGCCGCCAGTGCCTGCGGCGTGGGTGCCGGGCTATGCGCTCGTCACTTATCTCGCGCTGCGCTTTGCCTATGGCCTCGGCAACATCCCCTACGGCGCGCTTACCGCGCGGCTTTCCCCCGATCCTGCCGATCATCTCAAGCTGACCGGCGCGCGGATGCAGGGCGCGGCGCTCGGCGGGTTGATCGCTGCGTTGACGTACGCGCTGCTCCCGGCGGACCGCAGCGGCGGCGCCGATTTCCGGCTCGGTGCGCTGATCCTTGCCGGGCTCGCGATGCCAGCTTTCTTCGCGACGAGCTTTGGCACCACCGAACGCGTCGTGCCGCGCGCGGCGCCACCGCGGCGGCTTGGCGGTGCGGTCGCGGCGATGGTGGCGCTGCTCGTCCGGTCGGCGGCGTTGCGGCGGTTGATCGTCACGATCCTGCTCGTCGGCCTGACGATGACGCTGATCAACAAGTCGCTGCTGTTCCTGTTCGACCAGATCGGCGCGCGGCGGCTCGGTTATTACGTCGCGCTCGTCCCCGCGCTGTCGCTGTTGCTGACCGCGCCGATCTGGGCGCGGCTCGCGCTGCGCGCCGGGCAAGTCGCCACGCTCCGGATCGCGGCGGTCGCGCTGATGGTGGCGGTCGTGCTGCTGCTCGTCGGGCGCGGTGTCGCGCCAGATCTGATGTGCATCACGCTGGCGATCATCGCGGGGCAGGGGATGTCGGTGATGTTCTGGTCGCTCGTGCCAGCGACCGTCGCGGCGTGCGAGCGCGCCGATACCGATGGCGGCTATGCGGTGCGCGTCTATGCGATGGCGACGATCGCGCGCAAACTGGCGCAGGCGCTTGCCCCGCAAGCGATTGCAATCGCGCTGTATCTGCCCAATGGCGCGCTGCTCGTGGCGATCGCCGGGGTCGCGTTGCTGACGGTGCTGGCAGTGATCTTCTATCCCCCGGTCGGGCCGGAAAACGAGCACACACCGGCTTGACAGCGCAATGTCAACGTTGTCAATGCGATCCGGCCAAGTGCCGTGCGCCGACGACGCGTGCGCCATCGAATTTGAAGCGGAGCTGGAGGGGATATGAGACGCGAATTTGCCTGGGGCACCGCGCTCGGTGCGTGCCTCGCTGCGAGCGCGGCGATCGCTGCGCCGACTGCGGCAGACCCGGTCGTGCATCCCGCCGTGTGGCCGAGCGTCGCCTGGCCGGTCGCGCCGATCGCGGCCGACGAAGCGCGGATCGCGACGCTGCTGTCGCACATGAGCGTCGAGGAAAAGGTCGGGCAGATCCTCCAGCCCGATATCGACAGCATCACCCCCGATGAAGTCCGCCGCTATCATATCGGCTCGGTGCTCAACGGCGGCAATTCGGGGCCCAACAAGGACGATTTCGCGCCGGCGCCGAAATGGCTCGAGCTCGCCGACCAATTCTATGCCGCTTCGGTCGATCGTTCGGCGGGCGGGCACGGCATCCCGATCCTGTGGGGCACCGACGCAGTCCACGGCCACAGCAACATCGTCGGTGCGACGCTGTTTCCGCAGAATATCGGGCTCGGCGCGACGCGCGATCCCGCGCTGATCGAGCGGATCGGTGCCGCGACTGCGGTCGAGATCCGCACGACGGGGCAGGAATGGACCTTCGCGCCGACCATCACCGTGCCGCAGGATTATCGCTGGGGGCGCGCCTATGAGGGCTATTCGTCGAACCCCGATCTCGTCGCCAGTTACGCTGGGCGGATGATCGTCGGCTTGCAGGGCCGGCCCGACGGCAGCCGGATCCTCGCCGGCCCGCACGTGCTCGCGAGCACCAAGCATTTCATCGCCGATGGCGGGACCTTCGAAGGTCACGACCAGGGCGACGCGCGGATCAGCGAGACCGAGCTGCGCGACGTCCACGGCAAGCCCTATGTCCCCGCGCTCGAAGCCGGTGTCGGCACCGTGATGACGAGCTTTTCGAGCTGGCAGGGGCAGAAGATCGGCGGCAGCAAGGGGCTCGTCACCGACGTGCTCAAGGGCCGGATGAATTTCGGCGGCTTCGTCGTCACCGACTGGAACGCGCACGCGCAGATCGCCGGGTGCAGCCTCGACAATTGCCCGCAGGCGATCAACGCCGGGGTCGACATGTACATGGCGCCCGACAGCTGGCGCGGGCTCTACGCCTCGCTGCTCGCGCAAGTGAAGGACGGCACGGTGCCGATGGCGCGGCTCGACGATGCCGTTGCGCGAATCCTGCGCGTGAAATTGCGGCTCGGGCTGTTCGAGGCGGCCAAGCCCTCGTCGCGCGCACTCGCCAGCGACTGGCGCCAGCTCGGCGCGCCCGCGCACCGTGCGATCGCGCGCGAGGCGGTCGCCAAGTCGCTCGTGCTGCTCAAGAATACCGGCGTGCTCCCGCTCAAGCCGTCGGCGAATATCCTGGTGGCGGGTGACGGCGCCGACGACATCGCACGGCAATCGGGCGGCTGGACGCTCAGCTGGCAGGGCACTGGGCTCAGCAACGCGATGTTCCCCGGCGCGACGACGCTGTGGGGCGGGATCGCCGCTGCGGTCAAGGCCGGCGGCGGGCAGGCCGAACTCGCACCCGACGGAAAGTATACGCGCAAGCCCGACGCTGCGATCGTGGTGTTCGGCGAGACGCCCTATGCCGAATTCCAGGGCGACATAAAGTCGCTCCAGCTGCGCCCCGAATTGCGTGCGCCGCTGGCGACGATGCAGCGGCTCAAGGCGGCGGGGATTCCGGTCGTCGCGGTGATGCTCACCGGGCGGCCGCTGTTCGTCAATCCGATGCTCAATGCGGCCGACGGCTTCGTCGTCGCGTGGCTCCCGGGGAGCGAAGGGGCAGGGGTCGCCGACCGGCTCTTCGCGACGTCGGGCACCGCCGCGCCGTTCACGGGCAAGCTCCCCGCCGACTGGCCGCTGACCGCCAGGCCCGGCGGCCCCAAGCTCTATTCGTTCGGCTATGGCTTGACCGGGCGCGAGCCGCGCGCCGCGTGGAAGCCGCTGTCCGAGGATGCCGGCGTGGTCGATCCGGGCACCGACGGCGTCTTTCTCAAGGCCGGCGTGGCGACGCCGGGCTGGTCGCTGCGCGTCGGCGATGCGACGGCCATGACCGCGATCAAGAGCGTCCCCGCCCAGGCGCTGGCGGGACGGATCAAGGTCACCGCGATCGATTACGGCGTGCAGGAAGGCGCGCGGCACTTCTCGCTCGCCGGGGGTGGACCGCAAGCGATCGAACTGCGCAGCTCCGACCCCGTCGACCTGTCGCGCGAAAGCAATGGTGACGTCATGTTGCTCGCGACGCTGCGGCTCGACGCGCCGCAGGGCAGCGATCTCACGCTCGGGGTGACCTGCGGGGCGGGCTGCGGCGGGTCACGCCCGCTTTCGGCGGGCACGCTGCCGGTCGGGAAATGGCGCGTCGTCGGCATCCCGCTCAAATGCTTTGCCGCTACCAATGGGCGCACGGGTGCCGACGTCAAGGCGATCGACGCGCCGTTCGTGCTGCGCACCAGCCAGACGCTCGAGATCAGCCTCGCGCGCGTGTCGCTCGGGATGGTCGCCGACGACGTGCTGGCGTGTCAGCCGTGATCCGCGCGTCTCACGCGACGCGCGGCGGCGCGTCCGATTCGCGGCGGATCAGCGTATAGGCGATCCGGACGTGCGGCTCGGCGATCTCGCCCGGCGCCGTGCTCCGGTCGAGCCGCAGCGCCTCGACGAGCAATTCGACCGCCATCCGCGCCATGTCGGTGACGGGCTGGCGGATCGTGGTGAGTTCGGGCCAGATCGTCGTCGCGAGCGCCGAATCGTCGAAGCCGACGACGGCGAGATCGCGCGGCACGTCGAGCCCACGGCGATGCGCCACCGCGATCGCGGCAGCGGCCATGTCGTCGTTCGCCGCGAAGATCGCGCTCGGCGGCTCGGGCAGGTCGAGCAGCCGTTCGGCCGCTTCCAACCCCGAGCGATAGGTGAACAGCCCGTCGGCAATGAGCGCGTCGATGACGGGCAGATCGAGATCGGCGAGTGCCGCGCGATAGCCTTCGAGCCGCTCGGCGCTCGCGGTCTGGTTGGGCGCGCCAGTGATGAAGCCGATCCGGCGGTGGCCGAGATCGCCGAGATGCCGTGTCATGTCATAGGCTGCGCGGCGATCGTCGATGCTGACCGACAGCGCCCAGCCGGGCGCACGCCCGGTCGAAATCGCCACCACCGGGATGCCGCGTTCGTGCAACGCCTCGAGCACCAGCGCCGAATCGCACAGCGGCGGCGGCAGGATGATGCCGTCGATCCGTCCGCGCGTGAGATGCTCGATCGCGGCGATCTCGGTGCCGGGCTCGCATTTCTCGATCAGGATCTGGACCGTCTGGCGGCTCGCTTGGTCGAGACAGCCGATCAGGAACTCGCTGAAATAGAAGAAGCTCGGATTGGTGTGGAGCACGCCGATCCGCACATCCTCGCCGCCCGCGAGCATCCGCGCGGCGGCGTTGGGCGCATAATTGAGCGCGGCGATCGCTGCCTCGACGCGTTCGCGCGTTGCCGGGCGCACGCTGGCCTTGTCGTTGATCACACGCGACACCGTCATCGGCGAAACGCCGGCCCGCGCCGCGACGTCACTGACCGTCGGGACGTTGTGCTGGCGGCGTGAGCTGCGGGGTTCCTTCATGCGCGTCCTTTCGGAGCCGACCCTATGGCGGAGCGATGGCATGCGGCAAGTCGCAGTTACAGGTGCGCATTTACACGAGGGGGTGCAAAGCGCCTGTGCGATGTCGATGGCGCTTGCCCCCACCCCGTGCAATCGGGCATGCGCTCCCGATGACGTTTCAGGTCGATATGGGCCTCGACGCGGGCGGCGCTTCCGTTCCGATCGATCTCGAAGAATTGCTGGCGACGCGGTTGCTCGTGCAGGGCAATTCGGGCTCGGGAAAGTCGCATCTGCTGCGCCGGCTGCTCGAACGCAGCGCGGGGCAAGTGCAACAGATCATCATCGACCCCGAAGGCGACTTCGTCACGCTCGGCGAGAAATACGGCCATATCGCGATCGCCGCCGCTGACTATTCGGTCGCCGAGGTCGCGCGCTTCGGCCAGCGGATCCGCGAACATCGCACCTCGGTCGTGCTCGATCTCGAGGGGCTCGAGATGGAGGGGCAGATGCGCTGTGCTGCCGCGTTTCTCGGCGCGCTGTTCGATGCGCCGCGCGAGCATTGGTATCCTGCGCTCGTCGTGGTCGATGAGGCGCAGGTGTTCGCACCTTCGATGGGCGCCGAGGTGACCGAAGAGGTCCGCCGCGCGTCGCTCGGCGCGATGACCAACCTTATGTGCCGCGGGCGCAAGCGGGGCTTGGCTGGCATCATCGCGACGCAGCGCCTCGCCAAGCTCGCCAAGAATGTCGCGGCGGAAGCGTCGAACTTCCTGATGGGGCGCACCTTTCTCGACATCGACATGGCGCGCGCGGCCGATCTGCTCGGGATGGAGCGCCGCCAGGCCGAGCAGATCCGCGATCTGCCGCGCGGCACCTTCCTCGCGCTCGGGCCGGCGGTGTGTCGCCGTCCGATCGCGATCAAGGTCGGTTCGGTCGAGACCGGCTCGCGCGGCGGCGGCCCGGTGCTGACTCCGCTGCCGCAGCCGCAGGCGAGCGATATGCGGCAATTCCTCTTCGCCGAGATGGAGGAGCCGGTGCGCCCACCGCCGCCCCCGCCGCGCGCTGCCCCCGCCGAATATGTGCTCGACCAGATCGAGACGGTGCCTACGTCCGAGCCGGCGCGCGATGTTCCCAAGCGCGACCCCGAGGAACTCGCGCGTGTCGTCACCGATGTGCTGCGCGCGATCGTCGAGGATCGCGATTCGAGCACGCGTCCGGCCGCCGTGCTCTACCAGGATTTCCAGGTGCGCTGCCGCATGGTCGGCGTGCATCCGGCGCCGCTGTCGTCTTCGGGCTTTTCGCGCCGGCTCGCCGCGGCACGCGCGGGGATCTTCGACGGGCTCGACGGCGACTGGGCCGAGGCGATCGCGATCGCGCACGATCTGCCCGACGAGATGCTCGGCTGCTTCCTGCTGATCGCGCGGGCTGCGCGCGAGGGGCTGCCCGCACCGACCGACGAGGAGATCGCGCATACCTATGGCACCAGCTCGCTCGGCCGCGCGCGGCGCGTGATCGGCTATATCGAGGGGCGTAACCTGCTGGTCACGCGGGTCGATCTGTCGGGCAAGCGGTCGCTGACGATCCCCGCGCTGGGCTGGACGACAGCGGCAGCCGACGCCGCATGACAAAGCGTTCAGGTCGTGCGCCAGCGGTTGCAGTGCGGGACGGCGCGGCCTAGGGGCGCTCGATGGCATCCGCCTCCTATCAGTCCACGTCGGATCGCCGCCGCGTTCGCGGGATCGTGCTCGCACTCGTGGTCGAGGCGCTGGTCGGGCTGCTGCTGCTCCAGCTCGGCACCGGCGTTTTCACCAAGGTCGAGAAGCAGCCCAGGCTCACCACGTTCGACGTTCGGCCGATCGGCCCACCGCTCGAGAAGACCGCTTCGAAGACCAAGGTCAAGCAGCAGCAGAAAAAGGTCGTGACGACCGCGTCGGCCGCACCGCCGCCGCCGACCGTCCCGCCGATGCCCAAGGCGCCGCTTCCGTCCAAGCTGATCCAGCTCAGCCCGCAGGATTTCGCCGCGTCGGATATCGGCAAGATCCCCTCGGCCAAGGGCGAGGGCAGCGGCGAGGGCACGGGCAAGGACAGCGTCGCGGCGTATGGCCCGGGGCAGGGGCCGGGCGGCGGATCGCTCTACAATGCCGAATGGTATCGCGAGCCGAGCGATGCCGAGCTCAAGCCGTATATGCAGGAATATATGAAGGGCGACGGCGGCTGGGCGATGATCGCGTGCAAGACCGCGCCCGATTATCATGTCGAGAATTGCCGCTCGCTCGACGAATCGCCGCCTGGCGGTGGCTTGTCGCGCGCGCTGCGGCTCGCGGCGTGGCAGTTCCGCGTGCGGCCGCCGCGCGTCAACGGCAAGCCGGTCATCGGCGCATGGGTGCGGATCCGCTTCGACTTGATCTCGGGCTTCAAGAAGTAGCGGGCAGCGCCTCGAGATAGGCGCGCACGTCGGCGGCGATCGGCTGCGCCGCGCCGGTCGGCAAATGGACGTTGACGATCGTCATGTCGATCGTGGTGTGGAGCGCCCCCGTCTCGGCATGGCAGAGCTCGAAGCGCTGCGTCAGGCTCGACGAGGCGATCCGCGCGATCCGCACGAACGCCTCGATCGTGTCGCCCCACACGAACGGCTTCAGGTAATCGATCGCGGTGTGGCGGACGTGGAATTCGGTGTGCGTCCACGCCTCGCCGAGCGCCGCGCCGATCCCGGTCCAGTCCCAGTAATCGGTCGCAGCGACATCGGCATATTCGAGATAGCGCGAGTTGAAGACGACCTTCTGGCCGTCGATCTCGGCATAGCGGACCTTGAAGCGGGTCGAGAAGGCAAAGTCGGGACGGGTCATCAGAACAGCAACTTTAGGCCGACCGCGGCAAGCACCGCGGCGAGGATGGGGGTGAGGAAGCGATCCGACACGCGGCTCGCGACCAGGCTACCGACGATGATCCCGGGAATCGAGCCGATCAGCAGCGAGACGAGCAGCGATCCGTCGACCGACCCGAGGATCCAATGCCCGATTCCGCCGAGCAGCGTCAACGGCACGGCATGCGCGATGTCCGAGCCGACGAGCCGGTTGACCGGCATCAGCGGGTAGAGGATCAGGAGGGCGGTCATGCCGAGCGCGCCCGCGCCGACCGACGTCAGCGAGACGAGCACGCCGAGCACCGCGCCGAGCAGCACCGTCAGCCGCGCAAGCCGCCGCGGCCGCACGGCGCCGAGCCGCCGGCTGAGCGCGGCGACGATCCGCGCGCGGAAGATCGTCGCCAGACCCGACACCAGCAGCGTGATGCCGAGCGCGACCGAGATCGCGTGGCCCGTCTTGGCCGATTGCTCGCCGGCATAATGCAGGATCACGAGCGTGAGCAAAGCGGCGGGGACGCTCCCCGTCGCGAGGCGGCGCACGACGGTCCAGTCGACCGTCCCGCGCCAGCCATGCACCGTCGTGCCGACGGTCTTGGTCGCCGAGGCATAGAGCAGATCGGTGCCGACCGCAGTCGCCGGATGGAAACCGAAGGCGAGCACGAGCAGCGGCGTCATCAGCGAGCCGCCGCCGACGCCGGTCAGCCCGACGACCAGCCCGACGAGCACGCCGGCCATCGAATACAACAGATTGATATGCATCGGCGTAGGCGTCAGCCGGTCTTGGCGGGGGTGTTGACGCCCATCGACAGCAGATATTTCTTCACGTTGCGCGCGGCCTGGCGCAGCCGCTGCTCGTTCTCGACCATCGCGATGCGCACAAAGCCTTCTCCATTCTCGCCATAGCCCACCCCTGGGGCAACCGCGACGCGGGCGTGAGTCAGCAATTGTTTGGAGAACTCAAGGCTACCTAGGTGCGCGAGCGCCGGCGGGAGCGGCGCCCAGGCGAACATCGACGCGCGCGGCGAGGGGATATCCCACCCGGCGCGGCCGAAGCTGTCGACGAGCACGTCGCGGCGCTTGTGATAGAGCTCGCGATTTGTCGCGACGATGTCCTGCGGGCCGTTGAGCGCGGCGCACGCCGCGGCCTGGATCGGGGTGAAGGCGCCGTAATCGAGATACGATTTCACGCGGCTCATCGCCGCGATCAGCGTCTTGTTCCCGACCGCGAAGCCGATCCGCCAGCCCGCCATCGAATAGGTCTTGCTGAGCGACGTGAATTCGATCGCGATGTCCTTGGCGCCGGGCACTTGCAGGATCGAGGGCGTCGGATTGCCGTCATAATACAACTCGGAATAGGCAAGGTCGGAGATGATCCAGACCTTGTTCTCCTTCGCCCAGGCGACGAGCCGCTCGTAGAAAGCGAGGTCGACGGCTTCGGCCGTCGGGTTCGACGGATAATTGACGACGAGGATCGACGGGCGCGGGACGGTGAAGGCCATCGCGCGCTCGAGCGAATCGAAATAGGCGTCGTCGGGCGTCGTCGGCACCGCGCGGATCGTGGCGCCTGCAATGATGAAGCCGAAGGTGTGGATCGGGTAGGACGGGTTGGGTGCGAGCACGACGTCGCCGGGCGCGGTGATCGCGGTGGCTAGGCTCGCAAGCCCTTCCTTCGATCCCATCGTCACGACGACTTCGGTGTCGGGATCGACATCGACGCCGAAGCGGCGACCGTAATAGTTCGCTTGCGCCTTGCGCAGCCCGGGAATGCCCTTCGACTGCGAATAGCCGTGCGCGTCGGGCTTGCGCGCGACTTCGATCAGCTTTTCGATAACGTGCGGCGGCGGCGGCAGATCGGGATTGCCCATGCCGAGATCGATGATGTCCTCGCCGCTCGCACGCGCTTCCGCTCGCATCGCGTTGACTTCCGCGATGATGTACGGGGGCAGGCGCTTGATGCGGTAGAAATCGTCGGACATTGCGGAATTCCGGTTCGAGGAGACATTTCCTTACGCGTACACCTTACGGTCTCGCGCGCGCTTCGTCACCCGGCTTTGCGCCCAAGGGTGTTAGCGGGGTTGCTGGCAGGGCGGATCGGGCTAAGGTCGGATGCGTCAAGCGTAGAGGATGCCATGGCCGACACACCCCCTCCCGCCATGCCGAGCCTGGCGGATCTGCAGCATTGGACCTGGCTGTTGGGCCGCGCGCAGCAGATGATGATCGAGCAAGGGTTCGGCGCGATCCGTGCAAGCGACTCCGGCCTGCCCGCGATCCCCGGCCTGACCGATCCCGAGACGCTCGCGCGGACGCGCGATTTCTGGAGCGAGAGTCTGACGCTGTGGCAGCGCCTGCTGATCCCCGGCCAGGCCGAGCCGGTCGCCGAAACCCCCGCACAGGCGCGCGACAAGCGCTTCAAGGATCCGCGCTGGCGCGAGAACCCGCTGTTCGACTGGATCCGGCAAAGCTATTTCCTGTTTTCGGACCAGATGCTCGCGCAGGTCGAGGCGGTGCAGGGCGTCGACGACAAGCAGCGCGAGCAAATGCGCTTCGCCGCGCGCGGCTTCCTCGATGCGGTCAGCCCGTCGAACTTCCCCGCGACCAACCCCGAAGTGCTCGAGAAGACGCTCGAGACCGGCGGGCAGAATCTGCTCAAGGGCTTGCAGAACATGCTCGCCGATCTCGCCAAGGGGCAAGTGACGCATACCGATGCGAGTGCGTTCGAGGTCGGCCGCAATCTCGCGGTGACGCCGGGCAAGGTCGTCCACCGCACCGATCTCTACGAGTTGATCCAATATACGCCGACGACCGAAAGCGTGCTGTCGACGCCGCTGGTGATCTTCCCGCCATGGATCAACCGCTTCTACATCCTCGACCTGACCCCCGAGAAGAGCTTCATCCGCTGGGCGGTCGAGCAAGGCATCACCGTCTTCCTCGTCTCGTGGCGCTCGGCCGATGCGAGCATGAAGGACGTGGCGTGGGACGATTATATCGCCGCGCAGATCGAGGCGATCGACTTGATCCGCACCGGGCTCGACGTACCCGCGGTGCACACGATCGGCTATTGCGTCGCGGGCACGACGCTTGCCGCGACGCTTGCGATCCTCGCGGCGCGCGGCGAGGCGGACAAGGTCAGCACCGCGACCTTCTTCACCGCGCAAGTCGATTTCACCAAGGCGGGCGAGCTGCTCCACTTCGTCGCCGACGATCAGATCGCCTTGCTCAAGACGCTGACCCCCGACGGGTTTCTCGACGGGCGCTACATGGCGTCGGTGTTCAACCAGCTGCGCGGGCGCGACCTGATCTGGAATTACGTCACCAACAATTATCTGCTCGGCAAGGACTATGCGCCGTTCGACCTGCTCCACTGGAACGGCGATACGACCAACCTGCCGGCGGGCTGGCACATGCGCTATCTGCTCGATCTGTACCGCGACAATCTCCTCGCCAAGCCGGGCGCGCTGAGCGCGCTCGGCGTGCCGATCGATCTCGGGCGAGTCGAGACGCCCGCCTATATCCAGGCGGGGCGCGAGGACCATATCGCGCCGGCCGAGAGCGTGTGGGCGCTGACCGAGCATTTCCGCGGCGAGCGCAAGTTCGTGCTGGCGGGATCGGGGCATATCGCGGGCGTGGTGAACCCGCCGAGTGCGGGAAAATACCAATATTGGCTCAATCCCGCGCCTGTCACTACCTTGGCAGACTTCATCGCGGGGGCTGTCGAGACCAAGGGCAGCTGGTGGCCCGACTGGCTCGGCTGGCTGCGCGATCACGGTGCCGACAGCGTCGCCGCGACGGGCGCGCGTCAGCCGGGCGAGGGTGGTCTGCCGGTGCTCGACGATGCGCCGGGACGCTACGTCAAGGCGCGCTGATCGACGGGGTGAGCGCCAGCGAAGGCAAGTCGTTACGCTTATGTTGCAGTGCAACATTTCGCTTGTTCGTGTCGTGTTTCCGGCGTATATTGCGGCGCAGCAATAGAGCAGGAGCAATCCCGTCATGGCCAGCAACGACCCGAAGTCCCCCGCGACCCCGCCCTCGATCGCATCGATCGCCGCTGCGGTTGCGGCGCCATCCGATTCGGTTCCCGCCGCGCTTGCCGCTTCCCCTGCTGCTGCAAAGCCTGCCGCGAAGAAGCGCGCCGCCGCTGCACCCAAGCCAGCACCACTGACCACTGCGCCTGCAGCCGTCGCTTCTCCGGTGGCGCCAGTCGCCACCGTGGCACCGCCAGTCGCGCCCGTTGCAGCGCCCCAGCCGGTGATTGAGGCGCCCGCGCCCGTTTCGTCGGTGTCTGCCCCCATTACCACGCCAGCCCCAACCCCCGTCGTCGCAGCCGCGGCGGCCGTCGCTCAGAAGGAAGCCAAGATCATGGAAACCGTACAGTCCGCCGCTGACACCACCCAGGCCCGTGCGCAGGCGATGTTCGCCGACGTCAACGATCGCACCAAGACCGCAATGGAAAAGGGTTCGAAGATGATCGAAGAGATGAACGAATTCTCGAAGGGCAACATCGAGGCGCTCGTCGAATCGTCGAAGATCGCCGCCAAGGGCATCGAGACGATGGGCCAGGAAGCCGCCGAATATGGTCGCAAGCAGCTCGAGAGCGCGACGGCTGCGATGAAGACGCTGTCGAGCGTCAAGTCGCCGACCGACTTCCTCAAGCTCCACAGCGACTTCATGCGCAGCGCATTCGACGCGATGGTCGCCGAAACCTCGAAGAACACCGAATCGATGCTCAAGCTCGCCGGTGAGATCGCCCAGCCGATCTCGAACCGCGTCGCGCTGGCAGCCGAGAAGATCAAGGTCGCCGCATAACCACGCGCGATCTTTCGATAAGTGGGGGCGGTCCGGCGACGGGCCGCCCTTTTCGTATCCGAGCCCCTTGCCCTTCCCCCCGGCAATGCCATATTTTGGCGACACATGATCGACAGCACCCGAATCTCGATGGCGGAACGCCGTGACGATGGCACCGATGACGGGGACGGCACCGGCGCCGGGGTCGCAACCCGGACGCGTTCCAAGACCAAGGAGCCCACGCCGTACCGCGTGCTGCTGCTCAACGACGATTACACGCCGATGGAATTCGTCGTGCTCGTGCTGCAGCGCTATTTCCGCATGGACATGGAAGCTGCGACGCGCGTGATGCTCCATGTCCATCAAAAGGGCGTCGGGGTCTGCGGCACCTTCAGCTACGAAGTCGCCGAGACCAAGGTGACGCAAGTGATGGACTTTGCGCGGCAGAACCAGCACCCGCTGCAATGCACGCTCGAAAAGGCCTGAGCGCGCCGCCGCCTCAGTTCGCGGGCGGCAACCAATCGAGATTGAGCTTGGCGTACCGGTCGATGTAATTCGCGGTGCGCAGCATCGCGCGCTCGTCGAGAAAGCTGATCCGCCCGCTTTCGCGCGCGATCAGCGCTTCCTCCTCGAGCTGGCGCAGCATGCGATTGACATGGACCGCGGTGAGCCCGGTCGCGTCGCCAATCTCTTCCTGCGTCAAGCCGAGCACGAAGCTGGCCGTGCCGTCGACCTCGGTCTGCATGCGGTTGCGCATCTCGATCAGGATCGCCGCGACACGCGCCTTCGCCGATGTCCGGCCGAGCGCTGCCAGCCGGTCGGTCAGCGCTGCGCGCTCGATCTGGTTATAGACCATGATCAGCGCGGCGAGCCGTGGATGCTCGGTATACAGCGCGGCGAAGGCCGATCGCTCGAACGGGGCGACGATACACTCGGAGATCGCGGTGATCGTCTCGGGCGCCTCGCGATAGATCATGCTCGCGGTCGCCAGCATGTCGCCGGGAAAATGGAAGCGCAAAATCTGCCGGCTGCCATCGTCGAGCAGCACGGAGCTCATCATCGTCCCCTTGCGCAGGATATAGACGTCGCCGGTACGATCGCGCTCGCGGTGGAGCGTCATGCCACGGCGGACTGGCCGCTCACGCTCCTCCAACCGTGCCAGCGCGAGCCGTTCGTTTTCGCTTAACACGACCATCCCGGTCAAACGGTCGGCGAAGTAACTTCCTGGCACGCGCGAAAAATCCCCCTTGATTAGGTGCACAAAGCAGCGCGCAAGAAACAATGCATTAAAATCGATCAACCGGTCGAGACGCGTGTTTCACCTTTATAACACGGTGTAACCTGCTTGCGCCTTTCAGGCGAGGCGATAAACGAGGGCATGGACCGTATTCTCATTCGTGGCGGCAACCGCCTTTCTGGCCGTATTCCGATTTCCGGGGCGAAAAACGCCGCGTTGACGCTGATGCCGTGCGCATTGCTGACCGAAGAGCCGGTCACGCTGCGCAACTTGCCGCGGCTCGCCGATGTCGACAGTTTCGGGCATCTGCTCAACCAGCTCGGCTGCTCGACCCGGATTGAGGGCGCGCGCCCCGAGGATTTCGGCCGCGTCATGACGATCCGCGCGGGCAAACTGACCGCCACCGAGGCGCCGTACGACATCGTGCGGAAAATGCGCGCGTCGATCCTCGTGCTGGGCCCGTTGATCGGCCGCGCGGGCGAGGCGACGGTGTCGCTGCCGGGCGGCTGCGCGATCGGCAATCGCCCGATCGACTTGCATCTCAAGGCGCTCGAGGCGATCGGCGCGCAGCTCGAGATGGCGGCCGGCTACGTCAAGGCGATCGCGCCGGGCGGGCGACTGTCGGGCGGCATCTACACCTTCCCGATCGTCTCGGTCGGCGCGACCGAGAATGTCGTGATGGCGGCGGTGCTCGCCAAGGGTGGCAGCCGGATCGAGAATGCGGCGCGCGAGCCCGAGATCGTCGATCTGTGCAATTTGCTCGTCGCGATGGGGGCGAAGATCAGCGGGATCGGCACCGAGACGCTCGAGATCGAGGGCGTCGACCGGCTCCACGGCGCGACCTATCGCGTGATGCCCGACCGGATCGAGGCGGGCAGCTATGCGTGTGCCGCGGCGATCACCGGGGGCTCGGTCGAACTCGTCGGCATCAAGATGGACGACATGCGCGCGACCACCGCCGCGCTGATCGACGCGGGCGTCACGCTCGAGGAGCGCGGCGACAATCTGCTCGTCTCGGCCTCGGGCGGGATCAAGCCGCTCACACTGTCGACCGCGCCGTTCCCGGGCTTCGCCACCGACATGCAGGCGCAGTTCATGGCGATGCTGTGCATGGCCGACGGCGCGAGCGTACTGACCGAGACGATCTTCGAGAACCGCTACATGCACGTGCCCGAGCTCGCGCGGATGGGCGCGAACATCGAAGTCCACGGCCGCACCGCGGTGGTCCGCGGCGTGCCCAAGCTGACCGGTGCGCAAGTGATGGCGACCGATCTGCGCGCGTCGATGAGCTTGATCATCGCCGGGCTCGTGGCGGACGGCGAGACGCAGGTCAGCCGGGTCTATCACCTCGACCGCGGCTATGAGCGGCTCGAGGAGAAACTGAGCGCAGTCGGCGCCGACATCGAGCGTGTCGGCGACGGCTGAGCGCGGCGCCTAGGCGGCGGGCGCCTGTGCCACATAGGCGTCGAGCCGGGCAAGATGCTCGGTGACGGCGGCGTCGGGCAGGAACGAGCCGAGGAAGCTGTTGCGCGCGAGCGTGACGAGATCGTCGCGGCCAAGGCCGCGTGCCGCCGCGATCGCGCGGTAATTGTCCGCGATATACCCGCCGAAATAGGCCGGATCGTCCGAATTGACGGTCGCGCGAAGCCCCTCGCGCAGCATTCGGTCGATCGGATGCGCGGTCATGTCGTCGACGACGCACAGCTTGAGGTTCGACAGCGGGCACACCGTCAGCGTCATGCCGCTGCGCGCGAGCCGCGTGACGAGCAGCGGATCCTCGAGGCTGCGATTGCCGTGGTCGAGCCGGTCGACGCCGAGCAGGTCGAGCGCTTGATAGACGTACTCGGGCGGACCTTCCTCGCCGGCATGCGCGACGAGCTTGAGCCCCAGCGCGCGCGCCTGGGCAAAGACGCGCGCGAATTTCTCGGGCGGGTGGCCGAGCTCGGACGAATCGAGGCCGACCGCGCCGATCCGGTCGACCCACGGCCGTGCCGCATCGAGCGTGGCGATCGCGTCGGCTTCGTCGAGATGCCGCAGGAACGACAGGATCAGCTGCACCGACATGCCGTGCTTGGCCTTGGCTTCGTCGATCGCCGAGAGCAGGCCGGTGATCACCGTCTCGAACGCGACGCCGCGCGCGGTGTGCGTTTGCGGGTCGAACATGATCTCGGCATGGACGACGCCGTCGGCGGCGGCGCGATCGAAATAGGCGGCGGCGAGATCGTGGAAATCCTGCGCCTCGCGCAGCACGTCGGCACCGGCATAATAGATGTCGAGAAAATCCTGCAGCCGCGAGAAATTGTAGGCCGCGCGGACATCCTCGATGCTGGCGAACGGGATCGCGATGCCGTTGCGCTTGGCGAGCGCGAACATCAGTTCGGGCTCGAGGCTGCCCTCGATATGGAGGTGGAGTTCGGCCTTGGGCAGGCCGGCGATGAAGTCGGAATCAATCATCCCGCCGTCATCGCCCGATCACGGCTGCGCGGCAAGGGTTCAGCGCGTTCGCGTCCAGGTCTGGCGCTTGCAGCCGAAGCCCGCGAGCAGGCAGCCTTCGCCGACGAGCGTGTCGGGTCCGGTCTGCTCGATCGTCCCCGTGACGGTCTGGCCGATGTCGGGGATCAGCACGCTGCCGTTCCACAACCCGCGGCGCTGCTCGACGAAATCGCTGAACAGCATCGTGCCGACCAGCGGCCCGCCACCACCGCGTTCGGCATCCGATTGCGCCTTGGGGCTCGCCCAGACGATCTTGCCGCACATCGCGCGGCCGCACTTCCGGAACACGACGCGAACCGACTTTTGCGGGTTGGTCCATGTGCCGGTCGGCGGCGCGGCGAGCACCGCTTCGGGGAGCAAGGCCAGCGCGGCTGCGGCCAGCGTCATCATCATCGGTCGCATCGCGCACCTTTCACAAGCGGGGTCTGCGGCGCTGTAGCGCCGCAGACCTGTCCCCCCGTTGAACGCGTCAGATCGCGTCGAGGGCCTGCGCGAAATCGGCGATCAGATCGTCGGCATCCTCGACCCCGATCGAGATCCGCACCAGATTGTCGGTGATGCCGAGCGCTTGCTTGCGCTCGTCGGCGACCGAGAGGTGCGTCATCGCCGCCGGATGTGAGGCAAGCGTCTCGGTGCCGCCGAGCGACACGGCGAGCTTGGCGATCTTGAGCGCATCGAGGAACGCGAACGCTTCCCTTTCGCCACCCTTGACGATGAGCGAGAAGGTCGAGCCCGCGCCGGTGCAGTGGCGTGCGTAGATGTCGGCCTGGCGCTCCATGCCGGGGCTGTCGGCGAGGAAGCCGAGATAGCCGACGCGCTCGACCTTGGGGTGGCCGCGCAGGAAGCCGCAGACCTTGACGGCGTTCTCGCCAGCGCGGCTCATCCGCAGTTCGAGCGTCTCGAGGCTGCGCATCAGCATCCACGCGGTGTTGGGATCGCAGATCGTGCCGATCGTGTTGCGCATCAGCCGGATCGTGTTGATGTGCGCCTTCGAGCCGAGCACGCCGCCCGCGACGAGATCGCTATGCCCGCCGGCATATTTGGTCAGCGAATAGACGACGATGTCGGCGCCGTGCTGGAGCGGTTTGAGCCACAGCGGCCCGAGGAAGGTGTTGTCGATCGCGATCGGCGGCTTGGCGTCGCCGGTGAAGATCGCGTCGCGGCTCGCGGCGACCGCCTGGATATCGACCAAGGCGTTGGTCGGATTGGCCGGGCTTTCGAGATAGATCAGCGCGACGTTGCCGGTCGCCGCCTGGGTCATCACCGCGTCGATCTCCTCACGCGTCGCGCCCGCCGGGAAATCGAGCCACTTCACGCCGAAGCGGCCGAGGATGCGCGCGATCAGCGTCTCGGTCGCGGCATAGAGCGGGCCCGAATGGACGATCGTGTCGCCGGGCTTGACCATCGACAGGAACAGCGTGGCGATCGCCGACATGCCGCTCGAGAAGACGAGCGCGTCCTCGGCCTCTTCCCACACGCCGAGGCGATCCTCGAGAATCTCCTGGTTGGGGCCGTTGAAGCGCGAATAGACGAGGCCTTCCGAGCCGCCCGGGCGCTTTCCGGTGACGCCTTCGAAGTGGCGCCTGCCCGCGGCCGCATTGGGGAAGACGTAGGTCGAAGTCGCGAAGATCGGGGGCTTGAGCGAGCCTTCGGACAGCGCGGGGTCATAGCCGTGGCCCATCATCAGCGTCGATGGCTTCAGCTTGCGGTCGCCGATCTTCTCGATCGACGGCTTGGGCTTCGTGCGTGGGGCGACGCCGGTCAGATCGGCTTCGGTTTCGAGTTTGTCGGCCATGCTGCGTCCTCGCTAAAAATACGGTAGGATCGTGTACCGCGAGATAGTGTCAATTGAAACCATCTGCGCGGTGGGGCGACGGGGGGACACGACATGGCGGTTGCGGTGGTTTCGGTGCCGGTGCGCGATCCGGCGGCGGCGTTGGACTTTTATACGCGCGTGATCGGGCTCGCGGTGCTGCGCGACGAGCCGATGGGGCCCGCGATGCGCTGGATCCAGCTCCAGCCCAGTGATGGCGGCGCGACGATCGCGCTGGTGACGTGGTTCGATGCGATGCCGCCGGGCGGCGTGCAGGGGCTGATGCTGGGGGTCGACGATGTCGATGCCGAATATGCCCGGATCGGCGCGCTGGGCGTGCCGCTGTCGCCGGTCGACGCGCAGCCGTGGGGGCGCTTCACGATGCTGAAGGACCCCGATGGCAACGGGCTGATCCTCGCGCAACTGACGACGCCTGAGGAATTCCGGACCCGCTGACCGCGCTCCTCCCCTCCCTGGAAGGGAGGGGCTGGGGGTGGGTCGGCCAATGGAGAGGGCCGCCGCCGCCACGGGCCAACCCACCCCCGACCCCTCCCTTCCAGGGAGGGGAGGAGAAGGACAATCAGAGTCCGATGATCGAGATCTGCCGCCCGTAATCGGGCTCGCCGCGATGCGTCGCGCCGCGGTAGCTGAAGAAGCGCGCTTCGTCGGCATACGTATCGAGCCCGAGCATCGCGACGCGCATCACCCCCGCCGCGGCAAGCCGGTGTGCGACATAGGCTTCGAGATCGAACTGGAAATGCCCCGCGCGGCCTTCGGCGAAGAAGCGCTCGTTCGCGCGATCGTCGGCCTCGAACCGCTGCGCAAAGGCGGCATCGACCTCGTAGCTCGCGCGCGCGATGCACGGGCCGATCGCCGCGGCGATCCGCTCGCGCTTGGCGCCGAGCGCTTCCATCGCGAGGATCGTCGTGTCGGTCACCCCGCCGAGCGCGCCCTTCCACCCGGCATGCGCCGCGCCAACCACGCCCGCCGCGCGGTCGGCAAGCAGCACCGGCGCGCAATCGGCGGTGAGGATGCCGAGCGCGAGCCCCGGCCGGTCGGTCACCAGCGCATCGGCGCGCGGGCGCAGGGCATCGTCGAAGCTCCCGCGCACCGTCACGCATTCGGCCGAGTGGATCTGGTAGAGCGTCACCAGCGTCGCACCCGGGACGACCGCCTCGGTCGCGCGCGCGCGGTTCTCGGCGACCGCGGCGGCATCGTCGTCGGAGCCGATCCCGACGTTCAACCCGGCGTGAACGCCGCCCGAAACGCCGCCGATCCGCCCGAGAAACCCGTGCGCGACCCCCGCGAGCGTCCGCGCGGTGATCACCTCGACGGGTGTGCTCACAGCACCAGCCGCATCAGATTGTCGTCATCGACCGTCTCGCCGACGCGGAAGGCAATCCGGCCGATGTCCTCGAAGCCGTATTTCTCGTAGAAGCGATGCGCGCGGTGATTGTCGACATAGACGCTGAGGATCACCTCGCGCGCGCCGTGTTCGCGCGAGAAATCGAGCGCCCACGCCATCAGTTCCTGCGCGACGCCCTGGCCGTGCCAGCCCGAGAGCACGTAGAATTGATAGAGCTCGATCGCATCGGGGCGCCATTCGCCGGGGAAGGTGACCGGGCCCATCTTCACATAGCCGACGATCTCGTCGTCGGCGAGCGCGAGGCGGATCGTGAAATCGGGATCGGACAGCTGCGACGGCAAGCCGTTCGGCCCGAACGCCTCGTCGAGGAACGCCGAGAGATCGGCGTCGCTGTAGAGCGTTCCGAAGGTCTCGGTGAACGAGCGCCGCGCCATGGCTGCGAGTGCCGGGCCGTCGATCGTGCGCGCGTCGCGATAGGTGATCATGCAAAACCTGCGGGGTTGGGCCAACCCGGTGCGGACACGGCGAGGACCTGGAAAAGGTCGCCCATTTCCCGTGTCAGCCGCGCTTTGTCGAGCGCGATTTGCTCGGCGCGACCGGGTGCGGCCTTCGACAAAGCGGCAGCGCGGGCGTCGATACCGAGCACGGTGAGGAACGCGCCCTGGCCGATCGGCCCGGCGACCGCCGCGCGCTCGACCAGTGCGGCGGCGGCGAGCGTGCCGAAATCGACGTGCGCGGTGAGGTCCTGCTCGCCGGGGTGTTCGTACGGGTTGGCGTATTGATGCCCGCGCACCGCCTGCAGCGTGTCGCCCAGCGCGGGTCCGTCATAGCCGTAGTCGACCGCGAGTAGTGCGCCGCCCTGCGCGACGATCCGCTGCGCGAGGCTGCGCAGGATCGCGACGCTGGCGGGGGAGGTCTCGATCACCGATCCGGGCGTCGCATCGCGCAGCGTCTCGGGAACGACTGCATCGGGGATCTGCTTGCCCGCGATCGGCAGGAACAGCGTGTCCTGGCAGGCGACGAGCCGCTCGAACCAGCCATCGGCGCGCTTGACCAATTGCCGGACGGGAAGCGCGTCGAAGAATTCGTTGGCGACGATCAGAAGTGGGAGGTCGCTCGGCAGCGTGTCGATCGAATCGTGCCAGGTCGCCGCCGGAGCGCGCTTGGCTTGCGCAGCGCGCAGCACTGGGCTGGTCTCGACGAAATGCACCGGCGGGGTGAAGCCGGCCTTGGCCATCGCGCGGTACGCATCGGCGGCGAGCGTCCCGCGGCCGGGGCCGAGCTCGACCCATGCTACGTCGGGGCGGCCCGCGCGGTCCCACAGATCGGCGCACCACAGGCCGATCAGCTCGCCGAACATCTGGCTGATTTCAGGGCTGGTGGTGAAATCGCCGCCCGCGCCGAGCGGATCGCGCGTGGCGTAATAGTGCGCGTTGGCGGCGGCCATATACTGCGCGAGTGAGATCGGCCCGGCGAGCGTGATCGCGCGCGCGAGGCGGTCGGCGAGGGGGGCTCCTTCTTCCCCCCTCCCGCTTGCGGGAGGGGCCGGGGGAGTGGCGTCTGAAACGGGCACTGTCATGCGTTGCTCACTGCCCTCCCCCAGCCCCTCCCGCAAGCGGGAGGGGAGCAAGAAGGGCGCATCCCGCTTGCGGGAGGGAGGCAAGCAGCGAGATTACGCCACGCTCTGCCCGCCCGCGATCGGCTCGACGCGGTAGCGGCGGCCCTTGGCGGTGAGCACGAGATACAGACCGCCGACGATCATCGGCAGCGTCAGCACCTGGCCCATATGGATCGTCGTCGCAAAGAACGTTCCGCTGAACTGCGAATCAGGCTCGCGGAAGAATTCGACGATGAAGCGCGCGAGGCCGTAGCCGAGCAGGAACAGCCCGACGAGCTTGCCCGGCTCGTAGCGCGCTTTGGTCTTCCAGAAGGCGAACCACAGGACGAGGAACAAGGCGATGCCCTCGAGCGCGGCCTCGTACAGCTGGCTCGGATGCCGCGCGGGTTCGATCATGCCGGTCTGCACCGTGTCACGAAACACGATCGCCCACGGCACGTCGGCGGGCTTGCCCCACAATTCGCCGTTCACGAAATTGGCGATCCGCCCGAAGAACAGCCCGAACGGCACCACGCAGGCGAGATAATCGTGGATCCGCAGCCAATCCAGCTTCTGGCTCCGCGCGAACAGGATAATGCCGATCGACGTGCCGATCATCCCGCCATGGAACGACATGCCGCCATCCCATAGCTTGAACAGCCCGAGCGAGGTCAGCAGGTGCGGCGCGTAGAAGATCGCATAGCCGAGCCGCCCGCCGAGGATGATGCCGAGCGTCGCGTAGAACACCAGATCGTCGGCATGACGCCGCGCCATCGGGCTGCCGGGCTGCGCGATCAGCTTGAGCAGATACCACCAGCCGAGCAGAATTCCGCTGATATAGGCGAGCGAATACCATTTGATCTGGAAGAAATGCAGGTCGATCGCGACCGGATTGAGGTGCAGATCGGTAAAATGCAGGTGCGGATCGACGCCTGCCGTAGCGGCAGCGAGGATGGGGAGGGCGGCAGTCAGGAACAAGGCTTTTCCCCTGGAATTTGCGCCTCCATAATGGCGCCAGGCGATAAGACCAAGTGGAGAGCGCGAATGCCGAGCAAACTCGATCAACGGATGGATTCCGCGCTCGCGCAATTGACCGGCGCAGGCGGTCCGCTCGCGCTCGGCAGCGTGCACGTCGACGGGAACGATCTCCCGCTGATCACCGGCGTGCCGCAGACGCTGCCGCCCTATTTCGCGCATTACTGCAACGAGCATGCCGCCAAGACCTTCCTCGTCGCGGGGGACGAGCGACTGACCTTTGCCGAGGTCTATGCCGCGGCGGCGCGCGTTGCGGCGACGCTGGTCGGTGGCCACGGCGTTGCGCCGGGTGACCGGATCGGGATCGCGATGCGCAATTCGCCGTCGTGGATCGTGCTCTACATGGGCATCACGATGGCGGGCGGCGTGGCCACGCTGCTTAACGGCTGGTGGCAGTCCGAGGAACTCGCCGCGGCGATGGCCGATGTCGAATGCAGCCTCGTCTTTGCCGATCCGCCGCGCACCAAGCGGCTCGCCGCGATCGCCGATCTCGAGGTGGCGGTGGTCACGATCGAGGACAGCCAGCCGCTCGCCGTCGCGCTGGCCGCCTTGCTCGGCTCGAGCGACGCCGCGCTGCCGAGCGTCGCGCCGACCGATTCGGCGACGATCCTGTTCACCTCGGGCTCGACCGGCCAGTCGAAGGGCGCGATCAGCAACCATCGCGCGGTGACGCAGGCGGTCTACAATTATCTGGTCCAGGCGCTCGTCATGCTGTCGATCTCGACCGCGGACGGCGCCGCGCCGCCGACGCAGCATGCGACCTTGCTCAACGTGCCGCTGTTCCATGTGACGGCGGAGGTGCCGGTGTTCCTCCAGAGCTTCGCCATGGGGCGCAAGCTCGTCCTCATGCCGAAATGGGATGCCGAGGAAGCGATGCGGCTGATCCAGGCCGAGACGGTGACCTATTTCGTCGGCGTGCCGCTGATGAGCTTCGAGATCCTGACGCACCCGAAGCGCGCCGACTACGATCTGTCGAGCGTGTCCGACTTCGCGGCAGGCGGCGCGCCGCGCCCGATCGAGCATGTCCGCCGCATCTCCGAGGAGATGGGCGGGCCCAAGCCGCTGCTCGGCTACGGCCTGACCGAGACCAATGGCGCGGGCTGCGGCAATTTCCGCGACAATTACCTCGCCAAGCCCAACTCGACCGGCCGCGCCTCGCTCCCGCTGATCGATCTCGCGATCGTCGATGGCAACGGCAAGCCGGTCGCGCAAGGCGAGCGCGGTGAGGTCGCGATTCGCTCGGTGTGCAACTTCACCAAATATTACGGCCGCCCCGATGCGACCGCGGCGGCGTTCACCGCCGATCGCTATTTCCTGACCGGCGACATCGGCTATCTCGACGAAGACCGCTATCTCTTCATCGTCGACCGCAAGAAGGACATCATTATCCGCGGCGGCGAGAACATCTCGTGCCAGGAAGTCGAGGCGGCGATCTACGAGCATCCCGCGGTTGCCGAGGCAGCGGTGTTCGGCCTAGCCGACGAGCGTTTCGGTGAGGTGCCGGGCGCCGTTGTCCTGCTGCGCGACGGCGCGGCGCTGAGCACCGAGGATCTGTGCGCGTTCCTGTTCGAGCATATCGCGGCGTTCAAGGTACCCGCGCGGATCTGGTTCGTCGATCAGGCGCTGCCGCGGCTCGGCACCGAGAAGATCGACAAGGTCACGCTCCGCGCGACCTATCGCGCGCTCGCGGCGGCGGGGGGCTGAGCCCCGCCGCCGCCGCATCCGCGGCTATTGTAGGTGCGCGTGCTGGAATGTGGTCGATCGCACCGCCAGCGCGGTCTCCTCGGGCCGATAGGTCAGCAGCCGCCGTCCGAGCCGCGGGCCGATCCAGCGCTCGATCCCCATCGCCAGGCTGAAGCTCGCCGGCACGATCACCAGCGTCAGCACGGTCGAGAGCAACAGCCCGCCGATCACCGTAATCCCCATCGGCGCGCGCCAGGAGCCGTCGCCGCCCAGCGACAGCGCGGTCGGGATCATGCCCGCGACCATCGCGACCGTCGTCATCACGATCGGCTGCGCGCGCTTGTGCCCGGCATCGAGGATCGCGACGAACGGATCGACCCCCTTCGCCATTTCCTCGAGCGCGAAATCGATCAGCAGGATCGAGTTCTTGGCGACGATGCCGAGCAGCATCAGCAAGCCGATCAGCACCGGCATCGAGATCGGGTTGCCCGTCACCAGCAGCGCGAGCAACCCGCCGAGCGGCGCCAGCATCAACGAGCCGAGATTGACGAACGGCGCGAGGATACGGCGGTAGAGCAGCACCAGCACCGCGAACACCAGCAGGATGCCCGACACCACCGCCGCGATGAAATTGTTGATCATCTCGGTCTCGAACTTCTGCTGGCCGAGCGTCAGCTTGCCGACGCCGATCGGCAGGTTGCGCAGGATCGGCAGCGCGTTGATCTGCTCCATCGCGGTGCCGCTGACGACGCCCGGCGCGCGATCGGCGCCGATCGTGATCTGGCGCTGCTGCGCGACGCGCTCGATCTTGGTCGGCCCCGCGCCGAAGCTGATCGCCGCGAGCAGCCCGAGCGGGACCGAGCCGCCGCTCGCGGTCTGCACCGGCAAATTCTGGATCGTCGAGAGCCGCGTGCGCGCATTCTGGTCGAGCGCGACGCGGATCGGGACTTGCCGGTCGCTGAGCGAGAATTTGGCGCTGTTCTGGTCGATGTCGCCGAGCGTCGCGACGCGGATCGCGCTCGACAGCGCCGCGGTGGTGACGCCCATGCTCGCCGCGAGATCCATATGCGGCGTGATGACGATTTCGGGGCGTTGCAGGTCGCCGATGATGCGCGGCGCGGTGATCGTCGGGAGGCGGCCCATCTGGCCGACCAGCGTCACCGCGGTCTTGCGCAGCAAATCGGGGTCCGAGCCTGCCAGCGTGATCGACAAATCGCGCCCGCTGCTTCCGCCATTGTTCGAGCGGAACGCGACGCGCGCATCGGCGATCTGCGCGAGCTGTGGGGCGAGCGCGCGTTCGAACGCGTTGCTCGATTGCGTCTTGCCGGGCTTGAAGATCGCGGTGTCTCGCCCGCTGCCGACGTTTGCGCGCTGATAGGTCGTTTCGACATCGGGCTGGCGCTTCAGCAGCTGCGCGACTTGATCGACCACGGCTTGCGTCTGCGCGAGCGTCGAGCCGGGGACGAGTTCGATCGTCGCGGTCGAGGCATCGTTGTCCTGGTCGGGCTGGAAGGTCATCGGCAGCGCGCCCGCGCACACCACCGTCAGCGCGAGCGCCGCCATCCCGCCGACCACCGCCGACCAGCGGTGCATCAGCGTCCAGCGCAGCACCGCCATATAGACGTCCATGATCCGCCCCTCGCCATGCGCATGGCTCCCTTGCGCCTTGAGGAAATAGGCCGCGATCATCGGCGTGATGAGACGCGCGACGGCGAGGCTCATCAGCACCGCGACGACGATCGTCAGGCCAAAGTTCTTGAAGAACTGGCCCGAAATCCCCGGCATCAGTCCCACGGGCAGGAACACCGCGACGATCGCCATGGTGGTGGCGAGCACCGCGAGGCCGATCTCGTCGGCGGCGTCGATCGAGGCCTGATAGGCGGATTTGCCCATCCGCATGTGCCGCACGATATTCTCGATCTCGACGATCGCGTCGTCGACCAGCACGCCCGCAACCAGGCTGAGCGCGAGCAGGCTGATGCCGTTGAGCGTAAAGCCCATCAAGTCCATCACCCAGAAGGTCGGGATCGCCGACAGCGGGATGGCGAGCGCCGAAATGACGGTCGAGCGCCAGTCGCGCAGGAAGACGAACACGACGATCACCGCGAGCACAGCCCCCTCGATCATCGTGTCAATCGCCGAGTGATATTGCATCTCGGTATATTTGACCTGGTTGAAGATCAGCTTGAAATGCACCTTGGGAAAGCGCTTCTCGAGGGCGGCGAGCTTGGCCTCGGCGCCGTGGAACACCGACACGTCGGACCCGCCTTTGGCGCGCTGGAAATCGAAGCTCAGCACCGGTCGCCCGTCGAGCGCCGAGGCCGAGCGTTGCTCGGCATAGAGATCGCGCACGACGCCGAGATCGTCGAGCTTGACCGTCCGCCCGTTGCCAGCGCTGATCAGCGTGCGGCCGAGCTCCGACGCGGTATGCGCATTGCCGAGCACGCGGACCGCCTGTTCCGATCCCGCGATCTGCGCCCGCCCGCCCGCGGCGTTGAGGTTGATCTGGCGCAATTGCAGATTGACGTCGCCCGCCGTGAGCCCCTGCGCCTGCAGCTTGAGCGGATCGAGGATCACGCGGATCTCGCGATTGACCCCGCCGTTGCGGTCGACATTGGCCATGCCGGGGACCGACAGCAGCTCCTTCGCCACGGTATTGTCGATATACCAGCTGAGCTGTTCGATCGTCATGTCGGTGCCGATCGCGGCATAGCTCGCGAGATCGTTGCCGGTCGTGTCGGCGCGCGCGATCTGCGGCTCGAGGATTCCGTCGGGTAGCGCGCTGCGCACTTGCTGCACCGCGCCGCGGACGTCCTCGACGGCGCGGTCGATCGGCGTGCCGATCGCGAGCTGGATGACGGTGGTCGACTGGCCCTCCGACACCGTCGAGTTGATCTGGTCGATCCCGGCGAGGCTGCGCACCGCGGCTTCGATCTTGAGCGTGACTTGGTTCTCGAGCTCGCTCGGCGCCGCGCCGGGCTGGCTGACCGAGACGATCACCACTGGGAAATCGATGTCGGGATTGTCGTTGACCTGCATCCGCGCGAAGCTGACCATGCCCGCGACGGTCAGCATCGCGAACAGCACCAGCGCCGGGATCGGGTTGCGGATCGACCAGGCCGAGATGTTGCGGAAGCTCACAGGCGGTACGACATCATTGGGGTGAGCATGGCCGGCATTCCGTGCGATTAGGATCGCCTGCGCTTTAGTGTACTATATCAGCAACACATAGCGAAATCTGCGGTGACCGTTGTCAGGTGTTCAGCGCGCGAATCATTCCATGCTTCCGCGCATCGCCGCGCCCGCGACGAACGGCGCACCCGCGAGCAGCACGAGGCTCACCGCGCCGAGCAGCTTGACCGCCTGCACGCCGCCTTCGATCGAGCCCGCGCCGAAGATCAGCAGCGGTACCGCGAGCGGAAGCATCACCAGCCCGGCGACCGCGCCTGCCCCGCGCAACCCGGTGACCAGTGCCGATGTCGCCACCGCGAGCGCGGCGAGGCCGGGCGTGCCGATCAGCAACCCGAGCTCGACCGCCGCCAGCGTCTCCGCCGGCAATCCGAGCAGTCCGGCGGCCAGCACCGTGGCGACCATCAAGGGCGGACCGAAACCGAGCCAGTGCGCCGCGATCTTCGCGGTGGCGACCGCCGCCATGCTGAACCCGCGCACCGACATTTGGTCGAGCACGCCGCTTTCTGCATCGGGGCCGATCAGCCGCTCGACCGGCATCAGCGCGGCGAGCAACGCCGCCGCCCAGATCACCCCGCCGCCGATCCGGGCGAGCAACGCGGTGTCGGGGCCGACCGCGAACGGAAAGAGGATCGTGACGAGCAGGAAGAAAGCGAGCGCATTGACGATCCCGCCGCTTGCCCAGGCGATCCGCACGTCGCGCGCGACGAGGGCGAGCAGGCCGCTCATCCGAGCACGACCGTCATCGCATCGGGCAGCGCGATCGGCAGATGCGTCGCCACGGCGACCGCGCCGCCAGCGGCGCGGTGCGTCGCGATCAGCGCTTCGAGCAGGCCGACGCTTGCGACGTCGAGGCCGTTGGCCGGCTCGTCGAGCAACCACAACGGCGCACCGCTTGCCACGACGCGCGCCAGCGCCGCGCGGCGCCGCTGCCCGGTCGAGAGGAGGCGAACCGGCACCGCGGCGATCGCGGCGAGCCCGACGGCTTCGAGCGCCTTTGCAACGCGCTCGGTCGCGCTCGCGGGGGAGGGGTCGAGCGTCGCCCAGAAGTGCAGCGCCGCGCCGAGCGGTCGCGCAGCATCGAGCGCGGCGGCTTCCGCCATCAGCGCGCGGTGCGGCGGGACGGTAACCGCGCCATCGGCCGGCCGCAGCAAGCCCGCCGCGATGCGGATCAGGCTCGACTTGCCGACCCCGTTCGGCCCCGACACCAGCACCGCGCCCCCCGGCGCGACGGCGAACGAGACGTGTTCGAACAGCATCCGTCCACCCCGGACGCAGGCCACGTCGCGAAAAGCAAAAGGCGGCGTCACGCAGCGCCCGCCGAATCCTCGAGCGCGTGCATGTCGTCGTCGGACAGCCCGAAATGATGCCCGATCTCGTGGATCGTGACGTGCGCGACGAGCGCGTTGAGATCGACCCCGGTCTCGATCCATTCGTCTAGGATCGCGCGGCGATAGAGATGGATCCGGTCGGGCAGGCCGCCGCTGTCCATCGACGATTTCTCGCCGACCGGACGCCCGTGATAGAGCCCGGTCAGGTCGAGCGGATGCGCGATGCCGAGCGCGTCGAGCGTCTCGTCATCGGCGAGATCGTCGACGATCAGCACGACATCGCCGAGGTGTGCGCGGAACTCCGCGGGGAGCCCGGCGACCGTCGCGCGCGCGATCGCTTCGATCGTGGCGGCGTCGGGCGGGTTACGCGGTTGATCGGCGGGCGGCATTGGCTATGCCTTACGGCGAAGGCGCGCCGTGCGCCAGCAGGAGAGCAAGCGTGCACGTTGAACCGCTGAGCGAAGACGACCGGGCAGAGGCGCTCGATACGCTCGACGAATGGGACTATGACGAGGCGCGCGACGCGATCACGCGGCGCTTCACCTTCGCCGATTTCAGCGAGGCGTTCGCCTTCATGACGCGCGTCGCGCTGCTCGCGGAGAAGGCCGATCACCATCCCGAATGGTCGAACGTGTGGAACCGCGTCGATGTGCTGCTCACCACGCACGATGCCGGCGGATTGTCGCACAAGGACGTGGCGCTGGCCGAGGCGATCGACGCTTTACTTGGCTGATTATTGGGCTGAGCCGATCGTCCCGCGGCGCATCCGCTTGCGCAAGCTGCCCGGCATCCAGCGCGCGGCGAACGCCATCTTGTCGGCCGTCTTGCCGACATAGGTGTGGACCTTGTCGCCGTGGACCGCATCCCACGCCGCCTGCGCGACCTTGTCGACGTTGGTCAGCTCGAGCCCGGCGTTGGTGACGACTTGCTTGATCGAGTAATTGCTGTTGCCAGCCGGGGTCGCGAGCAAAGGCGTGTCGATGAAGCTCGGGACGAGATCGCGCACCTTGATCCCGGCGCCATACCATTCGCCGTCGAGCGCCTCGGTCAGCGCGCGTACGCCGAACTTGGTCGCCGAATAGACCGGCAGCCCTGAGGAGCCGTAGATCGCCGAAGCCGACGCGGTGTTGAGCAGGCACGAGCCCGGCGTGCGCGCGAGATAGGGGTAGCCGATCTTGGCGCCGTTGAGCACGCCGACGAGGTTGATCGCGACGACGCGGTCGAGATCGTCGAAGCTCATATCGGCGATCGGGCCGCCCGTGCCGATCCCGGCATTGTTGAACAAGACGTCGAGCCGGCCGCCCGTCGTCGCGGTGAAGGCGTCGAGGTGCGCGACCCAGGCGTCGCGGTCGCGCACGTCCATCGTATAGGTCTCGACCATCCCGGCGGGCAGCATCGCGGCGGTGGCGGCGAGCCCTGCGGTGTTGACGTCGGCAAGACCCACACGCCAGCCGCGCGCCGCGAACAGCTTGGCGGTCGCCTGGCCGATCCCGGAACCGCCGCCCGTAATGAAGATCGCCTTTGTGGTGTCGGTCATGTTGCATCCTATCCGTCATGCCCGTTTCGTCCCGACATGCCCGGGCCGCTCAAGCGTTGGCGGAGAGTGTGCGATACGCGGGCGCTTGGGACAAGCCCGGGCGAACCAAGGTTTGACGCTCCTGCAAAGCTCCCGCACAAAGCGTGCGATGTCAGTCCAGTCCCCCGGCCCCGCCGTCGCCTTCGATGGTGTCACCAAAGCGTATGCCGGCGGCACGATCGCGGTCGACGGCGTGTCGGTCGAGATTGCGGGGGGGAGCTTCGTCGCGCTGGTCGGCAGCTCGGGGTCGGGCAAGTCGACCTTGCTCAAGATGATCAATCGCCTGATCGCACCGAGCGCGGGCGAGGTCCGCATCGGCGGCGTGGGCGTCGGTGACGAACCGCCGCACGTGCTGCGCCGGCGGATCGGCTATGTCTTCCAGAATATCGGGCTATTCCCGCATATGACGGTGGGCGAAAACATCGCGATCGGTTTGCGGCTGGCAGGCGAGAAGATGCATGCCGAACGCGTCGCCGAATTGCTCGATCTGGTCGAACTGCCGCGCGAATTCGCACTGCGCCGCCCCGATGCGCTGTCGGGCGGGCAGCGCCAGCGTGTCGGCGTCGCGCGCGCGCTCGCGACCGCGCCGGGGCTGCTGCTGCTCGACGAGCCGTTCGGCGCGCTCGATCCGGTGACGCGCGATCAGCTCGGGACCGCGATCCGGCAGCTGCACGACCAACTCGGCCTGACGACGATCATGGTGACGCACGACATGGCCGAGGCGCTGATCCTCGCCGACCGCGTGCTGGTGATGGACAAGGGGCGGATCGTCGCCGATGCCACGCCAAAGGCGCTGCTTGCGGGCGAGGGCGGGCCGGTCGCCGCGGCGCTGGTCGCGGTGCCGCGCGAACAAGCGCGCAAGTTGCAGGCGCTGGAGCAAGGCGCATGAGCCCGTTCGTCGAAGCGATCACGCGCGTCCCGCCGTTGCTTGCGGCGCATCTTTTGCTGGCCGCGTCGGCGTTGCTGCTCGGGCTTGCGATCAGCTTGCCGCTGGCGATCTGGTCGGCGCGAAAGCCCGGTGTCGCGCGCGTGGCGCTCGGCTTTGCGAGCCTCGTCCAGACGGTGCCGAGTCTTGCCTTGCTTGCGCTTTTCTATCCGCTGCTGCTGTTCGTGTCGGGGCTGGTCGGTGGCGGGATTCCCGCGCTCGGTTTCCTGCCGTCGCTGCTCGCGCTGACGCTCTATGCGTTGCTGCCGATCCTGCGCAATGGCGTGACCGGGCTGCTCGGGCTCGACCCGGCGGTGATCGAGGCGGCCGATGGCGTCGGGATGACGTCGTGGCAGAAGCTCCGGCTGGTCGAGGCACCGCTCGTCGCGCCCGTGCTGATGGCGGGGATCCGCACCGCGGCGGTGTGGACGATCGGTGCCGCGACGCTGTCGACCACGGTCGGGCAGCCGAGCCTTGGCGACATGATCTTTGCCGGCCTCCAGACGCAGAACTGGGCGCTGGTGCTCGCCGGCTGCCTCAGCGCCGCGGCGCTCGCGCTCGCGGTCGATGCGCTGCTTGGGCTGATCGAGCGCGGCATTACGCAGCGCAAGCGTGGCCGGGTGTGGGCGGCGAGCGGCGTGCTGCTCGTCGGCGTGCTGCTCGCGCTGACACCGCTCTGGCCGCGCTCGGGCGATACGATCACGATCGGCGCGAAGAATTTCGGCGAGCAATATATCCTCGCGCGCGTCATCGGGCACCGGCTCGAGCGCGCGGGCTATCATGTGCAATATCGCGACGGGCTCGGTTCGGCGGTGGTGTTCGGCGCGCTCAAGACCGACGCGATCGACGTTTATGTCGATTATGCCGGCACGATCTGGACCAACGAGATGAAGCGCCGCGACATCCCCGCGCGCCCCGCGATGGTTGCGGCGATCGGCGACTGGGCGGCGAAGACGGCGCAGGTTCGGCTGCTCGGCGCGCTTGGGTTCGAGAATGCCTATGCCTTTGCGATGAAGGACGCGGCGGCCAGGGCGAAGGGCGTCGCGTCGCTCGACGATCTCGTGCGCGTCGCGCCGCAGCTGACGCTCGGCGCCGATCTCGAATTTCTCGAGCGGCCCGAATGGGCGGCGGTGCAGCGCGCTTACCCGCTCAAGTTCGGCGCGTCGCACGCCTATAGCCCGACCTTCATGTACCAGGCGCTGGCGAGCGGGCAGGCCGATGTGATCTCGGCCTTCTCCTCCGACGGGCGGATCGCGGCGCAGCATCTCACCGTGCTGAGCGATCCGCGCCATGCGGTTCCGGGGTATGACGCGATCCTGATGGTCGCGCCCGGGCGGGCGAAGGATGCGAAATTCGTCGCCGCGTTGCAGCCGATGGTCGGGCGGATTCCGGTCGAGGCGATGCGCGCGGCGAATTACCAGGTCGATCGCGATGCCGACAAGGCAACGCCCGATGCCGCGGCGCGGTGGCTGGAGCGCAAGGTCGGATTGTAGCGTGCTTAGCCCTCCCCTTCAGAGGAGGGGTTGGGGTGGGGACGTAACGGGCGCTAGGTCTCTGCGAGGCACCCCCCCCACCCCCGCCCCCTCCCCTGAAGGGGAGGGGAGGAAATTAGCGGGTGGCCGTCACGAAATAATCGAGCTTGGTGTCGTCGCTCAGCACGAAGCCCTTCGCCACCGAGAAGCCCAAGCCCCGTACATCGACCACCTTCAACCCGGCCGCGACGACCAGTTCGGTCAGCGCATCTGGCGTCAGGAACTTGTCCCAATCATGCGTCCCGCGCGGGATCGTGCCGGTCCCCTCCGCAAAGGTGATCAGCGCAAGGCGCGACAGCGCGGTGCGGTTCGGCGTCGACAGCACCAGCAGCCCGCCCGGCGCGAGCGCTCGCGCCAGCCCGGCAACGAACCCCGCCGGATCGGTGACATGCTCGATCACCTCGAGGCTGGTGACGAGATCGAACGTCTCGCCCGCCAGATCCTCGACGCTGCCGGTGCGATAGGCGATCGCCAGCCCCGATTGCACGGCGTGCGTCGCCGCCACCGCGACATTCTCCGCCGCCGCATCGAGCCCCGTCACCGCCGCCCCCAGCCGCGCGAGCGGTTCGCACAGCAGCCCTGCGCCGCACCCGACATCGAGCGCGCGCTTGCCGGCGAGCGGCGTGAACCCCGTGTCATCGCCGAGCCAGTGCGCGTCGATCCGTTCGCGCAGATAGCGCAGCCGCACCGGATTCAACCGGTGGAGCATCGCCGACGAGCCCTTGGGATCCCACCATTCCGCCGCCATCGCGCCGAAATGTGCGGCCTCGGCCGGGTCGATAGTGGTTGCAGACGTTACGGTTGCGCTGTTCATGCCCGCTTTCTATCAGGACGGCCCGCATAGCCCAAGCCCCACCTCAAGGACTTCTGCCACCCATGGCCCGTATCGTGATGAAATTCGGCGGCACCTCGATGGCCGGGATCGAACGTATCCGCAGCGTCGCCGCGCGGGTGAAACGCGAAGTGGCGGCGGGCAATCAGGTCGCCGTCGTCGTCTCGGCGATGGCGGGCGAGACCGACCGGCTCGTGGGCTTCTGCCGCGAGGCGTCGTCGCTCTACGATCCCAAGGAATATGACGTCGTCGTCTCGGCGGGCGAGCAGATCACCAGCGGCTTGCTGGCGATCGCGCTCCAGGCGGCGGGTGTCCCGGCGCGCAGCTGGCTCGGCTGGCAGCTCGCCATCTCGACCTCGGACGCGCATGCCTCGGCGCGGATCGAGAACATCGACATGGCAGCGCTCGAGGCAAGCCTCGCCGCGGGCGAGGTCGCGGTGATCCCGGGGTTCCAGGGCGTCGACGAGCATGGCCGCGTCACCACGCTCGGCCGCGGCGGATCGGACACGTCGGCGGTGGCGATGGCGGCGGCGATGAAGGCCGATCGCTGCGACATCTACACCGATGTCGACGGCGTCTACACCACGGATCCTCGCATCGTGCCGCGTGCGCGCAAACTGAAGAAGGTGACGTACGAGGAAATGCTCGAGTTGGCCTCGGTCGGCGCGAAAGTGTTGCAGACCCGCTCGGTCGGCCTCGCGATGAAGGAAGGCGTGCGCGTTCAAGTGCTGTCTTCGTTCACCGGCGAGGATGCACCGATGGCGGATACATTGCCCGGCACGATGATCGTGGGCGAAGATGAGTTTTGGGAGGAGATCGACGATATGGAAAGCCAGCTCATCACCGGCATCGCGCACGACAAGAACGAAGCCAAGATCACGCTGGTCGCGGTTCCCGACAAGCCCGGCGCGGTCGCGGCGATCTTCGCGCCGCTCGCGCAGGCGAACATCAACGTCGACATGATCATCCAGAACATCGCGCATGCCGCGGGGTCGACCGACGTGACCTTCACCGTTCCCGCCGCCGATCTCGCGCGCTCGATCGAAGTGCTCAACCAGGGGCGCGAGGCGATCGGGTTCGCCGAGCTGGTCCACGACACGCGCGTCGCGAAGATCTCGGTGGTGGGCGTGGGGATGCGCAGCCATGCCGGTGTCGCCTCGACGATGTTCACCACGCTCGGCGAGCGCGGCATCAACATCCAAGCGATCTCGACCAGCGAGATCAAGGTCTCTGTGCTGATCGAGGAGGATTATACCGAACTCGCGGTGCGCGTGCTGCACACCGCCTATGGCCTCGACGCGGAGGACGTCGCGGCCTGAACCGCGACGCGTTCAGTCGCGGCCAAGCAGCTTGGTCGCGAGCTTGCCCACGAACGTCACCGGATCGCGCCCGCGGCCATAGCCGAAATGGCGCATCTCGGCCTTGTTGCAGTCGCGCTGGCCGGCGAACATGCCGCATGCGCCGACCGGGGTCAGCGCCGCCATTCCGGTGCCGCGCGTGACGCGCGCGTCGTCGGGTTCGTCGTCGGGATTGGCCCAGCCCTCGGCGGCCGCCATCGGCGTGCGATCGTGGCGCGAGGCGCAGACGACGATGGCGGCGGAGGTCGACGCCGCGGCGCAACGTTGCAGGATGGCGAGGCGGTCGCGCGCGGGCAAATGCGCGAGATCGAAGTCGATCGGCAAGGCCGCGCCCGCGCTCTGGAGGATCAGCATCAGCACCACCGACATCGGCCATCCTCCGCACTGCGTACGGAGTGGCGACAGATCGCGGCGGAACGATGGCAAACCTCTGCAGAAGCGCGGCTATTTCCGAGCGAGACGCCCGATCATTCTTTCCGCGCGTAGGGCCGGCTCGCGATGCCCGACCAGTCCTGCTCGCCCATCCCGGCATCGACCGCGGCACCCATCCGCGTGCGCACCGCGTCGAGCACCGGCAGCGTGATCTGTGCCGCATCGGCGAGCTCGGTCGCGAGCCGCAGGTCCTTGAGCCCCAGCTTCATCTTGAAGCCCGGCGTGAAATCGCCCGAGACGATCTTGGGCGCATAGCTTTGATAGGCGCGTGCGCCGAACAGCGTCCCGGTCATCAAGTCGAGGAAGGTGTCGGCCGCGACGCCATTGTCGCCCGCCAGCGCGACGCCCTCGGACATCGCCTCGATCGCCATGGTGATCATCATGTTGCCCGCGATCTTGGCGGCATTGGCTTGGGCGGGGTCGGTGCCGAGCGGCCAGACCTTGGTCGAGAGCGTCTCGAGCAACGGGGTGATGGTGGCAACAGCGTCTTCGGGCCCTGCGACGACGACATTAAGCTGCGCCGCGGCGGCGGCATCGGGGCGGCCGAAGACGGGGGCGGCGACGTACGCCAGGCCGCGCTCGGCATGGTCTGCCGCGAGTGCCTTGGAGAAGGCGACCGAGATCGTCGCGGCGACGATATGGATCAACCCTGCGCGCGCCGTGTCGAGTGCGCCCGAGTCGAGCAGCACGCTGCGGATCGCGGCATCGTCGGCGAGCATCGTGAACACGACTTCGGTGTCGAGCGCCGTGTCGACGCTGTCGACGATCGTGACGCCGGGGACTTCGGCTGCGTCGACCGGCGAGCGGTTCCACGCGTGGACCTGATGGCCCGCCTTGGCGAGGTTGACGGCCATAGCGCTGCCCATCTTGCCGAGCCCGATGAAACCGATCTGCATGTTGAGGATCCTGTCTGGAGAAGCTGCAAGCGCAAGCGTTTGGCGGGGAGGGAGGTTCCGGGGTCGGATGTGGTCGAAGGAAGAAGAAGGCCCTCACCCAACCCTCTCCCGCGAAGGGCGGGAGAGGGCTTGCGCGCTGCGGGCCGGCTGCATCTTTTCAAGCCCTTCCTGCCCTTCCTGCCCTTCTAGCCCTCTCCCGCTTGCGGGAGAGGGTTGGGTGAGGGCTTTCTTCTTCTTCTTTCAAGCAAAGCCGCATGAACGACGCTGGCAACACCCTCCAGATTGGTCAGCACTTCGGTGTTCCAGAAGCGCAGGATCGTGAAGCCCTGATACTCGAGAAAAGCAGTGCGGCTAGCATCGGCCTGCTCCGAATGCTGGCTCCCATCGATCTCGACGATGACCATCGCCTCGAGACACGCGAAGTCGGCGACATATCCGCCGATCGTATGCTGGAACCGGAATTTGAACCCGTCGAGCTGCCGGTTGCGCACCGCCTGCCAGAAGCGATCCTCCGCATCGGTCCGCTCCCGGCGGAGGCGTGCGGGCTGATCTGGCGGCGGATCGGCGGCATGGGGTTGATTATACTAGAAAGAAGGCCCTCACCCAACCCTCTCCCGCAAGCGGGAGGGGGCTAGGAAGGGGGCAGGCGGCCCGCCGCGCGTCAGCCCTCTCCCGCCCTTCGCGGGAGAGGGTTAGGTGAGGGCCTTCTCCCCTCCAGCAACGCCCAGGCCGAGCATCCGCACACTGACCACCACCACGCGGGCTTGCCCCAAAGCCCCGCGCGCGGCTAGGCCTGCGCGCATGAACGAAATCTCCTCGACCGGCGCAGCGCGCCTCGCCCGGCGCATGGCGCGCGGTTCCGCATTTCTTGGCTCGGAGGTCGCGATCCTGTGCGGCGCGATGTCGTGGGTGTCAGAGCGCAACCTCGTCGCCGCGGTGTCGAACGCGGGCGGCTTCGGGCTGATCGCATGCGGCGCGATGACGCCCGAACTGCTCGACCGCGAGATCGCCGCGACCAAGACGCTGACCGACAAGCCGTTCGGCGTGAACCTCATCACGATGCACCCCGCGCTGTTCGACCTGATCGACGTGTGCAACCGCCACGGCGTGGGCCATGTCGTGCTGGCAGGCGGCCTCCCGCCCACGGGGTCGATCGATGCGATCAAGGCGAACGGCGCGAAGCTGATCTGCTTTGCCCCCGCGCTGTCGCTCGCCAAGAAGCTGATCCGCTCGGGCGTCGACGCGCTCGTGGTCGAGGGGATGGAGGCGGGCGGGCATATCGGTCCGGTGTCGACCAGCGTGCTCGCGCAGGAAATCCTGCCCGAAGTCGCCGACAAGGTCCCCGTATTCGTGGCGGGCGGAATCGGCCGCGGCGAGGGGATCGCCGCCTATCTCGACATGGGCGCGGCTGGCGTCCAGCTCGGCACGCGCTTCGTCTGCGCGACCGAGAGCATCGCGCATGCCAATTTCAAGAAGGCGTTCCTGCGCGCGTCCGCCCGCGATGCGGTGGCGAGCGTGCAGATCGACCCGCGCCTGCCCGTCATCCCGGTGCGCGCGTTGAAGAATGCCGGCGGCGACCTGTTCACCGCCAAGCAGCGCGAAGTCGCGCAACTGCTCGACGAGGGCAAGGTCGCGATGGCCGAGGCGCAATTGCAGATCGAGCATTATTGGGCGGGCGCGCTGCGCCGCGCGGTGATCGACGGCGATGTCGAGCATGGCAGCCTGATGGCGGGCCAGTCGGTCGGGATGGTGACCAAGGAAGAGCCCGTCGCCGAGATCATCGCGCTGCTGATGGCCGAGGCCGCGGCGGCGCTCGAGCAGCGCGCAGCCTAACGGTTGCGCGCGACGCGTGCGGCGTTCGTCTTACGCAAGTTAAAGATACAAATTAGATCAATATCAGGGGTGTTGATTGGGCCGAGGTTCTTCCGGGGGCCGGTTGAAGCGCCGCACTATAGGTAGCCGCGCTGGTAAAACGTCCGAAAATATGCGAAAAAGCATCGATCTCGAGTCGTTGGTCATGACCAACGATCCATCGGATACTGTTTAGCGTCGTACAGCGTCTATCGATACTCTTGATGGGGTTGGCCGATGACGACGAACTTGCTCGATGTGCAGGAGGCGCTGCAGGCGAAGGGTTTCGATCCCGGGCCGCTCGACGGCGTGCGCGGGCGAAAGACGATCGCCGCGATCCTGGCATTCCAGTCCGCCGCAGGACTGATGCCCGACGGTATCGTCGGGCGGCAGACGCTCGCCAAGCTGATCCCCGGCACCGATCCCGCGACGCTGACGCTCGCCTCGACGATCCCCTGGCTTGCCGAGGCGCATCGCCTGCTCGGGTTGAAGGAAGATACTGGCGCCGGCAGCAACCAGCAGATCCTGCAATGGGCGCGCGATCTGCACATTGCATACGACGATGACGATGTTCCGTGGTGCGGGCTCTTCGTCGGCCATTGCATCGCGTCGCAACTGCCGCGCGAGCCGCTCCCCGCCAATCCGCTCGGCGCGCGGTCGTATGAGACATTCGGCAAGAAAGTCGCGCCGCAGCCGGGCGCTATCATGGTGTTCTGGCGCGAGTCGGAGGACAGCGGCAAAGGCCATGTCGGCTTCTATGTCGGCGAAGACCAAGTCGGCGATTTCCTGATCCTTGGCGGCAATCAGGGCAACGCGGTGTCGATCATCGGCAAGCCGCGCGCGCGCTTCCTTGCGGCGCGGTGGCCGATAACCGCCCTGCCGGCGACGGGCGGGCCGGTGCTCGCCCAGGTTCCGGGTGTCGGCAACCAGGTCGAAGTGTAACGCGGCGCACGGTCCATCGGTTCAAGTGCCGAGCCTCCGCCCGCAGCCTCGTCGTGCCCTGGCAGCGGTTGATCGAGCGCGCGGATCACCGCGTCTCGGCATCGCCGACCTCCGCCCGGTAACGCCGCATTAACCCTGTCATGCGACACCCAAGTCCCGGACTGGAGTTGCGTGATGAGATCGATTCGAATTTCGGCGTCCGCGCTGTTGCTGGCTGGCGTCGCGGTGATGAGTGGATGCGCATCGCATCGCTTGCCATCGGTCGCGACGGTCACGCCGCCCCCCGTGGCGATCGCCGCCACGGCGCCCCCTGCGGGCAGCTATCCCGGAATGCCGATCCCCGCGCGCCTCGCCGACGGATCGTACGCCACGCCCAATCGCGCGCTCAGCGCAGCGGCGACCGTCTGGCACTTTCGCGCGGGGCTCAACGTCGCGGCGCTCGCGTGCCGCGGCCCCGGCGATGCGCTCGTCGCCGCGCGCTACAATGCAATCCTCACGCGCCAGAGCAGCGTCTTGCGCGACTCCGAAGCAAGGCTCGCCGACGAATATCGCAGCGGCGGCGGGACCGCGTGGCGCGCGCGCTACGACCATGCGATGACCGTGCTCTACAATTTCTTCTCGCAGGGCTTTGCGCACGACACCTTCTGCGCGTCGGCGACGCAGATTCTCGCGGAGAGCGAGACGATCGCACCCGCAGCGTTCCCCGCCTTCGCGGCGGCGCGCCTGCCGGTGCTCGACGGCGCCTTTACCGATTTCTACGCGCGCTACGATCGCTGGCGCGCGGGCGCAGCGCCGGCTGCGATCACGGCACCAGCGCCGCCGCCGATCGTCGCGCAGCGCCGCGCAGCGCCGCGCGCGACGCCGTGGATCCAGCTCGATCAAGTCGCGTTGCTGCCCGATCCCGAGGGGCGCGAAGTCCACGGTGGTGCGCCGCGCACGCTCGCTGCGACGCGCCCGCGCCGCTGAGTCAGCGCTGGCCGACGACCATGCGCAGCGCGCCGAGGTCGCCCGAGACGAGATAGACCGCGATGGCCGCCCCGCCGCCGAACACCACGGCGATCGCGACCGACGCCAAGCCGGCAATGACGCCGCCTTGCCGCCGCCTCGCGAAGCTGCTGCGCTGGCTCGGCTTTCCGAGCTTGAGCTCGGCATAGCCCGCACCCGCGCCGCCGAGCGCGGTCATGATCACGGTGATCAGCGCGCCAAGCGGCGTCTGCCAGGCGAGCCCGATCGGCAGCACCAGCGCGAACGGCGCCGCCATCGCAAACGCCGCAAGCAGCTTCGCGCGGTTGATCTGCTCCTTGCTCACCGGCGCGACCGCGAGCAGATCGGGCGCATCCTCCGCCGACACCGTCAGCCAGGCAAAGCTGCCGACGAGCTGGCTCGCGATCAGGACGCTGGCAAAGGCGAGGGCTGGCGGCACCGGCACCGCATGGCGGCTGCCGAGCATCGCGAGCACGAGCGGCGCCATGTAGATCAGCCGCATCACGATCTGGAAGGCGAGCGCGGGATCGCGCGCGAGCAGCCGCCATTCCTTGGCGAAGATCGATCGCGTCAGCCCGGCATGGAACAGCCGCTGGCTCGCGCGGCCGGTCGGCTTGCTGCGCGACAGGCGGTTGCCGCCGTCTTGATAGCCCGACAGGAACAGCCGCTGGAGCGTCAGCCCCGCACCCGCAAACAGCAGCAGCGCGACGCCGAGCAGGATCGCGATCGCCAGCGGATCGCCGAACGCGGCGCGCCCCGGCAGGCTGCTCAGGCCGTGCGTGCCGAACCCGTTGGCACGCAGCCGCTCGAAGTGCGCGACCATCGCGCTGCCCTTGTGGTCGGCGCGCGGATAGATTTGCGAGGCGAGGAACACCGCGCCGCCGAGCAACGCCGCGAGGATCTGCCCGAAGGTGCGCGCGGCCCGTGGGCCGACCAGCGTCGCGACAGCGAGCGTCAGCGCGATCCCGAGGGCGCTCGCGGTCAAGGCGAGCGCGACGAGCAGCGCCACCACGCCGAACAGTTGGGGGTGACCGAGCACGGCGACGGGCACGACGATCGGCAACAGCAATACGGCATAGGTCAGCGCGATCGTCGCGGCGATGCCGAGCATCTTGGCGAGCAGCACGCTGCTTTCGGGGATCGGCGCCGAGAAGAGCAGAGCCAGGTCGCCGGTGTCGTACAGGCTGCGCTGGCTGCCGAGGACCGCTTGCGCGGTCATGAAGCTCAGCATGAGCGCGCTCACGCCAAGCGCCGCGATGCGCAGTTCGGGCAGGACGGGGATCGCAGTGTCGCGCGCCGCCCAGCCGATCAGGCAGCCGATCGCCAGCCATGCCGCGATCAGCAGCCAGCCGATCACTTGCGTCGCGCCGAGCCGCGCGAGCAAGCCCCGCCGCCCGCTGGAACTGCGGGCGCGCACCGCCAGCCGCACTTCGTTCAGCGCGAGCCAGCCGAACGAGCCCGGCGGGACGTGACGCATCGCCCAGTTCACGCCGCGACGGCGTCCGGCGTGGTCAGGCGGATGAACGTGTCCTCGAGCGTCATCCCCTCGGTCCCCGCACGATCGCGCAATTCGTCGAGCGTGCCCGCGGCGAGGAGCTTGCCGCCGCCAATGATGCCGATCCGGTCGGCCATCCGCTCGGCGACCTCGAGGATGTGCGTCGTCACGATCACGGTCTTGCCAGCATCGACCGCGCTGCGCAGCGCATCCTTGACCGAACGCGCCATGCTCGCATCGAGCCCGGTCAGCGGTTCGTCGAGGATCAGCAATTTGGGATCGTGGATCAGCGCGCCGGCAAGCGCGACCTTCTGCTGCATGCCGCGCGAAAAGCCCTCGCAGCGCGTGTCGCGTTGCTCCCACAGGTCGAGCCAGTGGAGCAGCCGGTCGGCTTCCTGCGCGGCATGCGCCGGGTCCATCCGCCACAGCCCGGCGACGAAGGCGAGATATTCGAGCGGGCTGAGCTTGTCGTAGAGCATCGGCTCGTCGGGCAGCCACGCGGTGATCGCCTTGGCACCGAGCGGATCGCGGCGTGCGTCGACGCCGAAGATCTCGATCGAGCCGGCGTCTGGCTTGGCGAGCCCGGCGACCATTCGCAGCGTCGTCGTCTTGCCGGCGCCGTTGGGCCCGAGCAGCGCATAGAGCTGCCCCGCGGCGATATCGAGGTCGAGCCCCGCGATGACGGGCTTGTCGAACGCCTTGGCCAAGCCTCTGATCCGCAGCGCCAAAGGGGAAGAGAAATCGCTCATGTGTCCTGTTTAGGCGATACACTCGGATCGTCCAGCCGAAACAGGGCCTCGACGGGACGATCGAGCGCGACGGCGAGTTTCAGCGCGAGAATCGTCGAGGGAACGAAGATTCCATTCTCCACGGTGTTGATCGTCTTGCGACTGACGCCGACGCGCTCGGCAAGCGCGGCCTGCGTCAGATCGAGCCGTTCGCGTTCGGCCTTGAGCGTGTTGTGGAGTGTTTCGGCCATTCAGCGCGCGGCCTGCAGTTCGAGCGTCGCGAGCCGGACCTGCGCCGCGACGATCGCCGTGGTGAAGATGATCCGCGCGCTGTCGCTTGCCGAGAGCAGTCCGGGCACGTCGCCGATCGCAAGCATCGCGGCGGCGGCGAGCAGGCCCGCCCAGAAGCCGATCGCACTGCTTGCGCGGCGATGCTCGCGCGTGACCTCGTCCTCGAGAAATTGTGCGAGCGGGCCGTTCTTCAAGCGCGTCACCAGCGGAGAGAGATAGAGCACCGAGACGAGCGTGAAGCCGAACCACATGCCCTGGAAGAAGGAGCCCCGCGATGTCGCGAAGGTGAGGCCAAGCAACACGACGGTGAGGCCCGCAAAGGCGTATAGGCCAAGCGCGCGCGCGCGCGCCTTGCGTTCGGCGAGTTCGATCATTCCCATCATCATTCCCCTTTCGAGTCGTAACCTACGGGTTACATGTAACCTAAGTGTTACATCGCCGCAAGCGCCGTAAAGGGTTCCCTCGCTTGCCCGGTTAGATTAACAGCCGGGGCATGACGACGGCCAGCGACCTCGATCAGCCCGCGCAAGGCCGCATCGTCGGAACCGTCCACCGGTTTCCGCTGCGCGTCTATTTCGAGGACACCGATCTTTCGGGAATCGTCTATCACGCCAATTACCTGCGCTACATGGAGCGCGCGCGCTCGGACATGTTGCGCGTCGTCGGGATCGACCAGCGCGCGCATCAAGAAGCCGGCGGTGGAGCCTATGCGGTGACCGCGCTCGCGATCCGGTATCGCGCGCCGGCCAAACTCGACGACGCGCTGATCGTCCTGACGACGCTCCAGAATGTCCGCGCGGCATCGGTCGATATTCAGCAACGAGTCATGCGCGGCGAGACGATACTCACCGAGGCAGACGTCACCGCGGCCTTGGTCGCGACAACGGGCCGGCCGCTGCGCCAGCCGAAGGAATGGATCGCGGCGTTTGCCCAAGCGATGGGCGAACGCGCGATGGGATCAGGGGATAGCGCCACGTGAACGAAATCATGCTCAACACCGACGCAACCACGCTGTCGCCGATCGCGCTGTTCCTCCAGGCCGACTGGGTGGTGAAGACGGTAATGATCGGTCTCTTGGCGGCGAGCGTCTGGACCTGGGCGGTGATCCTCGGCTTCTTCTTCCGGCTCGGCGCCACGCGTCGCAAGACCGCGGCATTCGAGCGCGATTTCTGGAAGGCCGAGGATATCGACGCCTTCCACCGGCTGCACAATGAGAGCGATCTGCCGATCGCGCGCGTGTTCACCGCGGGCGTCGCCGAGTGGCGCCGTTCGACCGTTGGCGGGCAAGTCGACCGCGGCGGCACGCGCGAGCGGCTTGCGACGGCGATGGGCGCGGCGGTCGCCAATGAGATCGACCAGCTGTCCGATCGGTTGAACATCCTCGCGACGGTCGGCTCGGTCGCGCCGTTCGTCGGGTTGTTCGGCACGGTGTGGGGGATCATGCGCAGCTTCACCGGCATCGCGCAGGCGCAGAACACGTCGCTTGCGGTGGTCGCGCCGGGCATTGCCGAGGCGCTGTTCGCGACCGCGATCGGCCTGTTCGCGGCGATCCCGGCGGTGATTGCGTACAACCGCTTCAGCCACGGCATCAACCGTATCGAGGCGCGGCTCAACCGCTTCGCCGACGGTTTCCACGCGACGCTCAGCCGGCAGCTCGAGAGTGAGGTGCGCCGGTGAGGGGCTGCGGCAAATCCCCCTCCCGCCTGCGGGAGGGGCGTAAGTCATGTCGATGAACCTCCCGTCGCAGCGCGGGCGCGGGCGTCGCGCGCCGATGGCCGACATCAACGTCACGCCGCTGGTCGACGTGATGCTGGTGCTGCTGATCATCTTCATGGTCACCGCGCCGTTGCTTACCGCAGGCGTGCCCGTGACGCTGCCCGACAGCCGCGCGAAGGCGCTCGACCAGGACCAGAAGCCGCTCGTCCTGTCGCTCGACGGTGAGGGGAAGCTGTTCCTCGACAAGGATCCGCTCAGCGAAGCGATGCTGCCCGACGTGCTCGCGCAGCTCGCCGCCAAGGGCGATCCGGCCAAGCCGCCACAGGTCTTCCTGCGCGCCGACCGCAAGCTCGATTACGGGCACGTCATGCGTGTGATGGGCGAGCTCAACCGCGCCGGCTACAACCGCGTGGCGCTGGTGACGGTGGGCCAGGACGGCCAATGACGCGATCGGAGCGATACGGACTCGGGGCGGCCGTGCTCGGCCATGTCGCGTTGTTCGCGCTCCTGTCGCTTGCCTGGAGCAGCGCGCCTACGCCGCCGCCGATGAACAAGCCGATCGAAGTCTCGCTGGTCGACGACGTCGCGCTCGACCAGACCGCACCCGCGGCGCCCGAGCCGCCCGCGCAATCCGCCGCGCCCGATCCCGGGCCCCCCGCCGAGGCGCCGCCGCCCGAAGCGGAAGAGGTCGCGCCCGAGCCGGCTCCACCCAAGCCTGCGCCGGTGGTACCCAAGCCCGCGCCGCCGAAGCCTGCACCCAAGCCGGCGCCGAAACCCGAGCCCAAGCCCGACGCAGTGCCGCCGCCCAAGCCCGCCCCGAAGCCCAAGCCTGCGCCCAAAAAACCCGCCGCCGAGAAATCGGAGGCGGCCGACAAGCCCGCTGCCAAGCCGGCACCCGCCAAGGCCGCGCCCGCGAAGGCCGCACCCGCCAAGAGCGCGGCGTCGACCAAGGCGGTGGCGACCGCCAAGGCGATGGGTACCAATCCAAAGGCGACCAAGGCCAAGCCGACCGGATCGTTGCTCGACGATGATTTCCGCAAGGGTCTGACGCAGTCGCCCTCCAAGGCCAAAGCGTCCGAAGCCGCGCCCGGCGCGACGATGGATGCCAAGGCCGCCGCCGATATCGGCTCGGCGATCCGCCGCCAGGTCCAGCCGTGCGCCGATCGGCAGGTCAATCCCGGCCCCGGCGCGTCGCGTATCGTCGTTACGATCCGCCTCTCGCTCAACCGCGATGGCTCGCTTGCTGGACGGCCGACCGTGTCGGACGATCATGGCGGGGTCGATGACGAGAACCGCCGCTATGTCGACACGGTCGATCGCAACGCGATCGCGACCTTCGCCGGCTGCGCGCCGCTGCGTGGGCTGCCGCCCGAGCTTTACGACGTGCCACGCGGGTGGAAGACCTTTATCCTGCGCTACAAACTTCCCGGCTGAGGAAAGACGATGATGCTCCCCAAGACGATCCTCGCGCTTGCTCTGGCCGCAGTGCCCGCGGCGACCCTGGCGCAAACGGGATCGGCGCCGCTGCCGGTGCCGTTCCCGAATAGCCCGCAGACCGCGCCGCAGGCTGGCGGGCAGGCGGGCGCGGCCAATCCGCAACAGCAGGGCGAGCTCGTCGTCGATGTCGTCGGCGGCGTGTCGGCGCCGCTCGGCATCGCGATCCCGGTGATGCCGACGTCGGAGGCGGTCAGCACGGCTGCCGGTCGCACCGACGAACTCGGCCGGCAATTGTCCGATATCGTCACCACCGATCTGCGCAATTCGGGGCTGTTCAAGCCGCTCGGCGGCGACGCGCTGCATCCGATCGCCTATCCCGAAGTAACCGCGCCGACCTTCGATTACTGGGGTCCGGCAGGTGCCTCGGCGCTCGTCCAGGGGTTCGTTCGCGCCAATGGCGACGGGACGCTGACGGTCGGCTGCTACCTCTACGACGTCTCGTCGCGCGCCGAGATCGCGCGGCAGGGCTTTGTCGTGCCGCCGAGCGAATGGCGTCGCGCGGGGCACAAATGCGCCGACATGGTCTATTCGAAGCTGACCGGTGAAGGCCCCTATTTCGACAGCCGCGTCGTCTACATCTCGGAGACTGGCCCCAAGGGCAAGCGCATCAAGCGGCTCGCGATCATGGACCAGGATGGCGGCAACCACCGCTTCCTGACCAACGGCCAGGCGATCTCGCTGACCCCGCGCTTCTCGCCCGACCAGCGCTCGATCGTCTATATGAGCTATCTCAAGGATCGCCCGGCGATCTACGTCTATGATCTGGCGAGCGGATCGTCGCGGCTGCTCGTGGCGAGCGCCAACCTGACCTTCGCGCCGCGCATCTCGCCCGATGGCCGCTTCGTGCTGTTCTCGATGGCGGTCGGCGGCAATACCGATATCTACCGTGTCGCCTTCACCGGCGGCAGTCCGCAGCGGCTGACCGATTCGCCCGGGATCGACACCGGCGCGACCTATTCGCCCGATGGCGGACGAATCGTGTTCGAGAGCGATCGCTCGGGCACGCAGCAGCTCTATGTGATGAATGCCGACGGATCGTCGCAGCAGCGCATCAGCTTCGGCAGCGGGCGCTATGCGACCCCGGTGTGGAGCCCGCGCGGCAACTTGATCGCCTATACCAAGATCGGCGGATCGTTCCGCATCGGCGTGATGAGCCCGGCGGGCGGCAACGAGCAATTGCTCACCGACGGCGCGCAGGACGAGGGCCCGAGCTGGTCGCCCAACGGCCGCGTCATCATGTTCTTCCGCTCAGGGATGGGCGGCGGCGGGCGGGCCGATCTGTGGTCGGTCGATCTCACCGGGGTCAATGTTCGGCGCGTTCCGACGGTGCTCGATGGATCCGATCCCGCCTGGGGACCGTTACGCCCCTGATATCAAGCCAAGCGTTTGACTCACCGTTGCGACCGGGCGAAGCCGTTGGCTTACCTCGGTCTGTGCCCGAAACGACCTTTTACCTCTGGGAGAAGCCGCCATGGCGAAACTGACCACGACGCTGCTGATTGCCACCGCTTTGCTCGCGACCACCGCGTGCAGCAAGAAGCGCCCCGCCGAGCTGCCGCCCGCGCCCGGGGCGGTAACCGATCAGAGCGGCTCGGGCGGGCAGGGCGCCATCGTTCCCGGCTCGCGCGCCGATTTCGAGCGGTCGGTGACGAGCAACACCGTCAATTTCGCGCTCGACAGCTACAGCCTCGATGACCGTGCGCGGTCGATCCTCGACAGCCAGGCGACGTGGCTCGCGCGCTATCCCAACACGCCGGTGAGCCTCGAAGGTCATGCCGACGAACGCGGCACGCGCGAATACAATCTGGCGCTTGGCGATCGTCGTGCGCTCTCGGCGAAGAACTATCTCGCGGCACGCGGCGTCGCGCCGGGCCGGATTTCGACGATCAGCTACGGCAAGGAACGCCCGATCGCGCTGGGTTCGGACGAAGCCAGCTGGGCGCAGAACCGTCGCGCGGTGACGATCGTGCTGAACTAACAGATCCGTCACCCCGGGCTCGTCCCGGGGTCCACTCGGATGCGCGCCCTACGGTCGTAGAATGTGTAGCACGGTGGACCCCGGCACGCGGCCGGGGTGACGAAGATGGGGATGGGGGCGACGTCGGCTTTTGCTGGCGTCGCCCTTGCCATGTCCGTGACCCTTACCCCTCCCGTCGCTATCCTCCACACTCCCTCTCTGAACGGGCGAGGGAATAGGCTTGCCTCTCCTCAAATCCCGATATAAATATGATATCACATTAACGGGAGGCATTGATGGTCGAGTCGCCAACACGCAACACAGCACTCACGCTGTCGCACGAACACACCGCGGCTACGTCGAGCGGGTACATGATGTTGATCGTGATGCTCGTGGCGCTCGGCTTCGGGCTGTTCGGCGCGAGCTTGCTTCAGGACGAATCGACGCTCGGCGGCGTGCTCGTTGCGATCGCGGCGCTCGTCATCGCCTTCGTTGCCTGTGGTTTCTACATGCAGCAGCCCAACCAGGCGACCGCGATCACGCTGTTCGGCGCGTATAAGGGCACCGACCGCAAGACCGGCTTGCGCTGGCTGCTCCCCTGGCTCGCGCGGAAAAAGGTTTCGCTGCGGGCCAACAACATGATCTCCGAGCGGTTGAAGGTGAACGACCTGCGCGGCAACCCGATCGAGATCGCGGCGCAAGTCGTGTGGCGCGTCACCGACACTGCGCAGGCGCTGTTCGACATCGACGACTATAAGGCGTTCGTCATCGTCCAGATCGAGGCGGCGGTGCGCACGATCGGCGCGCGCTACCCCTATGACGATTTCGAGCATCAGGAAGTGACGCTGCGCGGCAATCACGACCAGGTCGCCGCCGAACTGCGCGCCGAGCTGATCGCGCGCCTCGCGACCGCGGGGATCACCGTCGACGAATGCGGGTTCACGCACCTCGCTTATGCTTCGGAAATCGCCGGCGCGATGCTGCGCCGCCAGCAGGCGCAGGCGGTGGTCGCGGCGCGCAAGACCTTGGTCGAGGGCGCTGTCGGGATGGTCGAGATGGCGCTCGCCTTGCTCAGCGAGAAGAACGTCGTCGAGCTCGATGACGAGCGCCGCGCGGCGATGGTCTCGAACCTGATGGTCGTGTTGTGCGGCGAGCGCGATACGCAGCCCGTCGTCAACGCCGGCTCGCTCTACCAGTAACGAGCTGGACGGTGGCGGCTCCTCCCAAGAAGGCGTTCGCGCTTCGCCTCGACCCTTCGCTGTACGCGGCGGTCGAGCGAATCGCGGCGGCCGATCTCAGGAGCGTCAACGCCCAGTTCGAATGCCTGCTGCGCGAGGCGCTCGCCAAGCGCGGCGTGAAGCTCGAAGCGCCCAACCCGCCCCGGCGCGGGCGGCCACCCAAGGAGGACGACGATGCAGACGCGTGACGTGATCGACCATTACCGCGCCGAGCCGGGCTATTGGTTCGTGCCCAAGCTGTTCGGCATCGGCGCGACGCCAGTGACGTGGCAGGGCTGGGCGCTGACGATCGGGTTTGCGGCGTTGCTCGTTGCCGACATTCGCTTCGTGCACGAGCGGATCGCGCAAATCGGCATCGGCGTTGCGCTGTTTGCAGTCTTCACTGTGATCGCGGTGCGCAAGACCAAGGGCGGCTGGCGCTGGCGCTGGGGCCTACGCGGCTGAGCGGAACCGTCAGCCGAGCGCCTGGTCGAGCAATTTCGCCAGGCGCAGCCCGCCGCGCTCGACCTCGAGCCGCGCGATCGGCACGGCCTTCTCGATCGTCGCTTCGTCCATCGTGACGTGCGCCGGCGTCGGCGCGCACGGATCGGCCATCACGCTCGCATAGGTCACGTCGCGCGCGACCTGCCAGCTCTCGCGGCTCCAGTCGGTGACGTCGCCCGCGGCGATCTTCGCTCGTACTGCGGCCGGGTAGCGGCGCACGATCGGCGGCCCGCTGGTGATCGCGCGCTCGGCGAGATAGCCGTCCCAGATGCTGTGGAGGTTCAGCCGCGCAGTGCCGTAGCCGCCATAGCTGGCGAGCACCTTGTTGCCGCCCTGATCGTCCTTCTCGCCGGCATGCAGCGGCTGGTGGAGATCGCCGACAAAGTGGACGAGGAAGGCGAGCGCCTCGACGCGGTCGTGGAGCGGCGCGCGCTTGTTCTTTAACAGCGCAACGTCCTTGGTGATCTGCGCCGAGACGCAATTGCCGTCCTTGCACGCCGCGACGAGGTCGAACGGGTGGCAGATGTTCACGTCCTGATAGTGCCAGCTATAGGCATAGCCGAAGCGCGATTTGCCGTCGGGCCCCTTGAGCGGCTTGATGCAGTCGGCCCACACCGCGGCGTCGGAGATGGTCGAGGCCTTGCACTCGGGCGTGCCGAGCAGCTCCGAATGTGCGAGCAGCGCAAGGATCGCCAGGCGCGTCTTGGGACGGACATTGGCGTCGGCGATCTGCGCGATCGTCTGGTGGCCATATTCCCAATAGGCCGCCGCCGGCGACGCGGTCGCCGCGACGATCAAGGTGGCGGCAACGGCAAGGCCGGGACGAACGCGACGGAGACTGGTCATGGGCTCCGGCCTTAGCGGCGTTGCTCCTCCCGCGAAAGCAGGTCTCGCAAGTCCGATGCCGAAACGAGACGTTCCGTCGCCGTCACGCCCGCTCTTCGCGCCTTCGCGTCTTCGCGTGAGAAAAGAAGGGATGCTCACGCGAAGACGCGGAGGAGAAGAAGGATTTTGCCTTGCAGGCTATTCGTCGCCGAACACCGCGACTTCGCGGCCTCCGGCGGAGTCGAGGCGCGCGCGGTACATGCCCGGCGTCGAGAAGCGCCACAGCGCCTCGCCCTGCGGCCCCGCGACGATGATGCCGCCGGTCCCGCCGAGCGCGGTCACTTCGGCCAGCACCGTCGCGACCGCCGCTTCCAGCGTTTCGCCCGCCAGCCGCACCCGCGCGCAAATCTCGTGCGCGACGTTCGCGCGGATGAAGAATTCGCCCGATCCGGTGCACGACACCGCGCCTGCGCGATCATCGGCATAGGTGCCCGCGCCGATCAGCGGCGAATCGCCGATCCGGCCCCAGCGCTTGCCCGTCACCCCGCCGGTCGAGGTCGCCGCCGCCACATGGCCGTGCACGTCGCACGCCACCGCGCCGACCGTGCCATATTTCATGTCGACATCGAACGCGCCGCCGCCTTCGAGCATCTCGTCGAGCTGCGCGCGCCGCTCGGGCAGCACCAGCCAATCCTGCGTCGCCGGCTCGCAGCCTTGCTCCACCGAAAACGCGTCGGCCCCAGCACCGCTCAGCAGCACATGCGGACTGTTCGCCATGACGGCGCGGGCAAGGCTCACCGGATTGCGTGTCGCCGTCACCCCTGCCACTGCGCCCGCATTGCGATCCCGACCGTCCATGATCGCTGCATCGAGCTCGGCGACACCGGCGTGCGTCAGCGCCGCGCCGCGCCCCGAATTGAAGTGCGGATCATCCTCGAGCACGCGCACCGCCGCCTCGACGGCATCGAGCGCCGGACCGTCCGCTGCCAGCACCGCCTCGCCCGCATCGAGCGCGCGGCCGAGCGCGGCGCGCGCACCCTCGGCCTGTGCCTGCGAGACGGTGTCGCGCGTCATCTGTCCCGCGCCGCCATGGAGTATCAGGGTCCAGCTCATCATGTCTCTTTCGTCTGGGGGAAGGGTCGCAGGCCGATCAGCGGGCGCAGCCAGCCGATTTCGCGGCCGATCGCGTAAAACAGCCAGCATCCGACCAGCGTCGTCACGACCAGCACGCCGAACTCAACGAAGCGCGGCAGGCCGAACGGGAGGAGCGCGCCCTCGACCCCGACGATGATCGTCTGGTGAATGATGTAGAAGGGGAACACCGCCTCGGTCAGCACGCGGCGCCACGGCAGGTCGCGGTTGAGGTGGCTGTCGGCAAAGCCGATCAACGCGACGATCATGCTCCAGCCCTGCACGGCGCGCGCGCTGGCGAACAGGATACCCCATGGCCAGGTCGGCATCGAGCTGTTCGGCCAGCGCAACTCGGTCGCGGCGACAATTAAGTAGCAGGCGATTCCGATCGCCAGCGCCCATGGCCACAATCGCCGCATCGTCGCCAGCGCCGGCGTGGACCCGGCGAGCGCGAAGCCGAACAGGAAGGCGGGCAGATATTGGACATGGCTCACCGAATCGCCGACCAGATCGTTGCTCGGCCCGATCCCGGGGAACAGCCAGGCGCTCACCAGCACGAGCCAGGCGGCCGGGAGCAGCCACACCAGCCACCCGCCGAACAGCCGATCGAAGCCGCGCTGAAGGCTGCGCTGTCCCATCGCGGCGACGAGCACCGCCAGCACCATCGTGTAGATCCACAGATACGCGACGAACCACAGATGCTGCCACGTCGGCAGCGCGAGCCCGTTGACGACGCGGAAGCTGAAATAATCGTGGAGCAGGAAATACCCGAAATCATGGGTGTAGCCGTGCTGCGTGATGAGCTCGACCCACGGCTGGAGCGGCACCACGACGATCACGCCGAACAGGAGTGGGATGATCAGCCGCCACGTACGGTTGACCGCGAAATGCCCGGTTGCGGGCCCGCGCACCAGCAGCGCCCGACTGGCATAGCCCGACACGACGAACAGCAGCAGCAACCGCCAGCTGTTGACCGCGAGCATCGGGATCGCGACCCATGCCAGCGGCTGCGCGGTCTTGGCATGATACCCCCACGGCACGAACACCATGCCGATATGATAGAGGATCAGCAGCGCGAACGCGCCGATGCGCAACCAGTCCAGTCCGTAATGCCGTTCCATCGCGCGGCCCTAATGCGATGTGCCCGATCGAGCAAACTCTAGCGGTTTCCGATGGCGCGGATCGTCGCTATATGGGCGCGACCAACCAGAGGAAGTTTTCCATGTCCCTCCGCCCGTGGCGCGACATCAACCGTCGTCAGAGCCGCCAGATCATGGTCGGCAACGTGCCCGTCGGCGGCGACGCGCCCGTCACCGTCCAGACGATGACCAACACGCCGACCGACGACGTCAAGGCGACGATCGACCAGATCCGCCGCTGCGAGGATGCCGGCGTCGACATCATCCGTGTGTCGTGCCCCGACGTGGAGAGCACCGCGGCGCTCAAGCAGATCGTCCGCGCGAGCCGCGTGCCGATCGTCGCCGACATCCATTTCCACTATAAGCGGGCTTTGGAAGCCGCCGATGCGGGTGCGGCGTGCCTGCGCATCAACCCGGGCAACATCGGCTCGCCCGCCCGCGTCAAGGAAGTGATCGACGCGGCCAAGTCGAACGGCTGCGCGATCCGCATCGGCGTCAACGGCGGTAGCCTCGAAAAGCATCTGCTCGAAAAATATGGCGAGCCGTGCCCGGACGCGCTGGTCGAATCGGCGATGGACCATATCAAGATCCTGCAGGACCATGACTTCCACGAGTTCAAGGTCGCGGTGAAGGCGTCGGACTTCTTCCTCGCGGTGGCGGCGTATCAGCAGCTCGCCGAACAGGTCGATTGCCCGCTGCATCTCGGCATTACCGAGGCGGGCGGTTTCGTCGGCGGCACGGTCAAGTCGTCGATCGGGATCGGCTCGCTGCTGTGGTACGGCATCGGCGACACGATCCGCGTCTCGCTCTCGGCCGAACCCGAGGACGAGGTCCGCGTCGGCTTCGAGATCCTGAAAGCGCTCGGCATCCGCAACCGCGGCGTGCGCGTCGTGTCATGCCCGTCGTGCGCGCGCCAAGGGTTCGACGTGATCCGCACCGTGCAGGCTTTGGAAGAGCGGCTCCAGCATATCCGTACGCCGATGTCGCTGTCGGTGCTCGGCTGCGTCGTCAACGGCCCGGGCGAAGCGCGCGAGACCGATATCGGCCTGACCGGCGGCGGCAACGGCAAGCATATGGTGTATTTGTCGGGCGTGACCGATCACACGGTCAATTCCGAGGATATGCTCGAACATATCGTCAAGCTGGTCGAGGAAAAGGCAGCGTCGATCGAAGCGCATGATGCGGCGCTGGCAGCGGCGGCGCCGGTGGCTGTGGCGGCGGAATAGGTCTTGTGGTATGTGTCAGGTCTCGGGGGGCCTGACATGACCTATCATGCCAAAGTGATCGCTGGCGGCAAGATCGTTATCCCGGCGGAGTTGCGCCGCGAATTGGGGATTGCGGACGGTGACTCGCTCGTGCTCGCCAAGAGCGACGATGGCGGAATATCGCTGAAAACCTACGGGCAGGTCGTCCGGGAGGCGCAGCAGGCGTTCCGCGAGATGACCGGTGACGACTATTCTGTCGATCAGTTCTTGCGGGAGCGTGCGAGCGACTGGCGCGAGGAATGAGTGTCGTTCTCGATGCGTCAGCAATTCTCGCGGTGCTGTTGGATGAACCCGGCGCGGAGATCGTGATTCCGGTGATGCGCGGGAGCGCGCTCTCGGCGGTGAACGCGTCGGAGACGTTCCAGCGTGCGGCAGACAAGGGCCATCAGACACAGCGCGTTCTCACATTGCTGAAGGGCCTTGAGATCGAAGTCGTTCCTTTTACGATGGATCACGCGATCGCTGCGGCCGATTTGCGTCCCGCAACCAAGGCGGCGGGTATTTCGCTCGGCGATCGCGCCTGTCTGGCGCTCGCCGCCGAGCGGCGCGCGACCGTCTATACCGGAGACCGTCGACTCGCCGGCGTCGATATCGGTCTCGAACTTCGACTGATCCGCTGAACATGCGTGTGCCAACACCGAAGAAGGTGGGTGCGGCGCTCGCTTTCGCTGTCGCCGCCGTCGGCATCGCGACCTATTCGGCGATGGACGTGCTGATGAAGGGCCTCAGCATCACCAGCGGCGCCTATTCGGCGGTGCTGTGGCGCTCGGTCGTCGGCGTGGTGTTGCTCGGCACGATCTTCGTGCTGCGGCGGCGGCCGTTTCCAGGGCGCGCGGCGCTCAAGCTGCACGCGCTGCGCGGCGCAACGGCGGGCTTCTCGGTGCTGCTCTTCTTCTGGGGCCTCGTGCGCGTGCCGATGGCACAGGGAGTGGCGCTGACCTTTCTCGCGCCGCTGATCGCGCTCTATTTCGCGGCTGCCCTGCTTGGCGAGACGATCCGGCGTGCGGCGATCCTCGGGTCGATCGTCGCGAGTCTGGGCGTGCTGGTGATCGCCGCAGGGGAGGTGCAGGGGCATGCCTCGACCGCCCATGTGCTCGGCTCGCTCGCGATCTTCGCCGCGTCGATCTTCTACGCCTACAGCCTGATCCTGCTACGCCAGCAGGCGCAGGTCGCTGATCCGCTCGAGGTCGCCTTGTTCACCAGCGTGGTGCTTGGGGGGCTGCTGCTGCTCGGCGCGCCGTGGTTCGCCGGGCTGCCGACCACAGCGCAGCTTCCGTCGATCGGCGTGGCGGCGGTGCTCGGGTCGCTCTCGGCGATGGCGCTCGCCTGGGCGTACAGCCATGCCGAGGCGCAGGTGCTGGCACCTGTCGAATATACCGCGTTCGTCTGGGCGTCGCTGTTCGGCTGGTGGGTTTTCCACGAGACCGTCTCGCTCTACACCGCGGGCGGCGCGGCGCTGATCATCCTGGGATGCATCCTCGCCGTGCGCGGCCATGCCGCACCCGCTCCACAAACCGAGGCTGCCGCATGATCGAAATCCGTCCCTCCAACGCAGCCGATGTGCCGCTGATCCTCCATCTCGTCCGCGAACTCGCCGAGTTCGAGCGCGCCGCCGACAAGGTCGTCGCGACCGAGCCGTTGCTCCACGACGCGCTGTTCGGGCCGCATCCGGCGGCCGAGGCGGTGATCGCCGAGCTCGACGGCAAGCCCGTCGGGATGGCGCTGTTCTTCCACAATTTCTCGACCTGGACCGGCTGGCGCGGGCTGTATCTCGAGGATCTCTACGTCACGCCCGAGGCACGCGGCGCCGGCGTCGGCAAGGCGTTGCTTAAGCATCTCGCCAAGCTCGCGGTGGAGCGTGGCTGCACGCGGTTCGAATGGTCGGTGCTCGACTGGAACGAGAAGGCGATTGCCTTCTACCGCTCGATGGGCGCCGCACCGATGGAGGAATGGACCGTCTACCGCGTCACCGGCGATGCGCTCGCCAAGCTGGCGGGGCAGGGCTGATGCTGGTCGATTCGGGCCTGATCGCCTGGATCGAGGAAGCGCTCGCACCGATCGGCACGGTGACCAAGCGCGCGATGATGGGCGGGGCGACGCTCTATCTCGACGGCACGATCTTCGCGATCGCGGTCGAGGACGGGCTGTGGATCAAGGCCGATGCGACGAGCGATCCGGTGTGGGATGCCGCCGGCTGCCCGCGCTTCAGCTATACGATGGGCGAGGGGCGTGAAGGCTCGATGAACTATCGCCGCGCGCCCGACGATGTCTATGACGACGCCGATGCGCTGCGCGAATGGGCGGCGCTGGGCGTCGCGGCAGGCATGCGCGCGCCGGTGAAGAAGGCGTGGACGTAGCCGCTACCACCCCTCCCCGTCAGGGGAGGGGCAGGGGGTGGGGGAGGTCTCACCGAGACTGTCGGCGGTGGACGCGATGGACGGCCCCACCCCAACCCCTCCCCTAAAGGGGAGGGGCTCAAGCGGTTCAGTCCGCCTGCGCGACTTCGCCTGGTGCAGGGTCGCCGGCCTTCTTGGCCTGCTCATAGCGTTCGATCGCTTCGATCACGACCTTGCGCGCTTCGTCGCGGTCGCCCCACTTGCCGACGCGGACCCACTTCTTCTTTTCGAGATCCTTATAGTGCGTAAAGAAATGCTCGATCTGCTCGAACACGATCTCGGGCATGTCGCCGCGCTCGTTGACGTTCGAATAATACGGGAAGGTCGAATCGACCGGCACGCAGACGAGCTTCTCGTCGCCGCCGGCTTCGTCTTCCAGGTTGAGCACGGCGATCGGCCGCGCACGCACGACGCAGCCCGGAATGAACGGCGAGCGCGCGACGACGAGCGCGTCGAGCGGGTCGCCATCGGGCGAGAGCGTGTGCGGCACGAAGCCGTAATTCGCCGGGTAGCGCATCGGCGTGTGCAGGATGCGGTCGACGAACAGCGCGCCCGACGCCTTGTCGAACTCATACTTGACCGGCTCGCCGCCGGTCGGGACTTCGATGATCACGTTGAGGTCATCCGGCGGGCCCTTGCCGACCGGGATCATGTCGATACGCATAGTAAGTCCTTAACTACACTGAATAATATGGAAGAAAATCGGCCTTAACGCGGTGCCAGCAAACGGTCCAGTCCACCCTCTCCGGTGCCGATCTTCTGGAGGTGCGGATAGCGCAAGCCCTCGTGATAGTCGATGCTGACCGGGCTGATCTGGTCGTTGCTTTTGACCAGCAGAACGATTGGCGTCTTGCGCGCTTTGGCGGCGGTGACCGCGCCCTTCAGCGCGCTGTCGGAGAAGGCGGTGCCGTCGACCGCGACGATGCTGTCGCCGATCGTCAGCCCGGCCTTGTACGCGGGCGAATCCCAGCCGACGCCGGTCAGCTTGCCGTCCTTGTCGACCGTCAGGCCAAGAGAGAAGGTGAGGTTGGTGTTCTTGCGTGCGGCCTCGGCATTCTTGAAGGCGAGCGTCGGCTCCTCGGTATAGACCAGCTTGTAGCCGTTTGCCTCAAAGCCCTTCAGCGGGGCGGGGGCGCCGGTCTCGGTCAGCCGCTTGGTGAGCAGACCGGCCCAGTCGTACGGCTGGATCGCGGTGAGCGTCTTGACCACGTCGTCGAACGTGTAGGTGACTTCGCCGTAATCGCCGTCGTTGAGGCCGAAAAAGGCGCGGCCGAAATCGTCGATCGATTTCTTGCCGCCCGATTGCTGGCGCAGGATCGAATCGACCTCCATCCACACCAGCAGGCCCTCGTTGTAATAATCCTCGGAGCGCTGATAGCTCGTCCATCCCTTGGGGCGGCGCTGCGAAATCGTCGGGTCGTTGGTCGTATCGACCATGTCGCGCCAGTTGCGTGCCGGGCGGTTGTCGAGCTCGGCCATGATCGCGGCATAGCCGTCGAGCGTATCCTGCTTCGACACGATCCCCGAGCGTGCCTGCAGCACATAGCCCCAGAACTGCGTCTGGCCCTCATAGACCCACAACAGGCTGCCGCGCATCGGCATGCGGAAATCGGGTGTCCACAAATCGGCGCCGCGGCGGAACTTGCCGTCCCAGCTGTGATTGTATTCGTGCGGCAGCAGGTTGCGCGAGCCCGGGCCGTCCTTCCACTTGGTGAAATAGCCAAGCTTGACGCCGTCTTCCGACGAGCGGTGATGCTCGAGCCCGATCCCGCCCATCACGTCGGAGATCGACAGCAGGAATTCATAAGTGTCGTAATGCTGCGCGCCGTAGAGCTTGACCGCCTGGTCGACCAGCCGCTTGTGCGCGTCGATCTGATCGGGCGTTGCAGCGAGCTCGGCGGGCGTGTCGGCATAGACGTCGAGATTGACGCGCGGCGAGAGCGGCCACTGCTTGTAATAGCGCCCGGCGAGGACGGGCGAATCGACCAGCACTTCGTAATTGGTGAGCTGATAGGCATAGGTCGAGCCGTTCGCCTTCGACGGCAGGCCCGACGAGGCGGTGAAGCCAATCGGGTATTTGACCACAGCCTTGACCGGGATCTGGCGCGTGAAATAGCCTGCGGGATAGAGGCTCATCGAATTCCACTGCAGCCGCAGCATGTTCGGGGTCATCACCACCGAGCCCTGGTCGCCTGCGGTCGCCGAGAGGAACTGCAAGTCGATGTCGAGGCTCTTCGCGCCCGCCGGCACGTCGATGTGGAAGGCGTAGACGTCGACCGGATCGCGCGTCCACGCGACCTCCTTGCCACCCGCGCGAATGTGCAGGCCGGCGAGCTTGTCGAGCTGGCCGGTCGGCGAATGGTTGCCCGGCAGCCATTTCGGGAAGAGCAGCACCATGTGGCCCGCGCTCACGCCGCTGATCGTCTCGCGCGTCGTGAAGATGCCGCGTGTCGTGTCGGTCGCGTCGATGTCGAGGCTGATCGTGCCGGGAAAGGGCGTGTCGCGCGCCTCGGGGATCGTGTCGACGATCGGCACCGGCTGCGGCTTGGAATTTTCGGCCAGCACCGGCGATGCGGTGGTGGCGAGCAACAGGGCGGTGAACGCGACGCGACGGATCATGCAGGGGAGCTTTCTTGGGAAGAGCGGCTTTGGCGGTGGTTAAAGCGGTTGAAGCGCGCGCCGTCCAGCCCCCCGCCGCGCGATTCCGCTACGACCCGCTGCTGCTGCCGAGCACGTTGATCGTGAAGGCGAGCACGCCGATGTTGAACACGAACGCCGCCAGGCACTGGCCGAGCGACACGCGCCGCATCCGCCGCGACGAGATTTCGACGTCGGAGGTCTGGAAGGTCATCCCGAGCGTGAAGCTGAAATAGAGGAAGTCCCAATAATCGGGCTCGGCGCATTCGGGGAAATCGAGCCCGCCCGAATCCTGCCCGTCGTCGTCGCAGTCCGAATAGAAGAGATGCGCATAATGCAGCGCATAGACGGTGTTCGAGAACAGCCACGCAAGCACCAGCGTCGCGATCACCAATACGGTCGCGGCAACGCTCGTCTTGCCCTGCAATTCCTTGGCGACCGAAGTGAGGATGATGAGCATCGTCACGCCGGTGAGCACGAGCAGCCCGGCACGATTGGCGTCGTTGTTCGCGGCGGCCTTGCGCATCTTGTCGGCCTCGCCGTGGCCGAGCAGCGTCGAGATCGCGATCAGGAATACGGCAGCGGCGACGTCGAACGCCGCCATCGCACCGCGCCCCCAGCCGAGCGGGGGGATGGCGACGAATAGCCCGATCACGAACAGCGTCGCGAACAGGATGAAGCGGGGCGGGGCGACCTTGTTGCCGAGATTCAGACTCATGCAACAGAGCTACCGCGCTTTTGTGCGGGGTGAAATCCTCGCGCAAACATAACGTTTCTGTCACATCTGCAGCGCGCGGCTCGCCATCACCCCTGCGATGAACAGCAGGTACACGCCGAACACGCGCTTGAGCGGCTCGGCCGGCAGCGCATGGGCCGCGGCGACACCGAGTGGGGCGGTGAGGATCGACATCGAGGTGATGACGACCGCGCCGAGCAGATTGACATAGCCGAGCGAGCCGACCGGCAGGCCGGGCTTGCCGAGCCCGATCAGGATCCAGCCGATCGTGCCGGGCACCGCGATGATGAAGCCGAACCCGGAGGCGGTCGCGATCGCCTTGTGGATCGAGCGGCCGCACAGCGTCATCACGATCACCGCGACCGTCCCGCCGCCGATGCCGAGCAACGAGGAGAAGAGGCCAAGCCCACCGGCGATCGCGGCGCGGGGCAGGCCGCTCGGCATAGTGTCGCTGACCTGGCGCCGCGCGAGCTTGGGCACGAGGAAATTGATCGACATGAGCACGATGCCGCCAGCGAAGATGAAAGTCAGCGTCTGCCCCGTCATCCGCTGTGCGAGCAGCACGCCCACGCCGACGCCGAGGATGATCCACGGCGCCCACGTCTTGAGGATGTCGAAATCGACCGCGCCGCGTTTGTGGTGGCTGAGCGTCGAGCGCAAAGCGGTGACGACGATCGTCGCGAACGACGTGCCGATCGCGACGTGCGTATATTCGCCCTTCGCGCCGCCGAGCAGCGGCAGCAGCGCGATCATTGCGGGAACGACGACGAAGCCACCGCCGATCCCGAACAATCCGGCGGCAAAGCCCGCGAACAGCCCGGCGGCGAGCATGGCGAGGATGGCGGGCGCCCAGGCGAGCACGGCGCTCATGCGCTGGCACGCGGGAATGGGACAACGGACACGGCAAACAGACGCATGGCGACCTTTCCGAAACGAGCCGGGTGAGATCCTGCGGATGCTGAAATGGGGACTGTTGCCGCCCCCGTTACGCTTATGCTGCGGCGCGGGAGCCGGACGTGTCAAGCCGCTCTTCCTCCCCTCCCTTCCACGCAGGGGAGCAGAATCCACAACCATCTGGCGTTCGCCCGAACGCTCGCATAGAGAACGCACCCTTATGGCCCGCATAGAAACCCCAAAACGCATCCGCGGCACGCAGGACATCTTCGGCGAGGAGCAGCGTCGCTTCGCACACGTCATCGCGACGTTCGAACGCGTCCGCCGGCTCTATTGCTTCCAGCGCGTCGACATCCCCGTGTTCGAGAGCACCGCGGTGTTCGCACGCTCGCTCGGCGAGACGACCGACGTCGTGTCGAAGGAAATGTACACCTTCGAGGATCGCGGCGGCGATTCGCTGACGCTGCGCCCCGAATTCACCGCCGGCATCGCGCGCGCCTATCTGACCGAAGGCTGGCAGCAATACGCGCCGCTCAAGATCGCGACGCATGGGCCCGTGTTCCGCTACGAACGCCCGCAAAAGGGGCGCTTTCGCCAGTTCCACCAGATCGACGCCGAGGTGATCGGCGCGAGCGAGCCTGCTGCCGATGTCGAGCTGCTCGTGCTGGCGGACCAGTTGCTCCGCGAACTCGGCATCGCCGATGGCGTGACGCTCCAGCTCAACACGCTCGGCGACGCCGAGACGCGCGACGCGTGGCGCGCGGCGCTGGTCGCGCATTTCGAGGCGCACCGCGACGTACTGAGCGAGGACAGCCTTGCGCGGCTCGACAAGAACCCGCTGCGCATCCTCGATTCTAAGGACCCGCGCGATCGGCCGGTCGCCGACAGCGCGCCCGATATCGACGCCTATCTGACGCCCGAGGCGCGCGCGTTCTTCGACGCGGTGACGGCGGGGCTCGATGCGGCTGGCGTGGCGTGGACGCGCAACGCGCGGCTGGTGCGGGGCTTGGATTATTACCGCCACACCGCGTTCGAATTCGTCACCGACCGGCTCGGCGCGCAGGGCACCGTGCTGGCGGGCGGGCGCTATGACGGGCTGATCGGCAGCCTCGGCGGTCCGGAGACGGCGGGCGTCGGCTGGGCGGCGGGGATCGAGCGGCTGGCGATGCTGCTCGAGGAGCCGACGGTCGATCAGGTCGATATCGCGGTCGTGACCGAGAATGACGCAGATCCGCTCGATGCCGTTCGCGTGGTGGCAGGCCTTCGGCGCAGCGGTCTGTCCGTTGCGGCGGCGTTTGCCGGTAATGCGAAGCGCCAAGTCGAGCGCGCGCGGCGCGCGAATGTGACCGAGGTTCTTTTCGTCGGGCGTGTGGGCGTCGACGGCGGCACCGCAGCGTCGCTCAAGCTCGGCAAGATCGGGATCGGGCCCGTCGCGCTCGAGGACAGGGCGGACGCTGTTTTGAAGGCACTGTCCGCCGATATCGCGGTTGGCGCGGACGATGCTGCCACCTTGATCGGAACGGGGATCGCCTTGATCTGGCGCCCGCGATGACCTCGATCTCCCCCGAACGCATCCTGCAGATCGAGGCGCGGCGCGACGAACTGTCGGCGCTGATGGCGTCGGGCGACCTCCCGTCGGATCGCTTTGTCCAGGTCTCGAAGGACTATGCCGAACTCGAACCGATCGCGCGTGCGGCGGGCGAGGTGCGGCGGCTCCGCGCCGAGCTCGACGTGCTCGCCAGCATGGAGGAGGAGAGCGACCCCGAGATCAAGCTGATGGCGCGCGAGGAAATCGCGACGATCCGCGACACGCTTCCAGATGCCGAACGAAAGCTCGCGCTCTCGCTGCTCCCGCGCGATGCTGCCGACGAGCGGGCCGCGATGCTCGAGATCCGCGCCGGCACCGGGGGCGACGAGGCGGCGCTGTTCGCCGCCGACCTGTTCCGCATGTACCAGCGCTATGCCGAAGCGCAGGGGTGGCGGGTCGAGCTGATCTCCGCCTCGTCGTCCGAAAGCGGTGGCTTCAAGGAAGCGATCGCCTCGGTCGAGGGCAAGGGCGTCTTCGCCAAGCTGAAGTTCGAAAGCGGCGTCCACCGCGTCCAGCGCGTGCCGGCGACCGAGGCGCAAGGGCGCATCCACACTTCGGCAGCGACCGTCGCGGTGCTGCCCGAGGCCGAGGAGGTCGACGTCAAGATCGACGACAAGGACCTGCGGATCGATGTCTATCGCTCGTCGGGGCCGGGCGGGCAGTCGGTCAACACCACCGATTCGGCGGTGCGGATCGTGCATATTCCGACTGGGCTGACCGTCATCCAGCAGGACGAAAAGTCGCAGCACAAGAACCGGGCCAAGGCGATGCGCGTCCTGCGCACGCGGCTGTACGAAGCCGAGCGCGACCGGTTGCACCAGGAGCGCGCGGGTGCGCGGAAATCGATGGTCGGGTCGGGCGATCGTTCCGAGCGGATCCGGACGTACAATTTCCCGCAGGGTCGCGTGACCGATCATCGCATCAATTTGACGCTGCACCGGCTGCCCGAGATCTTGCAGGGCGAGATGGACGAACTGATCGGCGCGCTGATCGCGCAGGACGAGGCAGAAAGATTGGCCGCACTCGATGCGTGACGAGCCCGAAAAGCCCATCCCCTTCAGGGGAGGGGTTGGGGTGGGGAAGTGCGCGACGCCAGATCTCTGCGAGGCTTCCCCCACCCCCAGCCCCTCCCCTGAAGAGGAGGGGAGAATTCGGTCGGCGCTCTCCGCCGCCACGAACTTCCTCACCGACGTCAGCGAAACCCCCCGCCTCGATGCCGAGCTCCTGATGGCGCATGCACTCGGCATCCCCCGCGAGCAGCTCCTGCTCAACCGGCTCGACTCCGCCACCCCGCACAGCTTCGGCCCGTTGCTCGCACGTCGCCTCGCACATGAGCCGATCGCCTACATCACCGGCACCCGCGCCTTCTGGACGATCGAGCTCGCGGTCGGCCCGGGCGTGCTCGTGCCGCGCGCCGACAGCGAGACGTTGCTCGACGCAGCGCTTGCGCATTTCGGCAAGGCCGGACCGCGCCGTATCCTCGATCTCGGCACCGGACCCGGCACGCTGCTGCTCGCCGCGCTCGATCAATGGCCGGGCGCGACCGGCCTCGGCGTCGATGCGTCACCCGAGGCGCTCGCTTACGCGACGCGCAACGCCGCCACGCTCGGCCTCGCGACCCGTGCCGAATTCCGCACCGGCGATTGGGCGACCGGTCTCGACGGCGTGTTCGACCTCATCCTCTCGAACCCGCCCTATATCGGCGCCGACGAACCGCTCCCCGCCGAGGTCCGTGCGCACGAACCCGGCATGGCGCTGTTCGCCGGCGCCGACGGGCTCGACGACTATCGTCGCATCGCGCCGCAGCTTCCCGCCCTGCTCGCGCCCGGCGGCGCCGCGATCCTCGAGATCGGCTCGACCCAGGCGCCTGCCGTCACTGCTTTGCTCGCCGCGCACGGCCTTGCGGTCGCGCTGCGGCACGATCTCGCGCGCCACCCGCGCGCGCTGATCGCAACGCACAGCGCGTGATATTGCGTTCGATCAGCACAATATTGTGCTTGGAGATTGCCCCGCGACCCGCTATTGGACGGCGCAGGGGCACGCATTCTCACCATAGTCGGTTGAAAATGGGCTGGTGTCCGCCTCCATCGTCATGCAGTCGCCCCGTCCGGCGACGCTGGCAAGCGCGCAGTGCCGATGGTCGGTGGCCGGCGCGCAGGAGGCATTGCATCCATATTTCTGGAGCGTGACCAGGTTGGTTCCCAAGGACAGGACAACAAGACGTTGATCAATAATCGTCAGGCCGGCCGCCGTCGCGGCCGTGGCGGGCAGCAGCAGCGCTCGTCGGGTGGTGGTGGAAATCCGGGTCGTCAGGACACCGGCAACCGCATCGACAATCGCGCCCGCGGCAATGCCGCGCAATTGCTCGAGAAATACAAGACGCTCGCGCGCGACGCGCAGATGCAGGGTGACCGCGTCAACGTCGAATATTACCTCCAGTTCGCCGATCACTATTTCCGCGTGCTCGCCGAAACGCGCGCGCGCTTCGAGGAAAATGGCGGCGCGGTCTCGACCAAGCGGATCCAGGGCGCGACGCTCGACGAGGACGAGCCCGAATACGAGGACGAGGGCGAGCGCGTCGTCGAGCAGCCGCGTCAGGAGCAGGCCCGTCAGGACCAGCCCCGCCAAGACCAGCCCCGTCAGGATCAGCAACGCCACGATCAGTCGCGCGGCGATCAGCAGCGCGGCGGCCAGAACGGCTATCGCCAGGACGGCAACCGCCAGGATGGCAATCGCGGTTACGCGCAAAACGGCCAGTCCAATCACGCTGCGGCGAACGGGCAGTCGAATGGGCAGCACGGCAGCGAGCAGCGCGAAGCCGCGCAAGGCTATGAGGATCGTCCACGCGGTCGCGTGAACGGCAATGGCGAAGGCGGTTACGATCGCCAGGCCGAGCCGCAGCGCGAAGAACGTGCCGAGCGCCAGCCGCGCGGCGAGCGCTACGAGCGCCCCGACCGCGTGTCGCGCGCGCCCGAACCCGTCGTCGAAGCGCAGCCCACCGGTGCGGAGCTTCCGCTCGACGCCGCAGCGCCGGTCGAGCCCGTCGCCGAAGCGCCACGTCGCGGGCGTGGCCGTCCACGCCGCGAAGTCGCGCCGATCGTCGAAGCGCCCGTGACGTCCGACGCAGCCGGCTCGGACGATGCCGGTTTCGAGGATAACGGTTTCGCCGCCGATCGCCTGCCGCCGTCGCTCAACGTCTCGGCAGTCGTCGAGCCCGAGTTCGGCCAGGAAGGCGACGTCGTCGAAAAGCCACGCCGCCGTCGCGGCCGCCCGCCCGCAACCGCGGCAACCACGGTCGAATAGTCACGCTATGTCCTCACCCCGGCCGCGCGCCGGGGGGTATAGTGATAGCAGTTGGAAATTGCATCTGTGACCACAGTTGCGCGGTTCCACGAGGGAAAAGATTGTTTAAAAGTGGGGGAAAGCCGTCAGGCAGTTTGCGACATGTGAATGGACGAAGCTGGGGCCCTTTCACCGGACGGTTGTGGAGCATCATCGTCGGTAAGCACGCCAGCACGCCCAATGGCGACAGGAACAAGACCACCGTGATTCGGAACTCCGGGATTGGTTTGCGCGTGCCGAGAGGATACCAACCGGCGAACACGAAGCGAAACCGCCCCAAGGATGCTCAACCAATATGACGCTAAAGGACGCGCTCGCAAACGCGAAGACCGAGGAAGATGTCAAAGACGCTTACATCAAAGCCCTCGGCCTGAAGCGCTTTACCAAGGGCTTGGTTGATATCCAATCGGAGGAAGTTTGGTTCGAAGCGAAGGGCGGCGTTGCCACGCCCGTGGTGATGTTCGCGCAACTTCTTTTCTACATCCGTGATGCGCGCCGGAAAGGCGAACATATTCCGGCTTTCCTCGCCGTCATCGATCGCGAAAAGGCAGCGATCCTGCCGACCGAGCACGCGCTGCCAATCCTTGACGACAAGTCTATCATCTGGCCGAAGTCAGGGTCGAAAGCTGGCAACGCGCTCGCCGCACAGGGCAACGCGCTCGCCTCGCAAGTGGCACCGTATATTGAGACCCATTTCGTCGTTTACGACATCGCCACTCACGAAACTGAGTTCAAGCAGGCGATCAAGGCGGCGATCACTGAAGGCAAGATCATACGAACGCCGATCACCCCGGACAACCTCCGGCAGGTCTTCGATAGATGGGTGGACATGATCGGCAGGGAACTGGGCGATGTAAAAGAGGCCGATTACGCTGTCCTGTTTTTTGCCGACATCATGCACGATGGCACTAAGGCCGCGATCCGCGATCTTCCTGCCCGATTGCTGCACGAGGACGGCAGACCCGTCTTTTATCTCGCGCCAAACACCTACGAATTGACGAGCCTTCACGGATATCGCTCATTTTGGGCGATCTACCATCGGCCGCCGGAGGAAGAACACCGCCACTATCTGCTGGAGCGACGGGATAGCCTGCTGCCAATCGACGAACGTAGTTTCAAGGGAGCGTATTATACCCCGCTACACATAGTCGATAAGGCATATGACGAACTTTCCTTGGCATTAGGCAAGAATTGGCAGCGTAATTACATCGTATGGGACATGTGCTGCGGCGTGGGCAATCTCGAAGTTAAACACTCAAACTATCGCAACATTTTCATGTCAACACTCGACAAAGCGGACGTTGAGGTAATGCGCGCGAGTCAGACTTGCGTCGGTGCCAGCATTTTCCAATACGATTATCTCAACGACGACATAACAGATTTCGGCGAGATCGATTACTCGCTAACGGGGAAAATTCCTGGTGACCTTCGGCACGCTATCGCCGATCTCAATACGAAAAAGAAGGGTGCAAAGAAAATACTCATCCTTATCAACCCGCCTTATGCTGAGGTTACAAGTGGCGGCAACACGGTAGCCAATTTGGAGGAAGGGGCCAGCAAGGCCGGTGTGACCGCTACGATGGTAGCAAAAACGATGATGACTGAATATGGCAAGGCGACCAACGAGCTATTTATGCAGTTTGTCGGCCGACTTCACAAAGAAATTCCGGGGGCTACGCTGGCAATGTTCAGCAAGCTAAAATATATCAGCACGCCGACGCTGGATGACTTTCGCGCGGCGTGGAAGGCCAAGCTTCTTGGCGGCTTCGCCGTTCATAGCCAAGCGTTTGATGGCCTGAAAGGTAACTTTCCAATCGGCTTCCTCATATGGGATACTGGAAAGCAGACGCCTATCACCGACGTGCAGGTGCCCGTCCTTGATCGCGTCGGCACCACCGTGGGCGAAAAGACCTTCCGCAATTATGACGGCGTTGCGCTGCTTACGGATTGGATTCCTCGGACGCGATCAAACGAAGTAGAGGTTGTCCCGCTCAAGAATGCTGTCACCCCGGCTACGGCGGCCAAGGACTTGCGGGGCACCCGATGGTCGGATGGCGCGATTGGTTGGCTCAACTGCGCGGGCAACGATCTCCAGAACGCCGACACCAAGACGATGTTGTTTTCATCGGGCTACGGCAGCGCTCGTGGCTTCTTCGTCAATGATGAGAACATTCGCGAAGCCGCCGTCGTGTTCAGCGTCCGACGCCTCATTAAACCGACGTGGTTGAATGACCGCGACCAGTTCTTGCAACCTAGCAAGGCGCTTTCGGACTCCTTCAAGAACGACTGTCTCATCTGGATGCTGTTCAACGGTAGCAACCTCACAGCAGGTGCAGACCGGATCAATTGGGGCGGGAAGGACTGGAGCCTCACCAACCACTTCATCCCGTTCACCGAGAAGGAGGTGGAGTCGCCGAAGCGTTTCCAGTCCAACTTTATGGCCGCCTACCTGTCAAAACTGAAGTTGTCGCCAGAAGCCACTGCCGTCCTAAACGAGGGCCGCAAGTTATGGACGCAATATCATCGCTCCTCGTTTGGCCGCAGTATTCGAGACGAATACAAACTCAATCGACCGGACGCCGGATGGTATCAGGTACGTAACGCCCTTGAGGCGAATGCTGTCAACGAGTTGGTGAATTTCGAACCGTTCCGGATCTCCTATCGGGTGCTAGGCGAGAAGTTGCGCCCGCAGGTTTTCGAATGCGGGTTCTTGCCGGATTGAGCATTACTTGAACGTTTCAGTCTTGCAGTGACGCTTTAATATAAAGCTTGTTCAAGACGTTTCGCGTAGCGGCAGCAAGATTCCCCATCGAGCTTCGGATATCCGCTTGATATCGTGGTGTCACTGGAGCATTCAACTTGATACGGACTCCTTCAAGCGCATCCGAAAGCGCGCTTACATCAGATTTGTCATCTGGCTTCGTCAGTACTACCTTAAGATCGATAAGACGCCATTGAAGCTTCGTTATTAAATCCAAGCAATCCTCGTGTAAATCAGAGGAATTTTTATTCTTATTCGCGAGGGCGCTGTCAAAACGGCGTATTTTCTGTGAGAGTTCGATTATCTCGTCGTTTATGTTATCCGTCGTTTGTTTAAGGTGGCCACTTCTAACATCTTCTATTTGAAATTTATGAGAATATAGCGGCGCAAAATAATACGTAGCGACTGCAGCGGCAATGCTCGCGACTATAGTCATCCAAACCGGCATCTTCTCGTCGAAGAGAACCGGGAGGTGTCTTTTTAGCCAGAGGTGAGTTTTATTGGGCACTTAGTTCTGCTTTGTGTCGGGCCACCTCGACAGAATTGTCGAGACTCAAACCCAGCGTATTTTTTGCGGAGCGGCCAAGATGCGTCTGGACCGGCTTCCACGTATTCGCGTCGAGCGAATTTAGATAGTTGTCCAACTCTGCTTTTGCAGCCGCTTCACCGTGACCGCTCATAGCATTGCCAACTTGCGTCGAGACAGCCGCTCTCTGTGTCGAGAAGACGCCGGTGTGGTCCGCTGTCGCTACCATCAAGCCGCCGCCAACTAAGATAGCGAGCAGTCCAGATTTCGCGATAAGAGTAAACTTGCCCGGAGAGTTAAAGTTTTGAGCTAAATCATCGACCAAACTCTCATCGTAAAAATGAAGAATCGCGCCATCAATGTCAAAGGTTTGAAATTCCGCTATTTGACCCTTATCATAAGCGAACACAGACGCCATAACATACTTCAGCAATTTGGCGGCGTCATAAGGCTGTAGCGGGTCTTTTCCTGCATATCCGTTACCAAACAAGTCGAGCTTCGATCGCTCTCCCCACGAATAACTAGGATAGACTGTATCAAAAATATTCGCGTAGTAGCGATCGGCCACCAAAGTTATTGCGTGCCGATTGGTAAGCCTTCGCGCAGTTTTTGGAGAAAAGTCCCGGCGCGTGGCGACAACATTAAGCCAACGAATGCGGCGTGTTGGTACAGTCTCTCCGAGTAAGTCAGGAACGATAAGGTCGTCGGATTTTGACCAATTTGAGATAATCTCACCGACGAGGAATGGATCGTACTGACCATGACCCGGCGACATAATAAGGTCGCCGATTTTGGCGGTCTTGAATAAGCGTTCGATATTTCCAAGCTCGGCGGAAAAGCGCCTAGCGTCGGGCGTGTCGCCGGCATACGGGTTTGGGCTGTACGACAACGGGAGCCGTGAAGGCGGCGCGGGCGAATGCCCACGCACGTACTCGGCTACCGCATCAGACATCGCTAAGTGGCGACGCATTAGGACCGCGTCAGTTAACGAAGCTGGTGACGCGTCGAACCCGGGTAGGTTTAGAAAAACACGATTGTTCGATGCGAAGTCATCGAGAAAGCGGCGGTTATATCCCGCGTAAACTAGCCAAATTTTTACGTCGCTGCGCAGAAGCTTGATGCCAGATAATTCCAAGTCAGCACCCCTGTTGACGGTCGATCAAATTGCCCAGCGCGAACTTGACGAGGTAGCGAACGGCACCTTTGTCGGCCAAACCGCGCTGTTAAAGCACGTAAAATCAAGTTCGCCAATCTCCCGAGCGAACGGACGCCCATTAGTGGCATTTATTCAACAGTTTCAGAGACGTTTGATGAAGCGGGAGGGAGCCGAACTGCCTACCGCCCCGTTCGACGTCAGTGTCTCACAAGCTGTCTTCGCAGATTTGATGGGTCCAGCCCGAGCCGTCGACCCGTCTCGCGCAGCCCATCGCGTTCAACCGCCTCGCGCAACCGATGCAGTTCAGCGTGCCGATCATGGCTGAGCTTGGCGCACAGGCGAAGCGCGGCAGGCAATCGCAACGCGACCTTGCGTGCCAGCCTATCGGTCTGTGAGATTGGTGCGCCAGAAGCCAGCACCCTCAACTGTGCGTCTGATATGCCAAGCGCTTTCGCTACCATCCGTTCTCCGAATTGATCGACGAACACACGAAGCCCACTGGCAACGTCATCGGTCGAGACGCCATAGGCGATTTCACTATCGATACTCAGGCCAAGGACGGCCTGGCGCACCCAATCGTGCGATTCCTTCCCGATATGCTGCGTCTCGGTCATATGCACGTGCCGCCGAACGGTCGTCCCTCGGTCATCATAATCGGCATTGAGAAACTTCGACTCTGGTGAAAGGTGATATTGCGAAAGCGCGTTGGCGTAGGTTTTGAGCGCAGACATGGGGGCCGGTTGGTCCGTATCCCGGTCGAATGCCGATGCAAGGGCGACTGCGTGATCGGTGTCGAACGGCGCAATCGGCTTCATCTTGCTGATCTTTTTGCGTCGCCCCTTCGTCGGTGTCGTAACGACGCGCTCGCGACCAAGGCGATACTTCTCAGTCATCGATAGCAGGAAGCCGAACGGCTTAACCTGATCGCGATAGGAGCGGGTCGCGTTGTACCGTTTGAACCACCCCAGCAATTCCGGCGACGTAGCAGAATAACGGCTGATCGCTGGGTTCCGCAGCGCCGGATGATAATCGAGCCGAACTTGTTCGGGTGTGTCGCCGAGCATGGCGACGACGATGTGATGCCAAAGGTCGCAGTGCCAGCGCTCGATACCATCGCCAAGAACCGAGTCGTCGGGGACGGGCAGGTTGGCGGGGGCATTGCTCGCGTCGTAGGGCTTCAATAAATGGCCCAAGCCATGCGCCGAGACTTTACGCATGATCGGCGTACCGTCCGCCGCAAAGTTGAACAACGCATAGCGCTTGGACGAGACTGCTAGGCAATGCAGCGGCTCCGGCTTGCCCGTCGCCAGTGACGCGTTCACGTCCTCGCTTTTGAGAATCGACCCGCCAAACTCATACGGGTTGAGCGAGCCGAACCAAGCGACCACCGTAGCGCTCCGCTGTGCGAACTCGTCCGGTGCCATGGCGTCCGGCTTGGCAATTGCCATGCTGTCCGTGTCGCAAAACGACCACTCCAAACCCTGATCGATAATGATCCGCTCCGCGACGGCGAGCATCAGTCGTGCCGCGCCGGTTATCAAAGTCGCCAATAGCGGGTGGAAGTATGTCCCCGGCATTTCGGCTTTGTCGGTCGTGAAGCTGTACGGATCGCACGTCGCACTATGCACGGTCACGCTTTTGCGGAATGGACGCGTCTCGACATTGACCTCCATCCAAATGCCGTAGCTGGTCGAGTTCGCGCAGATTTTGAGAGCGTGCTGTTCGGTGTCGAGCCGGATTCGCTCGTCACCTACTGCCGCCTTCATGTCACGTTTGATAGATTGGCGAAGCTCAATGACGCGTTTGAAAAAGTCGGTCGTTACCGGATCGACCCCGTATTCCGGCGCTCCCGCTATATTGATCGAACGCAATCCGGGCTGCACCGCGCCTGGTGAAAATGTCATCGCTTCTACAACTGTTGGCGCTTTCCCGGACAACAATTTCGCGGCGATGCAGTCGGCCAGGGTGAACCATAACGGCCAATCAGCACTCAGATAGTTTGCACCAATGGTAGTTGTGGCTTCACTTTCATATCCGGCACGGACGGGGAAAATGTCGGCGTCAGGCAAAACCCGGACCAGCGTCGTCAACTGCCCCCATGTCGCTTGCGATTGCAGCGCCGCCAAATCGATCCGATCAAGGACGGCCCGCGTTTCATCTGTCGTGTCTTGCCACGACATGCCGTCTGCGATCACGAACCGCCAAAGCCCCATCAGGGTACAAACGGTTGGGTACATGGACAGAAAATCACAGAGCATCACTTGGCGGATTTCGCGCCGTATCCGCACCTCCGACCTACCGCCAAAATAACTCGACATGATCCGGGCTAAGATATGCCGGGGAATATCGGGCTGCGCTTCGCGCCACGGGACGATGCCCATTTCGCGGATATAGCCTTTGCCGATGCTCGCTTCGCTATAAACCTTTTCTGCGAGCGTGCGGGTGAGGTTCAATTTGGCGAAACGATCGATCAGTTCGGCATAGCATTCCCACGTCGCTTGCACGTCGCGGACAGCGTACCGCAGCATGTCTTCGGTCACAGGCCCTGTGAATTCATCGAAATCGAGTTTGGGATGCCGCGCCTGCAAGAATTGCGACAATGACGATAGCGAAAACCCACGTGCAAAGATCGCATTGGCGAGCGTTTTCACGTCAACGAAATGACCGCGCCGGATGCCCGATCGAATGCCGCGATTGCGTTGGCCACGGCTATCCGGCTGCCGCATTGGCGCGGCGAAGGAGATCGATGCCGCCTTTTGCGACATATGCTTGATGCGGATCGTCGGATAAATTTTCTGCCGCGACAGGGCGAAGGTGAACGCGCCACGCATCGTCGCCGTTTCGCTATCGAGTGGCACCCGTGCGGTGCCGTGCCGGATTGCCAAACGGGCAATATCGAACGGCAGATTAAACCCAACGATGGTGGCGCGGTGCTGATAGGCCTGAGCGAAAAAAACCGCATCCACAAACTCTTCGCGGGTACGGAGCATCAAACCATTCGCATCTGCATACCGACGTAGCGTGATAAGATCGTCCGGGGTAACGCCCTCCGGGTCGTAAAAGATGCCGGATTCGTCCAGCGTGTCACCGCTGCGATATTGATAGGTGCCGAAACGCAGCGATTGTGCCGCGTCGCTCGTCGTCTCCGTATCGAAGATTAGGACACGGCCCGACGATGGCATGACAGACGATTTGCGCGGCGCTTTTGGGGGTGCTGCATTCTGATCCGGCAACACTCTGAAGGTCGGTGCTGCATAGGCACGCAGCGCGACCGGCAATTCGTCGGTCACTGGCGGGGTGAGAAAGCCGTTCATTTCGGGGCTCCCTCAACCAAGCTGGCGCGGGCGATCAGAGCCAAGCCAAACTCTTGCAGTTTCTCCACGATGATGCGGAGCATATCGACCAGCCCCACCAGGAAATGTCCGATCGCTTTCAACAGCGGGTCGGCGTGAGGATCGACCGGTGGATGATCCTTTTGCAGATCGCTCAAAACACGATGACAGTTCCGGCAGACGCAGACCGTAGCGTCATCCTGTCCGTGATCGGCAACGTGGTGCAATTCTAGGCATTGCCACCGGGCATCGCCGCATTTGGCACAGCGCGGTTCGTTCGAGCCGAGCGTTTCCAAACGCCGCTGTTTGCGGGTTTCGCGGGCAATATCGATCGTATTCATAGACAGTCCTTTCAAAGAATAAGCCGGTAGATTTCGTGGAAAAGCTCGTCCCCGGCATGGGCGAGACGGCGGAGCGTGTTGGGTCGGGTTTCGAGCGGGTGAGAAACACCGCGCGCATCGATGACCGACCGGCCCGCGAACGGAGCCAACACGCGAACATCGTTGGTTTCGAGGAATTCTTTGACGGCATTGATATGCGCGCCGTTAAGCGAGGACTGATCAAACCCGCGCAGCCGAACGAGCGACACCTTGCCGCCCGATATGACCGGCATTTCGCGGATGCGATCGTCAATGATTTTGAGGGTGCGACCGCGCCCCTCGATCTGGACATTCTCGCGCAGAAAGCGACGCAGCCGTTCGGGAGCAACGCCGACCGACTTTGCAGCAGCGGCGCGGTTGCCGGTCTGTCGAAACGTTTTAAGCGCCAGTTCCAACCGGTCATCTGGCACCGCTGCCTTTGCCACCCGAGGGCGTGCAGGCGCTTCATGGTGCCGCGCATGGCCGCGACCCTGCGGACGGCTCAGCCCGCGCTTGGCCGCGCTGGCGATGCGTCGGGCATATTCAGCTTTGTAATCACGCTCCCGCGTCATGATGCACTGTTCCGGACAGCCGAGTCGGAATGACTGGGCTGCCCCGCAAACAAGCGAGAATCAGAGCATGAATCGAATCATCATATGCTCAAAAATCGAACGCTAAATCGTTATTCCGAATAGGCTTTTATTCCGCATTTCGCGGTAATACGCTTCGCTAAATTGATATCGGAAAAGCCGTCGCCCGACCTATGATCGATATTTAATTCTTTGCGGATTAATTGCGCGGCGGTGGCGCGGGGCATTCCCGAAATGTCCACGCATTTCGCGATTAGCCTATCGATTGCGGCATCGATAACAGCGGTCGATCCGGGCCGACCCCGCCTCGATTTCGGCAGTTTTGCAGGCTCGGTTGTATATTCGTCGGTAATGCGAACGCGGCCAAATGTTTTGCCATTGATGAATAGCCTAGCATTTTCCCAATCTGCCTCGGCAGATTCAAAATCGTCCGCTGCCAGGTTTACTGGGCTGGCGCTTGTCGAGGGAGCTTCACGATATGCGGTTGCGGTCAAATCGCCGTTATATAACCGGTCTAGCAATTCCTTTTTTAGCGATTCCTTCAATTTGCGCTTTTGCAGAAGGGCATCTCCAATTTTCGAAAAACAGTTGATTGCTCCCATGAGACGTTCCGGGACGGTCATTTCGTCCGAAATGGTATTTGCTGCCGCGCTATATTCCGACGGCTTATCAAGCCGCGCCGATTCTCTCGGATCAGCGAATTCTCGCCAAGCCTCGGACAACGAAATGCCGCTTTGCCATAGGGCGAGAGATCGAGCCGATACCATATTCCGCTATCTACCCGCGCGACATTGAACATTGCGTTATCACTAAATCGGTACGGCATTAACCGCTAATCGACCGCGACAATCGATAGCGATTCCTATAGGTTACACCGATGTATCACGACGCAAATCCGTTGTTCGGCGACGCCGATGATTGGGCTGAACGCTCCGAACATTGGATTGCCGAAACATCGGCAATTCTGCCAAAGCGCCGCCTGCGCCAACGCAATCCCGCACCTCTGATATTGTGTGGCCACGGCGTTTCAATGCGAATTGAAAACGGCGCATTGGTCATTCGCGACGGCTTTACACATTACCCGCAACAGCAAGCACAATATCGCTATTTCCCGCGCGACCTCGATTTGCCGACGCGTATCCTGTTGCTCGACGGGAGTGGCACGCTATCCTTCGACGTGTTGTCATGGTTGGCGGAGCAAGGCGTCGCGCTTGCCCGCGTGAAATGGTCCGGCGAAATTGCGACGGTGGCGAGTGGTACCGGCTATGCCGCCGATCGTGACAGGGTCCAGTGGCAACACGATACCCGCGCGGACGAAGCCAAGCGGCTTGCCTTCGCGGCTGACATTATCCGGCAAAAGCTAATTGCCAGCCTTGCAACGCTAGAGACGCAATTCGAATCCTCTCGCGCCAGAGAAATCGCGATCGAGAAAGCCCGCGCTGGCGCCGATCGGCTTGGTCACCAGACATTCAACGATATCAACGCAATTTTCGCAATCGAAGGTGAATGCGCTTCGGCCTATTTCGCGGCGTGGCACGGAATGCCGATCGCTTGGACCGGAACGCAGCGCCGTCCGGTCCCCGATGGGTGGCAAACATATGCAGGGCGTAGCTCGCTCGCGACCGGGGTGAAGGCCGAAAATCGCAACGCTTCGCATCCGGTCAACGCCATGCTGAACTATGCCTATGCTGTGAAGTTGGCGCAGATGCAGATACAGGCAGTCGCGGACGGCTACGATCCGACGTTAGGGATCATGCACAACAGCAAGCGTGGAAGCCCCGCGCTCGTCCTTGATTTGGTCGAGCCGGAGCGACCACGCATCGATGCACGAATTCTCGACTTCATAAAGACCAACAACTTCGCCGCTGCCGATTTTGTCATTCGAACCAACGGCGCCTGCCGTCTATCGCCGCAATTGGCGCGTAAGGTAGCTAGCCTAATCGGCTAGCGTGCCGCGGATTTACGTCCGCGCTTCAAACCCTTCGCGACCTCACCTTCAGTTTCTGCGAACAGTTGGCCGATTGGAACAGCCAATGTGAAGGCGACTTTATCGAGAATATCGACGGTCGGGTTTTCCTCTCCGCGCTCCATGCCGCCCAGGTAGGACCTATCCACGCCCGAATCGAACGCTAGGCGTTCCTGCGAAATGTCGCGCTCAACTCGCAAACGCCGAAGGTTCAAACCGACAAGATTGCGTCCGCGCATTGCCAGACAGGGCGCTTTTTACCGCCCAATAAACCACTGCCTATATCCCTCTAATTAACTTCTTCGGGATATCGTTCATCCGTTGGATAATCGGAGACGAACATGTTTCGCATCGCCCCCCTGATATTGATGACGCTGTGCGCCTCGACACCTGATATGACTGGAGCGACCAGCCTCGCCGCCGGAGGCGGTCAAACCATGCGCTCGGCGACAAAGGCCCGAGACATTGGAGGCTTTACCCTTGGCATGAACATCAGGGACCCTACCAAGCTGTCGTCAGTGACCAACATCGGGAACGATCAATATCAGACCGTCCGAGACGGCATCGAATACGATTTTGGCGTCACACGGCTGGGACGAATTTACCGAGTCGATTCCTCACAGCACTTGGGGCGGTTCAGACCAGACGCGGCGTTCATGCACGATCTGAAGGCCAAGCTGACAGCGAAATACGGACGGCCACTCCACGCATCATTCGGCACATTTAATTGGAGCTTAGTCGAGCCCGTAAAGCACGCAGACGGCGAAACGCTGCCCTTTGAAACCAACTGGGCATCCGCTTACTTCGATGACGGCCCCGATGTGACAGTCCATATCAAGCTGATCGACTTTCGGATTATGTGGCAAGACGATGCTTTGGTTAATCGGGGGCCGAGGGACGAGGCCCGAGAAAAGGTATCTTTTTAGCTCTACGGGCTCGATGGCAGCTAACGCCCAATTGCGGACATTAAGCGTCCGCTGCATTCTTTGACCATGAGCTATCGCAATGAGAGAGGCAGGAGCTGGGGCGTGGCAGTCGCTTGCTTCATTGCGGGGCCGCTAGCGCTTGCGTGGGTTGCTATCAGCGTCGTGGGTGGCAGTCTTGTTTGTGCAGATGAAGCTGCTCACTGCGCCGGCGTACTTTGGCCCCTCGTCTCTGACCTCGCTGTCATCGCTGCGACGGCCGTGGCTTTCGGTTGGATGATCAACCTTGTCATCAACGGAATATTCCGAAGCCGCTAGCGGCAGGTTCCCACCACGAATTGCCGTTCAGTCTCTTTTCGGGCGCCGATCGTGCCCGGGCGCCGACCTTTTGCGCTCGGGCGGAAAAGCGGTCAGGCTAGAATCACCCGTTTCGGCCGTTACATTGCCGCTCGGACTTGCTCAAATCCTGCCGTTGCTACGATGCCTATTGTGCGGCGAGCGGACGTTTGTTCGCCTCGCGAGCGGCAACAGAACGTCCAAAAAAACGCCAACCACGCTGATAACACATTTGATTAAGACCGCCGCGGTAGAATGTGTCGAACGACGCTGGAGAATTTGATGTCCTTTGCGGCCCTGACGATCGCCATGCTGCTTCAGGCGACCACGGTTTTGACTCATGCGGACGCCGCCACCGTGGACGGAAAGCTGGAGCGCTGCGAAATTAACTTCATCGCGACCGCGCCGGATACTTATTACCATCCTGGCCAGGTGGTGGGTATTACCGGGAGTTTCTTTATGGAGCAGATGCCCGACAAACCTCTGTTCGGTAGCTTAAAGCTTATCCTGCATGATTTTGACGGCACGAACACCTTGAGCCGCGCGGTCGCTCCGTATTCGATGAGTCTGGCGGGCCTGAACGGCAACACGGCCTCCTCGAGATTTGTCCAACAGGCCGGAGAGTCGGACGGCAGCCTTATTGCGGGTTACCGATTTGACTATGCGTTTGTTGACGTTCTCGAACGCCTCAGCAAAACGAACGGCCTGCGCATTCTCTTCAATCGGTCAGCCGGGGGAGACGACATCCCAGTCGATATCGACCTAAATGTCATCGACACCGTTGATGGCAAGGCGATAACAGGCAATAAGACGACGCTCGATTTTGCCCATTGCGCGAGCTCCCTATTTGCGATCGCCAAGGCATCCTACCCGGTTCAACACGTGCTTCCGAAGTAAACTCGGTTTGTCTTCGTTCTTGCATTGAGAGCGACGACTTTTCACACATGATCTACGATGGCTTCAGAGCCAAGCTCGGGCGGTCGACACGCTATGGTGTTTCGCAAAGCTGCTATCTGTCGACGCCAGCACATGTGTCGTACTGACAGGTGCCGACAATTGTCAGCTGATAACACCGCCTGACGGCAAGTGGCCGCAATCCGTCTGCGGCTCCCACTGGAAAATCTTTGTGTGGTCAATAATACGATTTTAGCTGCCTATCACTATACCCCCCGGCCGCGCGCCGGGGTGAGCGTCCCACACGCTCGCCGCAGCGAAGGGATTGTAACACCGTCGTTATATTCCTAGCCTATTCCCCGAGATACGAAGTGGGGAGGCGACATGCGGATCTGGCTGGCGACGACGATGCTGTGGGCCCCCGCGCTCGCCTGCGCGCAGACCACCGCCCTACCGCAAGACGAAGGTGCGCGCTCGGGGCAGGGCGACGTCGCGGTCACGATCTACAATAACGATCTCGCCTTGATCCAGGACACGCGCCAGCTCGCACTCCCGCGCGGCCGCAGTCGCCAGGACTTCGCCGACGTCTCCGCCGCGATCCGCCCCGAAACGGTCACGCTCAAGACAACGGGCGCGAGTATCGTCGAGCAGAATTTCGATTACGACCTGCTCTCGCCGCAAAAGCTGATGGACAAGGCGGTCGGCCAGACCGTCACGCTTGTCCGCACCAACCCCGCGACCGGCGCCGAGACGCGCGAGGAGGCCCGCGTGCTCGCCAACAATGGTGGCACGATCGTCCAGATCGGCAGCCGGATCGAAGTGCTCGACCGCAGCGCCGGTCGCGTGATCTTCCCGACGCTGCCGCCCAATCTGCGCGCGCGCCCGACCTTGTCGGTCACGCTCGACAGCGATGCGGCGGGGACGCGCCCGGCGACGCTCAGTTATCTGTCGCGCGGGCTCGGCTGGAAGGCCGATTATGTCGCCTTGTTCGATGAAAAGGCGGGCAAGCTCGACGTCCAGGGCTGGATCACGCTGAACAACACCAGCGGCACGACCTTCACCGCCGCCAAGACGCTGCTCGTCGCCGGATCGGTCGGCAGCGCCGAGGACGACAATGGCCCGCGCTATTCCGCGCGCCCGACCACGCCGCGCGGCAACCAGCCCGGCACCGAGACCGCCAACCGCGAACAACTCGGCGATTTCTACCTCTACCCGCTCGCCGAGCGCACCACGATTGCCAACGCGCAGACCAAGCAAGTCAGCTTTCTCGACGTCGCCGGGTCGCCCGCCGCCAAGGCGTATTTCTATCGCAATCCGTGGCTCGCGACGCAGAGCGAAGCGAGGAGCGTCGACACCGTGCTGACCTTCAGTTCGTCGCGCGACGGCGGGCTCGGCGATGCGCTCCCCGCTGGGATCGTCCGCGTCTATATGCGCGATGCGCGCGGCGCGCCGCAATTCATCGGCGAAAGCGCCATCCCGCACACGCCGATGGGCTCGCGGCTCGCGCTCAAGACCGGCGAGGCGTTCGACGTGAAGATGCTTCCGGTGGTGGAAAAGCGCGAGCGGATCTCGGCGGATCGCTGGCGCACGACGATGCGCTACACGCTGACCAATGCGCGCGCGACCGAAGCGGTCGTCGATGTCGCGCAGGACGGGCTCGACACTTGGTGGCACGACACCCGCGTCGTGACGGAGAACCAACCGAGCGAGCGCGTCACCGCCGACGAGGTGGTGTGGCACGTCCGCGTCCCCGCCAATGGCACGGCGAGCGTGACCGCGACTTTCGACACGCGGTACTGAGCCCGGTGCGCCGCGCGCTGCGATGGCTGAGCGTGCTGCTCGTCGCGGTCGTCGCGCGCGCGGCGCCCGCGCAGACGGTCTCGCCCGCGCCCGACCGCGTTGCGGTGACAATCTACCGCGCGCCCGATCGATCGGCGGACTCGCCGATCGATCTAAGCTGGCTGGGCGGCTATGCGCTGATCACCGAGCAGCGCCGCGTGGCAATCCCGGCTGGGCGCACCACGCTCCGCTTCGAAGGTGTCGCGGCGGGGATCCTGCCCGAAAGCGCCATCGTCACCGGGTTGCCGAATGGCGTTCGCGAGAAGAATCTCGATGCCGAGCTGCTGTCGCTGCGCAGCCTCTACGCGGGGACTTTCGGCCGCCCCGTCACGCTCCGCCGCACCATCGCCAAGCAGAGCGTCGAGGAACCCGCGATCATCCGGTCGAGCCCCGACGGCGCGGCGATCGTCCAGACGCGCGACGGCGTGGTCGCGGTCGATTGCGGGCCGGCCACGGAGACGCTGGTCTATAATGGCATCGCGCCGGGGCTGTCGTCCAAACCGACTTTGTCGGTCGCGCTCGACTCGCCGCGCGCTGCGACCGTCACGATCACGCTGTCGTATCTTGCCTGGGGTTTCGACTGGCAGGCGAACTACGTCGCGACGCTGAAGCCGGACGGCCGCAGCGCCGATCTGCTCGCCTGGGTCACGCTCGCCAGCAGCGATTCGACCGGCTTCGCCGATGCCGAGACGATGGTCGTCGCCGGGCGCGTGGAGCGCGAGGACCGCGCGCCCTATCCATATGCGCGCGGCAGTGCACCGCTGACGTTTCACTGCTTTGCGCACCCGATCGCGGATTTGGTGCCCGGCGCACCGCCCCCGCCGCCGCCAGCCGAGACAATGGATATCGTCGTGACCGGAATGGCGATGCGCGCGCCGCGCCGGGTGACGCAGGAGGATCTCGGCGACCTCAAGCTCTACCGCGTGCCCGATCGCACGACGGTCGCAGCGCTCGCGCAGAAACAGGTGGCGTTGCTCGATCGGCAAGCCGTGCCGATCGATATCGTGTATGTCGCGACGGTCGACGCGGCGGGCGAGGCCGGCGCGCCGCACCTCACGCTGCGCGCGCTCAATCGTAGGGCGAAGGGGCTCGGCGTGCCGCTTCCCGCCGGGCCGGTCGCGGTGTTTCAGCCGCGCGGCGATGCCGCCGTGCTGATCGGCGAAGGGGCGATCGACGACAAGGCGGTCGGTGAGCTGGTCGAGGCGAAGCTCGCCGTCGCAACGCAAGTCACGCTCGAGACGACGCCGCCCGAGAGCAGCGCCAATCGCGGCAAGGCGTGGGAAGACGTCGCGCTGACCCTGCGCAACGCCAATCCTCATCCCGTCCGGTTCGAGTTGCAGTTCGATCCGCGGATTGCGCCGCGTGTGTCGCATCCCACGAGCGCGCTGACGCACACCAACGGCAAGCTGGTCTGGGCGATCGAGCTTCCCGCCAATGCCACGCGCGGGCTGGGCTATCGCGTATCGGCCGATCGCTAGCGATTGCGGGGCGCGGCTTCCCAAGCGCTGCCAAACGTGGAATCCTCCAGCGCCTGAGAGACTCGGCTGACGAGCGCAGACAGGAGAGAGCCAATGACGATCGCGGCAATCCTTCGCACCAAGGGCGGCGAGGTGGTCTCGATCACCGCCGAGCAGACCGTCGGCGACGCGGTCGCGCTGCTCGCCGAGCGCCGCGTCGGCGCGGTCCCAGTGATGGCGGGCGATGCGGTCGTCGGCATCTTTTCCGAACGCGACGTGATCCACGCGATCGCCGCGCATGGCGGCGCTGCGATGACGCGCAGCGTCGGCGACACGATGACCGCGCCGCCGATCACCGTCGCCCCGGGCGAAGCGGTGATCGGCGCACTGTCGCTGATGACGCGGCGGCGGATCCGGCATTTGCCCGTGGTCGAGCAGGGCCGCGTGGTCGGCTTCGTCTCGATCGGCGATCTCGTCAAATATCGCATCGACAAGATCGAGGCCGATGCCGAGGCGATGCGCAGCTACATCCAGTCGGCGTGAGGGTCAGGTCGGGATCGGCTGCTTGCGCACCACCGCGATGAGCTCTCGCACCGCGCCGCGCGAAAACACGAGCAGCCAGCCGACATAGACGATCGCACCGGTCGTCACGAGGATCGCAAGGTCGGGCCAGTCGGGTAGCGGCGGGAGCAGCGCCGCCACGAAGGTGACGCACAGTGCCATCGCGGTTGCCGCGCACAGCGCCGGCGAGATCGCGTGAAAGATTCGGCGAAGGTTGGTCCCGATCACGGGAAGCGAGCGCCACAGGCTGAAGCCGAGATAGATCGGATAGGTGAGGATCCACGCGGTGGCGAGGCCAGTCGCGCCCCATTGCACCGCGACGAGGAAGCCGCTCGACAGCACCAGCGCGCCAAATGCGCCGTTGCCGACGCCGATACCGGGGCGCCCGCGCGCATCGCAGGCGGGTTGCAGCAGCACTTGCAAGGTCATGAACGGCATCGCGAGCGCGAGCAGATGGACGACCGGCGCGGTCCCGCTCCATTTGTCGCCGAGTACCGCGTCGACCAGCGGCCGCGCGGTCGCTGCCAGCCCGAAATAGAAGGGGAGCGCCGCGAGCATCACGATCCGCACCGACCGGTCGAACGCCGCGGCGACTGCCGCGCTGTCATGCTGGATCCGCGCATAGGCCGAGAAGGCGACTTCATTGAGCGGCGGCACGAATTTCGAGACGAACACCTGGGTCAGGAACAGGCTCTCGGTATAGAGGCCGAGCTCGTGCGGTGAGAAATGTCGGCCGGCGATGAACACGTCGGCCTGGCTCTGCGCGAACCAGAAGAGCTGGCCGATCGCCATCACCCCGCCATAGCGCGCGAGCGTGCCTGATCCGCGAAAGTCGAAGCTCGGCCAGACCAGCGACTTTGCGGCGATCGTCATCCCGATGGCACGCACGCCGAACAACACGAGTGGCGCGAGCACCAACGTCCACACGCCCAGTCCAGCCAACGCGCCGCCGAGCGCGGCGCTTGCGCTGGCGATCGAGGCAAGGATGTTGACGCGCGCCTGCAGCTTGAAGTCGAGCGTACGCGAGAGAAGCGCGTAGGGCAGCGCGATGAACGGGGTGGTCGCATAGAGCAAAGCCTGGACCTGCAGCATGTGCGCGACGATCGGCTGGCGATAGTAAGCGGCGGCGGCAGGGGCGAGGATGAACACCTGCGCCGCGGCAAGCAGCCCGTTGAGCAGCAGCAGCATCCCGAACAGCTGGCGGATGTCGCGTGGCGTGACCTGCGGCTTCTGGATCAACCCACTCGCCAGGCCGTAGCCGTTGAGCATGTTGAGAAACACCAGCACCACGCCGGTCATCGCGAACAGCCCGTAATCGTGCGGGTTGAGGATGCGGATGACGAGGAAGGTCGAGGACCATTGCACCAGCTGCGCGAGGATCTGGCTGCCCGAACGCCAGATCACCGCACTGCGCACCTGATTGGATAGCGATTCGGTGGCGGGAATCGGGGCGTCGGCGGCGGCGGTCATGGAGCAACCCTTAGCCGCAAAGCCTTTAAGGAGCCTAAACCCAAGCGTTTCTGCGGGATTGACGCGGGATTGCAAGAAAAGTGCAAAAAAGGGTTTGACCGAATCAGGGCGTGGACCTAGAGGGGTGTCACCGCAGCGACGGACCGGACGGTTCGCTTCTGCAGTCACCAAATTGTCGGCGCCGAGGGGCTCTTTGAAAAGAGGGCATTTCCTTAGCGTCGGTATTTTGCGCTCTTTGACATTGTTGGTTTAGATGAAGGGACATGTGGGCGGCGGCTCCGGGTCCAACGTTTTCAAGGCGTTGGTAGCTCGGTTAAAGCTAAGTCGTTCTCATATGTCCTTCACGTATCCATACGTAATGGACGGTCCATGCGGTTTTCGAACTGCGCGGGTCGTCTGAAAGA